>CAVXUP010000003.1:0-231234 GCA_963765005.1 uncultured Bacteroidales bacterium
ATGACGAAACCTTTCAGCATCGACGCACCCGAAAGACTGATGACGGCTGTTAGGCCGAAAATGATGATTGCCGCATATTCAAAGGGCCCGAACTTCAGGGCGAACTTTGCGATCTCCGGCGCCATGCTGACAAGGCAGATCCAGCCCAGAAGCGAACCAACCAGATTGGACGTGATCCCGATACCGAGGGCCTTCTCGCCAAGTCCCTTTTTCGCCATAGGGAAGCCGTCGAAGACAGTCGTAATCGATGACGGGGTTCCCGGCATGCCGATCAGAATTGCGGATACCAGACCGCCCGAGACCCCGCCGATGTAGATCCCTATCAGCATCGAAATGCCTGCGACGGGCCCAAGACCGTAGGTGGCGGGGATAAGGACGACTACGGCAAGGGTCGCGGTCAATCCCGGGATCATTCCGAAGATGATTCCCCATACGACTCCGAGGACGATGAGGAGGATGTTCGTGACGGACAATGTCGACAGTACAATTTCGATCATTTTTCTCACTCCGACGGATTACAGAGATCCGTACAATTCCCGAATTCATTTTTTAATTTTCCGATTAGATCAGGATCCGGTGTGTCCTTCAAGAAAGCCGCAATGTTCGCTGATTCCTGATTCCCGTTTTTCGCTCCAACGATAACACTGATCACTCCCTCCGGCTCCCGTGCAAAGGAAAGCGCCAATTCCGCGATACCTTCAAGGGGTGGACGGAGATGTTTTCGCTCCAGAGTTTCCACGACGGCGATTATATCGTCAGCGCTGCCGTTCCACCGGGAACGATGGTCGTCATCGGGGAAACGGGTACCCGGTTGAAACTTTCCGGTTAGAAACCCGCTTTCAAGCGACGTGCGGACGACGATTCCGACCCCTTTCTCCGCGGCGTACCGTATTGCGGAAATATTCCGCTGGCGTAGAATGCTGTATACGAGCTGAATGACGTCAACCCGCCGGTATCGATGTATTTCCTGCACAGGGAGACGGTAGCATCCGTGACTGCGGGCCCTTTGACCGATGCACCGATACCCCGGATTTTCCCTTCCCTTTTCAACGCCTCGCATTCATTTAATGCCATGTCGATGACATCATCGTCTTCGGGAGGCATATGAAGATAAAGGATGTCAACGTAATCGCGTCCAAGGTTTTTGAGTGACGTTTCAAGGTCCTTGCGGATCTGGGGCACCGTCTCCGCGGGCTCTCCGCTCTTCGTCTTCGTCGCGATATAGACGTAGTTCCCGAGGCCCAGATCCTTCAGTACCGCCCCGATGGTGCGTTCGCTTTCTCCATATGTGACGGCGGTGTCGATGAAATTGCCGCCCGATTCCAGATACGCCTCTAAAGCCTCAGTGCCCTTGATCGGTGTTGCAGTGCCCAAAACCTCCCGCCTATACCCCAGCCGCCGAACCCCAGTTCGCTGACTTCAATTCCCATGCGTTTTATATGCCGTTTCCGCGATGATAATGATGCCACTGCAACTCCTTTATCTTTTTTCGCTGCGTTCAGATTCCAGTCCGAGCCTCTCGAACTGGTCGGAAGGTGCATCGTTTGCTACCATAAGCCTGACTAAATGACGGATCATCATTTTTTGATCTACATCATCTTGGCACCGGACTTTCCTGCTTTGGATCGTTTTCCAGATCGAAAAGCAAATTCCCCTGAGAATAGGGATCAATGGTCCCGATCTGTTTCGGCCGGCCGAAATATTTCATTTTCAAGACCTTACAGCCCTTCGTGAAGCTGAAGGGCCCTGCCAATTCCGCTGTCTGCAATTCCCTGACCTCGAACCGTTTCATCATGTGCATCGGAACAACAGTATAGTTATTAATGGGCTGATTTTCCGGAGTCGACGGGGCGCGCATATAGACATACCGGCCGTCCGTACAGCAGACATGCCCGCTGTAAATACCGAAAAGCCCCGCATCGCGGACGGGCTCATCTTCCGCTATCGTACCCGTGAGACTCTGTCCCTGAACATCCTTTGGAATTTCGATTCCAAAATATTCCAAAAGGGTCGGAGCAAAATCGATCATCTGAACAAGGGATTTCCGCCTCTCGTTTTTCTTCTTCCCGGCTCTCGGGTCCCAGATAAAAAGAGGGGTGTGAGACACTTCGTTGTAATAGAGGGAGAGAGGAGACGTTTTTCGCCCACCAGCCATGCTCACCGAGAAGGAATCCGTGGTCGGTACACACAATGAGAAGGGTGTCCTTCCACATATCTTTCTCATCCATTAGATCAAGCACTCTCCCGAGCTGGGCATCGCAGAGACTCAAAAGCGAAGCGTATTTCTTCCGTGCATGTTCCACCTGATCGGGAGACTCCGAAACCCGCAGATAATCGGCCAATCGAACTCCGGACGGTCATAGGAGTGAGGATACAGTTTTTCGTATTTCTCATTGGAGAAAAACGGTTCATGCGGATCAAAACTTTCGATCTGAAGAAACCAGTTGTCTTCGAGGTGATTGGTCGCTAGGAATTCCATTCCCGCGTTGAACGTGCGAACCGCCGGATGTTTCTCCTCGGTATTCATGTAAGGCAGGTTCCTGAAAAACCGTTCAGCCATATAGTTTTTTCTTCCAATCCGGTTTTCAGGTATCCCGGCGGCTTTCACAACACCTTTCCATGGGTCCGCTTCCTGACCGCGGATCAGTTCCCAGGAGCTGTAGCGGTTATGATAGGTCGCCCCGCCGTCTTCAAAATAATGATAATGATCCGTCACGAGGTGGCTGTAGACCCCGTTTTCCTTTAAAAGCTGCGGCATTGAATCGTCGAAGGGCTCAAGAGGCCCCCAGACACGATGGAGAAAATTATATCGGCCTGTGTGCAGTTCCCGTCTTGCGGGCATACAGGGCAAACTGCCTGCATAACAAGTGTCAAAAACAACAGTCTTATCCTGCAGTCTTTTAAAATTCGGTGCATGCGTCCAGTCACATCCGTAAGCGGGCAGCATTCGCCGGTTCAAGGAATCGAACATGACCATTATCGCTCTCATAGCCCTGCCTTTATTGAAATAGAAAATTCAAAGTAAAAATATATCTCTTGCATTAACTCAACGATTGACTTAAAATAACATCACATCGCGGTATAATATATTACAGGGCTATATAAAAATATGTCAAGTTATAATTTTTCATTAAACGAACGTAATATAATCGAACTTCTCAGAAGAAATGAGGCTCTCTCTAAAGCTCAACTCTCGGAAATGGGCGGTATGTCCTGGGCTACAGTCGTAAAGATGACAAATAGACTCATTGACCGTCACATCATCGCTATTTCCGGTACAGCAGTGAATACAGGCAAACCCGGAAAAAAGGAACAACTCTATTCACTCTCAAAAAACACTCTCCTGGCTATCGGAATTGATGTTGAATACAGCAAAACAAGTGTCATTCTCATGAATTTCAAAGGAGAGACCTTCGAAGAGTACGCAGAACCGACACCTCAGCATCCTTCGGTATCGGCTATGCAGCATTTCCTATTGAACTGCCTTGAATCCTTTTTCCAACGTATTGGAACAAGAAAGAACAATGTAATTGGAATCGGAATCGGTCTTCCCGGGATCGTCATTCCAGCATGGCTAAAGCCGGACGCAAGCAATAACAGGAAAGCGCTTCAGACCATCCTTGCATCATCGACCGGGATACCAGTCATTGTTGAGATAAACGCACGCTCTAGTACCAATTTTTTAAAGTGGAACAATCCGTATTTCCCGAATGAAGACTTCATTTACATTTCCATCCGTACCGGTGTCGGCATGGGAATGATATTCAGAGGGGAGCTTTTCGTTGGGCATCAGTTCATCAGCGGGGAGATCGGTCATTTTAAGGTTTCGCCGTTCCCCACCCCTTGCCGGTGTGGAGGAAAAGGGTGTCTTGAGACCTTAATTAATCAATACGCGCTGTATGAAGAGTACAAGAGAACCATCACGCATAAGGATATGAGTTCAAATCCCAAAATCGAGGACATCATCGCGGGGGTACAGGAACTATTCTCGAGGGCAGCGGCGGGAGAGGAAAAAGCTCTACTAATTGTACGTCGAGCTGCCATTGCATTAGGACAAGCGTTATCTTACTCCCTAATGACTGTCTATATTCCGAATGTCATTATCAGCGGGAATTTTGGGAAAGATGGAGACGTCATCATCCCTATTATCGAGAGTGAACTCGAAAAGAATTTACTCCCAAGTATGCATCTGAATCTGAAATATCTTTCGATTGATAAGGTTCCCTTCGCCGAGGGCGATGCTTTGATGGCCATTAACGACTACTTGAATCACTAATGGCATTCGGCAGCTGCCTGGGATTCGATTGAGGTATTTGTTAACATACTCTTGCCAAGAAAAACCCCCGCCGATACTATCGCCGTATGCGATCTACACAACCATCCACTTCAGCCGTTTTACCGGTTGTTATTTTTTTTGCAGCAGGGCTTATCCTGTCCGCCCTCTTTTCCTGCGTGACCCCGCCTCCGGAGAAAGGGACCGCCCTGAAGGAAGCCCCTCCGCCGGAAGAGGATGTGTACGCCGGAGTCGCGCTATCTTTGTCCCTGGGGGATCCTGAGGCGGCGATCGCGGCTCTTGAAGCAGCCGAGAAGAAAGACCCTAATTCGCTGGAAACAAAACGGCTTCTCGCTCAGATTCTCCTCATGGCGGGTCGGATGGAGGAAGCGAAAAACATTCTGGACGATCTTCTCGTGAAGATCCCCTCGACAAAGACGCCCTCTACACCTTGTCCCTTATCGAAGGGGCGAGGAAAGATTCAAAGAAGCAAAAAGAACTCCTTGATAAGATTGTCGCGGCATCCCCGAAGGATGTGCGGGCGAATGCCGCCCTCGGGGAAATCTATCTTCAGCAAAAGAAGTACAAGGAAGCGGAAAAGGCGTTTTCGGTCAGTCTCGAGGAGGACCCCAAGAACCTCGTCGCTCTCATCGGAAAGGGAAATGTCGAACTCCGTCAGGGCAAGGCGGAAGAGGCTGAAAAGACACTCTCAAAGGCCATTGAAACGGAACCAAACTATCCCTTCGCCTATGTGGACAGAAGCAAGGCACGGGCCGAACTCGGCACATACGCATTAGCCGAAAAGGATATATCTCAGGCGATCAATATCGATCCGGAATATGCATGGAACTATTATGACCGGGGGAAACTTCGGGTCAATTCCGGCAGCCCCAAAGAAGCCATAGCCGATTTCGACAAGGCCATCGAACTCGAACCAAGTCTCTTTATGGCCCGTGTCTACAGGGCCAGGATATACGACGGAATGGGCGAATTGCAGAAGGCCCTCCAAGACTATACTTCAGCTCTGAAGCTGAACCCCAAATATCCTTATCTCTATATGCCCCTCGGAATCCTCTATTACAAAACCTCCGAATTCAACAAAGCCGCGGATATGTTTGAGAAAGCGGGCCAGGTTGAGAGCGAAGAACCGGCGTATCTTCTGCTGACCGCACTCTGTTATAAAAACGCGGGGGATGAGAAGAAGGCTGTTTCGTACCTGAACGGAGTCGTCAATACGATTTCCCGGGAATCGGTCTTTTACCACATGGCCCGCTATTATCTTCTGCCCTCCTCCGACCTCTTCATCATCCAGCAGGTTAACGGCGAGAAGAACAAGATCCTCAAGGCGAGGATGTTGTTTTATATTGCGGCCCAGTATAAACTCCAGGGAAGGCAAAGGGCGGCGACCACGTATTTCCTTGAAGCGGCGGAAACAAAAACGGCAGGGCTCATAGAAAACAGGCTCGCCGAATGGGAACTTAGGGATATAAAGAGCCGATAAGCCGGAGTAAAATGTTTGAAAAAAGATTCCGTGATCTAATCGGAATTCTCCAAAAAGAGCATCCCGTTATCATACAAGCTCATGATTATCCGGACCATGACGCTATCGCGGCAGGCTTCGCGCTCAGGCGGCTTCTGGAACACTACGGGTACTGCTGCGAACTTTGTTACGGGGGAGAACTGCAGAGCGACACCCTTGCGGAATCCATCGGAATGCTTGGAATACCCGTCATTGCCGCCTCCGCCCTTGTTATAACCGATAGAAGTCAGGTTATCCTCGTCGACGGGTTTGCGGGCAACAAAAACGTCACGAACCTCACGGGGGTGCTCATCGGCATCATCGACCATCATGAACCCCCCGAAAAGTCCTCCTGCCTCTTTACCGATATCCGTCCGTCCTACGGTTCATGTTCCACGATTGTCTACCGGTACTATCTGGAAACCGCGGTTGAGATACCTTCCGATGTCGCGACCGCCCTTCTCATGGGAATCATGATGGACACCGCCTACATGACGCGGGGGGTCGCACCCGTTGACCTCGCGGCCTTTTCCGGTCTATTTTTCAAAGGCAATTGGGAGAGGGCTGCCTACGTACTGCGCAACTGTCTTTCACTTCGGGACTTGCCGGTTATCCGATATGCGATGAACAACTGCCTCATCATCGAGGATGTATGTTTTATCCAGCTCGAGGACACCTGCAGTCCTGAGCTCCTCGGCCTTTTATCGGATTATTTTCTAAGTTTCAAAGAGATCCACTTCGTCGTTACCTGGGAATTGGACGACGAGGAATGCAGGATCTCCGTGCGAAGCGAGGATCCGGAAAGACCTGCCGATGCGGTCATTCGAGGGGCCCTGAAAGGTCTCGGCTCGGGCGGAGGTCATGTGCATATGAGCGGAGGCTCGATACCGAAAACACTCTTCCCCGGGGCGGACAGACTGAGGGAACGATTTCTTAAAACTCTGTCCGAGATCAGAAAACTCTAAGGGAGAAACTATGAGCGATAATCTTACCCGCCTCCAATTCGGCGGCAGGGAATTCATATTACTCGGAACGGCCCATGTGTCCAGGGAAAGCGTCTTCGAAGTAGAGAAGGTCATCAGTGAAGAGAAGCCGGAACGTGTCTGCGTTGAGATCGACGCATCCCGGTTTAAAGCAATGACCGAAAAGCAGAACTGGTCCTCCCTTAACATCTACCAGGTCATCAAGGAAAAAAAGGGCTTCCTTCTCCTCGGAAACCTCGTTCTCACCTCTTTTCAACGGCGTCTTGGTTTCGATCTTGGGATAAAGCCGGGCGAAGAGATGATGCAGGCGGTTACCACGTGTCAAAATCTTGGAATTCCCTTCTCCCTCGCCGATAGAGACATACAGGTTACGCTTCGCCGCGCCTGGGCAAAGACAGGGTTCTGGGGTAAGAACAAAATGCTTGCCGCGATGATCTCATCGATTATTTCCAGTGAAAAGCTGTCCGCCCAGGAAATAGAAGAATTGAAGAAAAAGAGCGAGCTCGAGGGAATGATGGATGAGCTCGCCTCCTACCTTCCGACCGTTAAAGAGGTCCTCATCGACGAACGGGACCGGTATCTTGCAACAAAAATGTTCGACACAACCGAGAACAAGGTTCTGGCTGTTGTCGGGGCCGGTCATGTTCCGGGGATAACAAAGATCCTGCAGGAGCTGCATGAAGGAAAAGTTTCCGATCTCGCAGATATTGAAACCATTCCAATGCCCGGATGGATTTCCCGGTCCCTCCCCTGGACCCTTCCCCTTGCGATCGTCGCTCTGATCGGCTGGGGTTTTCTCAGCTCAGGATGGGATCAGGGGCTCGCCATGGTGTGGAAGTGGGTCCTCGTCAACGGCGGCCTCGCAGCACTCGGGTCTCTTCTCGCCCTGGCGCATCCGGTAACAATTATTGCTTCATTCTTTGCCGCCCCGGTCGCCACGCTCAACCCGGCCGTCGGAGTCGGAATGTTTACCGGTCTCATAGAAGCCTACTTCCGCAAGCCGCGTGTCGAGGATTTTGAGCGTCTGCATGAAGACATTACCAGCATAAAAGGCTTCTTCCGCAACAGGTTCACCCACGTGCTGCTTGTGTTTTTCTTTTCCAGCCTCGGCGGAATGGCAGGCAATTTTATCGCCCTGCCCTACCTCACCGTTTTAGCGGGGAAGTAAAGACGGCCCGGATCCCCTCGGGAACCGAAGCAACCTTGATCCAGCTTTCAGCCGTCTCTTCCTCTTCCCGGAGCTTTGCCGGCCCCAGGAACACAGTAAAACCCATGTCCGCAGCAGCCCGCAAACGCCTCTTGATATGAGGGATGGGCCGGATCTCTCCCGCAAGGCTCACTTCCCCGGTGACGGTAGTCCTATCCGGGAAACTGAGGCCTGTTCTGGCCGAATACAAGGCCATTGCCAGGGGCAGTTCAATTCCGGTCTCGGAGAGCCGGATGCCTCCCGCGACATTCACATAGATGTCCTGGTCCGAGAACCTGAGGTCCGCGTGTTTTTCGAGGACGGCGGCGATTCGCGAGACCCGTCCTACATCGATACGGTCGGAGAATACCCGGGATATTCCCCCCTTCGCCGGAACGGTGAGGGCCTGGATTTCCACCAGAAGAACGCGGCTGCCCTCGTAGACGGGAGCAACAACGACTCCGGAAGGAAGACTGCCCTCCCTCTCCACAAGAAAAAGGGACGAAGGATCTGTCACCTGGGCGAGACCTTTATCCCCCATGGAGAAAAGACCGATCTCATCCACAGACCCGAAACGGTTCTTCACGGCCCGGAGGAAGCGGATATCGCTGCCTGACTGATCGAAATACAGAACGGTGTCGACCATATGCTCAATGACCTTAGGGCCCGCGATTGCACCGTCCTTCGTTACATGGGCGACAAAAAATACTGAGGCCTTCCTCATCCTCGCCCATTCGCTGATTTCATGAGAACAGTACTTGATCTGGTTGACCGTTCCGGGAACAGCCCCGAGGTCGGGAGAATAGAGAGTCTGTACAGAGTCAATGACGACAAACTCGGGATCGAGGTCCCGAAGACAGGCTTCGAGGGCCCCGATTTCGGTTTCCCCGAAAATGTGGATAACAGAGGAATCCACGCCGATCCGTGTCCGCCCTCTGTTTGAGCTGGCCGGGCGATTCCTCTCCGCTCACATAGAGGGTCCGGTGTTTCCGGCCAAGCCCTGAGGCCGCCTGGAGCATGAGGGTCGACTTCCCGATCCCCGGTTCTCCTCCGACCAGGACAGTTGACCCCTTCATGAGCCCGCCGCCGAGCACCCTGTCCAGTTCCTGGAGTCCGCTTTCAAGCCGGATACCCTCTGCGGATTGGACAGCTCGACAGGAGGCGGGCTGCCTCCGGCACTGCCCGCCGGCCGCCGTGCTTCGCCAGGCCCTTTGCTCCTGCCCCGCTGCCGGCCGCCCCGCCCGCGGCGGGGCGGCTTCCCTCCGTTAAGGTATTCCACTCCCCGCAGCCGGGACAGCGCCCCAGCCACTTAGGCTCCTGGTGCCCGCAGGCGCGGCAGGTAAAAAGAACCCGGTCCCTGCCCTTCGGGCTCACTTACTCGCCTTGATAAATTCGATGTCAAAAAGAAGATAGGCGTTCGGAGGAATCACGCCGCCTGCCCCGGCCGCGCCGTAGGCAAGCTCAGGCGGAAGAATGACGGTCCTCTTCTCTCCCGGTTTCATATCCATAACGGATTCATCCCAGCCGCGGATAACCCGGCCCTTTCCTACCTGAAACTCGAAGGGTGCTTTTCTTGCAACAGAGCTGTCGAAGACGCGTCCATCGAGGAATTTCCCGGTGTAATGCACCGTGACCATTGCACCGGACGCAGGCTTATCTCCCGATCCTTTCTGCGTAATCTTGAAGAATATACCCGTTTTACTCTTCTCGGCTCCGGGAAGAAGGTTGCCGATGAGATCAAGGGTTTCCTTCTTTTCTTCCTCTATCCGCTTTGCACCGCGTGCTTCAGTTCCCTTAAGAGCATCGTCGAAGACCGCCTGGTCGGCCTTAAAAGCACGGGCCTTCTCTCCCTGACGAATAATGGTTACCTTTTTAATCTTGTCACCCTGCTTGATCTTGTCGACCACATCCTGCCCCTCAACGACACGTCCGAAAACCGTGTGTTTGTCATCAAGCCAGGGAGTCTCTTTATGGGTGATAAAAAACTGGCTGCCGTTCGTACCGGGACCCCTGTTCGCCATGGAAAGGACTCCCGGACCGGAATGGCGGAGGCTCTTATCGAATTCATCCGGGAAGGTATAGCCGGGCCCGCCGGAACCGTTTCCCGCCGGGTCCCCGCCCTGGACCATGAAATCCGGAATGACCCTGTGAAAAACAAGGCCGTCGTAAAAAGGTTTTCCCTTGCTTGCCTTCATCGTACCTTCAGCAAGTCCAACGAAGTTAATACAGGTTAGAGGGGTCTTCTCGTATTCGAGCCGGATGAGAATTTCTCCTCGCGGTGTTGAAAATTTTGCGTACAGGCCGTCCTGAAGAGAATCCGCTGAAAGTCCTTCCGCTGCAACAGCGAGGGCGGCACAAAAGAAAAGGGGCTTTATCATAAGTCCTCCGAATGCGTATTTTCCCGGGATATTTCCTAGGGTGCTCTAATAATACTTACCAGGATAAGCCGATGCAAGCCGGATTTATATCTTTCTGGTCATGATGACGCCTTCAATCCCCCGTATTCTGTCGAGGATCGTTTCGCTCACATCGTCGTCAATATCAATGATATTGTATGCGACACCGTCCCGGTGCCGGTTGAGAAGATCCGCGATATTGATTTTCTCCTCAGCGAGGAGGCTCGTGATCTGTCCAACCATGTTCGGAATGTTCTTGTTGGCAACAAGAAGCCTTTTCCGGGTCGTTCTCTCCATCGAGCAGTCAGGGAAATTAACGGAGTTGCGGATATTCCCCGTTTCCAGAAAGGTTTTAATCTGGTTCGCCGCCATGATTGCACAGTTCTCTTCAGATTCCGGCGTCGATGCTCCAAGGTGCGGAATGGCGATAACATTTTCTTCTTTCAATAAATTTTCTTCCGGAAAATCGGTGACATAGCAGGAGACCTGCCCGGCTGCGAGGGCCCTGATAAGGTCCTCGTTATTCACCAGCCCGCCGCGGGCGAAGTTCATGATGCGGACTCCCTTTTTCATAACGGCGAAACGTTCGGTGTTTAAAATCCCGCGCGTCTTATCGGTCAGAGGCGTGTGGATGGACAGATAATCGGCTTGGCGTAAAAGACTCTCAATTCCTTCCGCACGATCAATGTCCCGTGAAAGGCGCCATGCCGACTCGACTGAAATAAAGGGGTCGTATCCGACAACCCTCATTCCGAAGGAGGCGGCCGCGTTCGCGACCATGACTCCGATCGCACCAAGACCAATGACACCGAGGGTCTTGCCGGTCAGTTCAGGTCCTGCGAAACGGGATTTATTCTGCTCGATGAGATCAGGAATATCCTCGGCTTTTCCGGCAAGACTCTTGGTCCACGATATTCCGTCACTGATTCTGCGTGAAGACAGCAGAAGTCCTGCCATAACAAGTTCTTTGACCCCGTTTGCGTTGGCCCCGGGAGTATTGAATACGACGACGCCCCTATCGGTACAGCGTTCCACCGGAACATTGTTTGTCCCCGCGCCTGCGCGGGCGACGACCTTGAGGTTCTCAGAAAACTCCATATCATGCAGCGGAGCGCTGCGGACAATGATTGCGTCGGGGTGGCTGAGCTCGGAGGCGATTTCGTATTCATCGCGGGGAAAAACATCGAGCCCCTTCGCGGAAATTTTTTTGACGGTCAGTACTTTGTACATAAACTATTTAACCTTCCCGGAATGTCGGATTTCAAAGTCTTTCATGAGCTCAACAAGCCGAACGACGCCTTGAGTCGGCATGGCATTGTAGATACTCGCCCTCATCCCTCCCACGGAACGGTGTCCTTTCAGGTTCACGAGGCCGCTTGCCTCCGCCTCTGTGAGAAAGGCGGCGTCAAGGTCCTCCGACGGCAGGACGAAGGGAATATTCATGAGCGAGCGGTCCTTCTTCTCGGCTGTTCCGGAGAAAAGACTCGAACCGTCCAGAAAGTCGTAAAGAACATCTGCTTTTTCCCTGTTCACCGTGTAGACGGCAGGAAGACCCCCCATCTTCCGTATTTCATCGAGGACGAGTTTTATTATATAAATCGACCAGCAGGGGGGCGTGTTGTACATTGAACCGTTATCGGCATGAATGTCGTAGCGGAGCATCGTCGGGGTAGAAGCGCGATGCTTCCCGAGAAGGTCCTTCCGGATTACGACTATCGTGACGCCCGCCGGACCGAGATTCTTCTGAGCTCCGGCGTAAATGAGCCCAAATTTGCCGACATCCACAGGTTCGGACATAATATTGCTGGACATATCGGCCACAAGAGGAACCTGTTTAGTCCAGGGATACTGTGTGTAGCGTGTCCCGTAGATTGTATTGTTCGATGTAAGGTGCAGGTAGGAAGACCCTGCCGCGGCACCTGGAATCTCAGGAATATATCTGAAATTCCCCGCTTTGGATGAGGCAGCGACTCTTACGCTGCCGTACTTGGACGCCTCCTCAGCCGCTTTCTTCGCCCACAATCCTGTCTCGACATAGTCGGCGGATCCTCCTTCAGGAAGAAGGTTGAGGGGTACCATTGCGAATTGGGTCGAAGCGCCCCCTTGAAGAAAGAGAACCGCATACTCCTCCGGTACACCGAAAAGCTCGCGGAACAAACGCTCGGCCTCTTGGATGATTCCTTCAAACGCGGATGAGCGGTGGCTCATCTCCATGACCGACTGTCCGCAGCCCCGGTAATCAAAAATCTCTTGTGCGGCTGTCTGAAGAACGGCTTCGGGCAGGACCGAGGGACCTGCGGAAAAGTTATACACCCGATTCATCTCATGCTCCTTGACTGTGAAGATAAGCCGATATGACGTGCAGCTCTCCTGCGAGGGAGATGTTTCTTACAATAACCGCCGGATCCTCTACAGAAAGGATGACCGGTGTAAAATTGATGATTCCCAGAATGCCCCCTTCTAAAAGCCTATTCGCAACTTCCTGGGCTGCTTCCCCGGGTACGGCGAGGATTCCTATTTCAATCTTTTTCTCCCGGACTATACGGGCTATGTCCCTGGAATGAAAAAGAGGGACCGATGATTTAACAAGCTCGATCCGGTTGACGCTTGAATCGAACCCCGCGGCAAGTTCGTACGACCCCCTCAACCCAGACTCCGCGATTCAGGATAGCCTCCCCGAGCTTTCCCAGTCCGACGACACAGGCAGGGCGCGCGACCGTGAGTCCAAGACAGGTTTCGATGGCCGTTTTCAAATCCGCTGCGTCGTATCCCTGTTCCGTGCCTAAACCTTGGAAACCAAGCTCTTTCAGGAGGCTCAAATCTTTCCGGACCGTATGATCGGGTACGGCGATGAGAGATCCCAGCTTTTTGGAGGAAAGAAGCGTCCCGTGAACGGCCGCGGGATCAAACCGTGAAAGCAGTGTGAATAGATGCGCCAGCCTCTCGAGGGTCGGCCCTGGAATATTCAAAATCACCCTCCTTCAAGGTATGGGTTGTGAAATATTTCACAGCCATTTTATCCTATTTTCTGGGGCAGGTCAACTATGGGATCCTCCTCATGGGATCCTGCTCACACCAGGATGCGCGCGCACCCCCTCCCGTGTGCTATAGTAGCGTGTATGCGACGCCCGCAGGTTCATGTATGTTGTGCCGTCATCGAGAAAGACGGCCTCATTCTCGCTACAACCACGATGCCGGTTTTTTAGCCGGCATTTTTCTTTTGGACCGGCAGGTCGAGAAGCTGCGAGCGCAGCGAGTAGTCCCGATAGCTCGAACGAAGTGAGAGCGTATCGGGAAGACCTGACGGGACAACAAAAAGAGCGAGTGTGTGAGCGTGAGCGAGCAACTCGCTCTTTTTGTTCTCGCACCCGCACTCACACTCACACTTTGGCCCGGCAGTTCAAGAATCTTCAAGTGCCATAGGCACGAACTGTTTGTAGCAAACGATAAGGTCTAATGATATTTGAGCTCCAGCGGAGCGACCTGATATTTATAAACCATCAAATAAAGCTGCTTTTCTAAACCTTAGTCCCTCTGGCTCTACGTATCTTCCTTATTGACACCCGTGAGTTAAGCACCCTTAGCACGTCAAGCCGTTCGTTAGTGATACGATATATAATGAGGTAACTACCTTGAATTATATTTCGGTAAATCTTGCTTTTGGTGATTAAGAACCTACATTCGGGGTGCATATTGTACTGATAATCTAAGCCCCAAATGCTCATATATACTTTCGCAGCAATGAACCCAAAAGTTTCAGTTCCGAACTCAAAAACAGCCTTGATATCGGATTGCGCTGCGTTGGATAGAACTACTTCTTTTCTCTCAATTTCAGCCTAGGTTGCTTTATTTTGTTTCTTTTTTTGCTTCCTTTATAATAACCGATTAAAATTTAAAACAATGAAATTAAAGCTAATCTTATTCGTACTTCTATTTTCCTCCTTTTCCACAATAATTCTGAAAGCCCAGGATGGAAAAACCGCAACACCTTCTGATACGCTTGTTGTACTATGGTCAAGCGGAGATCCTGATGTCGCTGAGAAAGCCTGCCTGATGTACACTCATGCTGCAAAAAAATACAATTGGTTTAAAGGGGTCATATTGATTGTATGGGGTCCGTCTGAAAAACTTCTGGCTGAGAATTCAAAATTGAAAGATAAAATTGCCGTTATGAAGAAAGATGGAGTAATTGTCGAGGCATGTATTGCCTGTTCAAATATGTACGGTGTCACAAATGATCTAAAAGTATGCGAGGTTGATGTGAAAGGGATGGGGGTTCCTCTTACACGTTATCTGAAAAGAGGTTACAAGGTTGTTTCTTATTGATTAAGTATCAATTATGCTTACGTTAGTAAAACGGATCAGAAGAGTTCATCCGCCAACCGGCGGAGAAACCTGCTTTGCCCCGGCAGGTCAGATTCTTACTATTGGTTAGTATGCCTTTAGCTCTTTCAGGTTTAATAAAACATACCTGGAATTTGCTCATATGGAGAATAAAATCTCTGAGAGCTGTTGATTGGCAACGGGCTGAAGTTATTATCCCATTTTGACATCTGCAAGGCGACACCTATTGAAAAACTTCCGAAATTATAAGTAGAACCAACTGTATAACTGCTTCTCGGAAGAGAATAAAATGGAGAACCGCCTGTAAGCCGTCTGATCCCTGTACCGTATAAAGTCAACTGTGGATTAACGCTATAGCTGGCTGATCCGTAAACCGATAATTCGTTAAATGCACCATACATCGCTCCTTCAGGATCAGATTTCCCTATATTTGAATAATAACGTCCGGCAATAATTCCGCCATTAACCGACAACTTCCGAGACAAGGGAAGGGTTACGGAAGGGGATAGTGTAAAACCAGTGACACTACCCACATGCGGAACAACAATAAAGGAGCTTCCAACTGAATAAACCAATCCGGGCTTAAAATTTACTTTTGGGAAATTAGTCTCATTCAGGCTATCACGGTAATTGATCTGTTGCGAAGAAGCCTGATCAGAAAAGATTGAAACCAGTATAATAATCAAGCCTATATTACTTTTCCATCCAGACATGACTTTTCAGGTTTACATTTTGGTCAGTGCAGCCGCTCTGAATTCCGCGTAGGTAAGCACAAGTACCTGGCCGATGTGCAGTTTTTCTAGCAAAGCTAGCATCTTCAACAGGAAGGGTCAGGAAATTTCCCTGCGGACCCTTTACAGTGGCAAGCATAAAAGGCCTGTTAAGGGCTTCAATGGTAACCACTCCTTTCACCATAGCGCCCAGTGCGCCTGCCGGATCGATTCCCTCAGGAGCTTTTGCAGCCTCGGTAACTACTGTAAGCGGATTTGCAAGTTCTTCGGGAGTAGGCTGACGAAATTCGGCTTTTAGGTATCTGTACATATCCAAAAGAAATCACATCACCTGCAACTATCTCATCAAAACGCTGAACTGCCTCACTTACTGCTACAGTCATTAATTCGCCGTTGGATCCCATAAGGGTGATCTCGCGGGTGCCGGTCTTTACGTCAGTAACTTTGCCGACGATAGTAAGTGAATCCCATCTTTCCTTGTATTCGGGTAAGGCTGCAGGAACCGGTTCTTTCTGGCTGCATGAGGTTAAAGCCAGGACTGTGAGAGCAATAATGTAAAATCTTGTCATTTTCATTGTACAAATCATTTAGGTAAATATTACTGTTCAAGCTATTAAGGTCAAAGGTAATAAAATAAGGTAAAATTGTTTAACAGCACAAATGATTAAAGAAATAAATCACTCAATACCCGCTTCATGACGAGGGCTTAGAGTTGTATAAAAAATACCTCATCACAGACTTCGTTTTATTATTCAAGTCCTTCAAGCAGGATGGTATCACATTTAGCTGCTCTTAATCGATACTTCAGAGTAGGAACATGTGTAATCGTAAATGCCTTCGAAAAAATAGACAGGGATTTTAAGTTCGGGAACTTGTATGGACAGGTCCGTGGCCATCATATCTGCCCAGAGTATACTGATCCCTGACCGGGATTTGCCGCGCCACATGTTTATTTTTTCAGTCAGGGTATATTCCCTGCATGCAAACGATGGCAAAAATATGCCACTTATTACCGAGTTCATATCATGAGTGGTTCCAATTCCCAGAGAGTGCATTGCCGGGTCACGCAAGGCACGATATGCATCGGGCATTCCGGCTTCTACGGAAGAGAGGGTGTTTGGTTCTTGTTTTATAAAATTATTCTATTTATATTTGTGAACTATATATACGAATATTTGTTATGTCTGGTTCACCAAAAGTAAAAACAGATATTGTTCTGGCGATATACAGAGAGAGCCGTACTGTTTTCAGATTAAAGGATATTGCAATTCTTGTGAACGAAGAAAGCTTTCAGTCACTCAATAAAAAACTGAATTATTACGTACAAACCGGGAAACTGGAAAACCCTCGTAAAGGTATCTATGCAAAACCCGGTTATAATATCGAAGAACTGGCTTGCACAATATTTACTCCCTCCTATATTTCTCTTGAGTATGTGCTACAAAAGGCAGGAATAGTATTTCAGTATGATTCCAGGATTACATCCATCAGTTACCTAAGCAGAAACATAGAAGTAGGAAACCAGCAATTCGTATTCCGTAAAATCAAGTGGAGTGCACTTGTAAATACATCCGGAATTATAAGGCAATCAAACCATATTAATATTGCTTCCCCTGAAAGAGCATTTTTAGATCTTCTCTATCTGGCGAAAGATTACTATTTTGATAACCTGAACCCGTTGAACAAACAACTCATTCGTAAACTTCTGCCTGTTTATCAATCAAAAGGATTATCCCGGACAGTCTTAAAACTGATATAAAATGATTGATATTAATAAACATAAATTTTTTATGGTTCAAATTCTGAAAGACATCTATTCCGATATTGAGCTTGGAAATTACCTTGGTTTTAAAGGGGGCACTGCCCTGATGTTTTTTTATGACTTGCCCCGATTTTCAGTTGACCTCGATTTTACCCTGATAATAGCAGAAAAAGAGAAAATTGTCTCTCAAAAGGTTCGGGAAATACTCCTGAAATATGGTACAATTCATGATGAAGCCTCTAAATTTTTTGGTCCTCTCGTTGTGCTGGACTATGGAATTGGAGAGCGTAAACTGAAGGTGGAAATCTCAAATCGCAAGTTCGAAGACAAGTACGAAATAAGGAATTTGCTGGGAATCAACATGAAGGTGATGGTTGCGCCCGATATGTTCGCACACAAACTTTGTGCTCTTCTCGACAGAAGTTCAGTAACCGGACGTGACATATTCGATTGTTGGTTCTTTATGAAAAACCATACTCCGTTAAACAAGGACATTGTTGAAAGCAGAATGAATATCGCATTTCCGGAATACATCGATAAATGCATCATTCTGGCAGAATCATTAAATGACAGATCCTTATTGCATGGTGTTGGGGAACTGATGGATGATGATTTAAAAAAAATTGTTCGTAAAAAGCTAAAGACTGAAACTATCGCATTGTTGAAGTTCTACAAAGAGTTCCCGATTCTGGCCTAAATAATTCCAACTTATCTGCTGAAAGCAAATGTTTTTACGAATCTTGCCAGGGTGCCTGCCAGGTTTTAGGGATAACCCGATCAGATGAGTTCATCCGTCAGCGGCTCCGCTCTCTATCTCTCACTCAAACTTATCCTCGAGGAGCAGTGACGGAACAACTGAAGTAATTATTTCCTGATTGTATAGTTGTATACGGTTTCACCTTTGCTATTAATAAAGCAAAAAGTGAAATCTTTTCTTGTTGCTGAACAGATTGTAAAACCCGGGTCAGGATTGCAAAAGAGAGTTCCGTTTATCACATTAACTTTTCGCGAAGAGCTTGCCGAGGAGTTTACAATATAGTTTACTGACTTCAAGCCACTGCTGTACCCTGACAGGGAGAGTATTTTGTTTGAATCTCCTAATCCCTCTGGCTTTATATGCTGAAAGTTATGAATATGACCACAGATGTAAGCGATAGCAGAACATGCGATCCCATATGGATACCATCTGCCAGCAATGCCATTGAATTTGTTTTCAGACCAAAAAAGATCTCCACAGCCATGGTAATAGCTGTCAGCAAAACTACAATCCGGGTTTTCCAATCGAGCTTTCCTGTTTTCAATTCAGAAATTAATTCGCTGTTATTTACCAAATCGTATTTACCCGGTATTGTTCCGACTCTTTTTTGCATATCAGCACGTTCTGATTCGCTTTTGTCTGTATCAGCATATACCGGGTGATGTCCTATAACAATCTTCCAGTTGTCATCAGAAACTGCAAGGGTTGAATCGATCCATTTCAATTCTTTTTCAAGATCCTGCAGTCCGGCATCAGAAGATCATTATCGGATACGTAAGTTTTAAGTATCCGATATATTTATTCTGAAACTGTCCCGCCGGATCCATATATTCAGTATGGTTAACAATAAAATACAGATTCCCGAATGGCGGTTTAAACCTCCACCCGAAAAGACCATAGACATAAAACTTGTCATTTGAAGTGTTATTCTGGCAAATCAGCTTTACCCATAGATCATTTGTAAAATTATAGGTCACCGCCAGGCTGTTTATGAAAGCAGTTTTATATGAAGATGTTTCGGGTGTGAAATTAATATACTTGGGTTTTAATTCAAGTGCAATCCTGTCAAGTATCTTTTAATTAAAGGCAGCCTCAAATGAATAATAATCAGAACCGAAACTCCGGCCGGTTCTGAACATTAATCTGGCACTATTATAGGCTTCGGTGTTATAGCCAATATTTGCTCCATAATAGTAATTATAATTGTCACTGCTATCTGATTTTAAGAATCTGTATTCATTATTATACTTAAAGCCGAAATTCAGTTTGTTTATCAGGTAGATGTCAGCTGTTTCATTGATGTTCCAGCTCATCAACTTTGTATAATCATCGTTCCAATATGCGTTATTTGCAGTTCCGAGCGAGATGTACTTTATTGGAGAGTTTTTAATCCACCATTTATATGACAGATCTGAATCAAACTCATGCCTGTCATCATCATGTAATGTATCCGGTTTCATTGAAAATATCCTTGAAGCCATCTCCCTGGGTATAGGAGTACCTGATGTGCCAGTGAAAAAAATTGTTCTCGGCAGCAAACCTGGCATAAGCTGCATTTCGCAGGATATTCCAATCATCTATTGCAGCTACATACTGGCCTGTCAGTTTCCATAGGGGTCCAAGGTTAAGTACGTAATCAGTACTTAATGTTGTCATCATCTTTTCATCAAGCAGTTTATTTGTACCTGTAAATCCTATGCTGGAAGATTTTAATACATCTCTTTTTACACGAATTGCAGAATACATAGGTTTATTTCCAGCCGAGTCAACAGGATTCTTATCAAAAGCATTTATGAGATTTATATTTGTTTTTCCTGCCTTTCCGGTAAGTTTAACACCTCCTGAAATATCCCCTATACGCCTGGAGTAAAATGTCTGTAACCTCGTATTATACATCTCGTTGCCTTCCTGAAAGAATATTCTTTTCTCAGGATACCTGATCTCATATTTTGTAAGATCAATAACATCTTCATCAGCTTCAACGGTTGCAAAATCAGGATTCACGGTAATATTGGCTGTGAGATTTGAACTGGGTTGCCAGTTAATATCACCACCAAACTGCCCTTCAATATATTCTTTATCTTCCCCTGTATTTGTCCGGGTCGCTTTACCCATTCCATATGGGACAACTAAAAGAGTATTTTTTGTGACAGGGGGATTAATATTCAGCAAGTTTCCTGATAAGGATACTTTAAATTCATCCTGAACAACTGAATTCCAATAAGATATTTCTGAATCCTCACGATTGATCCGTCTGAAATTAATTTGCCAGTTATTAATATTTTTTTTGAATTTGAGGCTTGTAAAAGGGATCGCCATTTCGGCAAACCAGCCCCATTCGTATTTTGCTGCAGAGGATGACCATTCGGTATCCCAGTTATAGTCGAGTGTTCGTCCGTCATCCATTATTCTGAAATCCGCCTGGGTCCCCAGAGGATTTAAACCAAATCCATAGGAGTTACGATTGTCATTGTAAGTGCCTAAAATGAGGAATATCCCATCATCAGATTGTCCGAATTTATCTCTCATCTGAATTTTTGCCGTCATTTCTGAATTTTGAAAACAAGCTATGGCGATATAAAGAGTATCTGTTGACTGCAAGACGATAATCTTAGTTTCAGAAGGGGATATGTTGCCGTTATCCGGCTCAAGCTGGAAGAAATTATATGAAGTCATAAGTGAAATGACATCATCTGCTTTACCGTCTAAAGAAGGGATATTCTTTACCGGAGCAGGCGAAATTGCTTTTTGACCGGAAGCATGAAATACCGGAAGGAGAAGTATAATTACAATAAGAATGAGGAGCTTATTATCTTTCATTTCATGAGGACATTTTCAATAAGTTCCCCGTAAGTCAGGGTTTTAAACTTAGTCAAAAATAATTAAAAAGAGTCGGGCGTTTGTATTCTTCTGGATCAGAAGAGTTCATCCGCCGGCTCGCGGAGAGACCTGACATGACAACAAAAAAGCCGGCAGTTACTGGCTTTTTTGTTTGGCACGGCAGGTCAGGAATATTCAGGTGCCATAGGCACGAACTGTTTGTAGCAAGAGATTTTATAATTGCTTAAAAAGTATTAAATTTATAAAGGATTTGACTAAGTGTGTGTTTTGAACGAGCAGAAGTGATGAAATTATTTATCAGCCAGAGGCTGCTGGTCATTATAACCTTTAATATAGTAACTCATGGAAATTATATGGAAATTAAGTGATTCAGACATAAATAAAGTCAGAGATTATGTTAAAAATAATAAGAATCTAAATGTTGAAAGGATTATAAATCGAAACATTAATCAAATCGATAGGAAAATTGATAAGGATTCCATATTAAGAACTATGTTAATCTGTTTACTATCTTCAGGAACAGATTCTTATCCGGAAAGTAAAGTTGAACAAATGTTTAAAAAAAAACCAAACTTATTGAATTACCAATATCTTTTCAAAGTCCGTAATATCGAATATTTTTTTCAAGAGGTTTTTCAAACATTTGGAATTACGAAATATGTTAATAAAGTTCCAAAGTATTTTTCCATCAATTTCGAATCTTTAGAAGAAAATGATTGGGATTTGGAATTAGAAATAAACAGTTCAATAACAAATGAATTAACAAAATATGATGAAAGGAAGTTAGCCGATATGGTTGACAAGAGTTTTAAGGGTTTTGGCTCAAAAGAGGCAAGAAGTTTTCTATTAGCGTTGGGAGTCACCAAATATGAGATTCCAATTGACTCTAAGTTAATCAAATGGCTGGAAAACTTTGATTTCCCAATTAAGTTCACAAAAACAGCACTTCAGGATATATTATTTTATCATTTTGTATCTGACGGAATCCAAAAATTGTGTGAGGTATCTGAGATATATCCTTGTGTGCTATATAGCTCTATTATTTCAAGTTCCGAGGTTATGGGATAAGATAGAAAAGCCAGTGCTCATGACCATAATCGGCTCCGATTAATGAGTTAAACAGACGGATTGCATTCACAAAATCGCTATATTTAAACCCAACTAATATTTAAAATAAATGATTGATTATCTATTCGATTTACTTGGTCTGCCAGATGAATGGAAAAAACATCTGAATAACGCCTGGAAGATCCTTGTGCTGGTAATAATAATTGCTGTCTTCTGGGTATCATTCTTCCAGGTCGGCCCCGAAGAGGTAGGTGTCATCACCCGTTTCGGAAAATATGTCCGCCAGGTAGAGCCGGGGCTTAACTTTAAAGCTCCGCTTATAGAAAAAATAGTGAGAGTCCCTGTGGAGAGGCAGCAGAAGGAGGAATTCGGTTTTCGCACAGTCAGTGCAGGGATCCAGTCGCAATATACTAAAACCGGCACTTCTGATGAGTCGATAATGCTTACAGGCGACCTGAACCTTGCTGATGTGGAGTGGGTTGTGCAATATCGGATCGACGATCCATACAGTTACCTTTTCAAAGTCAGGGATCCGATAGGATCGCTGCGTGATATCTCAGAAGCTGCCATGCGCAAGATTGTAGGCAACCGGACAGTGAATGAAGTTCTGACAGTAGGAAGAACTGAAGTGTCCACTCAGGTTTTTGAAGAGATCCAGAAATGTATGCTCCGAATACTCCCTGGGAATTAAAATTGAGCAGGTGGTGCTTCAGGACGTCAATCCTCCCGATCCGGTAAAGGATGCATTCAATGCAGTCAACCAGGCGCAACAGGAGAAAGAGACACTTATCAATCAGGCCAAATCGGAATACAATAAGGTAATCCCCAAGGCAAGCGGACAGGCAGAGGAAACCATACAGAAAGCAGAGGGTTATGCCACAGAGCGGGTGAATAATGCCATCGGCGAAGCTGCCAGGTTCTCAGCCCTTTACAGCGAGTATATAAAAGCCCCGGAGGTCACAAAGCGCAGAATCTATCTCGAAACAATGAAATCCGCTATTCCCAGGCTTGGCAATAAGATCATTACTGACGAAAAGGGAAATAACGTGTTGCCCCTGCTTCAAATGCAGATGAATAATAAAAAATAACTGACATACCCATGAATAAGAAAATATTGATACAGCTGCTTATATTAATTGTAGCCATAATACTGATAGTGCAGAGCACCTATATTGTAAAGGAAACTGAACAGGTCGTAATCACCCAGTTCGGGAAACCCATAGGTGAAGCTAAGTCCACACCCGGCCTTAAACTTAAGTCACCCTTTGTACAGAAGGCGAACTTCTTCGAAAAGAGGTACATGGAGTGGGACGGAGATCCAAACCAGGTGCCTACAAAGGATAAAAAATTCATCTTTGTCGACACTTACGCCCGCTGGCAGATCATTGATCCGCTACAGTTCTTCAAGCGTCTGACCAATGAAAGGGGTGCACAATCAAGGCTTGATGATATTCTTGACGGAGAAACCCGCGATTATATTGCCAATCATAATCTGGAGGAGATTGTGAGAACAAGCAACAGGACTCCCATTCCGTCAGGGTCGATCGGTGAGGAAGTTGGCGATACCCTTATTAACATAATGGTTGGCCGCGAAAAGATCCAGGCAATGATACTAGAATCGGCAAATAACAAGGTCCGCGACCTGGGCATCGACTATACTCGATTTCAGGGTAAAACGAATCAATTATATTGAGGACGTACGCACACAGGTTTATGAGCGGATGAAAAGCGAACGTTACCGTATTGCTGACAAGTTCAGGGCCGAAGGACAGGGAGAAGCTTCAAAGATAAACGGCGAGAAGGAGAAAGATCTTAAGACCATTCAGTCGGTAGCATTCCGTAAGGCGGAGGAGATCATGGGAAAAGCCGATGCCCAGGCTACGGCTATTTATGCCAGGGCCTATAACCAGTCAGCATCCTCAAGAGATCTTTATAGTTTCGTTAAGTCGATGGAGACCTTTGAGGCGACATTCGATTCGACGACAACTGTGGTCCTCTCTACAAAGAGCGAATTGTACAAATACCTTATCAGCCTCGATTAATACTTAATCATATGCAAACATAGGCCGTCTTTTAACTAAACAGAGACGGCTTTTATTATGGCTTTATAGATAAGTACCCCTGACCCCTGATGGGAACTGCGAGTGCAAAATGCTCAGGTCGAAATCAGATTACAGAATCCCCAAAACGGGAAATTATAAACTGAAAATTCCTCAAAACACAATCGCCTGATGCCAGCTGGTTATTAAAAAATATTTGCAGATAGCCTGACTTTGGTTTTATTTGAAATTCAAAATTGAGGGAGATAAGGCAGAGGAAATATGATAATAAGAAATGTAATTTGAATAGCTCCTAAATCTTGCCTAACTTTATTGATCTGAACGATTAATATGCCTAGCCTTATCCCCGGGTTCGAATACGACATCTTCATCAGCTACCGCCAGAAAGACAATAAAGGTGACAGGTGGGTCAGTGAGTTCGTTTAAGCTCTGAAGACTGAACTTGATTCAACATTCAAGGAAGAAATAAGTGTTTATTTCGATATCCAGGATCTTAGGTCACGTGCCTCTGGATCTCGATATTATGGAAAGGGCACGTGAAAAACAAAGAATATTTAGTCATAACGAAAAGTTTATCCGCCTGTAGGCTTCAAGGCGAAGGCGGGATAACTGACGGACAAACTCTCAAACAGATCTTAAAAATACAATTTCAAGATCTGTTTATTATTCAGTCAGGATAAGACTTCTATTTTGAATGAGAAATTCATTTAAAGTGAGCAACGAAGGATCCAGCGAGCGGGTTAATTCAATGTCTCGTGATTTTGTGTATTCCTTCTCAAAATCCCGCTTGAACTGAAACATATTTCCCATATCATCGGCACCTGGAAAGCCAAAACTGCGATATACTTCCGGGGCTACAGAATTATATACTACCTCTTTTCCAAGAACCTGGGAAAATGTCTCAGCTATTTGTGTTCCAGTAAGATGTTCGCCTGCTATTCCAATCGACTTTCCAATATATTTATTTCCTGCTTTGAAAATTCCTAACGCACTTTTGCCAATATCAGCGGCAGCTATTCCAGGAAGCTTTGCATCGCCCATTGGCAGTGTAATGGCAAGCTTACCATCGGGTCCCTTCTTCGGACCCAATCCAAAATAGATAAAATTATCCCAGTAAAAACAAGTATTAAGCATAGTAACTGGCAGTCCAAGATCAGTGAAAAAATGGTTAGACTCTCCTTTTGCATCAAAATGAGGTACTTTATATTTTTCCTTAAGAGTAGGCATACGATCATCGGTGAGAGGAATCCATTTTCGGGTATCGTCGAGAGTAGACCAAATCACATGGTTAATCTTGGCATAACTGGCAGCTTCAGCCATAGCCCTGGCGTGTGCCATCTCCTTTTCCGGGGAAAAGTGATTCCAGAAAAAAGTTACACAAAAAGCACCATAGGCTCCATGAAAAGCATTTTTAAGACTATCAGCATCATCAAGATTTGCTGCCACAACTTCGGCTCCAAGCTTAATTAGTTCTTTCGCTTTGTCTGAGCTGATATCAGTAGTAATAGCACGCACATTAAACTCATGGTCCGGATCGTTCAAAATTGCCCGTACCAATCCACCTCCCTGGGCTCCTGTTGCGCCTACCACAACAATTGTTTTATTTGTATTCATATGTGTATTTTAAAAATTATAATTTAACTTATTACTTAAGTACAATAAACATTAAAATTTATAGAAAGTTCATTTGTCTTGTAATGTATGCTAGTTGAAATCTAACCTAAGACTCACCTGCCTACCGGCAGGCAGGCACTCACTCTTTGGCACGGCAAGTCAAGAATCTCCAAGTGCCATAGGCACGAACTGTTTGTAGCAAACGATAAGGACTGATATTATTTGAGCTCCAGCGGAGCGACCTGTTAACAATCCCATTTGAATCCCCAACGCGGGAAATTAGAAACTGCAATCCTGCAAGATTAGTCTAATTCTCTGATCTGTATGTTCCTGTACTCCATTTGCCCCCTGTCGGATTCGAGTCCAATTGGCCCTGTGTCCGGAATACTGAGGGCTTCTTCCAGAATCTCGCCATTACAGGTACAGCGGGCCACGTTATTCTTTACAACTACTTCTATTTTATTCCAATCCTGCGGTTTATAGTTTTTGAGATTCTTGTACGGACCTGCCACAAGGTAATCGCGACATTGCAATTGTTTCCCCCGCAAATAAATACCGCTGTCTGCATTTTTAGATGCACGAAACTCCAATGTAAGTATAAAATCTTCCGGGAACTCTCTTTTTGTCCAAATGGCTCCATATCTTTCCGCGTACCCTTCGATATAAGGATTAACCGTAAGAATCCCTCCTTTTGCAAAAAAGCGATTCTCCTGTGTTTCAGTCTTGCCATCAAATGATTCAAAAACAATTACATCCGCAGTCTTTTTACGATAGCCCCAACCTGTTAAATCTTTATCATTGAATAATCTGATAAAATCTGAATTTTCTTGCAGCGGAATGCAATTAATCAACAGTGAAACAGCAGTAGAACATCCGAATGCCGATTTGGGTTTTGTTTCACTTGTTTGGGTTCCCCATTTTGTATGAATAAGGTTCTGTGAATTCCTGTTGCTGTAAGCAATCTTCGCGTTTAGCTGCAGCCATTCAACAAGGTCCGTTTTATTTAATTCAACAGTATACATGCGGGCATAACGGGCAAAAATTCCCTTGAAACCCGGAAGATCATTACCATTATCCTCATTATTCATTACCTCTCCTTTATACATCTCATCCCTGATATAGAGAGCAATTTTTTGTGCCTCCGACAGATAGCTGGGTTCTTTAGTATATTTGTAGAGCATGGTTGCAGCACCCAGGTAGGTTCCCTGGTTATAGGTTGAACTCCAGGTACTGATTTTAAGCTGTCCGGTTTTTTTATCAACATCGACATTGTCATTTATTTTACCTGAAGCCGCATCAAAAAGGTATAGTTTCGACCATGTATAAAGTGAAATTGCCTTGTTGTAGTATGTACTGTCGCCGGTGGCTTGCGCAAGATAACAGCACGCCACCATCGAAGGGCCGTTTATACAGGCATTTTTAGTTGTTTTGCCGTGATACCATAGCATTCCGCCGCCATATGAATAGTTAAATGCCCTGGCATACATCTTATCAAACTGCTCCCTGGCCTTATCGAGGTATGAAACATTACCGGTTAAAAAATAAGCTCTTACACTGACAAGCACCATCCAGGCAATATCGTCGTTGTATTTGTTATCCTGCCAGTCAGCCCCGTTCTTTGCAATAAAGTTTCCATACATTGTCTCGAACCTTTCCTTGTACTTAGGATCTTTAGTAACTTCAAGAGCATCAAGAACAACTTCCATCATCTCAGCATTGTCCCAAAAATATCCTTCCACTGATTCCATATTGTATGCCTTGTACCATGCATCAAATATCTTGTCTGCTATTGCTGCTGTGGGAGTAAAGAGCGACCCGGAGGCTGGATCAGGAGTCTGACCTTTTCCGGCTTCTATATGCAGAAAGAAAGAAACAAGTAAAAGGGTTCGGATTATTAATGATTTCATCTTCATTGCAACAGAGGTTCAGGGAATATTCAGCAATATAAGTACATTATCCGGTAAAGCTTATTGATCTTTCTGCCGTGATGAGATGAACATCCAGACAGAAGTGTACAGGACAACTGCAAATACGACCCATTTCAACACATCGAGCGGCAATGATTTCACTACATAAGCAGCTATGAAAACCGCTGCAACGCCGGCTATTGTCAATGAGATTGAAGCTTTCCTGTCGTAGGCATTCTCTTTTACAAATCGTGCCCCTCCTGCAGCCATAAGCATTGCAGTGGCTGTCATCATTATGGGAAAAGCGGTTGCAGGATGCATTCCGAGCGCAAAAACCATTGCCATACAGGGGGCATAAAAGCCTACTCCTATTGTCTGCAAAGCACCGAATATCAGACTCATAACTATGATTAAGGCAAGTTTCCATCCTGATAGTCCGATAGCCTCCCCTCCAACAGGCATAATCTTCAGCTGACCTGCAAGAATTATCAGCGCTACTACAAGCAGACCTGCTCCCATTCCAACCTGGATTTTTCGTCTTGGCATCCTGGCAACGACCCCTGCACCTAATAAAGCTCCAACCGGCGCTGCTGTTGACATTGAGACAAGCGTTACAGGATCTACAGCCACCGCTGTCATAAAAATAAAGGCCTGGGTAACAGTTGCTATGGTATTTCCGACATTCATTGTACCGGGAATAAGTCTGTCGTCAACCAGTCGGAATAACTTGAATATGGCAGTCTGCTGAGCGAAGCTTCCGATACCGAGAGTATCGAAAAAATTGGTAATGAAACCAGTCCCGAGAAGTCCCGTCCATGGCTTGTCTGAAAATAGTTTTCTGTTCTTTATTACATCGTTTATATAGTAAAAACCAAAGATGCTTGTCATGAGCCCGAGAACTGCTTTCAGAATAATTGTCATAGTCTGGTCTGTCTTTATCCGTCGAGCTTAAAATTAATATAAATATTGAACCATACAGGAACAGGTTTACCAGATTGTTTCCCAGGCTTGAACCTGGGAAATGTTTTTACAACCCTTATTGCCTCAGCATCAAGTCCGGGATCAACACTTCTCGTTACACTTACCTGTTCGATTGTTCCCGTGGAAGTAACACAAAATCTTACATATACCTTCCCCTGTATATTGTTTTCTTTGGCTATTTCAGGATACACAGTATTGGCAGCAATATATCTGAAGAGTGCTTCTACTCCGCCGGGAGGTTCAGGCATCTCTTCAACAGAAAGGAATGGTTCGGGTTCAGCCTCTGTTTCCTGAACCTCCTCCTTATTTTGCTGCACAACTTCAACCACCTCTTCGTTTGTAACTTCTTCCTGGGCCTGATCGGCTGTCATAAGACTGACAATATCTTCAGGTTTTATTGAGTCAACAACCTGGGGAGGTACATATCTCTGCTGCTGAACAATTTCAGTCGGAGGGGGAGGAGGGGGTGGCACAATAACCTGTTCTAAAGGCTGATCGAGATTCTCCAGTTTTATCTCCACAAGTCTTTCTGACCGCTTCTGGCGGGTATCCAAAGCACGTGCTTTCAGAAATGGGGTAATTACAATTGTTGCTATTATTATTATCCCTGTCAACAGTGAAATCAGCACATTCCGGTTATATGATTTACGAAGCACATATCCTCCATACTCCTTGTTCCTTAAACTGAACACAATATCATCCAGATCAGGGATCCCTTTCTTGTCCTTTGCCATTGCAGTAACAGTTTTAATCAATTATTTTACTCCTTAAATAACAAATGAAGAACTCCCTTTGTTTAGAAGCAACAAAACAAATGTCTTTTTTCTCTTATCACACCCTTGCCCCTATGACTAATATATCATCCCTTTGAGGTTCAGATCCCATCCAGTCATTAAGCGTCTGATGGAGAACTTCTTTTTGTTCATACATGGGTCGATCGTGAATCTCCAAAAGCAACTTTTTAAACCTTTCGCTTGTAAATCTATGATTCTGGCCGCCGCCAATCTGATCTGTATAACCATCTGAAAAAACATAAAAAGTATCACCGATCTCAAGCTTAATTTCATGATTGGTAAATGACTGGTCGCACGAAAAGTGCACTCCTACAGGCATTGGATCAGCCTTAATTTCTTTAAATACAGCCTCCCCGTTTTTATTGCTGATAATATACAGAGGATTATGTGCACCGGAGTATTGCATTATGTTCTTCCTGGTATCAATAACACACAAAGCGATATCTATCCCATCTCTTGATCCCTCTCTGCTTCCCTGATTGTCTGAATGAATTTTTAATCTGCTTCCTCAGCTCATTCAGGATTTGATTTGCCTGAGTTATCTCCCTGTTTTGAACAATCTCATTCAAATGGCTTATCCCAAACATACTCATAAATGCACCGGGCACGCCATGTCCTGTACAATCGGCAGCTACCAATATTATATAATGACTTACCTGTTTAATCCAGTAAAAATCACCGCTTACAATATCCTTTGGCTTATACAGTATGAAATTCTCATTCAGTAGTTCAGATATGTATGCTTCCGGCGGCAGAATAGCTGATTGCATTCTTTGCGCATAATTTATACTGCTGATTATTTCATCCTTTTGGCTGTTGGTGGTTTCATTTAATAGCTTTAATTCTTCATTTGCTTCAATAATTTTGTCGTTCTGTTCTTTAAGCTCTGTACTCTGTTTTTCCAGAAGTATCCGACGCTCATCAAGTGCTCTTGTAAACTTTCGTGATTGCTTCAGGTTGTAATAATATAGTATGATGAGACCCATCGCCAGCAGCAGGATGAGTGCTAAACCCAGGATCACAATAAGCTGAATAAGCTTATTCTTTTCAAGTTCATTTACCTCTGCCTGCTTTTTAGACACTTCAAATACAGTTCGCAGATCAGCCATTTTCTGAATATTCTTATAGCTTTTAATGCTGTCGTTGGCATTTATAAACAACGATTGATAGTGGTAGGCACTGTCGTACCTGCCGGAAACCTGATATAGCTGGGCAAGACGGTAGGCTGCATCGCGTTCAAGCTCAATAATTCTATTCTTCACAGCATTGTCAAAACTCAGGTTGGCAAAGGCTATGGCTTTAGTAATTTCTCCTTTATGCTGGAGAATGCCGGCATACTCTATGGTAAACTCTGTAACTGCATAATCATCGCCCAGTTTATTAAGGAATTCTATAGCGCGAAGAAGATAGTCTTCAGCCTTTTCAAATTCCGATAGTCTGGAATATACCAATCCGATATTCCCCATGCAACGGCCATACTCCTCAGTAAGATCGCCTAACTTCTGAGTATATTTCAAACGTCTTTTCATATATGACCAGGGCAGTATCATATTGCCCCATACTGTAATTGAGATAACCTAAATTATGCAGCGATGATGCCATGCGTATCGAATCCTTTTCAACCCTGAAGATCTCAATAGCATTATTAAGATAATCTTTCGCATTATCATGGTTTTCCTGCTGGTTATATGTTTCTGATATATAAATATATACAATTGCCAATCCGATGTTGCTTTGATCAGCTTTGTAATAATTGGCAGCTTTCATAAAACATTCGAGCGCTGATGCGAGTTTGCCGGAATTAAGGTAGCCTACTCCTTTATAAACTAGTGGCTGTGCAGGACTTATATCCAGTTTTTCAGAAAGTTGTATGGCCAGCTCACTATATTTTAAAATCGTATCAGCATCATCTGAAAATGAGAGAATGCTGCAAAGAAGATTTAATCTGTTAGTATCTTCTTTAATATAGTCATGGTTTAGTGAATACACCAGACTATCAGTCGATTGCCCGTTGACAGCAGTCAGTGAGGCAATTGCCATAATAAATGGCAAAATAAAAAGAAGATATAGTATGATAATACATATTACGATCTGATGGGAGGGATCCTTATGTAAGGATCTATCATCATTCTTTTGTCATCGCACAGGATGTATTCGATTGCATATTTTTCCTCATCTCCTGGTTTCGCAGTTTCTGGCACCTGCAGCTCAAATACTTTACAAAACAACCGTTTCTTAGGATCGCTTTTGAATATAGGATGTTTATCTTCTCTGTGAGTATATTCTTGTAATACTCTTTATCCCGCTACAGCAGTCGAGTTTCCAGATAACCTTATCCCCGGGATTAACGTCAGTATATAAGGTTATTGATGGCACAATTTCGATTTGAATCGAACAAAACAAGGTTGTCTTTCTTTGTTTCTTACAATAGCTCTTAAGCAGATTTTTACTGTCATCTTAAGTATTTTAATTTAGAATATGAATACCTGATCAGTATAATATGCTAAATTACAATAATTAAAAGCCAAAGTCAAGTTAGTTCTTTTATTTCAGCAGCTCGCCGTTAATTTTTGTATTGACGAACTTTAGATTTTCAACAAGTCCCACAATTTTGTTGTTTTCCTTCACATTGTTCCACTCACAATTCTGAACACTGATATCTGTGATATTCTTCATATCGCGGTACCCTGTAATAAAGGCCCCGTAGCGGCTGCTCTGACATTTGACATTATCAAGACTCACATTCCTTACACTGGGAGGAAAATCTCTTCTGCAATTCTCGTTCGGCTCATAGGTAAGATCTATCAGCAGCACAGCTTCCCGGCATTGCCCGACATTCACATTACGGACAAAGATATTTTCAATGACTCCTCCCCGGCAGTTGTTTGTCTTAATTCTGATTACCCGGTCGAGTGAAGGGCTGTCCATTTCGCAACTATCCACAAAGAGATTTCTGTAACCGCCTGATATTTCGCTTCCTATTACAACACCGCCATGACCGTTCTGCATACGGCAATTCCTGACAATTATATTCTCGCTTGGAATGTTCCACCTACGGCCATCACCGTTGCGCCCCGATTTTATCGCTATGCAATCATCACCTGTATTGAAAGAGCAGTTTTCTATCAGAACATTTCTGCATGATTCGGGATCACATCCGTCTCCGTTCGGAGCGCCCTCTGTATTAATAGTAACACCCCTCACGGTAAGGTTTTCACACATAAGAGGATGAATAGTCCAGAATGCAGGACGATTAAGAGTCAGACCCTGTATAAGAATGTTTTTGCATTTGTACAGATTGATAAGCTGAGGCCTGAGATTATCTCCTGCTGACATTTTCCGTTCCTCAACAGGAACCCCCTTTTCATTCCAGTCCATTAAAAGAGCCCTGCCTCTGAGCTTTTTCCCGGGAACGGCATTTAGCCGGGGCATTCCCCACCAGTTTTCTCTCGAAGCTCCTCCGTCAATTATCCCTTTACCTGTTATTCCAATATTCTCCTGTCCGTAAGCGTAGATCATAGGGGATACATTGTAACAGTCCATTCCCTCCCACCTGGTCAGAACTCCTGGATATTTTGAGGTATCGGAAGTGAACAGTAAAACGGCGCCTTCATCAATATGAAGGTTCACATTGCTCTTTAGTACAACCGGTCCGGTGTGCCAGGTACCTTTCGGAATAAGCACTACTCCTCCCCCTTTCTGATTACAGAGGTCAATTGTTGAGTTAATCACCTCGGTATTCAGAAATTGAGGATTATCAGCTTTAGCTCCATAATCAGCAATATTAAATACAGCTTTTTTGAATTTCGGAGCATTAATCATTTTCTGAACCTGCGGATAGTTTTTAGTCCAGGCTGATCCCGGGTCAGACTGTGCAGAAGAACTGATTAAAAATGAGAAAACCAAGAGCCCTGATAAAAGAATTCTGTAATCTTTCATACTTAATTAATTTTTTGAGTGGCTAATTACCGCTGCCAATGCTTACCGGATCTTTCAGTGAGCAATCATGAAACGAAACCTGCTTATTGTCAATCTTCAAGGAACCCATTTTCCTTCAGCTCCTTTTTTATCGTACTGACAATACCTGACATGGTGCCATCAATCTTTTTTGCGCTCATAGATGCCGTAGTACCTGACCAAAGGAGCTTTTTCGACACTAACGAATAGATGTTCGTCTCAATTATATAATCTTTTGAACTGTTCACATCGACATTCCCGGTTTCGGTTTTCGCTGATTTGTCTATAGAAACTGTCGTTGAATAAACATAATTCCCGCCATATCCATAACCGGGACCATAACCGTACCCATAGGGAGATCCGTAAGAATACCAGCTGTCGTATGTAACCGGGGAGTTGTATTTTGTTTTGGTTTGCACAACGGCTTTCACCCGCATGGTTATTGCACCATCAAAACCGTCTTTAATTAACTTCTCCACCAACTCTTTCTGTGAGGTATCGGCGGGAGAAAGATATGATGATGACGGAACAGCCTTTCCTGCCTTCAAGAGCGAAACGAGCTGGTCTTCGGCGGGTTTCCTGTTCTCCTCTTTTTTGGGTACGACCATTACAAAGACTTTATTAAATGGTTTCATCGGTCCTTTTTCGAGGGAAGGGTCTGACCAGCTCTTCCTTAACTGGGTGGTTGGTGAACATGCAAACGCTAATAATGCCAGGGTTAATAGCAGAGCTGATTTCTGATACATTTTCATTTTTTATCGGTTTATTATGCAAGTTAAAGTACAATTTGACAATTAATGCAAAACTAATCGAAAAAGCCTGACCTCCAAAATCCGGAAAACCAGTGAATCAATAACTGGCCGTTAATAATTCATCGTTATAAAATGCATTTTCGGACTTCATCTTTGCCGCTTCACCTGTTTTTTTAAATGCCGGTTCCTTTCTCCGTATAGTTTTGTCAGTATGAACCTTCAATTATAAAAGCGTCCGAAACAATCGGTCAGTTTTTTTGTTTCATCCTGACTGATGCCAGGTTTTCGGAAAAACTACTTGTGCAGAAAAAAATTATTCGATTGAAATAAAAAGTACCAGTCTGATTGTCTAACCTCAAAAGAAATTATTATGAAGATACTATTTTCAATTCTCGGTATATCAATGCTTCTCCTGGTTTCCTCATCAGATATTCCGCCTGCATCACAAGTCTATTATTTTAACTACGAAAATGTGCTTGGCACCTCCATGATGCTTAAAGTTGCTGCTTATTCTGAAAAAGATGCTGTAAGGGCTGAACAGGTCGCTCTCAAAGAAATTGACAGGCTGGCAGACATCCTGAGCACTTATGATCCGGATAGTGAATTCAGCCGCTGGCAGAATACATTGAACACAGATATTCAGGTTTCGCCCGAGTTTTTTGAGGTGTTATCTCTTTTTGAACAATGGGAATCAAAAACAGACGGAGCACTGAATGCATCAGCTGCCATTGCTTCAGCACTCTGGAAAAAGGCAGCTGAGAAACAGGAACTTCCGGACCCGGAAGAATTATCCTCGGCTCTTGCCGCCATGGACAAAATACATTGGGAGTTGAACGCTGAAAAACAAACAGCCAGACATTTGTCAACAGATCCTTTAGTGCTTAATTCATTTGTCAAGAGTTATATAATCAGCAAAGCTTCAAGTCAGTTAATGAATGTACCTGGCGTAACATCATCGGTACTCAATATCGGAGGAGATATGGTTGCAGCAGGAGAAATGCCGGAAACCATCAGAGTGGCCGATCCGGTTGCCGATGCGGAAAATGATGAACCGGCATCGACACTTCGGATCAATAACAGGGCAGTTGCTACAAGCGGATCCTACAGACGTGGTTTCACGATCGGAGATGAATGGTATTCTCATATCCTTGATGTAAGGACTGCCATCCCTGCACAGGAGATTATCAGTGCAACCGTTGTTGCAGATAAAGCCACTGATGCCGGTGCCCTTGCAACAGCGTTTAATATACTTTCGCCTGAAGAGAGCGAAGCACTGGCCGGTCAAATGCCTGACGTAGAATACCTGATAATTACAAAAGCAGGACAACGCATCTTAAGCAAGGGCTGGGAAAAGCTGGAAGTCAGCCCTAATGACGCAGAGCCGGATTATCTGACAACTGAGATGGAAAAGACCGGCGAGATTGAAGCTGATTTCGAAGTTGAAATTGAAATTGAATTACCACGGTTCCAGGGAAGGTCTCTGCGGCCCTATGTTGCCGTTTGGGTGGAGAATGAAGAGGCTCAGCCTGTCCGCACCCTGGCTTTATGGTTCAATAACTACCGCTGGCTGCCTGACCTCAGAAGATGGTACAGCAAAAACTATGACATGACGCAGCAGTATGATTTTATGCAGGCAATTACAAGCGCAACAAGGTCTGCAGGAAAATATTCGTTCGTCTGGGACGGACAGGATAGCCAGGGCAAGCGCCAGAAATCCGGCAAGTTTACTATTTATGTCGAGGCTTCCCGTGAACATGGCACCTACCAACTGGTCAAACATGAACTGGAACTGAACGGAAAGCCCCTGCGTGTGGAGCTGCCCGGGGGAGTTGAGATTGCTTCAGCATCAATTGACTACCATAAAGTTGAGAAGAAATAAAGCTTATCTTTAAAACGGATATGGTAAAAAAAGACATCCCCTCCTGGACCCGCTGGCTTCATATTTATTTGTCAATGTTCAGTTTTGCAGCACTCTTTTTCTTTTCTGTTACAGGCATTACGCTGAACCATCCTGACTGGATAAAGGGAGGACAGGAAGCAGAAAGGTTTTCCGGAAAAGTTAATTCTGAATGGGTTGCTGCAGGTGATTCAACACCTGTAGCCAAACTTGAAATTGTTGAATATTTCAGAAATATATACAGCATTAAAGCAAGACTGACAGATTTTCGCACTGAAGAAACAGAATGCTCTTTATCGTTCAAGGGCCCCGGATTTGTTGCTGATGCTTTTATTGACAGGGGAACAGGATCGTATGAACTTACAATCACTTCGGCAGGTTACCTGGCAATTATTAATGACATCCATAAAGGACGCGATACCGGGACAGCCTGGGCAGTGATTATCGACATTTCCGCGATACTGATGATAGTGGTTTCACTAACTGGTTTTTTAATGATCTTTTTTATAAAGAAAAAGAAAGCAGACGGACTCTTGATCGCCTTACTGGGTACCGTAATATTTATTGTCTTGTACTTTGTATTTGTATAGTAATCAAGACCGCAAGACCGCAAGACCGCAAGGCCTTCCTAATTCCCAAGGAAATTCAAAACTGCTTTATGCCAACAAAAGATAAGCAAAATGTACCTAATTTTTAGCATCATGCCCGATTTAAAGGTTTTGAATCATATCATGCCTGACTGAATACGAGCAAATCCGCTTAACCCGGAGAGACATATCAATAATGAAAAAATTGATTCTCAATTCATTTCATTGTATATTTGATATTAAGTTCAGAAAAGGGACTTAAACCTTTCTTTGATAATGATGATTTTGCAAACACCGGAATCGCGTTTTGCTGATATGAAAGATTTTCCATTCAAATCTCATTTCATTCAGATAAACGATCTTCGGATGCACTATATCGATGAAGGACCATCACAAGCCAGTCCTGTTTTGCTGCTGCATGGTGTTCCGACCTGGTCTTACCTGTACCGTCATATGATAGGTAAAATAGCCGCAGAAGGGAAACGTGTTGTTGTTCCCGACCTGATTGGTTTTGGGAAATCAGACAAACCGGCAAGAAAAAGCGATCATTCATATGAGTTGCATATTGAATGGATTAAAACATTCATTAACCGTCTCGGGCTGAGAGATACAATCCTGTTTGGACAGGACTGGGGATCACTGATTGGCTTGCGTATTGCTGCTGATGATCCGGATCTCTTTGCCGGAATAATAATCAGTAATGGAATGCTGCCTACAGGGAAACAAAAGATGCACTTTACCTTCAGACTATGGAAGTCAATGGCCCGGTACAGCCCTTTTCTGCCTGTTGATTCTATAATTTCATCCGGGATGAGAGGAAAACTGGATAAAGAAGAAAAACGTGCTTACAATGCACCATTCCCCTCACAGAAATATAAAATGGGAATCCGTGCCCTTCCAGACCTTGTTCCTGTTTCGCCGGATAACCAGGATTCGTATGCAAACCAAAAAGCATGGAAAGAGCTTGAAAAATGGGAAAAACCATTTTTGACCGCATTCAGCAAAGGTGATCCGATTACCAGGGACGGGGATATTTACCTTCAGAAGAGAATCCCTGGTGCGGCGGGTCAGAATCATATCAGACTCAACGGAGGACATTTTATTCAGGAGGACAGCAGTGCAGAGCTTGCCGGAATTATAATAAAATTCAGCGAAGAAATTGACCTTTTGCGCTTGAAATAATCTATCATCAGAATGGACTGGAAGTGTCAGTTTGAAAGCATCGGAATGAAGATGCCGGAAAAAGTTTTAACTACCCGGGAATTAATTGAAAAAATAAAAATCCCGGGCATAAATAAATTTAGCCTGCTCACCGGAATAAGTGAGAGAAGAGTATGTTCAACAATCGATGATTCATTTTCCCTGGCGCTGGGTGCAACAAACGACTGTCTTTCATTCTCCAGATACTCTCCTGAGGATATTGATATGATAATAAACTGCTCAATAACAAAATACAGGAATGGATTATCACATCAATACGAACCAACTTTCTCTGTTTTAATCAAAGATGCAATCGGCGCCAAAAGAGCAGTTACTTTTGATATTTCCAACGCCTGTGCCGGGATGTTAACCGGTGTTTATATCGCCAGGAACTTTATAAGGCGTGGGATTATAAAGACCTGCCTGATTGTGAGCGGAGAATATATTACCAATATTTCCGATCATGCTGTCAGAAACATCAGGACTCCCTTAAGTCTTGAGTTTTCCTCTCTTACGGTTGGGGACGGAGGTGCGGCTGTAATACTTGAAAGATCGGTTAATGATGAAGAAGGACTGATAATGTCAGGCTTTTCAACACTGAGCCATTACAGCAACTTATGCATTGGCCGGCAAAACCGGAAAAGCCCAGGAGGAAGAATGAAAACCAGGGCACAAAGAATTCATCAGGTATCGATCGATGAATCCACATCAATTGTAAAAACTGCTCTTGAGGAAAACAGCCTGACATTTGATAAAATCGATTATCTTATCCCCCATCAGACCTCCCGCAGTTCAATCATGTCAGGAGCAAATCACTATTCACAATATTTCGGGGAAAAGCCCGGACAATTAGTAATTAATCTGAAAGAAACAGGGAATACTGCATCTACAACTCACTTTCTCGCCCTGTATAAATACCTGACTGAAAAACATTTTAAGGTAAACGATAAAATTATGCTCCTTTGTTTTGCTTCCGGGCTTATTATCGGGGTCGTGATCTTCAAAATGAACGAAATGGTTTACCGGTATGGGAACAATAATTAAGATGGTGTCCGTTTCAAAACCGATATGCAGGCTCTCGTCAGGAGGATCAATAAAATTGTCTGCCAGAGCTGCAAGACAGTGCATAAGAGATTCAGGAATTGACCCTTGTGATATTGGCCTTTTGATCAATACAGGAATATACCGGCACAAAAATACAGGTGAGCCGGCAATTGCTGCGATAATCCAGAATAGCATCGGTGCCAACCCTGTAAAAAGAAAAGAAGGTAACTCCACCATAGTTCCAAATAAATCTACATTCTCATTCGATCTTAATAACGGAGGATGCGGGTGGCTGACAGCAATTCAGATTGCGGACGGCTTTTTGCAAACAGGAGAAATTAAAAATGGAATGATAGTCACCGGCGACAGTGAACCATTTAAGGGTTTATCTGAAGACTTCAGATTTGAATCAGCTGCTGCGGCTATGATTCTGTCGAAAACTGAAGGCCCCCGCGGCTTTTCATTTTTCAGATCATATTCCTACACAGACTATAATGAAGAATTCATAAGCAATACTCACTTTGGACATAAGAAAGGGAGATGGGGGCAAAACAATATTCTTTCTGTAAGGCAGAAAGAATCTTATCTTGATTCGTGCATTGACAGGTCTGTTGAATCATTGAATAAATACCTTAAGGAGACAGGTCTCCCACCTCAGTGAAATAGACCTTATTATATCATCACAGAGTCCGGATGGATTTACTTCCGGCTTGAAAAAGAGAACCGGATTTAATGAAAAGCTGCTTGAAACAGGAAAGGCCGCAAATAAGGAACTCCATACTGCCGGACCGGCATTTGCCCTGAAAGAAATATGGGATGATAATCGCTTTTCAAGCTCAAGGAATATACTTTTTATTACAGTCGGAGCAGGCATAACCGTATCTTTTTCACTATATAAAAACTAAATTAATCCGGATAGAAATGTCTCACGGTCAGAGAATCGATTCGCTTCAGACACACAACATTTCAGATTATCTGAACCGGAACGCTGAAATATTTCCTGATAAACCTGCTCTTCTTCATCCGGTAAAAATGACCTATAAAGACCTGAATAATGAGGTTGACAGATATTCATTTGGTATTGAAAGTGCCGGCATCAGGAACAGAACTCTTACTATCGTAATGGTCCCTGCAGGTCCGGAATTCTTCATAATAACATTTGCATTGTTAAGAATAGGCGCTATCCCCGTAATGATCGATCCGGGAATGGGAATAAGAGCTATGCTGAAAGCATTTGAGGATTTAAAAGCTGAAGCATTTATCGGAATACCCCGGGCTCATTTATTGAGATTTACCCGCCCGGCTGTGTTTAAAACCGTCAAAGTCAAAATAAATACCGGGCACTTCTTTCCGTTTGGGGGACAAAAAATTAAGAACATTTTATCTGGGAATAAAGGAAAACATCCAGTTCAATCAGTTGATAGTAAAAGCACTGCAGCAGTCTTTTTTACAAGCGGAAGCACCGGCCCGGCAAAAGGAGTCGTTTATACTGCAGGGATGCTAAACGCCCAGATCGGGGTTACAAAATCACAGTTTAATATCGGCCCTGAAGAAATTGATCTTTGTACATTTCCCTTATTAGGACTATTTGCAATTTGTCATGGCAACTCATCAGTTATTGCAGATATGGACATGGTCCATCCGGCAAAACTGGATCCGGCGAAAGTGATCAGTAATATAAATGATTTTCGATGCACCCAGATGTTTGGTTCACCAATGATTTTGAATAAACTTTCACAGTTTGGCTCTGAAAACAGAGTAAGACTTCCTTCCCTGAGGCGGATAATTTCAGCCGGGGCACCTGTTCACCGCCATATTCTGGAATCATTTTCGGGACTTATTGAAACTGAGGCGATAATCCACACTCCTTACGGGGCTACAGAGGCTTTGCCGGTCACAGATATCAATTCCGGTGAATTGCAGGAATTTGAAAGCGGTGAAATAGAAAATGAAAATGGTATTTGTATCGGGTATCCGATAAATGGCCTGGATCTGAAAATAATTAAGATCAGCGATGATCAGATTTCAGACTGGAATGAAGCAGTTCAACTGCCGGAAAACGAAATAGGGGAGATTGCTGTAAAAGGGCCCTGGGTGACAACTGAATATTTCAATAATGAAAATGCAAACAGACTTGCTAAAATCCGCGATGCCGATGATCATACAATCTGGCATAGAATGGGAGACCTTGGAAGGATTGACAGACAAGGCAGATTATGGTTTTACGGCCGAAAATCACAAAGAGTAAAAACAAAAAGCGGGACACTTTTTACAATACCTTGTGAGGCTGTTTTTAATAAGCATATTCTTGTCTACCGTTCCGCCCTGGTAGGAATTGCCGGTTTTGAACCGGGATTCAGGAAACCTGTGATCTGCATCGAACTTACAGAAGGAAACCATTCAAAAGAGAAGCTCACACAGGATTTACTTGAATATGGAAGAAAATGCAAGATGACAAAAGACATATCGGATATACTCTTTTATAAGAAGTTCCCTGTCGACCCAAGGCATAATGCAAAGATTTTTCGTGAGAAACTTGCCCTATGGGCTGAAAAGAAATTAAAATGAATGCTTTAGTTACAGGAGGAGGAGGCTTCATTGGTTCTGCACTGGTCAATGAACTTGTATGCAGAGGTTTCTCCGTTACAAGTTTTTCAAGAGGAGATTATCCCGAACTCCGTAAGCTGGGAGTTAAGCTCAAATGTGGCGACCTGGCTGATATAGCTGCCGTCCTTGATGCATGCTCCGGGATGGACATTGTATTTCATGTTGCTGCAAAAGCCGGGATATGGGGTTCATATCAGGAATACTATTCCACAAATGTTCTGGGAACAGAAAATATTGTCCGTGCATGCCGTGAAAAGAAAATCTCCCGCCTCATCTACACAAGTTCAGCAAGTGTTGTTTTTAACGGGAATGACATTGAAGGTTCAAACGAATCGCTGCCCTACCCCTCCAGGTCGTTGTCGCACTATGCCGCCACAAAAGCCCTGGCTGAGAAGTATGTTTTGAAGTCTGATTCTGAAAACCTTAAAACAATAGCTTTACGGCCTCACATAGTTTTGGGACGCTGGTGATAACCATTTAGTTCCAAGAATTATTTCTCAGGCTAAAGCAGGGAAACTTCGCCGGATAGGAAATGGAAAGAACATGATAGACATTTCATCTGTTGAAAATGTGGTTAAAGCTCATTTATGTGCAGCTGAGGCTATAAAAACCAATCCTGATGCTTCAGGCAGGGCATTTTTCATTTCTAACGGGGAACCTGTTTTCCTGTGGGATCAGATTAATTCCATATTGAAGGAGGCAGGTCTTAAACCTGTCACGAAGTCAATTCCTGAAAGCGTTGCTTATATTTTCTCTGCGTTCATGGAGTTTTTCTACAAGATCTTAATGATAAAAAAAGAGCCTCGGCTAACCCGGTTTTTGGTTCAGGAACTATCCCGGTCGCATTGGTTTGACATTTCTGCTGCCCGTAAAATGCTGGGCTATAACCCTGAAAAGATGAATATTAACATGTAAAAATGCTGGCAGATCGTTCTGAACTTTTATATCCGTCATTCTCCGGACTTAAGTCGTGGATCAGGCACAGTCTTAATAACAAATTCCTTAGGAGGATCAGCCTTCAGAAGATATTGAACGAAATAATCCCATCTCCTGCGCATCATATAATTGCTGTCGGCACCGTAGCCATGCCTTGCATTCGGAAAGACCAGAAAATCAAAATCCTTGTTTGCCTTTATAAGTGCATCGGCAACGAGATAAGAATTATAAGGCGGGACATTGTCGTCCATGCCACCGTGCACAAGCAGAAGTTTGCCTTTTAAATTACCTGCAAAGACCTGGTTTGCCTGGTTCTCATAGTTCGATATTCCGTCTTTACTGATTGTTTCAAGTCCTATGTATCTTTCACCCCAGTCATCTTCATAATTCCGGTTATCGTGATTACCTGATTCTGAAATTCCAACCTTGAAAAAGTCGGGATACTTAAACATTGCAGCAGCCGTTGCAAATCCACCTCCTGAATGTCCCCAGATTCCAACCCTGTCGAGATCGAGGTATTTGAATCTATCTGCAAGCTGCTTCAATCCGGAGATCTGGTCGCTCAGGGTATTTTCTCCCATATTGCCATAGCATACGTCGTGAAACGATTTTGAACGGCCGGGGTTGCAGCTTCCTTCAATTTGAACAACAATAAACCCGAGTTCCGCAAGAGCCTGGTTATCTCCCCTGGCTGCAGCGAAACTCCACGAACCGACACTGCCGCCCTGCGGGCCGGGATAAATATTCACAACAACCGGGTACTTCATCCCGGCAGTAAAATTCGATGGAGTAAACATGAGACCGTACAGATCCCAGCGATTGTCAGCCGATTTCACCGTGAAAGGCACGGGCGGCTTCCATCCGGTTGCAACCAGGCGAGAGACATCTGTCTTTCCAAGTGTAGCAACAAGCTTTCCCTTCATGTCCCTGACCTCCGTTACAGGAGGGACATCGGGTTGTGACCATGAATCTGTAATATACTTACCGTCAGGGGAAAAGCTCACTATATGATCTCCTGGCGAGGGAGTAAGCAGTGTCAGATTCTTCCCGCTGAAATCCACACGGTACAGATATTTGAAATATGGATTGACCCCTGCTTCCTTTCCGCTGCCGAGAAAATATATTACCCGGTTCTTCTGATCGACCCTCAGCACCTGCTGAACAAGCCAGTTGCCGTAAGTTATCTGGTTCTTAAGAGTTCCGGTACTGACATCATACAGATAGAGATGCCCCCAGTCGCTTTTTTCGGAATACCAGATAATCTCACCTGTCGCCGAAAAATATTTCCAGTTTATCGATCCCTGGCCTGATTCATACTGAGTGGCTACTTTCTCTTCAAAAATGTTTCTTACTTCCCCTGTTTCACAATCGGCAATTCTCACATTCTCCTGCTTATGATCGCGGCTTGTGGAGACAAAAACAAGTTGCCTGCCATCGTCGCTCCAGGCAACATCGTCAAATCCACCTTCGCATGAAATGTCGTCGCACAGAGTCCCTCTGCGAGCATCGGCAGCCATTTTCAGCCTTACGATACCGTTGTCTTGTGCAATATCGATGATGACCCTGTAGATCCTTATAATATCGGAATCGCCAGGAATGGGATATTTCCATTCGGAAAGCTCAGGAGCGCCTGTTTTTGTATTAACCAGATACATATTGCTGACATGTCTCTGATCCTGTCTGAAGGTTGCTATCCTTCTCGAATCAGGCGACCAGCTGAGAATGGGACTGTCGCTATGTTTCCATCCGGCATTATCTGTAGCATAGCCGAAATTTTCGATGCCATCGGATGTAAGGGCTTTTTCCTTACCCGTTGACGTTTCCTTAATCCACAGATTCCAGTTCCTGATAAAGGCAGCGTATTTTCCATCGGGTGATAGCACTTCATCCGGAGATCCTCCTGACATTTCAGGTTTCTGTGATATCCCGGCAAACAGTTCCTTCCTCGAAGCTGCCGTTATCGTTTTCCTGTCGGCCGGGTTGAAAAGCTTGTATTCAACATTGTTTCCCGTCAATGACTTGTAGAACAGACTGCCATCAGGCAGCCATTCCGGACGGATATCATTATCCACAAGCTTACTTACATTATTGTAAAGCATTTCTGCTGCACGCCGGTAATCAGCTTCAGTAAGTGTTTTTGTGCCCTGAGCCTGGGCTATTTCGAACGCAAAAAACAATATGACCAGCAGAAACACCAATTTCCTTTTCATAATTAAATTATTTAATGACCTTCAATTGTCAGGATATAAAAATAGCACTTCATAGCCTTTTTCAATAAGGTTATCGGGCAAATTACGCCCTTGACATAAAATAATCAAAGTATTTTGCAACTTATTGTAAAAAATGTGTAACGAATATTTTGCAGTTGTGATGAACTTTGCAGCGGACAGATTGTTTATTGAACAGTCTCTATATTTACTAGCACACAAAATGAAGAAATTATTTTTTATCCTCCCCGCTGCTATAACAGTTACATCTGTTATATTTTTTTCAAGTTACAGATCGATGAATCAGCGACACGATGATTATCAGTTAAAAATTATGTCAGCAAGACAAAATGTGCAAACCATTACAGTGCTGCCGGGCAAGGAAGAATGGCTGGCTTTTAAGAGTGAGTCTGAAGCAAAAATCAAGGAAAATGAAATCGTGATCCTGGAATTAAAGTCAAAAATTGAACTGTCGGGCAGGAAAGTGGATGCTCTTTACAAAAAAGAGATTACAAATCTGGAAGAACAACTCAGATTTGAAAAAGCAAGGCTGGACGCTTTTGGGAAAAGCCCGATAAACTGGGATTCGTTCAAGCCAGGATTCCGCAAAGAAATGGATGAGATCGGCATTAGTGCAAGGAACCTTTCTGCAAACTTAGGGAAAGCCGCAAGCAATGCCAGAGACAATACACAATCAGAAACTTACATTGCAAAACTGAGCGAAAAAAACTAACTTTTGCCGGTAAACCAGGAATTTGTGTTCAACCGTCATAACCTTGTATTATCTGACCCGGATATTTTCAGGTCAGCTGACCATTTCCCTCCACCGGATACTAACAACAATATAAGCAGCAATGTCAGTGCAAAATCCATCTTGTATTCCTGGGCAAATCTCCAGAAATCATGGGTAGCCAGAATAGGCAGCTTTGTTGTCACCAACGCAGTCAACATAACGATTAACAGTGGAATTGAAGCAAGACGTGTTAATAATCCAAAAAGTATCAGAAGCCCGCATGATATTTCAAAAGTCGCTGTGAAATTTACCCAGAACATAGGATTGTCAAAGCCGGCATCTTTAAATAATGCCGGTCCCACCAGGGATACTATCAGGAATTTCTGAATCCCTTCGGAAATAAAAACAAGACCTACAATTAACCTTACAATTATGATTTTATTATCATCCGTGGTGCTAAGGAACCGCTTTTTAAAACTGCTTTCTTTTTTCATCTTACCCGAATAGATTAGTTATACCTGAAAGCAAATAATTCACAGGTTTTGTAAAATAAATAACACACGCCGACTCAATTTGTTCAACAATTAAAAGACTTTTATCCACATAGCCAGGCCAATCCAGTTTACCCTCCCGTAATCCAGTGTGCTGTATGGCAGTTGTCCGTTATAATATTCCAGCCAGATCCGGGCTATTGATTCGGTCTTTCTGTTAAAGCTGATCCCGAAAGCACTCCTGAGATCCGGGAAAAAGTCATTCTCAGCATAAACATTAAGATTCAGGGATGTGAAAAGATTTGTGGTCTTTGATTTCTGAAAATTGATAAGCCCTCCCGCTTGCAAAGAGAACCTTTCCCTGAAAACGTATTTTGTTATAATCCCCCCGGCCCCGGCATACCAGTAGTTTAATCCCCATGACCTGAGGTATGTAAAATCGATCTGCTCATAATTGACAGATTTATCGTTAGGTGCTGAGCCGGGATTTCGTTCAACATAATCGTCGCCCAGGTGTGATGAAACATGAAAAAATCTCAGGCGCAAAATATTATTTCTTTTTCGGAGACTGAAATCGCCGCTGACCTTAAAATCGGTGTTCAGCAATCCGGCAAGATAACTGCCATCATCCTTTTTAATCAGTTCAAACTGTGAAAAGGCAGCAGCACCGAAGTTCATCTCCCACGATATCGATCCGTTTTGCCAGGCAATGACAGGCTTATTGAAACCCAGGTTTACAAGAGAGTATAAACTTAAATCTTCCTGCTTCTGTGCCAGAAAATACGAACCGCCGTTTACCTGACATTCAAGAGGGTCGAGGAACACAACAGGATATATTCTTTGAGAAGGAAAAATGAAAGTTGAGTCTCTTTTTTCATTCATCCCGTTCAAAAAAGTACTGATCTCAAGAAAAAGGAAAGCTATCAGACCGATTTTACCCATTGAACAATGCTGTATGGAAGATGGCCGTTGCTCTTAAAAAGAATCAACCCACTTCTTAATTATGCCTACCTGCTCTTTGGTCGGAATAATTCCAGGATTATTTTCCCTGGCATTTTTTGGGGGCATTTTATCTTTCGAAACCTCCTTATAGATATCACCGGCCTTTTCCTTTTGCTTTTCAGCCGGATAACTTGTCCATTCGTTAAAATTCAGCTTCGTCCTTGCCATCATCCCCCCTTTTGCAGAATGACATGGCATGCATGATGCCGAAACAATTTTATTAATTTGTTCAGGCAGCGGCGGAGAGACCCTGATCGTATCCTGACTCCTTGCCGCTATGTTCATTCCAAGGAAGCTGATAATTAATAACAGATTAATAGCTTTAAAATGACCATCCCTATTTTTCATGACAATGATTATTTAGATTTATGCATAAAGATAGAGGATTTCATTTGACCGTACAGTCTTTGAAAGAGAAACATTTTTGAAATAGGACTGTGAAAGATAAAATAAGAAGATAAAAAGAATAAATTTGGTAAAGAAAATTACTGTAAGACTATGAAACAAACTCTCCTTTCAACCCTTCTTTTTCTTATATCTTCATTTACATTCTCACAGATCAGGGATATCGACAAAGAAGTTCTTACACAGAAGCAGCAGGCTGAGCTGTACAACAAAAACCTTGAATGGAAGCTCGATAATGTCCTTTTGCCTGTAATGCGCCGTGAAAAGATCGATATGTGGATAATTATCTGCTTTGAAAACAGCGAAGATCCTGTATACAGAACACTAACAACATGGCCTCTCGATAATGCCAGGCGGCTGTCGGTTCTGATATTCCACGATGCTCCCGGCGGCTTTAAAAAGCTGGCAGCCACATGGCATGGGGCGGGCGCGTCGGGATATATGTACGAGAGCATTTTCACCGATAAATCTAACGGTCCCGAAGGACAGTTCAAGGCTGTGGCCGACTACATAAGAAAGTCCGATCCCAAAAGCATAGGGATAAATTACCACAATGAAACTATCGATGATTTCTCACATGCAAACGGACTTTCGCACTTTCATTATGAGAAACTCTATAATGCTCTCGACCCGAAATACCGCGAGCGGCTTGTCTCCGCAAAAAATGTTGTAACAGGATGGTATGAGACTCGTACACCCTGGGAAATAAGTTTCTTCCGTCATATGACCGGTATTGCACATGATCTTATTAAGGAATTCTATAGTAATGCTGTTATTACTCCTGACGTAACAACTACCGATGATGTAACATGGTGGATCGCCGAAAGGATAAAGGGGCTGAAACTCAACTACTGGTTCTTACCCGACATTGAGATTAAACGCTCACCTGAAAACCGTGAAAAGTACGGCAAAGATGATAATGTTATCCGACGCGGCGATCTCCTGCACTGTGATGTAGGAATAAGCTATATGGGACTTTCAACCGACATGCAGTATGGAGCATATGTTCTTAAACCCGGAGAAACGGATGCTCCTGCAGGACTTCTTGCTCTGCATGAAAAAGGAAAAAGATTTCAGGAGATCTGCATGCAGGAGATGACAGCAGGACGTTCAGGCAATGAAATCCTTAAGGCTGTTCTTGACAGAGGCAAATCAGAAGGACTTAACCCTGTGATGTACAGTCACCCGGTAAATTACTTCGGACATGGTTCCGGAATGACAATCGGTGTGACGGAGAATCAGAAATTCCTTAAAGGCACCGGCGAACACAAACTATATGACAATACAACATATGCCCTGGAATTCAGTGTTTCATCTGTTGTCGCAGAGTGGAACAACGAAGCAGTAAGCCAGGGCTTTGAGGAAAACATAATTTTCACCGGAGGCAAAGCGGTTTTTGCTGACGGCAGGCAGGAGAAACTCCATATCATTAAATAATTATCATAATGAAAAAGACTTTTGTTTTAATACCGATCCTGATCCCTTTGTTTCTGGCAGCCTGTTCTTCGGGCGACAAAACATTCATTGTGAAATTTGAAGGCAAATCATCTGAAACAAAATGGTCAGTGAGTGACTTGAATCCGGAATTGCCCGCTGACTGGTCGTCAGCCGGTTTTCTTACATTTGAACTTAAATCTTCAACAACCCAAAGGTTCGATCTGAGGCTGTTCGACTCATCAGGAATAAGAAGAGTAACAATTCATCCTTTTCGGGGTGTCTGGGTACGGGCATCTATTCCATTGATACATTTTCAGGAAAGGAACACCAAAGGGATGGATATGGCTGCAATAGGAAAGACAGCACGGCCTGGTTACTGGATAGGTTTTTCAAGCCAGGTGGGCCCTATAAAAAATATCGATTCTCTCGGAGTATCAATGAGACTTCCTATTGGCAACCCTGCCCTTGAGATCAGGAATGTACAGCTTACGATGAATGCGATGGACACTGTATTCGGCCCTTATCCGATTGTTGACGAGTTCGGACAATGGATCCCGGATGAATGGGAAGGAAAAGCAAAATCCGCCGATCAGCTTCAGGCAGCATGGAGTGAAGAGGATAAATCGCTGCAACCCGGGGTTTTCAATCTCTCAAAGTATGGAGGATTCGCTGATAAAAAGGTTGCGGGTACAGGATTCTTCAGGGTTGAAAAAGTTAATGGCACATGGTGGTTTGTTGATCCGGAAGGCTGCCTCTTCTATTCAACAGGAACTACGGGCATCGGTCCCCGTTCGGAATTTTCCCGGGTCAAAGGGAGGGAGTATATTTTCACAGCTTTCCCCCCGGCAGAAATCTCTGTGTCAAACCAGTCTGCAGGAACTCCTGCCGCGACGGCTGCAAATCAGCCGGCAAGGACAGGAAGTGCAGCTAACTACTCGTTCTACAGCTGGAATCTTTACCGCCGTTTTGGCTCAGACTGGTACCAGAAATGGATGGACTTCACTAACCGGCGAATGGAAGACTGGGGTCTGAATACAATTGCTAACTGGTCGGATGCCAATCTCGGCAACCAGCACAAAAAAGCATATGTGGCAACACTTCGCGGCTGGGGAATTGAGACCGGACTCATGGGAATGCCTGATGTATATGATCCTGCCTGGGCGAAAGGGGTGGATGAAGCAGCAGAAAGACAATGCGCACCGAAAAAGGACGACCCATGGCTGCTGGGTTATTTCATTGGCAACGAACCTCCATGGCCACACAGGGAAATGGAACTGATCAATGTAATTCTGAAAGGGGACGATACTCCTATGCAGGCAGAGCTGAAAAAATATCTCGAACAGGGTGATACTCCTGAACGGCGCCTGGCATTTGTCTATGCGACCTACGACAGATTTATCAGCACCATAAATGCTGCACTGAAGAAACACGATCCTAACCACCTGAACATGGGACTCAGATTCGGAGGCTCAACTCCCGATGAGATAATTAAGGCATCGAAGGGATTTGATGTTTTCAGCTTTAACCATTACGGGTATTCAGTAAACCCCGATATGATCAAAAGAATTTACGACATTACAGGGTTGCCCATGGTAATCGGCGAATTCCATTTCGGTGTGCCCGGACGAGGACTTGCCCCCGGGCTGGCACAGACCATTAACCAGGAAGAAAGAGGTGTGGCTTATCGCTACTATGTTGAAAATGCTGCTTCAAATCCAGCCATAATCGGAACTCACTGGTTCCAGTGGATGGACCAGCCGGCAACAGGGCGCAATGACGGGGAAAACTACAATATAGGTTTCGTAGATGTTACCGACCGACCTTACATGGAGCTTATAAACGCAGCAAAAGAGACTTTCAGAAGGCTGCCGGATGTGCACTCAGGTAAAGAACCCCCTGTCAGCAGACAGGCTTTAACACAGTAAAAAGTGTAGGTATTACACTTATAGAGATTGTTTTATGAAAAGTAAGAAAGAGACCACAGTCTGGATCCTGACAATCCTGAGAATAGTAATCGGATGGCATTTCCTTTACGAAGGGATTGTCAAGCTTTTTAACCCGAACTGGTCATCAGCTTCATACCTCATGGAATCAAAGTGGCTGTTTTCCGGATTCTTTCATTGGCTGATAAGTAACAAAAGCACTTTGAGCGCTGTCGATTTTATAAATACCTGGGGATTGATAATCATTGGATTATGTCTCTTCATCGGACTTTTCACACGAATAGCAAGCATCGCAGGATCGCTGATGCTGTTAATGTACTATATAGCCAGTCCTCCTTTTATAGCTTCTTCGGTTCCTTCGATAAGCCATTTTTATATAATCAACTATAATCTCATTGAAGCTGTTTTATTAATAGCTCTGGCTGCTTTCCCGAAAGAATATTTCATGGGCGTACAGAGGCTTTACTACTTTTACCGGTCAAAACGGATAGAGCAAAAGTTCCCCCGTGCGGATAATCATGAAAAGCTGGAAACATACGATACCTCGCGCCGTGAGCTGATAAAAAATCTTGCCGTAATCCCTCTCTTCGGCGGAGTCTTCTTTGGCATGGCAAAAAAGAGAGGCTGGATAAGCTTCGAGGAGAAGAACCTGGCTGCTAAAACTGATGCAGTTTCAAGCGCCTCAATGATGTCGGCAAAAAAGATCGATATAGCAGAACTGAAAGGGAAAGTCCCGGCAGGCAAAATAAAGGATGTGACGATGAGCCGGATTATGGCAGGCGGCAATCTTATAGCCGGATTTGCACATGCACGTGACCTGATATACGTCTCATCGTGGCTTAAAAACTATTTCACCGATGAAAAGGTAATTGAAACTCTTTGGCTGTGCGAAGCCTGCGGAATAAATACTGCCGTATTGCGCACTGATGAGAATACCATCAGGATCCTCGAGAAGTACTGGAAGCGCGGAGGTAAAATCCAGTGGCTGGCACAAACCTATCCGAAAGGCGACGACCTGACAAACATAAAAACCGCAATTGACAAAGGAGCCATCGGCGCGTTTGTAATGGGGAACATAGCAGATCAGATTATACTCGAGAACCGGATCGAAGATCTGGTTAAACCAGTTGAGTTTATCAGGAGCCAGGGAGTAATTGCAGGTGTTGCGGCGCACTCAATGACAGTCCCGGAAACCTGTGCTGAAAAGGGGATCAATGTTGATTTCTTCATGAAAACCTTCCATCACAACTCTTACTGGTCGGCAACTCAAACCGATCCGTTAAACCCTTATCTCCCCAAAGACGGAAAAGGGCATGACCAGGCTCACGACAATATCTGGTGTATGGATGACAGAAAGGTTTCGGAATTTTTCAAGACCAATTCAACTCCATGGATAGCTTACAAAGTGCTGGCTGCCGGAGCAATCAAGCCGGAGGATGGTATAAAGCATGCCTTCTCCAGCGGAGCTGATTTTGCCTGTGTAGGGATGTTTGATTTCCAGGTTATAGATAATGCCAATATCGCTCACAAAATACTGAACTCCCCTTTGAACAGGGAACGCAAGTGGTATGCCTGAATTTGCATTGCATTTATACAGATATAAAATTAGTCACTAATTCAATATGAGTTTAAAGAGGAATTCAGATATCCCCGGCTTGTCCGATGCTATTTTAGGAGGTCTGACCTACCTCGTTGATTCACATGTTTCATGCAGTAAAAACTATCTGCTTAAGGGCCATAGTTTTTTTATAAAGAAAGGTTTAAAAAATAATTTACAGCTAATACCCCGATTGAGAGGATTGTCCGGCAAGATTATTAAGGAAAGTCATCTTGAAGGATCATGGCCGGGATTCGTCAGGTTTTTACCCGGCAAAAACCCCCGCATCCTTCAATCCTTTTTTACAGCCACTGATTATAATCTTTGCACTACAATTGGTACCGCATATTCACTGTTATTTTTCAACGACAAACTATTGCCTGATGATCAGCATTTTATCAGCAGGATACTTCAAAATACAATCAATACAGCTCAGGGATTCAAGCGTGGTAATGCTTATAATTTCTGGAAAACGCATACGAATCCCGGATTTACTTATCCTTACTCAGCTCCTATTAACATCCCATTGTCTGTTGTTAATCTTAGAAGATCAATTTATGAACGAACCAAATTGCTTGGATTAAAAAACTTCTATGAGTCGGATGTACTGATGCACTGGATTGACAGAATTTATAATTTACGCGAAAACAAGGCAGGAAGTGCGTCAATATTCAATATCCCCAATGATTCTGACAATACTGCGATGACAATGGGGTTTTTAATTCAGGTTCATACCCGCGATGCAAGTTTGACAAGTGTGCCGGATCTCAGCCCCTTAGAAATATTCTCACAGTTCCGCGACAGTAACCGGACTAAGGCAGACAGACATAATGAGAGCTTTGGCCTTAATACAGGAAGCTATCTCACATGGTTAAAGGATGAGAATTCATATGTTTTTGCTGAACCTGAAACCGGAATTATTCCATTGTCAGTGAATAATATAGATATTGTCATTAATTCCAATGTTTTATTTGCATTGTCGCTGGCAGGCATGAAAACGCTTCCGGGGTATCGGGATACTGTGAAATTACTTGCCACCTCCATTGAGAAGGGTTTGTGGAAGGAAGGAAGCCTCTACTATCCTGAAAAAATGTTCTTTCCATATGCATTAAGCCGCGCTGTCAGGGATGCCGCGATGGATGAGCCTGAAATACAGAGGACTCTTCCCGGTTTGCTTGGCTGTCTTCTGGATGAACAAAAGGCAGTTGAATTAAAAAATCCGAAACTTTCAGGCGCTTTTACAAGTGTAAATCACGAAAGTATATATATGAATACTGCGTTAGGCCTGTCGACACTGCTGAATCTGGGTCAGGCAGTTGCCGAAACTGCCGGATTAGTAAGCAGATATCAGACAGGGATTGAGAAGGCGGTTCGTTTTCTTATTGCAACCAGACAAGCTGATAGAATAAATCATAACAAGACTGCAGATATGCTTCCCGGAATCACCCCAAATTACTGGGAGTCCGGAGTCCTTTACTCATCATCAGTGCAATTGCTGGCCCACTGGTATTCCATTCCTCATACAACATCTCTTGTAGTGGAAGCCCTTACAAAGTATTATTTAAACTATGATTGTCTTTCAGATCCTGGCTGTCAGCGTTATGCAAACCTCTGCCGCAGAGGGGCCGGTATCCGACTCGCAGATTTTTAATTCTGAGTGCTCCCTGTAAACGTGAAGGTGCTTTTGGAATTATCGTCAAGAGTCATTTCAAGCCCGACTATCCCAAACCTGTGATTAGCAATATATACTATTTTTTTTACCCCCGGGAATTTACTGGGTGATTCTTCCACTTTAATTACTTTAATATTGAAAGATGTGTAGGGGTAATCATCGCTTGTCGATTTACTGGTCACCTTGCGTTCAACACCAGAACCTCCTGAATAGATATCGCCAACTTCAGAACTGTATTTTACAATGATTCCGGGATAGTAACTATTCATACTCTCAACTCCTTCACTTGTTACCTTGAATTTAAGACCAGTAACTGATACATTGTTCCCGCTAACAACAAAATCAGGTATATTGGAAACAATATTCCGGATCGCATTATTTGAAATAACAGCTGATCCCGAAAAAGTCGAGATCCCATCTTCAAGCGAAACAACAGTGGCGCTGGCCTGGCTTACTCCTGATATATTCAAGCCCGTGACTCTCTCTCCCACCGTTCCCATATCCGACTGTTCACCGCCGATAGATTCATTTTCATCTTTCTTACAAGAAAAAACAAGGATTAGAATCAATCCACAAATAATCAATAACCTGTTTTTCATAATAAATGGATTAATTTAAGTCATTGTTAAAGTTAAGAAATAATATTATGAGCAAAAAAAAAAATAGGCCGCGGAATAACAATATAATATGTGCTTTTCAGGATTTTTAACATTTGTCTGAAATATTTTGCCTGTCAGAATGGTCTAAAGCATATGTATTTCATGTTATTTTAACAATTAATAACTATTTGTTCCTGTTTAATTTGAAGATGAATACACGTTTTTTAATAATTTCACAGCCTGATTAAGCTTAACACACAATTTGAAAAGGAGAAGAGAAAATGAAAAAGATAGGAGAGAAAACAAAAAAGGTATTGATTATTGGAGGCGTTGTACTTGCTATAGCAGCCCTTGTAGCCTTCAACAAGATTACCTCCAAAAATAAAGTTACAAATGCATTTGCTGAGGTCGAAAGAGGTTCTTTCGAAATTACCGTATCGAACTCCGGAGAATTGATTGCCGAGAAATCTGTTGAAATAAAGGGCCCTCAGATAGGACAAACTAACCAGCAACAGGGTGGTGGCCAGGGCAACAGAGGAGGCGGAGGCATGGACATGCGACGTGTTGAATTAAAAATACAGGATATCGTGCCTGAAGGAACAATTGTAAAAGAAGGCGATTATATTGCTCAGCTTGACCGGTCAGCTTATACTAACAGTCTCCAGGATGCGCGCAACAATTATACAACTGTCAGGAATGCCATGGATATGAAAGTACTTGATACAGCTGTTACTCTTACAAGCCTGAGAGACGATATCAAGAATCAGAAATATGCAGTTGAGGAGGCAAAAATAACCCTTGCCCAGTCAAAATTTGAACCTCCGGCAACAATCCGTCAGGCTGAAATCACACTCGATAAAGCAACAAGATCGCTGGAACAGAAGCAAAAAACCTATGCACTGCGTGTTGCTCAGACCCTTGCCGATATCAAGCACGAAAAAACACATGTAGACAGGGCGGAAAACCTCGTTAATGACCTCACGGAGTATCTTGCCAAATTCACAATAACAGCTCCTGCGGATGGCATGGTTATCTATAAGAAAGAGTTTAACGGATCCAAAAGGAAGGCTGGCTCGAGTCTTAATCACTTCGACCTGGTTATTGCAACACTTCCCGATCTTTCATCAATGATCTCAAAGACTTACGTGAATGAAATCGAGATTAGCAAGATCAAGCCCGGCCAGAAGGTGAATATTAAAGTTGATGCCTTCCCGAACAAAGCCTTTAATGGAACTGTTATTTCAATGGCTAACATTGGCGAGGTATTGCCCAATTCCGATTCAAAAATGTTCGAGGTTCAGATTAAACTCGACCAGTCAGATCCAACGCTCAGACCCTCAATGACAACTGATAACAAAATAATTATCAAATCGTTTGAAGATGTAATCTTTATACCAACCGAATGCGTTCACACAGGTACCGACAGCATTCCTTTTGTATATGAGAAAAACAGGACTAAGCATGTTGTTATCCTCGGAGAAGCTAACGAAAAATTTGTAATTATACATCAGGGAGTCAAGGAGGGGGAATCTCTATACCTTTCAACACCTGCAGAACCTGAAAATTTCAGGCTTGTCGGCGAAGAGCTGATCAGCAACTATAAAGGAAAGAAATAGAATAATTCCTGTACATCAGGAATATTCTAAACTTAACAGATTTGCCGTGAGTAATCTCATTGTGCTATTACTGTCTGCATTGCTTACCGGGATGCCGTTTTACCATGAAACTGATTTCCCGGATGAGAAGAATAAAACCTATACGCTTGATTCTCCTGATATTATTATAGCCCTTCCTGATATCCTCAGGGAGGTGTCGGGCATAACTATTCTCGAGAAGTCGTCCTTGGCATGCATCCAGGACGAAAACGGGATCCTTTTCATATATGATCCGGTTGCCGGGAAAATTAAAAGTCAGTTTAAATTTGGCCCCGATGGGGACTATGAGGGAATTGCTGCCGTTGGAAAAACTATCTATATCCTCCGGAGCGATGGCACTATCTTTGAAGTTTCCGACTATACATCCGCCAAGTCAAAAACTCTTTCATATAATACAGGCATCCCGGCAAAGGACAATGAAGGATTATGTTACGATGCGAAGAATAACAGGCTGCTGATCGGATGCAAGGGAAGAGTTGGGAATGACGACAAAAACAAACATAAGAGGTTCATTTTTGAATTCAGCCTTAAGACAAAAACACTTAAGAAAGAACCGCTTATGACATTTGATGTAAAAGATCTCCGGGAGTATGCAGCAGCCCGGAAAAAAGACAAGGATGACAAGGATCCGGAATTCAACCTCGAAACTTCTGCTATCGGAATTCATCCGCTTACAGGAAAGCTTTTCCTTCTCTCTGCGTCGGACAATCTCCTGTTTGTCTTTAATATGAATGGAAAAATCGAGGCTATTGAAAAACTTAAGAACAAATTGTTCCCTCAGGCTGAAGGTCTTACTTTTTTTAGTAATGGCGATATGCTCATCTCAAATGAAGGAAATGATAAAGAGGGCACAATTCTAAGGTTTAATTACAAATAAAGCAGGGAATGGCCGCGACCATTCCCTGCAAACTATAAATATAGAATCCCCTGATTACTAGTATCCCCAGCCCTTCATAACCGCAAGATTTTCCTTCATACATTCCATAGGTGTCTTTCCCTGGTACGACTCCTGCTCAATAATATATACTTCAGCCCCGCCTTCCTTACTCAGGAGCGCCAACACCTCCTGTGCATTCACTATGCCTTTGCCAATGATTGTGCTCTCATACTTCTCCTCGCCGGCTGTTGCAGTAATCTCATCTTTGGCATGCACATTCTCAAATCTGCCGGGATATTGTTTCACTACATCAAGAGCAATAGCGCCTCCGTTATAAAGATTGCCGATATCGATCTGCATTACAACAAGGTTTGGTTCCATGCCCTTCATCATCAAATCGAAGATCTTTTCATCATTGAGCTTCTCACTAAACTCAAAACTGTGATTATGATAACCGAACTTCATTCCCTGCTTCTGGCACAACTCTCCGCATTTATTGAAGATCTCCATTGATTTTTTGAAATTGTCGAAAGTATCGTACATACTCTTATCCATCCAGGGGCTGACAACATACTTCTGACCCAGCACTGCGGCATCTTCAACTGTATACTTCCATTTGTCGGTGAAACTTCCTGCAGCTGCATCCCAGTGATCAGGAGCAAATACAGTGTGTCCACTTATCATTTTAAGGCCAAGATCATCAAGCACCTTACGGAATTCCTGAGGTGCATAGCCATAAAACTTCCTGTCAACGTAATTTGCATGTTCAACATAGACATAGCCCATTGCTGCGATTTCCTTCAGTGAGCCAAGCGGATCTGCAGTCATCTGATCCCGAACCGAGTATAGCTGCAGGCCTACAATACCTTTCTTTTTTGCTGAGGAAGAGGCACAGGCCGGCAACAGGGCTGTTCCAATGGCTGCCACAGCGCTCATTTTAACAAAAGTCCTTCGTGAAGTTTTCATCAATAACAGATTTTTTTCGTTGGTAATAATGAATCTCAGGTCTACTGATGATAAAGGTATTAAAAGAGATTCATAAAACAAATTTTCATACCTTAGTCAAAATGCAATAACTATGAAAAAGACAGCAATTTCACTGGCAATCATTTCACTCTTCCTCGTCCAGACAATTCAGGCACAGCCTGCAGAAGAGTGGATCTCTCTTTTTAACGGGAAAAACCTGAGCGGCTGGGATATCAATGATAGCCGACCATAAGCTGAATGAGAATTACAATGAGACCTTCAGAGTGGAGGACGGCATGATCAGGATATGCTACGACAAGTACAGTGAATTCGGCAACAACTATGGTCATATGTACTATGAGAAACCATTTTCATACTATAAGCTCAGGTTTGACTACAGGTTCACAGGAACCCAGACCAAGGGAGGCGCTACCTGGAATGTCAGGAACAGCGGCATTATGCTGCATTCACAGTCGGCCGCCAGCAATAATCCTTCCCAGGATTTCCCTGTTTCGATAGAATTGCAGCTTCTGGGCGGACTTAGTAAAGGTCCCCGCACCACTGCAAACGTGTGTACTCCCGGAACTGCTGTAGAGATAAACAACAAAGTGGATTACACACATTGTATAAATTCAAAATCGAAGACCTATGACGGGGATCAGTGGGTACATGTCGAAGCAATAGTAAAAGGAGGGGAATCAATGACCTTCATAGTGAATGGAGACACAGTGCTGACCTTCGACAAACCCCAAATAGGCGGTGGTTTTATAAGCAAGCAGAGAGAAGGCAAGGACTGGGACGAGATGGGAGTGACAGACAAGCAGGTGTGGCTGGCAAAGGAAGGATCATGTACTAACCGAGGGTTATATTGCCCTGCAGGCAGAAAGCCACCCGATCGATTTTAAAAATATTGAATTGCTGAATCTCTGCGGCTGCATGGATAAGAAAGCCAAAAACTATAAGCCTTACTATATCAAGGCAGATAACAGCCTCTGCAAGTACTGACCTGAATTTACCTAATTGTAAGATATATTTTTAACTCCGGTCATTCTGCCTGTTTCAACTTTTTTTGTGAACAGGGTTACAAGATCCTTTGAAGTCATAACCTGAGCCGGATTAAACTTATCCGACGACATATATTTAAGGATTGAGCTGTACAACTGCCTCCCTTCAGGCTTATCCTGGATTGCCTTAAGCTGCGACATGCAGACCAGAAGTCTCCCGCTTCCCCACTTTAAATTCGAAGATCAGGCCGAGCTTATGGTTCCTCTCGATGTTATCAACCACCTGCACTACAGGCCGATAGTCAGCCCTGGTATTGTCGAGGATGAAGGGTCTGCTGTTTTTTACAATCGGCCACCATTGCCAGTTTGTATAGAATTCCGTTGGGAAATCATTAAAGAGAGGGTGCCTCGGATCTGTCAGTATCGACATTGTGCCGGGGGAAACTGGCTTCCTGTTGTTCTCGGAAATGCCCTTGAACATGCGGTAGTTCCAGTAATCGGGAGTAAAAAGTCCCCCAACTGAAAGTTCAGATATTTCTTTGAAATCAGGGAAAAGCAGCACTGTTGCTCCTCCTTCAATGAGTCCGACAGTCTGTTTATCCAGTCGCTCAGAGATCATTATACCTTCCGGCACCGTTGTTACTGCATCAGAAGGATAAACCCATATGGGATAAGTGTTTTTGTAGCTTGTTCCCTCAAGGCTGATAGTAAATGACAGTCTTTCAGCTTTCTCAATTTTTGAATTATCTATTGAAAATGCTGCGACATCGTTCAGTCCGCCATTAGGAATATCCATTTTTACCAGATCCTGACCGATTGTCTCGTCGCGGGAGTTTCTCAGTTCCCATTTCACGACTTGTGATTTGAGAGGTTTTTCGGAATAATTAGCTACCTGTATACGCCCTTTAAACGGCTCGTTGGTAACCCAGCAATACTTTTCCATCAGGGCAAGCGGAACAATTTTATTACAAAACTGGCTGAACTCTTCAGGTGTGATCAGACCTTTGCTGTCCATAAAGGCATCGAGAAGGCCAATCAATGCAGTGCCCTGTCCGGGGAAATCCTGCAGATCAAGCAGGTGAAATCCTCCAAAACCCGGTGTTCTCAACGCCAGTTCGATATCGGCTTTGTAACAGATGGCGCTAAGTGCCCCGGATGCCCTGAAGAACTCCTTGGCCTGGTCACCAAGGCTATTCAGCGCAAGACGGTCCCGGAATTCCTCCAGGTTCCAGGGCTTCATCACACCCTTGTATTTTTCGATCTCATCGTAGTTAGGATAGATCTGATATTGTCCAACCTCAGTTCCCAGTACAGGAATTGTGCATTTTGCAATGGCGCCGGCATAGTTAAGATCGGTTGAAGGATAGCGGCTGTTTATGTATCCTCCGTCGTAGGTGTCAGCAAACGAAAACGAACCGCGGATATGGGTGCTGAATGTAGTATCACGGTCAGCTCCAACCCTGCAGCCTGTATAATAATCCTCGCCTTCAACCTGTCCTCTGAATCCGAGATAATTATTTGTCCCAAAGGAGTACATGGGTCTGACATCAAGCGATTTAAAATGGTTCACAAAATCTCTCATTACGCCAATGTCGCCATTCAGTTCGTTCCCGAGCGCAAACATTACAAACGATGCGTGGTTGCCGTAGGACTCAAGGATATTTTCACCTTCCTTCAACAGATATTCATTAAGAACAGTGTTGTCCTTCCTGAAACCACCCCAGAAAGGCAGTTCAGGCTGCATATAAATACCTTCAATATCAGCTGCAATGAAGGCAGCTTTGGGAGGTGTCCAGGAGTGGAACCTGTAGAAATTTATGTTATACGACTTTGCAATCCGGAATACTTTTCTCCATGCCTCAACATCCATAGGCGGATGGCCTGTTAACGGAAAGACGCAGGCATCGTGCTTCCCCCGGAGAAATGTTTTGGTCCCGTTTATTGAAAACTGGGTTCCTGCAGCGGCAAGCCGGCGCATTCCGAAATCAACTTCAGTGTTATCCAGAACCTCTTCACCTTTGATTATAACCTTAAGTTTGTAAAGGGCAGGCTCAAATTCGCTCCAGGTCAGAAACCTGCTTCCCATTTTGTATGTCAGCTCGACAAGATTCTCACCCTGATTCAATTTTACAGGAAAGGAACGGGCAGCAACATTGTGCTTTTTCTCACTGTTCCACGATGAAGCGTCAAGCTCTATTTTTACATCCTCATTATTCTCATCATTACTGATGATCTTCATCTTCACAATGATCTCTTTCTTTTCTATATCAGGATAAACCTGCAATTTGCCGATATGAACAACATTGGCCGCTTCGAGGCAGATCTTGCCAATGATCCCGTTCCAGTTGCTCTGTGTGTGCTCAGTCCAGGCATGGGAGCCTGTAATGCCCCCTGGCACGGAACCACGACCATTATTTACCATTATTGTGAGAGAATGTTTTCCGGGAGTGAGCAAGACCGACAGGTCGTAAACCTGTTCTGTTAGAATATCATCACTCTTCCCGGCAAATGTTGTATCGACCCAGACCTGTGCCGGCTTCGTGCGTTCCATTACCAGCCTGATAACTTTGCCCTTCCATCCTTCAGGTATCGTGACTTCCCTGCGGTACCATGCCATTCCTTCATACATCAGTTCACGCGACAGCCTCATTGTCTCGTGCCTGTTTGTATTAGGAATCCCTTTAGCATTCTCATCGAGAGTTCCTGGAAGAGTCACCTCTTCTGACAGATTTCCGGCATACCATCTTTCTTCAATTCCTGCTTTTGCAGTGTCGAGGGCAAACTGCCACTGGCCATCAAGAATAATTGCCTCACGTACGGGAACAAATGGTTCCTCCTTACAGGAGATAAGCATGGCAATAACTGCCAGGGCTATATATTTGGGTTTGAAAAGCATATTAATAGATCTCATTCATACATGTTGTTAATGTCAGCTTTGCATAATTCAATAATGAAGCTGCTGATCTTTCCCGTTACCTCATTGAAACACTTTTCTCCTTTTTCAGGAGTTGCCGCAGCAGGGTCTCCTATCCCGGTGTCGGAAGTAACCTGAGTCCAGCGCCTCTCAGCCCAGGCCCATTTTTCATTCAGGGCTTTAATCCTGAATTTTTTCCCGGCACCCTCCCCTGCTTCACTCAAAGGAAGCACAAGATCCGGAGCAAGGTATTGCATCATGCTTGTCTCCATCTCATCGGCATGGCCTCCGGTCTTTTCAAAAAAATCCGCAGTTTCAAACGACTGATACCAGTTGCAGCAGCAGATGAACATCTCAGGGTATTTCAGCCCCAGCTCCCTTATTATCTGTTTGAAATCATTGCCGCCGTGTCCATTAAGAATCAAAAACTTATGTATGCCATGCCTGTTAAGGACATCTGTTATATCATCAAGAATGGCAAGCTGAGTAGAGGGATTCAGGTTAATGTTCACCCTTAATATCCATCTGACCTGTATTGACTCCAAAAGGAATTGCAGGAAGGACAATAAGTTTCGCGCCGGCTTCCCAGGCAGTTTTAGCAGCTTCAACAGCAATGCTCTCTGCCATTATAGTGTCGGTAGAAAACGGAAGGTGAAAATTATGGGCTTCGGTTGCTCCCCATGGCAGGACAGCCAGTTCAAGATCCTGGTCTTTCAGCGCCTTCCAGTTGGTCTCAGCTAGTATAAATGGCATCATACAACAAATTATTTCCGGGTGATTACATATCACCAAAGATAATAATTTACTGCAGCGTTTGCTCAATTATATTTTATCCTTTATCCGCAAAGCACGCAAAGCAGGCGCGAAGCACGCAAAGTTAACATATAGTAAATTAATCCTTTGCGAACTTTGCGAAAACCTTTGCGAACCTTGCGGTTAATGGATTTCGACTTTTGTTTCAGGCTAAGCTATCGTCTATTTCAGGAGACCTGCCGATTTTTCTTAACAAGCTGGATACTTTGTTCCATGGCATCTTCTGATTCATACATGCCGCTGGTGCCGATAATTTGTCCGTTTGGCGCCTTCAGATTGAAATAGTGCCTGTTATCGTTGGATACCAGACGTTCATATCTCTTTTCTTCAGGCACTGTTCTTCCTCACCGATTCAATGCCATTATTGCATGCTGCACGCGTCGTATACATCTCGCTTGAGAGCACGGTCTTGCCGCCATCCTCTTTAAGGTGAAAATAGTTCTGGCCGTCTTTGGCTTTTGATACAACGAATTTTCCGCTGTTCTGTTCAGCAAGTGCTTTTTCGAGACCAGCAATTTTAGCATTCAGCTTTATCGATTGTGTCATTTAGTTTTTTAGCATCATCCATAAGTCCGTCTACCTTTTTTTCAAGAGAAGCTTTTTCTGCTTCAAGGGCCTTGATTTTCGGGACATACACCGATTTTGCATGGAACCATGCAGTAAAGTAGCCGATTATTGCTGCAACCAGGAGCAATAATACTATTGTAACCACTGCCCCGGTTACAGATTGTGCGAGTTGAATAAATTGTAGTTCCATCTTATTGCATTTTTATTGATACTTCTGTTCTTCTGTTCTTTGCCCTTCCCTCTTCAGTAAGGTAGCTGCCCAATGGCTGAGTTTCTCCCTTGGAACCGGTTGACATCCTCGAAGAGCTTACACCCTGCTTCTCAAGATATTTCCCTACTGATTCCGCTCTTTTCATTCCAAGCTCCTGGTTGTATTCAAGAGTCCCGACAAGGTCGGAATGCCCGGTTACTGTAAGCATAGATTGCGGATACTTTTCGAGCCATGCCTTAAAATCAGCAATGCTCTTTTCTGTCAGCTGATCGGGTTTGAATTCAGTTTTATTAAATTCAAACCAGATTAGGAGGTCCTTTGGCATCGATGCTTTGAGCTTCATCAAAGAATCTGCCTCATTAGTCTGTACGACAGGGATTATAACTTCCGGAGCTGGTTTTCTAAGTGCAGGCAGGAGATAATCGTTGTAAATCCATGCTGCAAAAATACACCAGATCACCCAGATTATAAACCCGGTAATGTGGATTCTCATTTTTGTCTGTGTTTAGTTAGAATTCAGGTTATTACCCTGTAAGTTAAACCTTTTTTTTCAGACAGGCGACACTTGAAGGATTATTTTTGGGATGGAGATGAGATTTCCGGCGGGATGATTTTGTACATAACCGGAGTCACAAGTCTTGCAAGAAGTGTTGAGGTTATCAATCCGCCAATTATTACCCATGCCAGCGGGGAGTAAAGATTTGAATGGCCAAGCGCAATAGGCAGGAGTCCGCCGATAGCCGTTAGTGTTGTCAGGAGAACCGGAAGAAACCTGATCTCCCCGGCTTTTACTATAGCCTCATCAAGAGGAGTCCCCTGCTGCCTCATCTGGTTGGTAAAATCAACAAGCAGTATAGAATTCTTGATCTCGATGCCTATCAGAGCCACAAATCCGATTGCTGCAGCAAATGAGAGGGTATAGCCTGTAAGATAAAGACTGACAAGCCCGCCTATTATCCCAAGGGGGATCACCGAAAGCACGATGAGCGTGCTGCGGAAGGTTCTGAACTCAAGTATAAGGACTGCAAAAATCCCGAATATGGCGACAAGAATGGCGGTGCCAATACCTCCAAAACTCTGCTTCCTGCTCTCGATCTCACCGGCAGGTATTACCCTGAACCCTTCAGGAAGCTTCACCTCTTTCACTTTCCTTAGAATTTCCTTTGTGACCCTGTCGGTGTTATACCCCGACCTGACAGATGATGATACAGTCATTGACCGTTCAATATTATAATGCTGTATGAGGGTGGGCGAGTTTGAGAACTCTATCGTGGCCAGCTGGGCAAGCGGTATCTGTGCTCCCTGGAGTGAAGCAACATAAATGTTATCGAGCGATTTGAGAGTGCTTGCGTTTTCTCTTGGGAGACGCACAAGAATAGGGTATTCTTCCCCGTCGCGATCGCGGTACATTCCTGCGGTAATGCCTGCCAGACCGAGTCGTACGGTTCTGTCAATCTCTGCTGCCGGAACTCCAAGCATGCCTGCCTTCTCACTGTTTATAACAATCCTGATATCCGTAAGAGACTGACTCAGCGGATTCTTCACATAGATAGTTCCCGGATTAGCCTTAATTATATCTTCCAACTTGTCGGCGTAGTATTTAACAGAGTCCAGATCTTCTCCAACGAGCCTGAGCGCAATGGCAGCATCAACAGGCATCCCGTTCTCGAATTCATAAACATAAATTCTTGCACCAACATAGAGGTTAAGCGTATCTCTGAGCTCTTCCACAAATTTTGCGATCTCCGGCTGCGAATCAGAATCAATCTCACACAATATCTCACCAAGTGTCGACTGCTCGCTCTTCTGAAAAACGTTGTAGAATATCTGGGGATTACCTTTTCCGATATTCGACATAAAATACCTGACCTCAGGTTTCGCCGAAAGAACTGATTCAACGTATCGGACCACCCTGTCGGTCTCAGACAGGTTACTGCCCCTTGGCGCATCAATTGTAATAAGGAATTGAGGCAGCCCGGCCTTGGGGAAGAGGCTGAATCCTATTGCATTTATCAGCAGGAGCGAGCTGAGAAACAGGAGAAAGGCCGATATAACTGTTCTGCCGGGATTTTTCAGAACCAGGATAAGTGCCCTGCCGTATGTGAAGTCGATCGCCCGGTTTATCCATTTGAGAATCCTGTTCCCATCAGGATCGACATTGTCTTTAAAAACAAGACTGGCAATGAAGGGTATTATTGTAAGTGCGACAAAGAGAGAGCCAACGACAATAAATGTGACAGAAGTGGGCAATACCCGCATATACTTCCCAGCCATGCCCGGAAGGAACATAAGAGGAAGAAACGCAAAAATAAGTGTGGCAGTGCATCCAATAACAGCAGGGCCAATCTGTCGCGTAGCACCAATCGCTGCATCGAATGGCTTAACACCTCCCCTTACCCATCTCGAAATATTCTCAACGACGACTATCGAATCGTCAACAAGCAATCCCAGCGATATCACTGCACCAACTATACTAAGCTGGTTTATGCTGAATCCGACAAGGTAAAGGCCTGTAATCCCGATCAGTATCGATAAGGGAATTGAGATCATCACTATACCGGAAGCCCTGAAGCCCAATGGAAGCAGGGTAATAAGAACAAGAAGGAAGGCAAAAAGAAAATCCTTCTGAAGCCTGCCGAGTTTGTTTTTCACATTCTCCGACTGATCGAAACCGCGTTCAAGGGTAATCCCTGCGGGCAGATTCTTCTCATATGCGGTGAAGATACTGTAAATACGGTTTTTAATGTCGTGGATGTTCTGGCCCTTTTTCATATTTGCGGTGAGAAAAACAGCTTTCTTCCCGTTAAACCTGCCAAAGTACCTGGGGTCTTCATCTTTCCAGCTAACGATGGCAACATCCTTAAGCATTACAATCTGCCCCATATTTGATCCGACTACAGTGCTCCTGACCTCATCAATATTCTTATAGCTTCCGCTTGTTTTGATGTTGAATTTCCTTGGACCAATCTCTATGCTTCCGCCGGGGATGTTGGCATTCTCACTCTGGATGGCACTGATCACCTGTGTAATCGTAATGCGAAGCTGTGAAAGTTTCGGCAGATCTAATGCTACATTGAGTTGCTGTTCAGGATATGCCTGGGCCTGAGCCTTTCTTACACCCGGTACCGAGGTGATCTCATCCCTCAGTTTCTCGGCATATTTTCTCAATTCTGAATAACCGGCATTATCCGATACCAGAGCGCTTTGAATAATATTGGTGTTCCCTGCCTGGATCTTAAGAACCTCTATGCTATATAGATCTGAAGGAAGGGAAGGACGCACTGTGTTAATCTGTCTCAGTATCTCATCGTATTTCTTGTCAGGATCGCTGTCGGGACTGAATTCGACGACTATCACTGCAACTCCGTCCTTTATCTCTGTTTTGATCCTCTCGATATCCTCAAGTTCATTAATACTCTCCTCGAGCTTATCGACAACAAGCTGCTCAATGTCGGCCGGAGATGCGCCGGGATAAATTGCGATAACAGGAAATATAGATATGGGGAATTCAGGGTCCTCCGCCTGTGGTATTTTAAGGAATGAATAGACACCAAGAGCTATAAGAAGGAGAAAGATCACTATTGTGAACTGGTAATTCTTTACAGCTGATTCTGATATCTTCATAGCCTGATAATCCTTTTCGACATCCCCCTGGCCCTGCAGGCTGGCTCCTTCAAAGGGGAATGCGACGGGTTGAGTCTCCCCCTCTCCCATTCTCCCCCTCTCCCATTCTTTCCTTTGCGCCTTTGCGCCGTTATGCCGTTACGCCTTATTTAATCACCTCTACCCTCATCCCGTCCCTCAGATATGCTGCACCCTCAACCACCACGTCCTTAACACTCTCCGGAAGACCGTTTATGGCAGCCTTCTGACCAACAATAGTCACAATTTCAACTTTCAATTTCCTGACCTGATTCAGGCTGTCTGCCGAATAAACATAGCCCTGACTGCCATCAGCCTCTATAATCGATTCTACAGGCACGAGAATATACAGATGCTTCTCCGACTGGAAGAGATCAACAGAGCCGATGAAACCTGAAACAAGACGGTATTCTGTTGCCGACAGCAGGAGCTCTGCCTCAAATGTACCAGTATAAGGATTCGACATCTCACCAACCTGTTCGACTTTTGCCGGGAAGCTGACTCCCGGATAGGCATCGAAAAACACTGAAGCTGAATCCCCGGGGTAGATCCTGATAATATCTTTATCGGATAATCCGGCTTTCACCTTCCATGACTTTCCGGATGAACCAAAAAGGAATGCGGGATAACCGGGAGCAACCATTTCATTCTCCCGCACCAGTTGTTTAAGAATAACCCCGTTATCGGGAGCTTTGATCACGGCATGGTCGAGGTTGAACTTAGCAACGTTGTGAGCCAGTTCTGCGACTTTTAGAGCAGTCTGCAGGTTCTGGTTCTGCTCAAGTGTTCCGACATTTTCGCTGTAAAGGTTCTGAGCCCTTGTGTAATCCCGAAGAGCCTTTTCCCAGACAAGCCTGGTCTGATTTTCGCTGGCGCTGATTTCAGTGAGATCGAGCGATGCAAGAAGATCTCCCTTTCTGACACGTTCACCCTCCTCTGCAGCTACATTTGCCACGATCCCTCCGGTTTTAAAGGAGAGTTTCACCTCCTCACTCGAAACAAGTACCCCGCTGGCATGGACCGGAATTCTGACGGCTTGCCTTTCAACAGGCCTGACTCTCACGCGAACAATCTCAGCAGGGCTTGTCTTAATCTCTCTTTCCCTGCACGATCCAACGAGTATTAACAGAAATACAAACAAAAGATTCCCGATTCTCAATATTTTATGAATTTGCTTCATATCATTATTTGCCGTTCCAATTTAAAATTAAGAATAGGTTGGATACAAAACAAATTATTCTGACATAAACCATTTGCCATTCTGAAACGGTATCTCAAGCTGTTTGTTAAAAATTACTTACCTTTAGATTCTGATAGCTCTTATGAAGCAGTTTAACCTGCAGATTAATGAAAATAGGGATCATTACTGATATCCATGAAAACACGGAAATGCTCCGTGAGGCACTCAAGCTTGCTTCCTTTTACAGATGTGATGAGATAGCCTGCCTGGGTGATATCGCCGGATATGACCGCAGATTTTACAGGCATGAGGAGAAGAGAAGCGCCAAAACATGCATTGACCTCATAAGATCGAATTGCCGCTGGATCGTTGCCGGCAATCATGATCTTTTTGCATCCCGGAGGTTTCCTGTGTACACCAATGGATTTTCCTATCCCGACGACTGGTATGAATTAAGCGCCGAAGACAAGAAGATCACTTCCGCCGGGAAGGTCTGGAGCTATGACGGGGATGCTCCAAATGACCTGGACGATTCGGATATTGAATTTCTTAACGCTTTGCCTGAATATGTCGATATCTCATTTGCAGGGGTTGACTGCCTTTTCTCTCATTATATCTATCCCGATTTCACTGGCTCTACCACCCGTTATGTTGAAAAAAGTTCTCAGCTCGAAGGCCTGTGGCAATTCATGGATCAGATAGGTGCCAGGTATTCATTTTCAGGACATTCCCATTCCTCATTTACCGGATTCGCATTCAGGAGGAATATGCCATTCTCCCTGCCATTCATGAAAGCTGTGCATTCATTGCCCCATGACAGGTTTAATCTGGGAAAGGAAATGGAATTGGTGATCCTTCCGGCTCTGTCAGGCGAACATGGAAGAGCTTGTTTTTCCGTAGTCGATACAGATAATTTATCGCTGCAGGTATACCAGGTAAGAATATAAAACAGGTAATCAGATAAGGGAATGAAGCGGAATAAAACAGCAAGGAACTTTATCTTCAGGATAGATATCCCGGCCCTGTTTGCATTTATCCTTTTTGCAGGGCTGATCTTCCTCTACCTTATACCGGGTTTTGAGAAGGCAATGATGGACCGCAAGAGGGAAATGATCCATGAGATTTCATCATCGGTATATACTCTCCTGGAATATTACAGTTCCCGGGAGAAGGAAGGCACAATCGGAAGTCAGGCTGCGAAGGACCAGGCGTCGGAAGCAATAAGATCAATAAGATATGGTGAGGAACTGAAGGATTACTTCTGGATAACTGATACCTTTCCGCGAATGATTGTCCACCCGTACCGTTCCGACCTTGACGGGCAGGATCTCAGAGACTTTCGCGATGCAAAAGGGAAAAGAGTATTTGTCGATTTTGTCAGCTCAGTTAAACCGGAAGGCGAGAGTTATGTAAACTATATGTGGCAATGGAACGATGATTCCACACGTGTTGTTCCGAAATTATCCTATGTCAGGCTTTTTGAACCCTGGGGATGGGTTATCGGAACGGGAATATATACAGAGGATGTAAGAACCCAGATCAGGAAAATTGAGTTGGGAGCTCTCATTATTTCGGTAACTATAGGTGCCCTGATAATCATTCTCCTTACAATCATCTCATTTCAGAGCCATAAAATTGAAGCGAAAAGAAGCAGGGCAGAAGAGGAACTGCACAAATCACGTGAACTCTATAAGGCACTTGCAGAAGCAGCATCGGAGGGAGTAATAATATGGTCATCAAATGGGATGCAGGGCAATAAAACACTACTCTCATGGCTTGGCTACACTGAAGCTGAGCTGCAAAAGCTTACTTTCACCGACATATCCGATATTTCGGAATTCGGCGGGTTCACAAACCCCGGCTTACTTTATGATGAGTTAAGCACAAGACAATATGCCGACGCTACTTTAAAAACAAAGGAAGGAAGCATAATCCGGACATACGCTGATCTTTCAAGAATAGAAATGGGATCAACAAGGGCAGTAATGATAGTTCTGAGACCGTCCAGGACCTTTGCTTCAGTTGATGAATTTTCGACAGCTGCAGCTCTTCTGGACGGGATTAAGACAGGTTTTTTCAGGACTACCTTCGGAAAGAAGAACAGGTTTCTTCACGCAACAAGCCCGCTGGCAGACATGCTTGGATTCAGCAGCCTTCAGGAGCTTCTCAGAACTAATATCAATTCCTGTTTTGCAGATAGTGTCCAGGCCAGATCATTCAGTTCAGCCATTTCTTCAAGAGAACCATTTATGGGAAAGGAGATCCTTTTCAGGAGAAAAAACGGAGCTTCGTTCTGGGCCCTTGTCAATGCAACTGTAATCGAATCATCCTCCGGTGAATTATGGTGTGAAGGGACTATTGAGCCTCTTGATGCACATGATTTCAGGTCAAATACCTTAATTGCTGATACCGGCATATACAGTTCATCCTTCATTATGCAGGCTCCAATAAAACCATTTATTAAAAAAGCCATTGCTGCACCTGAAAACCTCACTTGTGTAAAAGCACTCGCATTACTGAAGGAGAAAAACGACGAGTTCATCGTTGTCACTGATAAAAACGGCGAACCTGTTGGAGTTGCCGATGCCGGAACATTAGGATTAAGCATAGCGCAAATGGGGCGGTCTGAAACAGAAATCTTCCGGGTCATGGTCTACCCTGTAATACCGGTCAGCATCAACACAAAAGTAAATGAGGCTTTAAGCATTATAAACGATACAGGTTCAAAATGCCTGATCGTTGGGTCAGAAAAGAATAAAATTGAAGGATTAATAACTTCGGCGGAGCTGATAAAAGCATTTTCCACTGCTCCTGAACTGATTATCGCCGAAATCGGAAATGCCTCAACATCAGCCGAGCTTCATAACATTTTTATGAAGAGCCGCATGCTGGCTGTATCGATGATACTTGGCCACGCCGATCCATTGTCTGTAACCCGGTTCATCTCCTCAATTGGCGATTTAATATGTCAGAGAGTGATTGCAATCTGCCTCGAAAAGTCAGAGGATCCTCCATGCCTGTTTGCCTTTATCCAGACAGGAAGCGCCGGAAGGATGGAACAGACGCTTTGCACTGACCAGGACAATGCAATAATATTTGAGAAGAGGAAAGATGAAGAAGAGCTGAAATCAACTGAATCATATTTTCTTGACCTTGCCTGGAAAATTAATACCATGCTCTCAGAAGCCGGGTATAAACTCTGTAAAGGTGAAAACATGGCATCAAATCCTAAGTGGTGCCAGCCCATTGACAAATGGAAAAAGTATTTCTCCGACTGGATCAGAATGCCCGGGCCTGAAGAATTGCTGGAAATAAGCATATTTTTCGATTTCAGGCACTGCTATGGGGAGTCTGCACTAACAACTGAACTAAGGGAATATGTTAATGGCGATCTCGCGAAAAATGACATCTTTTTTCATCATATGGCAGCCGGATGGAAAGAATTCAGCAGGGGGACTCACTTTGTAAGCGATGGCGTAAATGACATCAAAAAGCTTACGATGCCCCTTACCGGAATAATCAGGCTGTACGCCCTTAAGTATACTTCGGGTACTATCCCTACTATTGAGAGGATTATGAATCTGTATAGAGGGGGCCATATCGATAAAAATATCCTTCGCGATACTATAATGGCGTGGAAGGATATGACATCTGTACGGCTGATCCACCAGGCAGAATGGATCAATAACGGATCTGAACCCGATAATAATATCGACTTCGGGATTGATGCCGGAAATTTGCGCTATTTTGCTGACAGGTCAGTTGCTGCAATTACAAATCTTATGCTGAGGGCAGATACGGATTTCTATACCTCTTCAATCTAAAATTTAAATATTGTGGCAATAAGAATACGTGTATTGTTTACACTTTCCGTATTTGTAACTTTACCGCTGGTCTGCATGGTTCCATAAGCTGCAGAAGTGTTCTCTATCTCTGCTGCGAAGGAAAGCCGACCCTCTGTGAAGGTAACGCGGGGAGAGATCCTGAAAATATGATCAATATTATTCCCACGGCCATATACCGATCCAACAATAGTTTCACTTGCCCCCAGATTCTTGCTGAAGCCGGTAAAGAGGCCCAGATTCACCCTCTTCCCGTTGGTCGTGATATCAGCCCATGCATTAGCCGTATTGATATTTGTGTATTTCTTGAATTGGTTACCGGGGTCGGTGATTTCTGAAACCGCATAACCACCTATCATAACCAGGTCGCTGGCGTTCTGCCCCCATACTCCCATCAGCGAGATAGTGACAGGCTTTGTCCTGATTTTCACATTGGCGAATGCCGTTAAGCTGCCTATCCTGACATTGGTTTCTGCATTTGCGCTGGTGCGGAGTTCAGGTCTGAGGTTCTTGTAATCAATTCCTGCCCAGCCGGTGAATATATCGCCTGCCTGACCGCGTAACTGTACATTCAGTCCGGGCAGTCCGCTGTTTCGCATATATTTGTTGCTGCTGCCGTCAGGGCCTGATGAGACAAAATCGCGTTGAGTATATGCTGTTGCTGAAGCACTGATCGTGCCGAACTTATGTGTTAGCCTGACCTGAGGGTTACGGCTGAATGGTGTGAAAGGGGCTCCGGTATTGAAACTGATTGTTCCCGGAAACGATTCTGCTATGAAAAGAGGATGCCAGTACTGACCTATCAATAATCCTGTTTTTGCCCAATCCATCTTCACAAAGGCATGCCTCAGCCTGAAACCGTTGATGTCAGTTTCAGTGGTGCCGAAGAATTCAGCCTCAAGGACTCCCGCTATTTTGGCTCCAAAAGCGTCAGGACCTGAGATATCGCCTTTAAGCCTCGACTGGATCCCAAGCATATGGAAGGAGGGATTGGCATTAAGGTCATTCATGCCGGCATCATACAGAACATTGTCGGGATAGAGATAAAAGTGGCCCTCCCTGATCCCGTTCGTTGCACTTGATTGCCTGGTATCTAAAAATATATCATTCTTTATAAACCCCGAAAATTTAATGCCCCATGCGGGATCAGCTTCCTGCGACGAAACTCTTGTCATGGCTGATGCCAAAAGCAGGATAAGTGCAACCTTGTTTTTCATATCTTAATTGATTATTAATTTTTTCTGTATTTACCAAATTAGTACTGCCAAAAATAGGAATTTTAAGGATTACTACCCTTGCGCCTGTCTGGCGGAAACAATGTTTCTATAACTGAAGGTTTTACAGGCTCGCCTCCAAGCAGTACGATCATATTGCTTTTTGCTGCCCTGTTTTCGCCCCACAGGGAAAGAGCTTCCCTGTAATATTTCAAGGCAGAATCGGGGAACATCATGTGACGGTAAATTGTTGCCTTGTTTGTAAGACTGACAGATAACCTTCGCGGGGTCTCAATCTGTGCCAGGGCTATGTTTTTAACCCTTCCCGAAAAGATCCTGTCAAAATCCCTTCCGCTGAATGCAGGATCATCCCTCAGCATAAAGGGAGATAATTTGTCCTCAATCTCTTTTACCGAAGCATCTTCCCATTCCTTAATCCACTTCCGGTATATCTGTATGCTGGTATCACAGTAATCCATTGAAAGAGACAACAGTTCATTTTTCTCGCTAACTGAAACAGAACTGTCATAAATTGCCATCAGAAGAAGGGCGCTGCACTTATTGTTATAAATCAGCCCCATCTCAAAGGATGATCTGTAATCGGGCAGCGACCTGAAGATTGTGCCGGCAGAATCAAGCAGAACAAATGACCCCGTGTTGCTTATGGCGCCAGAATTCCGGTCATATTCCGCTAAAAGTTCCCTTGCCGGTGAGATTCTGGGATCTTCAGAATCATTAATGCCCTTGTAGTAAATAACAGCCACCAATATGGCAAGAACTGAAACGGTAAAGGTGATCGCAAAGATCACCTTGGTTCCTCTGGATATTATAAAGATCTCCCGTAAATTCATCAATTATGTACCTGTTCGGCCAGGAACTTTTTAATTTCAAGCGGTGTGGGAGCTGTTAGTTTAGACACGATTATATTAACAATTATTGCCAGCGGCGCACCGATCCATGCAAAGTACCATACATTCAGCCAGTATGAAACAAATTCCTGGCCAGGCAGCCTCCCTCCCTTAAGTCCTACGAGGAAATAGACAATTGAAATTATTGTAACCAGTATACCGGCAAAGAGCCCTGCTTTAGCACCTGCCCTGTTTGATCCGCTCCACCAGATCCCAAGGAGGAAGAGAGGGAAAATGGTGCAAGCAGCCATTGAAAAGGCCACAGAGACAAGCTGGGCAATAAGGCCAAGCTTCATCAGAGCAACTATTGTAACAGCCACACCCATTATCACAGTTCCAATGCGTGCAATTTGTAATTGCATTTTAGGAGTTGAGGTGGGGTTTATAACCTTAACATAAAGATCGTGCGAAAAGGCTGATGCTCCGGCAACAAGCAGACCGGAAACCGTTGAAAATGCAGCCGAAATTGCACCTGCGGCCAGAAGACCTACAACCAGGGAATTAACTCCTCCAAGCTGGGCAGTGTATACCACAATGGCATCTTTTGCCAAAGATCCGACATCCGGATGCGAAGAAAGCAGCTTGCCAAAAGTGGAGTAAGCAGGGGCAGTCCAGTAAACAAGACAGATGAAGAGGAGTCCCCATACAACCGACCACCTTGCATCAGAAACCTTTGGAACAACATAGAAACGCTGTATTACATGCGGGAGACCTGCTGTTCCAACCATCAGCGAAAAACATATTGCCATCCATTGAAAGAAGGTGGTCCCGGTGGAAGGATCCCATGGCATTGCAAATTCAGGACTGGGAACTGTCGCAAAATCATGGCCGTAGGCATTCACCAGGGCAACTCCGTCGGCGAGGTTTGGTGCAGGGATCCCCTGAACAATATCCGTAACGGCAGCCCCGTATCCGATTTGTGGCAGAAGCCAGAAATAGTCGAACTTATAGGTCATTATAAAGGTGGGGATGAGGAAGGAGACGACTATTATAACATACTGTATCTGCATATTCTTTGTTGCTCCGATCATCCCTGAGATCAGTGTATATATAAGGACAACCGACGAACCTATTATTACTGCCCAGGTATAATTAAGTCCAAGTATCCACTTAAACATAAGGCCAATCCCTCCGAACTGCCCCACACAGTAGGCAAATGAAATAAGTATCGTAAAAATTGCGCTTACTATCCTGAGGTTCTGCGAATAGTAACGGTCTCCAATAAAATCAGGTGCAGTATACTTGCCATATTTCCTGATCTGTGCAGCCATCAGAATAAGCAGCAGGACATATCCTCCGGTCCATCCCACAACATAAGCAAGACCGTTATACCCGAATCCGTACATCATGCCGGCCATCCCCAGAACGGAGGCTGCACTCATCCAGTTGGAGGCTATAGCCATGCCTGATCCGACCCTTGAGATCTTTCTGCCTGCAGCATAATAATCAGCAGGATCTTTGGCCCGGAAGAAAATACCAACAAGAACAAAAGTGACAAGTGTAGCAATAAGAATAATGGCTGGACCTGCTTTGAAACTTCCTTCAAGCTGAGTCAGACTCTCGGCATTCAACGTTAAAATTCCTGAAAAGGCAAATAACATTAATAAATATATCTTTTTCATATTTTAATCTTTTTTATACTATTCAACAATTCCTTCCTTCTTCAACCTCCACTCTATCAACATATTATAGACAATACACAAAGCCACGAAAAGGACAAGCAGAAATACTGCAGTGTAGAAGTAATGGAATGGAAATCCAAGGATCGTAGTGTCGGTGAGTACAGACTGGTTATGAGTAAGATATAATTTCATTATGTCAGGCAATCCGGAATATTCAGGACCCGAAAAGGCGGCAGTGACATCAGGAGACAGGCTGGCCACCAATATTGACGATTCGAGGCTGCCCGGCTTAATGCCGGTATATGGTCCGAGTATCTCCGCAAGCTCTTTCCCCATTTGCTGAATCTTAGTCTTGGTATCAAGATATTCCTGATCCTTAAGCCCCGGAATGGCTGCCTTGCGCTCCTTCATTTCAGCCATCTCACCAAGGAGCTGACCTTCGAGGGTGTCGGGAAGCATCCTGAGAGTTACTGAACTGATCGCCTTACCAAGTACCAGCTGGTCCCCCGGGGTCACGGTTAACTTCCCCCTGACCATGATCAATGAATGCAAAAAGGCCTGGCTGCCCGGTGCAGAATAATCGCCGGCCAGTATCGCCGGCCAGGACGACTCAAATTCTCCAAGAGCCTTTTCAGGGGTTGGCTTTTCTATTGCCCGCAGCAGGAATTGAAAACCGAAAACAGCCACACACCAGATTGCAAGCATCGAAAGAATGACATTCCTGTTTTTCTTCCCATGAAGATTTCTGGGCTGGAACAGGTTAAAATTGAATTGATCTGAAGAGTCCATAAATTTAAGAGGGGTTAGTTGGTTTTTTGGTATACTAAAATAGGGAAATTGTAATAGCATGTACTTTTCAATAACTTGAAATGTAACATTGTTATAGATCAATTAAATAAAACAACTAAATTTGGACTTAAGGACTTGTCCCGAAGATTTACAAACAGGAGAATATTGACTAAATCAATCATAATTCTCTAAGATTCAGATATAAAAACATGAGATATGAAAGTAAGCAGAAACGCGGAATGTGAAAAGTGCAGTAACAAGTGCGATATCTACGAGGCAATTACACTGACCGGAAAATCATTTTCAGAAGCAAGAACAATACAGGCACACTTCAGAAAGCATGAAAAGATCTGCCGTCAGGGCGATAATGTAAGCCATGCCATCTACCTTGTTGAAGGTTCCGCAAAACTTTACATTGAGGGAATAAACGGTCACAATATTATACTTTATCTTATGAAACCCCCGGCCTATATCGGGTTGCTGTCGTTTTTTGAGAGCATCAAGTACACATACTCGGTATGCGCACTTGAAGAATCGAAAGTATGTATGGTCGACCTTGACTTTCTCAAAGGACTCTACCTCGAAAACCATGAAGTTCTTCTCAAGCTGAACAAGGCCTTCGGGAAGTCGGTTGCTAATATTATGAACAAACTTATATGCCTGAATCAGAAAAATATAAGGGGAAGGATTGCGGAAAGCCTTCTATACCTTGAAGCATTCTATGGAAGCAAAAAGTTTCCTTTATCACTTACCCGGAAGGAGATGGGTGAACTGTCGGCAATATCAGAAGAAAACACAGTTCGTTTGCTGACGGAACTGAGAAAAGAGGGTATTATTCATACTGAAGGCAGGGAAATTGAGATAATTGACAGACTGCTCCTGCAGAAAATCTCCGATCTGGGTTAATCCTTTTTTAATCTGTTCTTTTTAATCTCTCTTTCCAGAAATAATTAAAACTACCTGCCGGATCCTCACAGAGCCATACACCTGTCCCGAACTCCCTTGCATGGGGGTCGCTGACTCTTCCGATAAGGGTGATCTTCCTGAACAGAACTTTAACATCCTCCCCCGGCTCATCTTCATTAATATAGACAACAGAAGTGATATCAGGGTCAAACTGCAGGGGAAGCCAGTACTTAAAACTTTCGCTGAAACTGAGCGCCTCAGGCAGATTATATTTTTTCCCGATTATTGTGACTGCGCTTGCCTCGCCGTAATTCTCCCCGTAAATAAAACAGGCCTTCTTGTTTTCCACCATACTATAAGCTTTATTCGCCAGTTCAGTCATCTCCTCCCATCCGATCATATCGGCATAGTCCTGTGGAAGTGAATGAATAGTCCCATCTTCAAACCTCCGGCCCAGATCGATACCATATTTTTCATCAAGATCGCTGAAATACTTTATCATACCCTCCTTATCATACACAGGGATTCCCATCGGGATTATCGGAATTGTCAGAATAACAAGCATAACAGGGAGAGCTGTTCTGATCCATACCCTTGACAGCATTAAATCGAATGATAATGCCCCTGCAGCAATCAGAAATGGAAAAACACCGAGCGTGTAATAACTCTTCCCCTTCAATAACATCAGCATTACAATTACGAAAAGAGCAACAAAACCAAGAAACCTGAATCTGACCGCGTTTTTTCCCCTCAGCAAGAAGATCAGCCCTGCAACAGTCAGAATGCTTCCTGCTACTGGCATCATAATCTGCTCAAAAAGAAAAAGAGGGATATCCATATGAACAAGCTGGGTTTCATACAGCTCGCCAAAATGACCGAAAACCGGAAACCCTTTCAATGCCTGCCAGATCAGGTTAGGCATAAAAATCAGCGAAGCTATTCCCATAGCAATCCAGAAGGCCTTTTTCCTGAATACGTCACGATAGCTGGTAAAGGGGATTATTATAGCCAGGCCTGTCAGTAAAAGTGCAGCAAGGTACTTGTTAAGCAGGGCGAATCCGGCTGCCATACCAAGGAAATAAAGGTATTTATCGCTTCTGGTGTTGAGGTATTTAATAACAATCAGGAGGATCAGGGTCCAGAGAAATATCTCAAGAAAAACAGGCATGAAAAGAAAAAAAGACCGCATGAAAAATACCGATATCATAAGGCCCAGCGCTGCAAGGAAGGAAGCGTAACGCGATCCTCCCATTTCCTTTGCCATTGATGCTACCAGCAATATCATTGCTCCGCTTAAAAGCGAAGGCAGCAGACGAACGGCAAAAAGAGAATACCCGAAAATCCTCTCCATAAGCCATGCACACCAGCCTATCAGCGGGGGCACTGAGTTATAGCCGAAAGAGGGATGCTGCCCAAGAGCAAAATAAAGCATTTCATCTCTGTGGTATTCCAGATTTGTTGCGGATATAAGGTGAAGAAGGATGCTGAATAAAGCCATCAGGAGGAAAACAGGATCCGTAATTATTCTGCGGGGCACATTGCTCATGTTTATAATATTTTCAGGATAAAATATATAAAATTAATTACAGAATTAGTGGAATTACATACTTTAAAACTACTATATTACGTTTTTTCGGGGAATATTTTTGTTAAATTGATGTCGTAAAACAGCGAGCCCCGTATTGATCTAATCTGAGAAATCATGAGAAGGAATAGCATTATCATTTTTGTATCCATTCTGTTACCTGTCTTCCTGTTAAGCTCCCGGCTTAACGGACAGAACCTGAAGGAGAATCCGGCTCTTGACGAGAAGGTAAAAAAATTCCTGGCAGACCATTCACGGCAGTGGTACGACATGAATATCCCGGCAGCTGACGGACAATTGCTTTATGATCTGATTATTAAGGGCAGGTACAAGAGCGCGCTTGAGATCGGAACTTCTACAGGCCATTCATCCATCTGGATAGCCTGGGCGCTCAGCAAGACCGGAGGGAAGTTGATTACAATCGATATCGATGAAAGACGGCAGAAGACAGCACTTGAAAACTTCAAAAAGGCCGGACTTTCAGATTATATCGATTCGAGGCTGGCTGATGCTCATTCCCTTGTAAGAGACCTAAAAGGACCGTTTGACTTCGTTTTCAGTGATGCAGATAAGGAGTGGTATAAAAACTATTTCATCGACATTGACCCGAACCTTAAGGTAGGCGGCTGCTTTACAGCTCATAACATCTCGCCCGGAAGCAGAGGAAATAACGGCGGTCAGGGGGCCTTTCTTGAATACATAAAAAGCCTTAAGAACTATGAAACCTCAGTTAATACCAAGGGTGGCGGATTATCAATCAGTTATAAGAAATCAGAATAAAAAGCCAGGATCTGAGGTCTTGAACAATCGCATTTGTCACTTGTTACTGGTATGTTAATGTTATATGCATATATTTGCATACTATGAAAAAAGCAGCGTTACCTGTTTTTACTGCACTTATGTCGATTCTCTTTCTGATCGGCACTACAGGTATTACTGTTATCGTAAGGTCTTGTTCTTGCTGCGGACCTTCAGTTGAAACGGGGTTATTTGAACAAGCTGCCCCTCTCGAAAGCAGCTGTTGCGGAAATATGGATTCTGAACCTTCCATACCCGTATCTGAATCGCTCGACAGCAAATGCTGTACATATGTTACTCAGAATCTGAAGCTTAATAACTATTTAACTTCTGAAAAGGTCACATTCAATGTGAGTTGTGATTTTAATTCTCCTGTTTATTTTATAACTGCATATGAGGCTCCTTCTGTCTGGCTGAAGCCCTTATCATACCATAATAAACACGGAGGCCGTGATATGGTAATCTCCAACTGTCAGTATCTTATCTGATCCGTCCTTTTGTTAACACAGGCTTTAATGCCTGAGAAATTTCTATTGCACCCCTTAAGGTGCCAATCTTTATTTATACAAAAGGATGGAAAAGACAAAATATATAATAATTGCTCTTCTCATTATGATTCCTGCAATACTCTCAGCGCAAAAGAATGTTGAGGGTAAAATTTACGATTCAGCCGACAAGGATGAGCTTGGACTCCCCGGTGCAAGTGTAATATGGGCAGGAACAACAACAGGTACCTCGACGAATGCCGCAGGATATTTCAGTCTTAAGAGGGTTAAGCAGTCCGACAAGCTTGTGATCAGCTTCGTCGGGTATAAAAGCGACACTATATCAATTGGCACCGGTGAAGAGTATATCAGACACCCCCTTTCACAGCAGAATGAAATGGGCGAGGTTAATGTTGTCGGCAAGGCTTCAGGATCATTTGTCAGTAAAATAAATCCCATACTGACTGTCAATATTACAGGCGCGGAACTAAGGAAAGCTGCATGCTGTAACCTCTCTGAGAGTTTCGAGACAAATGCATCGGTCGATGTGAACTATGCAGATGCCGCCACGGGGGCCAAACAGATACAGCTCCTGGGACTGGCTGGCAGTTACACCCAGATCCTTGCTGAGAACATTCCTTCCGTTTATGGTCTTGCAACACCATACGGGCTTAACTATATTCCCGGTCCGTGGATGGAATCAATCCAGGTTTCAAAAGGGACCTCTTCAGTCAGAAACGGCTATGAATCGGTAGCCGGACAGATAAATGTCGAATACAAAAAACCTGCTACAAGTGAAAAGGCATATATAAATGGTTTCTTCAGCGATGCAGGACGAATTGAGTTCAATGAAAATGCTTCAATTATACTCAATCCAAACCTCAGCACAATGATAATGCTCCACGGGGAAAACCAGAAGAACCTGAGCGATCACAATATGGACGGCTTCAGGGACGAACCTGATATCAGGCAATATAATATTTTTAACCGCTGGGATTACCTTACCAATGAGGGAGACATCCGGTTTGGAATTAAGTATCTTGATGAGGAACGCATCGGAGGCCAGCTGAGTTATAATGGCAAGGATAAGGATACCTGGTCGGAAGGATTCGGGATAAAGATCAAGACAAAAAGAGCAGAGTCATTTCTGAAAACGGGAAAGGTATTCGGCAGTGAAAGGAATATGTCGGTTGGCTGGATCCAGAATGTTTCGTACCATAACCAGAATTCATCTTACGGCTACAGGCAGTATGACGGCACTCAGAAAAGTTACTATTCAAGCTTTCTCTATCAGTGGATCCCGAATCTGGGCAGAAGTACCATCGATGCCGGATTCAGTTACAAGTACGACAACTATGAGGAGAGGCTCGACGATACTCCTTTCAATAAAATGGAGTCGGTACCGGGTGGATTTGTACAGTACACGTATGCCGACACAGCAAAAATTACAGTAGTTGCCGGCATAAGAACAGACTACCACAATCTCTATGGTACCCTCATCACTCCACGGATTCACCTGCGATATGTTATTGCTCCACAGATAATAATGAGAGCGTCGGCAGGGAAGGGTTACAGATCGGCTAATATCCTTGCCGAAAACTCCTACATGCTTGCATCGAGCCGCGAAATGATAATTGCAGAAGATCTGAAAATGGAAGAAGCATGGAACGCAGGGGTCAGTATAAGCGGAACTATACCTGCAGGCACCAGGGAGCTTAAGCTCTCCACTGAGTTTTTTCATACAAATTTCATTAATCAGATTATTACAGATCTTGATGCCAGTGTAAATGAGGTAAGCTTTTACAATCTCGACGGCAGGTCTTACTCAAATGTCCTTCAGCTTGAAGCGTCGGCCCAGCTCATTGACGGACTCGATCTGCTTGCGGCATGGCGATGGAATGATGTTATGATGACAATTGATGAAGTGATCCGTACCAAACCTCTGTCAAGCAGATACCGCGGACTTTTTACCGCATCGTATCTTACACGGCTCCGCAAATGGCAGTACGATTATACCTTGCAGATCAATGGTCCCGGCAGGGTGCCTTCAACTGCTGTAAACCCTGAGGAATACCGCCGGCCTGACTCATTTTCCACCTATGCCGTAATGAACTTACAGATCACCCGGAACCTTAAAAAATGGCAGATCTACGCCGGGGCTGAAAACCTCTTCGATTACAGGCAGGATATGCCGATAATTGCAGCCGAAGACCCATTCGGGGAATACTTCGACTCAAGCCTCATCTGGGGACCGGTGCATGGCAGGAAGATCTATGCGGGATTCAGATTCCTGATTAACAGAACACCGTAAGGTGATTGGTGATTGGTGATTGGTGATCGGTGATTGGTGATTGGTGATTGGTGATTGGTGATTGAAGCTCTCAAATTCCCCCTATAGGTGGTTAGGGGGATGTTGATGGAAGAGGAAGAATGAAGATTAAAGATTGAAAATGTAGTATTAACAATTTAAAACTTGATTATTATGAAAACTATTCAGAAATTTTTTATCGCTTTTTTGCTTGTGATTTTCCCGGCTCTGGCAATGGGACAGGATAAGCCAAAAACAACAGAGACAGTTAAATACAAAACATCTATTGACTGTGCTGCCTGCGTTAACACTATCATGTCGAACCTTCCACAGGAAAAGGGGATCAAGGATGTGAAATGCGACCTGAAAACCAAAGAGGTTGAGGTGACTTATCAGAAGGACAAGAACAATCCCGAGCAGATAAAAAAATCTATTGAAAAGCTGGGATATACTGCAAAGGAGATCACAGCAGAAGCCACTCCTAAGAAGTAATTCTGACTTCGCTGTTCGTTTGTTGAACTGTTCTTAATTCTTTATGCCCCCCCTGGGATTCCAATAATATCCCGGATAACGACAGAGGCGCATGCTATTCCGAATGCTGCGGGCATGTATGATATTGTGCCTACAACGGAGGCCTTATTCTGCTCTCCGTTTGTAGGTACAATCTTTTTTTTGTCGACGGTTTCAGGCGAGTAAACGGCTGTAAAGCCATCCCTGATTCCAAGTTTATGCAACTTCTTTCTCAATATCCTTGCCAGCGGACAGTCGGAGGTCTCGGATATATCTGAGATCTTAATCCGTACCGGATCAAACTTTCCGCCGGCACCCATTGAACTCACAACACGATGTTTTTTCTGAAGGCTGTGATAGATCAGAAATATTTTGGGCGACAGGGTATCTATTGCGTCAACAACATAATCGAATTCAGGTTCCAGGACTTCAACCATCCTTTCATCCTTCAGATACTCCTTTATTACAGTAAGCTTAAGATCGGGATTTATATCCAGAAGCCTGACTCCCATCACTTCTGCTTTTGAAAGCCCCAGGGTGCTTTTAAGGGCAGGAAGCTGCCTGTTCCTGTTCGTTGGGTGGACATTGTCTCCGTCGACAATTGTCATGGCTCCGGCTCCGGCCCTGCAGATCATCTCCGCGGCATAGGCTCCTACGCCTCCCAAACCGACAACAAGAATATTTGCAGCCTTCATCTTTTGCAAACCCTCACCGCCTATAAGCATCTCAGTACGTGATAACCATTCTGCCATATATTTTAATAATTTGATTCTTAACCCCGGATTCCACGGAGTAATAGACGGAGTTTACTCTGTTGCTTAGGAATTCGGCGATCCATTTTTTAACTCCCATAGATTCAACGTACCAAAGAATTAACTCCGTGTAACTCTTTATGGTGCGGATTGAAACTCTGTGCAGTTTATTCATTCTTGTCTTTTAAACACTTTGCTGAAATTACCTGATATAACTAATTTCAATTCCTCTGTTGTTATGCTAAGATCTTTTGCAGCCTTTCTGTATATCTCTCTTATATCAACATCAGACCCATCAGTTTCGAGAAATATTCTGTCGGAAGGAAGGCTCCTTACAAGCTCTGATGATTCAGGCCTGACAATAAAATCGAACCAGAAAGAGATATACATATTCCTTGAAATGAGCTGCCTGGCAAGTTCTTTCTTTCCCCTGAAACCATGGATAATCCATGGCATAACAGGATGCACCCTTTTATGAGCTTGCAGCAGTTCATCCCAGGCTCGAACACAATGGATAAAAAGCGGTTTATTGGCTGTTTCAGCTATTTCAGCCTGTTCTTCAAAAGCCTTGCGCTGAATTTCGGGGGAAGGTCCCCTGAGCTTATCGAAACCGGCCTCTCCGACAGCGATAACAGCACTGTCAGTTGACTTTTCTTTAACGAGGTTTAACTGGGCAGTAATGTTTGTTTCATCGAGAAACCATGGATGTATTCCCATTGAAAATGCCATTCCCTCTGTTTCAGAAGGCATTCTGCCTTCATGTGCCATAAGGTTCTCAACAATGAATATTCCGGGGGAGGATTTCCCTCCGTGGTTATGAATATCAATATAGTCTCCAGCACCGGGAAGGATCATGTTGTTTAACTTCCAATTTCCGAAACAGCCTTGTCGATTCGATTCAGGGTCTCCTCCTTGCCTATCCAGCTTATAATGTCGTACATATGCGGACCGCGTGAAGCTCCGACAACTGCAAGCCTGAAAGCGTTCATAACAGAACCGGTATTATATCCTTTTGAGGCGATCCAGGTTTTGACTGCCTCCTCTGTATTGGCTGCTGTAAACTCTGAAATACCCTCAAGAACAGTCTTTAATTCGAGCATAAGACCGCCGGAATCGTCTTTCCACCGCTTTGCCACCACCTCCTTATCATAATTCGCCGGGGCTTTAAAGAAAAAGTCGGTCTGCTCCCAGATATCCTTAACAAAACTAACTCTCTCTTTCACAAGCGACACCAGCGATTCGAGTTCAACAATATCATACTGGTAGCCCTCAGCCCGCAGAAATTCCCTGAATTCCATTGCAAGCTCCTTATTTGTCCTCTTCTGAAGGTAAATATGATTGAACCATCTTGCCTTTTCCGGATCAAATCGTGAACCTGACTTGCCAACCCTTTCAATTGAAAAGGCGTTAATCAGCTCATTCATAGAGAAAATCTCCTGTTCTGTTCCCGGGTTCCATCCAAGAAAAGCAAGCATATTTATGAACGCGTCAGGATAATAACCCTCCTCGCGGTAACCTTTGGCTGTCTCTCCGTAGGGCCAGAAAAGCGGGAACACCGGGAAACCCATCTTGTCGCCGTCGCGCTTGCTGAGCTTACCCTTGCCGTCAGGTTTAAGAAGAAGGGGAAGATGTGCAAAAAGCGGTTTTTCCCACCCAAAAGAACGATAAAGCAAAAAATGCAGCGGAAGTGAAGGGAGCCACTCCTCTCCCCTGATTACATGGCTTATCTCCATCAAATGGTCATCAACAATATTTGCAAGATGGTAGGTGGGCATGCCGTCTGATTTAAAAAGCACCTTGTCGTCGAGAGTGTTTGTATTCACAACAATATCTCCCCTGATCATGTCGCTGAAACAAAGTTCCTCCCCGGCGGGCATCCTGTACCTGATAACAAATGGATCACCATTTGCAAGCTTTCCTTCCCACTCCGATTTCTCCATCGATAGGGAATTCAGCAGTTTTTCCCTTACAGCTGCATTGTATATAAAGGTGTCGCCATTCTTTTCCGCCTCTGTCCTGAGTGATTCAAGCTGCTCCTGGGTGTCGAAGGCATAATAGGCATCTCCTTTTTTTATAAGCATGTCAGCATATTGCCTGTATATTGCTTTTCTGTCGCTCTGCCTGTAGGGGCCTAATCTGCCTCCTTCATTTATCCCCTCATCAACAATAATTCCGCACCATCTGAGCGATTCCATAATATACTCCTCTGCTCCATCCACAAAACGGCCCTGATCGGTATCTTCAATCCTAAGAATAAACACTCCGTCATGCTTTCTCGCAAAAAGAAAATTATAAAGGGCAGTCCTTACGCCGCCAATATGAAGCGGCCCCGTCGGACTTGGAGCAAAACGAACTCTCACCTGTGACATAAAATGATATAATCGGTTAAAAATCTGTACAAATATAGATAAACGCCATCAGATATAATAGTATAACTTATATCAGCTTTAGTCGGCATAATTGTATTAATTTTGCGAAATCAGAAGTATAAACAGCAGCTCCTTATGAAAAAAATGAAAGCACTTGTGAAAGCCAGACCTGAAAAAGGGCTTTGGATGCAGGAGGTTCCGGTTCCGGAACCCGGACTCAATGATGTAATAATTAAAGTCAAAAAGTCGGCAATCTGCGGCACCGACCTTCATATTTATGAGTGGGACGACTGGTCGAAGCGGACAATAAAGACTCCAATGACAATTGGTCATGAATATATGGGTCATATAGAAAAGATGGGGGCTGGAGTAAAAAATCTCAAGCTTGGTGAGAGAGTTACAGGAGAAGGACATCTTGCCTGCGGTCATTGCAGGAACTGCCGGAGAGGGAAAGAACATGTTTGTGAAAATACTGTCGGGATAGGGGTGCATATCGACGGCTCCTTTGCGGAATATGTCAGGATCCCCGCTCAGAATGTCATTCCTCTTGATCACAGGATACCCGACGAATGGGCGGCGATAATGGATCCCTTCGGCAATGCTACTCACACAGCCCTTTCATTTCCGCTTCTGGGTGAGGATGTACTGATTACCGGATCGGGCCTCATCGGAAGCATGGCAGTGGCAATAGCAAAATTTGCAGGAGCAAGGTTCATTGTAGCAAGCGACCTGAGCGATTACCGTCTCGACATTGCCAGGAAAATGGGTGCTACACTTACAGTAAACCCTTCGAAGGGCGAAAAGATATCAGATGCCGTTGCAAAACTAGGGATGCGCGGTTTCGACATAGGCCTTGAGATGTCAGGATCGCCAAAGGCCTTCGTCGACATGATCTCCAATATGTACAACGGATCAAGCATTTCACTTCTTGGCATACTTCCGTCAAATTTTGAAGTGCCCTGGAGTGACATTATTTTCAAAGCTATTACACTTAAGGGAATCTACGGTCGCGAAATGTGGGAGACATGGTACAAGATGGAACAGATGATAATCGGCGGCATTGACCTTGATCCTGTAATCACGCATCGTTTTTCAATTGACGATTTCCAGAAGGGCTTCGATGCAATGGAAGAGGGCAACTGCGGAAAGGTAATCCTCAACTGGTACTAATGTTTTTATAATATATCGTTATGTATAAGGAATATAAGAACCATTTACAAATTATCAGGAGCAGGAATTACTTAAGGATATAAAAGAGGCAGGACTCTATAAGAACGAAAGAATAATTGTATCCCCGCAGGGAGCAGAAATCGAGCTTAATACAGGGCAAAAAGTATTGAATTTCTGCGCCAACAACTACCTCGGATTATCAAATGATGAATCGCTGAGAGAAGCTGCCAAGACAGCTCTCGATGATCACGGTTATGGCATGTCGTCGGTAAGGTTCATCTGCGGCACAACCGATCTGCACAAAGAACTTGAGAGGAAGATAGCGGCATTTTTTGAGACTGATGATACTATCCTCTATGCTGCCTGCTTTGATGCAAACGGAGGAGTGTTCGAACCGCTTCTCGGCGAAGAGGATGCCATTATTTCCGATGCTCTTAACCATGCCTCGATAATCGACGGGGTCAGGTTATGCAAAGCACAGCGCTACAGATATTCCAATGCCGACATGGAGGATCTTGAAAAGCAGCTCAGGGATTCACAGGCCCAGCGCTTCAGGCTTATAGTCACCGACGGTGTTTTCTCAATGGATGGCAACGTTGCCCCCCTCGATAAGATAGTTGCCCTGGCTGAGAAATACAATGCCATGGTCATGGTTGATGAATCGCACTCTGCAGGGGTTGTCGGTAAGAGAGGAAGAGGCGTAACAGAACTGTACAATCTCGAAGGCAAAGTGGAAATAATAACAGGAACTCTCGGAAAAGCCTTTGGAGGAGCAATAGGTGGCTTCACCACCGGGAAGAAGGAGGTAATTGAAATGCTCAGGCAGAGGTCGCGGCCTTACCTTTTTTCAAATTCAATCCCCCCTATGGTTGCTGCAGCAGGAATCAGAATGGTTGATATGATGACAGAAACAAATACCCTCCAGGACAAGCTTCACTGGAATGCTGAGTATTTTATTGCGGGCATGACTTCTCTGGGATTCGATCTGAAACCTTCCCGATCTGCAATATGCGCTGTAATGCTTTACGATGCCAAATTATCGCAGGACTTCGCAGCGAAACTTCTCGGGGAAGGAATATATGTTATAGGTTTTTACTTCCCTGTTGTTCCCAAGGGACAGGCAAGGATAAGGGTTCAGCTCTCGGCAGGACATACAAAGGAACACCTCGATAAAGCATTGAAAGCTTTCGAAAAGATTGGCAAGGAACTAGGTGTATTAAAATGAATAAACTTCTGTTTCCGGTCTACCGGGTCCTGGTCCCCAAACCATTGCGGACTGCAATTCTGAAGATCTCACTGAGAAAAAAGATCCCGGCCTGGTTTGCTTCACTTCCTGCAGCTGAGGTAAATGAGGAACAGAGGGAGGTACTAGCATATCTTGAGAAGAATCCGGTAACGATTTTCCCTTACCCTTTCAATCAGAATTATTCAGCTGAGAAAATCGAGGTGTTTTTTGACACTGTTCTGGGTCTGCGTTATGTAATGCAGGAAGGGAAAAGGCTCTATTTCAAGAAACGGTGGAGCGAAAAGCATATCAAAAGGGCCTATTCAGACCTCCTTAGGGAGCAGGATATGAACAGCCCTCACAGGTATCTTGATGGCACATTTGATGTATCGGCTGATGATGTGATTGCCGATATCGGTGCTGCTGAAGGAAATTTTTCTCTTTCAGTTGATTGAAAAGGTAAAAAAGATCTATCTCTTTGAGTACGACAGGGAATGGGCAGAAGCATTAAAAGCCACCTTTGCTCCATGGTCGGAAAAGGTTGAGATAATCAACAAATATGTCTCGTCAACCGATGATGAATCGAATGTCCGGTTCGACACCTTCTATAAAAGTAAACGAAGATGTGACATTTCTAAAGATCGATGTTGACGGAGCTGAATCAATAGTACTCGACAGTTGCAGGGAGGTATTTAAGGGCGGCAAGCCTTTTAAGATAGCGCTCTGCACCTATCACAAGAACAATGATGAAAAGGAGTTCACCGCTATGCTTAAGAATTCCGGATTCACCGTTACCCCTTCAAGAGGCTATATGATCCACTATTACGATAAAAAAATGAAAGCCCCTTATCTTAGAAGGGGCTTGATCCGGTGTGTCAGGTAGTAGAGACGCATGATTATGCGTCTCTACACGTTTAATTATGTGTCTCTGCTGTGGTTTGATTATCCGCATTTAGAGGAACCGCAATCCTTGCAGATCAGGCAGCCTTCCTCGTAGACCAGGTTATCGGAGTTGCATTCACCGCATTTTCCTTTCGCCTTGGTTCCGTTGGGAATATATTTTTTCAGGGCCCTTTCAACACCATTCTTCCAGTTGTTTATCGATTCGCTGTCGAGCCTTAGCGACTGGATAAGGTTGACAACATCCTGTATTGGCATTTCATGCCTGAGCACACCTGATATCAGTTTCGCATAGTTCCAGAATTCAGGCTTGAACATATGCGACAGCCCCTCTATAGTCTTCTTGTATCCGTATTTATCGGTGTACTGGAAATCGTAGCGGGTCTTTCCGTCGTCATCCTTGATCTTGATTATCCTTCCCTTTATTATGCTTTTTGGAATAGGGAAAATCTCTTCATCAGCTATACCTGTAAATACCTCGTAGGGTTTGCTTTCCTTAAGACCGACGAATGCCACCCACTTTTCTTCATTTATGTTAAACCTTATAACATCACAGTCGAGTGCCTTTGGACGTTTTGGTCGTTCCGGCCTGACCTCCGACTTGCCTGCAATCAGAACTCCGTTTCTAGATCCGTCGCGGTAGACGGTTGCTCCCTTGCAGCCCGATTTCCAGGCAGTAAGATAAAGCTCGCTCACCATTTCCTCCTTGACATCGGCAGGAAGGTTAATTGTGACGCTTATTGAATGATCAACCCATTTCTGTATTGCACCCTGCATGCGCACCTTGGCAACCCAGTCAACATCATTGGCTGTTGCCTTATTATATGGTGATTTGGCTATTATAGCCACTATCTCATCATCGAGCATTCTTGTTACTTCATCAGGATCGTAACCATTAAGCTTAAGCCAGTCAACAAACTTATGATGGAATACATTGAACTCTTCCCATGAATCGCCTACCTCATCCTGGAATGTGACCTTAACATCCTTGTCGTTCGGATTTACCTTTCTTCTTCTCTTATAAAATGTTGAGAAGATCGGTTCAATACCGGAGGTTGTCTGGGTCATCAGGCTTGTGGTTCCTGTCGGGGCGATTGTCAGAAGGGCGACGTTCCTTCTTCCGTATTTGACCATGTTGTTATACATCACAGGATCGGCCTCTTTCATTCTCATTATGAAAGGGTTATTCTTCTCGCGCTCTGCATCATAAATCGCGAATGGCCCTCTTTCCTTTGCAAGGTATGTCGAAGATTTATATGCCTCGAGTGCGAGTGTTTTATGCACCTCTACAGAGAAAGTTGTTGCCTCATCGCTTCCGTATCTTAATCCCAGTGCAGCAAGCATGTCTCCTTCTGCAGTGATTCCGATCCCGGTTCTTCTTCCCTCGTTTGCCTTTGTCTTTATATTGGTCCACAGGTTTCTTTCAACAAGTTTCAGCTCTTCTGGTTCCGGGTCTCCGTCTATCTTTGCAACAATGGCATCGATTTTTTCAAGTTCCAGATCGATTATATCGTCCATCATTCTCTGAGCCAGGCCAACATGTTCCTTATACAGTTCAAAATCGAATTCTGCATTCTCCAGGAACGGATTTTTGACATAGCTGAAGAGGTTTATTGCCAGAAGACGGCAGCTGTCGTAGGGGCAGAGGGGGATCTCGCCGCATGGATTTGTGGAGACTGTTGCATAACCCAGATCGGCATAACAGTCAGGTACACTCTCCCTTATAATTGTATCCCAGAACAATACTCCGGGTTCAGCTGATTTCCAGGCATTGTGAATTATCTTATTCCACAGTTCCAGGGCATCGACATCCTTTGAAAACTTAGGTTTGTCCGACACAATAGGATACTGTTGTCTGAAAAGGGTTTTTCCTTCTACGGCCTGCATGAAATCATCTGTGAGCTTCACAGAGACGTTTGCTCCGGTTACCTTTCCGCTTTCAAGTTTTGCATCAATGAATTTTCCTGAGTCGGGGTGCTTAATTGATATTGACAGCATCAGAGCTCCTCTTCTGCCATCCTGCGCCACTTCGCGCGTTGAGTTTGAGTATCTTTCCATGAACGGCACAACACCGGTTGAGGTGAGGGCACTGTTAAGCACAGGTGTTCCTTTGGGCCTGATATGCGACAGATCGTGTCCTACGCCGCCCCTCCGCTTCATCAGCTGCACCTGCTCCTGATCGATTTTCATTATGCCTCCGTATGAATCGGAGGAGCCGTCATTACCGATAACAAAACAGTTCGAAAGCGACGCTATCTGGTAATCATTTCCGATACCAGTCATTGGCCCTCCCTGCGGAACAATATATCTGAAATCCTTAAGAACGCTGTAGATGAGCTCTTCCGGCAACGGATTCTTGTACTTCAGTTCGACCCTGTGAATTTCCCTTGCAAGCCTTCGGTGCATGTCATCGGGACTTTTCTCAAACAGGTTCCCAAATGAATCCTTCAGAGCATATTTATTTGCCCATACTCTTGCAGCGAGTTCATCACCTTTAAAGTACTCGATACTCGCCTGAACAGCTTCGTCATGTGTGTAGACAGCCCTTCCGCTACCCTTTGATACTGACTCTTCTTTCTTCTCTGATACTTTCTGCACGTCAGATACCTCCTTATTTTTTGCTGCCTGCTCTGCTGCGACAGGTTTATCCTGGACAAATAGTTCTCCCATATAATAATAAATAAAAATGTTATTCTCTGATCCTCTTGAGATTAAACTTCCGGTCTTATGTAAATCGGGTATCTGCTAAATTATGCAAGCATTACCCTTGAAACAAGATTAATTTTTCAAGTTTATTAACATTTGAAGCGGTAGTTATAAACAAATGTTTAATGTCTCATAATCAATTCGTTGAGATTAATTCCCACATCCTTAGCAACTTACAAAACAGGGTAAAAAAAGGAATAATTTGTCTTTATTTTTTGTGTGATTTTTTATCCGTGGAACCATTCAATTACTCACTAAACCTTCTCAATATCCTTCATCAGGAATAAAAGACTCTTGGTAAACGTGCGTAGGCAACCCGGAACCGAGCCGAAGGCGAGCTCGGCGAAGCCAAAAGGAGCGAACCTCGGACTGTTTGGTGGCGCCAATACGGCCTTGTGTAGCGGGCGGACAAACAGGGTAGCAAAAGAAAGGAACATGATAATAAAAGAAAGAGGGTGTCCTTTTGAGACAGCCTCCTTCATTCAAATTGAATTTACTTTCTAATTGAAAATATACCTGATTCCAAACTTCATAGAATAGGTTGAACTATAACCGATAACGTCATTGAATGTTTTGGTAATCATTGTGCTATTATAAGGATTGAGCCAGAATTGAGGTTTCACTGATCCTCCGGGTACAAGGCTTGATGTATTTCTCGGGGTAAGCAAACTACCCGAGTTAAGTGATTGAGCCAGGCCCCAGTTTTTATTAAGAAGGTTAGCTACGTTCTGGATATCAAGACTCAGCTGGATTGTGTTGCGTTTCCCTTTGACATTAACAAAGAAATCCTGCATGATCTTCATATCAAAAAGGTTTCTCCATGGAGTCACGCCGCCATTACGTTCCGCATACTGTCCTTTCCTCGAACTGAGATATTTATCCTGCTCAATATAAGCAAAGAATGCATCGCTCTGTGCCTGGGCTGTCCAGACGAATGTATTCACAGTCTGGTTTATAAATGTGATCTCGGAAGGATCTTTTGGAATATAGATCAAGCTGCTTGAACCACCGCCATCACGAGTAAAGTTGCCATTATAAACATATGAGAAACGGCCCTGGGTTGCACCTTCATAAATAAGTGAAATTGTAGTAGCCGCATGCTTGAAGTATTCAAAACTATACGAAACAGAAGAGATGACCCTGTCGGGAATCACATAGCTTGCATAACTCTGCTCAACACTGTTTCCTCCATTAACATTTGGAGTAAGCTGCCATGCAGATGCCGGCTGGTCGCCGCTTCCGTCAACAAGGTTTTGAGCACCGCTGTGTGTATATGCGATCATACCTGAAAATCCTTTCTGGAAACTCTTCTCAAGTTTGACAGTTCCTGACCAGTAGTACCCGCCTTTTCTGTTTTCGAGCACTATAGGAGAAATCCCTGCAGCACCTGTAGTCGGTGTTACAACGCCACCCGTATGAAGCTGGTAATATTTGGCAACGTTTGTTGAAGGCCAGATCATACGATTATCGGGATAACCGCTGACATTAAGGTTAGCTTCACCCTGAAGACCTCTGTTAACAAAGAAAGCTGTATTGAGATCCTTATTATAAATCCCTTCGATGGTACCTTTCAATCCCCATGGGAGTTTGGCATCCAAAGCAAGGCTGGTCTTCCACGACTGAGGCATCTTGAATTCCGGATCTATTATCGTGAATGTGCCCGGGACAAGGGTTCCGGCAGCAGGCTGAGGATTAGGATAATAAGCTTTCGGATCGGGATTGAACCCTGTAACATTTGAAGGAACTGCAGCACCTGAATAGGTCAGAGTAGTCTGAAGCATCCCTGCATCTCCTGCCTGCGAAACAATCCATACAAACGGTACCCTTCCTGTGAAGATACCTGTTCCTCCTCGAAGCACCAGCGAACGGTCTTCTGTAAAGTCATAGTTGAAACCCAGGCGGGGAGATACCATAACTTTGGTTTTTGGGAGTGTAGCCGTACTGTATGTATTCTCTCCGAATGAAAGGCCGGCAATAATAGGATGCTCGGCAAGTGCTTCAGGATAGGATGGCAGATCCAAACGGAGACCGGCAACAACTTTCAGACGTGAATTAACAACAATTTCATCCTGCCCGTATAGTGAAAGCTGGCTGTATTTGAATGTAGGGAAAGCCTGCTCAAATCCGGGTGAGTTGGAGAAGGTGAGACCGAAATCCTTTGGTCTTGCACCAGAGGTAAAGTCCGCCCATGAATTAAATACATAGAATGTTGTCCCCATACGCTGGAACCCATTTTTTGTATTATTGAATTCATACTGCAAACCTGCTGTTAAATTATGACGACCGACAGTGAAGGTAAGGTCGTCGGTAATTGTATATGTTGCAACTTCACGAAGGTTGCCGTATGAAAATAATTCCGTTCCGAAAGAGGTATACGGACGACCTGCATTAAGTATATCAACAAACGGGAAAGTCTTTCCGGCGGTACTGCGCGGCTCATCCTGGAATGAATATGTTGCGCGTACAGTATTCAGGTACTTTCCTCCTCCGAGACGAGAGTTCAATTCAGCTGAAAACGAGCTGAAGTTCCTTTCCTGGAAGTATCCTGAGTTTTTATACCACATAGCATCCATGCTCTGACGGTTTCCTGTATAGAGCGATCCAAAAGGGGAAACTGATGTGCTTGGATTTGAAGGATCTTTTGTAGCCTGGTAGGTATAACGGGCATTAACTTTGTGATTTTTGTTAATGTTCCAGTCAACCCTGGCAGTTATCCTTGTTGCAGGACTGTCGAAAGAATAACCCTGGTAGGGGCCTGTCTCATAACCATAATTCTCAAGGAGATATGCGCTCATCATCTCAAGATCTGAAGCCGTGGGGCGTGCAATATTCTTATTATAGTTTGCAGGAGCTTCGGGGGTAGCTGCAACACGCGATGGACCTGGTACTGAGGTTTTTTCACCTTCATAACTGAGAAAGAAGAAGAGTTTGTTTTTGATAATCGGGCCTCCGAGGCGAACTCCCTGCATGCTGAAATCAGCGGGTGTACGGACAAAGGTATTATCGCCAACCTCGTTTCCCTTGTAGTTTTCGTTCTGAAAATATGAGTATACTGATCCTGAAAACTCATTTCCTCCCGAACGGGTAACTGCATTTACTGATGCGCCGATAAAGCCGCTCTGGCGAATATCAAAAGGAGTGATATTTACAGATATCTGGTCGAGAGCATCAAGAGATATCGGTGAACCGTTGCCGGGAAGGTTGGTTCCGATACCGAATGCGTTGTTGAACTGAGCACCGTCGACAGTAATGAAATTCTGCCTGTAGTTCCCTCCGCCAATCTGGCTTCCGTTCGACTGCGGGGTAAGACGGGTAAGGTCGTTGATGCTTCGGCTTATTGTTGGCAGTGAGTTTACCTGCCTGGTCCCGATATTAACCGAGGAGCCATTTTTTTCGGAATTGAAAATTGGCGTTCTGGCACCTGTAACAACTACTTCATTGAGCTGAGTACTTGTTTCATCAAGGAAGTTATTCACTGTAAAGGATTCTCCAAGTAACAAAGATATGTCTGTGAGAGTTTTCTTTGTATAACCAACAAAGGAGATCTCAACAGTATACGGTCCGCCCGGACGCATACCCTGAATGGAGAAAATACCTTCAGCATTGGCCAGGGCACCATACTGTGATCCTGACGGTACATGGATGGCAAGAATAGTTGCCCCGGGAAGCGGTTTCCCTGCCGGATCAACTATTTTTCCATTAATTCCAGATGTTGTCGATCCCTGCCCCATTAGAAAATAAGGAATGAAAAGGAATGTCAACACCGTTAACAAACGTTTGAGTTGCTTCATCATAAATTTAGGATTTAGGTTTAGTAAAGTTTTTGCAAATATTATTCTAATTTGTTGATTATTTGGTTACACCGGAATTACATTTCTGTTAAATCCGGACGGTCAATTTACGGCTCTTTAAAAAATCAACGTCTATTAGGAAAAGATTTGTTTTTAACAACTTATCAGCCGTGAATGTTAATATCTTTTGAATATGTTTCTGCAAGTATTATAGCTGTGGCTCCCGTATTTTTCTTAACGTACCTCCCGGCAATTGCAGCTGCTTCAGAGTAGCTCTCATTATTATCAAGCCACTCATTGACAGTATGTTCAAATTCTTCATACGAGGAGAATGACTTTGCCCCGCCCTCACTCTTCAGCTCAACAGCTTCCCTGAATTTATAATGATTCGGGCCAAATATAACCGGAATTCCCCAGCATGCCGGTTCAAGTATATTGTGAATTCCCTTTCCGAAACCTCCGCCAACTGCTGCAAGGTATGCATACCTGTAAGCCGAGGAAAGAATGCCCATATTGTCCATTATTAAAACCCTGGCATCACTTGTCGTTTCGCTGAATAATGAAAACCTTGTATGCTTTACATTTATCAGCTTTTCGAGCCTTTCAATATTGGGCCCGTCAATTTCGTGAGGAGCGAAGATCCACTTCATCCTCCCGGGAAACCTGTTTATGTAACGGGTTATTATCTCCTCATCCTGCTTCCAGCTGCTGCCGGCCAGAAAGACCTTTTCATCTCCTCTGAATTTCTCAATTCTTTCTATCTCCCCCGCGTTGCCGGCTATCTGAACCACCCTGTCAAACCGGGTATCCCCGGCAAGTATAACCCTTCCTGCCCCGGCACCAGACAATAATTCAAGTGATCGCTGGTCCTGTACAAATATTATCGTGAACTTCTTAAGCATTTCCCTGAAAAAAGAACCATACCATCTGAAAAAATGCTGCCCCGGCCTGAATATTGCCGAAATAAGGAAGAGAGGAGTGCCTGACCCGTGCAGAAGCGAGATATAGTTATTCCAGAATTCATACTTAACGAAAATAACAAGCTCCGGTTTTACTATACCAAGGAACCTTGAAGCATTTTGCCTTGTATCAGCCGGAAGATAACAGATGAAGTCAGCCCCTGAATAATTCTTCCGGATCTCATAACCCGAGGGTGAGAAAAATGTTAGTATGATTTTCAAATCAGGTGATTTCTTTCTTAGCTCCTCAAGTACCGGCCTGCCCTGCTCAAACTCTCCAAGCGAGGCACAGTGCATCCATACGGTATGGTTCCATCCCTGCACTGACTCGCTCAAGCTCGCCTCCCAGCCTTTTTGCCCTTCAACCCAGAGCGCTGCCTTTGAGGAAAACAAAGCAAGGAAACGGGAAGCAAAAAGTAATACGTATATACCTATGTTATATAGAATTTCCATCGTACCTGATTTGGATGGGCAAAGGTAATAAAAAGGCGCAAAGGCACAAAGGCGCAATGGCGTAACGGCTTATACTTGCCGCTAGAGCCATACTGAGCCGTTGAGCCTTCAAAATATTCTTGCCGTTACGCCGTTGCGCCGTTGCGCCGTTGCGCCGTAAGTTCTATACCTTGCCCTGACCTTAATTTACCGTTTAAATTGGCCATAAATAATTACCTCCTATTTTTGCATTATCATGGTACGCCTTATAGCCCTTATAATCTCGATAGTCCTGCAAATAATTGCTGCAGTAATCGCTTTACGCTTTATGAAGCTTACCAAGTACAGGCTGTCGTGGATTCTTCTTTCCCTTGCTTTCGTTTTTATGGCTGTCCGGAAGATCATCCAGTTTTTTGAAATTCTCAGAGGAACGCCGTCTTATACCTGGCAGATGATAGACGAGTGGATGGGAGTGCTGATTTCGGTTATGATTATTACAGGAGTAATCCTGATAAGGGAGTTGTTCTATTCACTTAAAAGGGCAGAATCGGACCGGCTGAGATCTGAAAAAAGGGTGATAAACGCCATAATAAACACAGAGGAGGATGAAAGGAAGCGCTTTGCCAAGGATCTTCACGACGGACTGGGCCCTATCCTCTCAACTGTAAAAATGTCCCTGTCGGCTCTTTACGACAGAATTAAGGATCCTTCAGGAAAGGTCATCCTCAACAATACAAACCACCTGGTGAACGAAGCAATAGCAGCAATCAAGGATATCTCGAATAACCTCAGCCCTCATATCCTGACAAATTTCGGGCTTTCAAGCGCCATCGGAGCATTTACAACAAAAATAAACCAGACAAAGGCAATTGTTATTGAGTTCAACTCAAATATGGAGAACATCCGTCTCGAAAATGACAAGGAAGTTGTAATTTACAGGGCTGTTTGTGAGTTGATTAACAATGCAATTCTTCATTCCGGAGCCTCAAAGATCGAGATAGAATTAAACAAACACGAAAAATTTGTTACCTTGCAGTTTTATGATAACGGCCGCGGTTTTGACACTGCATCACTATCTAAAGAGGACACAAAGGGGATGGGGCTTTCGAATATAGAGACCCGTGTTAAGACCGTAGAAGGTGTTTTTATTCTCGAGAGTGTAAAAGGCAAAGGAACAAGCGCCCTTATAAAGATGATAGTTTGACCATCGTGAAATCACACTAGTTCTATAATGGAAAAAATACGCATTATCATAGCCGACGACCATCAGCTTTTTCGCAACGGACTGAAGATCCTTCTAAATGCTTTTCCCGAGTTTGAAGTGACAGGCGAGGCCTCAAATGGTGAGGAATTCCTCAGGATCCTGAAAAACTTCCCTGCCGATGTTGCCCTGATGGATATCAATATGCCGGAGATGGACGGGATAGAAGCTACGAGAAGAGGACTCAAGATCTGCCCCACAATCGACATAATTGCCCTTTCGATGTATGGAGAAGAAGAGTATTATTATAAAATGGTCGACGCCGGGGCAAAGGGGTTTCTTGTCAAAGATTCAGACATCTCGGAGGTTAAGGAAGCCATATTGACAATCCGCAAAGGAGGAAGCTATTTTTCACAGGAGCTGCTCTACCATGTGATACAGAAAATAAAACACCGCGAGAATGAAAGCAAATCGGCCAATCTGTCGAAAAGGGAAAAGGAGATCCTCTTCAAGATCTGTGAAGGCCTCTCAAACCAGGAGATTGCCGAAACACTTTTCATAAGCAAAAGAACCGTCGACAAACACCGCGCTAACCTGCTCGGAAAAACAAATTCAAAAAACACTGCAAGCCTTATATTGTTTGCGATAAGAAATAAGCTTATCGAAGTATAAGAAGAAGTTTGGAGTGAGCTAGAGTTTGGAGTGAGCTAGAGTTTAAGAAAATAAAGAACAAGAGTTTTATTCTAACATTAGACACTCTTGGCACTTTAAATTATGGCAGAATCACATATACTGGGGCAGAAAGGCGAAGAGCTCGCAACCGACTATTTGATAAAAACCGGCTATAAGATTCTTTTCAGAAACTGGCTCTGGGGGAAACACGAAATTGACATCATTGCTGAAAACGAGGATCTCATTATTTTCGTTGAAGTGAAAACCCGGAATGATGACTTCCAGATGCACCCCGTTACAGCAGTTACCAGAGATAAACAGAGATCAATAATCCGTGCTGCCGACGGCTATATCCAGAAGTATAATATCAATAAAGAGGGACGGTTCGACGTGATAACACTGATAAAAAAAGATGATACCTTCGATATTGATCATATTGAAGCGGCGTTTTATCCGACGCTCATGTAGCTAAAATCAAATCAGAACTTCCCGAATTTCATTGTCAGCCCGAAATTAAATCCTCTTAAAGCATTGGAAGGAACCGTGAATACATAATCTCCGGCGATAGTGTAATAATCCAGAGACAGATCGCTTGTGTAACGATAACTTGCATTCAAAGCCACCCTGAAGAATTTAACAATATTCACTTCAATGTCGATGCCGGGCTCAAGAACAAAGAATCCGCCATATCCAAAATTATATTCGTTATAGTTACCATGGTAATACATATCATTCATTACGAACGCACTTCCGCCGCCAATTAAAATGGGAACAGAGATATGGACCGGTTCGAAAGGGGCAATTATCGGCTCGATCAACAATCCTCCATACCCGCCTCCAAGTGAATAATTCTCCAGGGTAGGCTGGTAGCTGGCATCATGATTGAAATTGCTGTAGAAGCCATATCCGCCGCCGCCCAGTGTAAAACGGTGGTTGATCAGCCATCCTCCCCTTCCGCCGCTGAGGAAGGCATCCTTGCCGGCTATTCTGGTATATCCTAATGTGAATCCTCCCCAGCCTCCATGCTCCGTCCTGCCGTCATCATTGCCGAACAGTGTCCTCATGCCCTGATCCTGTTTTTCAGGGTTAAGGCTGTTTTTTTCGTTCATTGCATTCTCCTGCGAATAGCCAGGCAATGCACTGACTACAACTAACATTAAGATAAAAAGTGTCCTGATTTTCATTTGCTTATTCTTTATAGATTATTCATTTTTTATTCAACAGCTTATTCATCATCCTGTAAAAGTACAATAAAGACAGAAAATGTTTTCTCAGGTTGCATCGGAGAGCAAAAAAGCGTATCTTTTATTAAATTCTTAAAAACTGAATATGAATATTGAAACTCTCAGAGAATACTGTATCTCAAAAAAGGGTGCCACCGAGGGTTTTCCCTTCGGGGATGATACACTTGTATTTAAATCCGGGGGAAAGATATTTGCCCTTGTCAACCTTGACGGGGAGCCTGGCCTTAATCTGAAATGCGAACCGGCATTTGCGCTGGAGCTAAGAGAGAGATATGCTTCTGTAACTCCTGGATACCATATGAACAAGATCATTATTGCATTTTAATATACTGTTCTTAGAAATATCCAGCTAAGTTTAATCGAAAAATGGATATTCTGACCTGATTTTTGGCTGCTCAAATAGACAGGTTGTTATATGACAATATGTTTCAATACTTCACCTGCCATTACTTATTCAAAATGTTACGAGTTTTTTCCCCTTCTCAGTATTTTAACAATACGACTATATACGATCTCCGCTAAATTCCAGTCATATCCATCAAAGTTCGTTGTATTATTAAATTGAATGACAACCATGTCCTTGTCTTTGTGGTATTTTGCAATACTCTGATAGCCAACAAGCAGACCTGTATGTTCGTAAACGTAAATGGAGGAATAGATTTCCTGTTCCCCTTCATTAAAAACCGAACCATCGTTTAATGCTCGCAAGAAAATACCCACATCCTCTGCTGTAGCTAGCATTAAGCCTGTATCTTCATACTTAAAATCTTCATCAACGCCAACATAATAGCCACTCATCACATTGTCTATATCCACTTCACTCAGCGAGCCGAAAGTGCTTTTCAGCCCAAGTGGATTCAAAATTTCCTCCTTGATATATTGCTGGTGGGGATAACCCAAAGTTTTATCTATGAGGTCCTCAATCAACATATAATTGGTATTTGAATAACCATAATCTTCACCTGGTTCAAAGTCAGCTGGCAAATCCAGTGCGTAATCAAGTGTTTCTTGTCTGCTTTTTGGAGGTTTTTTCCAATAATCAGGATGGTTAACAAAATTGGGAATGCCACTCCGATGTTGCAGCAGCATTCTCAAGGTTATCTTGTCAGAATATTCAATCCTTCCGGCTAATTCCGGAAAGTATTCAGCAAGTGTTTTGTCCAAAGACAAACGTCCTGCTTTTACTAATTTTGCAGCAGCAACAGCTACATATAGCTTGGTAATGCTGGCAATCTTGAATAAGGCTTGCGGGTAAGCAGGTATTTTATTTTTTCGGTCATGCCAGCCTGCGGCATAAAACTCCGGTGGCTTCCCGGCTTGGTCCACGTAAACAATCATTCCATCAAATCCATAACCAATTGCTTCATTTAGTTGTTCCTGAACCGTGTCTGGTAGTGGAGCTAACCACGCCCTAACTAATATCCATGGCACAAAGAACAAAGAACTTATGCTTGCAATAATAAATATTATTCTGAGTATTCGTTTTATTTGTTTTTTCGTCATACTGTTTCAGAACTATGCATTTTTAAAATTGTGTATAATGTTCTTGTACCATCAAATTCTTCGGTAACTCCCGGATATCATATGAACAAGAAACACTGGAATACTGTCATACTCGACGGATCTGTTCCGGACAAGGATATTCTTTCGTGGATTGATCACTCATATGACCTTATTTCTTAAGATCCATCACAAAAACACCTCTCGCAGGAACATTTATCTGAGATGACAGATCCAACTCCTGTCCGGTTGTTACATCCGTACCTTTGGAATATGAATCAATAACATCCCTGAAACGATCCATTTTCAGTATTTTGTCATTATTAGTCCCATTCAATATAATAAGGACTGTTTTATCATCTTTGATCCTGGCATAGACATAGCAACCGCTGTTATCAGGAGCATAGTGAATCAATTTCCCTTCAGTAACAGCTTTATTTTGTATTCGCCAATGCAACAGTTTCTTCATGTAATCCCATGCTTCATTCTGTTTGGGAGTGCGTCCTTCCGCCTTAAATGCATTCGCTGTATCTCCTTTCCATCCGCCGGGAAAATCCTTGCGGATATTGCCGTCCCCGCTTTCTTTTGTTCCTGTCATGGCGATTTCAGTACCATAATATATTTGCGGAATCCCCCTTGTCGTAAGCAGGAATGCGATACCCTGTTTATATTTTCTCAGATCCGGATCCTCCTGAAGCGAGAAGCGTCCCAGATCGTGGTTGTCGAGGAAAATAAGATATGTTTTTTAAATCGGCATATAAAAAGTCCTGCGCCAGTGATTCGTATATTCTGAAAAACCCTTTTGATTTTCCGTCACTGTTTACATTCTCTCTCTGCGAAAGCTTCCTGGCATATAAATGTCAGGTTGAAATCCATAACTGTTTTGAGATAGGAATTTGAGTTGCTTATCTTAGAGTCACGCTGCCACCAGGCAGTGAAACCCGGACCGCTTGCATACCATGCTTCGCCAACGATATTAAAATCCGGATACTCATCTGTGACTTCCCTGCACCATCTGGCCAGAAATTCAAAATCGGCATACGGATATGTATCCTGACGAATTCCATCTATACGCGCGTATTCGATCCACCATATACTATTCTGAATCAGATAGGTTGCCAGATGCCTGTTTCGCTGGTTCAGGTCGGGCATTCCACGGGTGAACCAGCCGTCAACAAATTGCTTTTTCTCTGATTCCGGGGCATGTACATCTACAACAGTCCATTTGCTATGAGTGGTCTGAACAAAGGTGTTATTGAAATTGATCCAGTCATTTGAAGGTAAATCCTTCATCCACCAGTGAGTGCTGCCACAATGGTTAAAAATCATATCCATTACAACTTTCATCCCTCGCTTATGAGCAGTATCGATCATCTCTATATACTCACCGGGGGTACCATACCGCGGGTCAACATCGTAGAAATCAGTTATTGCGTAACCATGATATGTGTTTGGACCGTTCTTTTGAACAGGATTCAGCCAGATTGTAGTAATTCCCAGATCCTGCAAATATTTAAAATTATTTATAATTCCCCTGATGTCACCTCCATGACGACTTCCTGAACGCTCCCTGTTTGCAACGGCACCTTCCAGATTATCATTTGAAGGATCCCCGTTGGCAAATCGATCCGGGGTTATCAGATAGAGAACATCTGCAGTACCGAATCCCAAAGCCCCTGGTTTCGGATTACGTGATTTCAGTTCATACGGTTGAATTGTTCTTTTCTTACCATCATTGAATTCGATATTCATGATACCCGGCTTTGCTTTTTCCCCGATACTGAGGTAAATAAACAGATAGTTAGGACTGTCAGCTCTTGCTACTTCTTTAACTTTTACTCCGGGATAGCTGACAGACACTTTTAAAGAGGAAATATTCTCCCCAAAAACCATAATCTGTAACTCAGTATTTTTCATGTCTGTCCACCAGAATGGTGGATCAACATGAGTTATATCCACACCTGATAAGTCAAACAGGTATGCTGCCAACACAGCTGCAATCACTGTAACTCTTTTCAACTTTTTCATAATAATAGATATTTGGAGAGCCTTAATCCAGCCTTGATAACAATTAATCACAAATTTGCGAAATTAAATCAGGATCCGTTCTGCTCCTGAAACAATAGTTCCAAAAATTCATAACTTGCGTTACAATTAATAACATGAATATGAAAACTAAAATATTATTTGTTTTGTTTCTTTCTTTATTAACGATTCCTGTTGCTTACACACAGAAGGCCGGGAAGAAAATTAAGATTACGGGTACTGTTGTCGATTCAAACAGGAAACCTGTTGAAGGTGCTGTAATTCTGGCTGATGGGGAGAAAACTGATAAGGTGACCAATTCGCAGGGTGAATACAGCATAAAGGTCCTTCCGTCCGTCAAAACAATAACTATTCTGACCCTTCCTGGAAATGCCGCCAAAACCGCTGATATAGATGGGAAGAAAGTAGTCAATTTTATTCTTGACGAAGCAGTTGCAAACACGGGTGCGCAGGTTCCAAAAGAAAATGAGACTGTTGATATAGGTTATGGCACGTCATCAAAAAAACAGTCCTCGACTTCCGGCAGAAAAACTGACCTGAACAAAGCCAGTTCAAAGTCATATCTTAATATTTATGATATGATTAAAAGTGAGGTTCCGGGAGTACAGGTCGTTGGCACATCAATCCGGCTGCAGCAAGGCACAACATCTTTTTCCTCACCTTCGGAACCTCTCTTTGTTGTTGACGGAACTATTGTGAACCAGATAGATGGACTTATTCCTTCTCAGGTACAATCAATATCTTTATTGAAGGGCTCAGCCGCTTCAATTTATGGGTCAAGGGGCACAAATGGAGTGCTTGTATTTACTTTAATAAAGTAAGGAGAAAGCATCTACAATTCACGTATCCACACGTTACGGAAGGCAATCGGATTCCCATGCTGCTGCAAAAGTATGCTTTTAGGGCCGTGTTTCCTGATTAAATATTCCGGAATCCCGACATAAGTAGTCGGCCCGCGTAAAGCTACATTGTTATGAATGAGAATGCCATTATGAAACACAGTTGCTCTTGGCGGGGTAAAATATGTTGTGCTGTCCCTGCCAAACCGGGGTGCAGTGTATACAATATCAAAAGCCTGCCATTCTCCGGGCTTTTTGCTTGCATTTACAAGCGGGGCATACTGCTTGTAAAAGGATCCGGCCTGACCATTCCTGTATGTGCGGTTATACCAGCTGTCGAGGATTTGCAATTCATATAATTCCTGTAAGTATACTCCGCTGTTGCCTCTTCCCTGTCCATTGCCGGTTATTTCAGAAGGTGTTTTCCATTCTATATGCAACTGGAAATCGTTAAAGATGCGTTTTGTTTTTAATGATCCGGAACCCTGGACAGATACCATTGCACCATCTTTAATTACCCAGGTAGCAGGCCTGATTCCGCCTCGGGAAACTTCTTCCCATTCCTTATTAATATCTGTGCCGCTGAATAGAATGATTGCATCTGCGGGGGCATCACCTGGCTGTGCCGCCGGATTAATCATTGGTACTACCGGATTCCAGATTTCTGTTTGAAAATGAGTCATCCTTATGGTTGAATCCTGCGGCATACTGCTGACGCTGAATGTTTGTGTTTGTTTGCTGCCCGCTAACGGGAGCGCTGCTGCTGTCCGTAACTGAAAAGCCCGGGTAACAGAATTAATCCAAAAATCACATGTTTTTTCATTTGGGTAAAATTGGTTTCAATTAATAAATTCAATTTTCTATAAGACTTTTATAATAAATAAGAGGGTGCACATAAAACACCCTCTTAATATTTTATTACATTTTAAAAAAGCAAATCCGTAAGGAAATTTATCCTTTTTTAGTAGCCCGGATTCTGTTTTAATTTCGGATTTGCATCTATAGCAGTTTGCGGAATTGGAAATAATAACCGGAATGCAGGAAGAGCTTTAGGCCTCCAGACCGGAATTGGATTTAAAAATGTACCAAATCTGATCATATCCTGTCTTCCCCAGTTTTCCCAGGCCAGCTCAAAACGGCGTTCCAGCCTGATATCCTCGAGGGTCACACTGGCTTTAAGTTTAGCAGGATCGGTGAAAGCTCTTTTTCTGAGCTCATTTACGAGCCTTGTTGCTTCAGTGTTATTCTGTTAAGCCTTACAAGGCATTCCGCTTTCATAAGATAGACATCAGCAAGCCTGTAAATTGCACAGTCATTTTCCATTGCGGTAGCACCTTTCTTAATTCCCATTTATTGCATCGTGCCCCGTCTTCCTGTTCAACCTGTCCCCATCCGTCTGCATCAACAGAGTATTTAATTGTAATATCAACGGTATGAATAAGTGGTCTTCCGTGAGCTGTAATAAGCTGTTTACCGGTAGTAGCACTTATCATCGGACCAATAAGAAAACTTCCAAGATATCGTTTGTCATCCGGGTCAAATGACTTAACATAATCAGGCATGGCACATATTCCATTATTTGCACTTCCCGGAATTCCCAGAGCCTGAGGATCAAGATAATGAAGTGTATAACCGCGGGCCGGAAATGAACTGGAAATACTGTTTACAGCTACAAGTATCGCCTCTTTGGAATTTTCATTAGCTGCACTAAACTGTTCTTTCCAGTTAGGTTCCAGAGAATAGGGAAGTGCCATAATTACATTGCAGGCATCAATACACTCCTGCCATTTCGGACCACCTGCCGGATTCCATACCTCGGCATTCAGATACATTTTAGCAAGCATAAAGTATACTGATCCCTTTGTAAATTTTCCATAACTTGATGCGGTTACATCTGACCTGATTTTATCTTTTATATCGTTCAGTTCAGACAAAACCCATGCATAAACCTCTGCACGTGTTTTTGTACTTGGTTTGGTCAGATCAGTAAAATCAGTTACAAGAGGTACATTCCCATAAAAGTCAATCAGCTCTATATACCTCTGTGCCCTTGCAGCTCTGACCTGGCTCAGGTATGGTTCTTTATCGGTAATGGCCGGACTGTTCTCAATCAGATAAATAATCTGGTTGAAGTTCGTTATGCGGGAATAACTGGTATTATATATATTTATGGCAGCACTGGTTTGTGGCCTCCAGGTACCCTGTGTCATTTCCTTATAAGCACCTCCATCCCACCAGTCACCGCCTCTTCGGGTCGGAGTTACTGACATATCTGTGCAATTTTCTTTCGGAGCAGGGCTGCCTACGCAGTTAAAATCCCTCAGACGGGTGTAAATCGGAGCAACTAATGAATTTACCTCCGCTGATGTTGTCCCATATGAATCCATCGGCAATTGAGAATATACTTCTTCTTCCAGATCTGTACATCCAACAGCCAGTAATCCCATGAGCGTCATTAATGTTATGTATAGTGTTAACTTTTTCATATTGATTCAATTTTAAAGTTAAAAAGTCACATTTATGCCCAGAATATAGGTCCTTGTTTTCGGGTAATATTCCCTTCCCTCTACACCGGGATCAAGTCCGGACATTGGCACTTCAGGATCAACTCCCTTATATTTGGTAATTGTAAGCAGATTATGGATCGTTCCATAAAATCTGATTCTGCTGACTCCCAGCATATCCTTTGGCAATAATGAATAAGCAAAGGTCAGGTTATCCAGTCTGGCAAAAGATCCATCTTCAATGTAGTAGCTGTTATAATAATGGACTCTGTTTTAATCCCATTGTTAAAGCTGTACTCAGTACGTTTGCTCCGGGCAGCCACTGTAAATTTGCATATGACATTTTTGAAAAATTCAATACATCATTACCATATACTCCCCTGATGAAATAAAGACAACTCGAAATTCTTGTATGTGGTTGTACTGTTTATACCGTAGGTTAGTTTGGGTTGGGCTTGTCCGATGTATGTATAGTCAGTGATAGTAACACCAGCTATCCCGTCAATCATGTCGTTTATGATATACTTTCCGGTTTCATCGATTCCAAGGCATTCCGGTCCATAGAACTGACCTACCTGATAGCCCTCCTGAATAATATGAGTTGTATTGGTTGAACCTCCTCTTACCCATGCACTACCTGTTTTGATTGATGAAGTAGTAAACTCTTCATTTGAAAGCGAAGTTATTTTATTCTCATTATGGGCAGCGTTTACTGACAGGGTCCACCTCAAATCATTTTTCCGGATGACATCACCCGACAGGGTAAGTTCAATCCCTTTGTTTTCCATTGATCCAACATTTGCCGTCATTGTTGAGTACATATATGGTGGCACGGGTACCGAATAATTATACAGAAGATCGTCTGTAACTTTATTATAATATTCAATTGTTCCATTAAGTCTGGCATTCGAAAATACTGAAATCAACTCCTACGTTGAACATTGATGTTGTCTCCCATTTCAGATCCGGATTTGGATTCTGGCTTACTCCATAAGCTGTATGCCATGCTCCGTTATCAAAATATAATCCGGAAGAACCATACAGTGATAATGACTGGTAAGGATTCAGTCCGCTCTGATTACCTGAAGACACCATAACCCACACGGAGTTTTAATTCATCAATAACAGCCTTTAAGCCTTCCATAAAAGGTTCGTCAATCAATCTCCAGGCTGCAGACACAGATGGGAATGTACCCCACTTATTGTTAGGCCCAAATTTAGATGACCCGTCACGGCGCAGTGTGGCCGAAAGAATGTAACGGTCAGCAAATGAATAATTCATCCTTCCAAAAAATGAGATTAATTTATTCATTGATGCACCTGAGGCTACATCGCCGGTTAATAGTTGTTCACCCGCACCCAGATTGTTAGGACCAAAAAGGTTTGTCACAAAATAACGGTTTTGCGCAAAAGCAGACTGGTAATAATAATCTTCATAAGAATAACCACCCAGAAGATTTACATCATGCCTGCCAAACTTCTTCGCATAATTTAATGTTGTTTCAAGCAGGTTTTTATCACTTGTTGAAGACGAGCGCGATGCAGTTCCGTTGGATGCTCTTCCCTGACGGGTCCGTGAATCAGAGTAATTGCTGGCATCGTATGAATTGCGTTCCTTGTAAAAATTTATTCCTGCTGTCAGACTGTTTGTAATTTTCAGAGTCTGCTTTTCCATTTACAAATATCAGAGCTGTTTTTCGGGGAGCCGAGTTGTATTTCATATTTCTTACCGGGTTTCCCTGGTCATATTCATCAGAATCCCACCATGTTCCGTCTTCATATTTTACCGGAATTGTAGGCACCACGTTATAAGCCAGAACGAAATTGTATGTTGTGGTAGCCTGATAGTCTCTCTGGTTGAGGCCGCCGGATATATTAAGATCCAAATGATCTTTCAAAGCCTTTTGATTTATTGAAAACCTTGTATTGAGCCGTTTCTGATAGTTGTCCATCATAACACCTTCCTGATCAAGATAGGAAACAGAGATCCTGTAACTATTATTTGCTCCGGCTCCTGAAACCGAGAAATCGTGGTTTTGACTGATTCCTGTTCTTGAAATTTCATCAAACCAGTCTGGTGTTGGCTCCCTTATCAAAAACGCTGATATTAACATTGTTATCTGTAGCCCATTTCCTGTATTCATCAGCTGTCAGTACATCAGGCTTGTTGCTGAGAACGTCAAATAGCAACATACCCGTTATAATCTACTGTGGTTTTATTCTGGCATACCTTTCTTGGTGGTGATCAGAATTACCCCGCTGGCAGACCGTGAACCATAGATAGCTGAAGCTGAAGCATCCTTCAGTACGCTTATTGATTCTATATCCTGAGGAGCAACTGAGTTCAGACTCAGTCCCGGAACACCATCTATTACAACAAATGGTTCACTGCTTCCGGTTAATGATGAAGTACCCCTTAACCTCATGGATTGCTGTGAAGTGACATCACCATTGACAGTTGTGATTGTTAATCCGGCAACTTTACCCTGAATAAAATCAGCAGCAGTTCTTGTAATACCTGCATTAAAGTCTTTTTCGGCGACCTTGGTAACTGATCCGGATATTGCCCTTTTTTGCTGAGTTCCGTAACCGACAACAACTATTTCATCCAGCCCGGTAACGCTCTGGGCAAGTGAGATATCTATTGAAGCCTGTGATCCGACTGACAACTTCCTGGGAATTATATCCGATAAATGAAAAAACAAGAACGGAGTTAGCAGAAGCAACTGTAATGTGAATATTTTCCATCAGCACCTGTGATTACTCCGTTAGTAGTGTTCTTTTCAAGAACATTGACACCGGCAAACGGTGCTCCGCTTTCGTCAGTAATCCGGCCGGTAACTATTTTCTGTTGAAAGGATGCAGCCTGGATCTGGACCGAGCCTGACAACAACAGACCAGTTAATAATCCCAGTACTATACACATTCTTTTTAAATGTGAAAGCAATGAGACAAAATGTGTAAGTCTTTTTGTCATAATGTTAAGTTTTAGTGTTAGTTAGGTTTTTGGAAATCTTATAAGATACTGAAAATGTTCAGGGCCGGTTTTTATTCCGGCCTGAAGGGATTAGTCTTTTTCATAGGCATTCAGGTTAGGTAATTAGGTAGTTACAAACTATAACGTATTAAAATTAAATTAAAAAAAATGAAAAATGAAAATATTCAGGTTGTTTTTTTTGTCCTTATTACTAAAAAAAGTTAAAATACTTTACACTGAATTGGCGTCTGAATGTATCTGCGCTGGCAAGAAAAGACCGTAAATCATATTTTCAACTAAAAAGATTATTTTTGAAAACAGGAATTTCAAATGAATAACATCAAATGTCCATATCAGATAATACGTTAAATGTTTTAATCCCTGGTATCAATAAATATTAAGAAATGAAAAGGTCAGCTCTTTGTTACGGTTATTCTCATACTGATGTTTTCCTGTAAACCGGGGAAGATGAAAAAACAGGAATTGTTTTCCTTGTTATCTCCTGCCAGAACGAATGTTGATTTTACTAACCAGCTGACAGAAACCGAGCAGTTTAACATGATCCAGTATCTTTACTTCAATAACGGTGCAGGGGTTGCTGCAGGAGACATCAATAACGATGGCCTGACTGACCTGTATTTCACATCAAACCAGAATCCCAATAAACTATACCTGAATAAGGGAAATCTTAAATTTGAGGATATTACCGATAAAGGCCGGCGTCGAAGGGAAAGGTGACTGGAAGACCGGTGTAACAATGGCAGATGTGAATGGGGATGGTCTTTTGGATATTTATGTTTGCCAGGTCGGAAATTACAAGGTTGTTCATGGGAAGAACCAGTTATTCATTAATCAGGGAGACCTCACTTTCAAAGAAGAGGCACATGAATACGGACTTGATTTTCAGGGCTTTTCAACACAGGCAGCTTTTTTTGACTATGATACGGATGGGGATCTTGATATGTATCTTCTTAATCACTCAGTACATACGGACCGCAGTTATGGGCCTGTCAACCTTCGCTTCGATCATGATTCACTTGCAGGTGACAGGTTATACAGAAATGACGAGGCCGGACGGGAAACGTGTTTTTAGTGATGTTACCCAACAGGCAGGTATTTACAATAGTCAGATTGGTTATGGATTAGGAGTAAATATCAGTGACATTAACAATGATGGTTATCCCGATATTTATATTTCAAATGATTTTCACGAAAATGATTATCTCTATATAAATAACGGAAATGGTACTTTTTCGGAGCGACTGACGGAACATATCCAACATACCAGCAGATCCTCGATGGGAAATGATGTAGGTGATATAAACAATGACGGTCTTCTGGATATTATGGTTCTGGATATGCTCCCGGAGGAGGAAAAAATCCGCAAACAATCAGGAGGGGAAGATGATTATGAGCTGTATATGCTAAAGCGGGAACATGGTTATGGTTACCAGTTTGTGCGAAATACCCTGCAATTGAATTTAGGAGGCGGGATGTTCAGCGAAATCGGACGATTGGCAGGGGTTTATGCCACCGACTGGAGCTGGTCTCCCCTGCTTTGCGATGTGGATAATGACGGATGGAAAGACCTTTTTATTACTAACGGAATTTATCGGAGAGCCAATGATCTTGAATATGTCAGGTTTTTAACGAAGAATAATTTTTTTACACTCGAGGAGAATAAAAATGCTCCGGACAAGGTATTGTACGACAAAATGCCGCTTTACCCATACTACAATTACATCTATAGGAACAACGGGGATCTCACATTTTCAAATATGGCAAAAGAATGGGGATTTAATACCCGGTCATATTCCAACGGTTCCGCATATGCTGATCTGGACAATGATGGGGATCTGGATCTGATTACCAATAATATCAATGAGCAAGCATATATCTACAGGAATAACAGCTTCAGACCAGAACAGATAACCATTTTCTGTCAATGGCATTTATAGGCGAATGGAATGAACACACGGGGCATTGGAGCCCGTGTCACCTTGTATCTGTAATGGGCAGATAGCAGGTTGCCGAGCAATTTCCTACAAGAGGATTTATGTCTTCAGTCTTCGGATGTTTTACATTTTGGTCTGGGAGAGGCAATGTTGCTCGACTCTGTTCTTGTACGCTGGCCTGACTTGTCAGAACAAATGATAAAAGATGTTCCTGCTGATAAGCTTATTACCCTGGAAATGAAGAATGCAGGGAAACCTGCGAAGAAAATAGATAGGGACAATGAAGACGATAATTTGTTTTCCGGGACCAGTGCTTCCGGGACTGGAGTACAGGCATCAGGAAGATCCTTACGTCGAATTTACCCATGAACGCCTGATACCGCATAGCCTTTTACCGAGGGACCGGCCCTGACTGTTGGTGATCTGAATGGAGACAGAATGGAGGATCTGTTTGTCGGTGGAGCTAAAGGACAGACATCCAGGATATTCTTTCAGACAAAATGACGGAACTTTCAAACCATATGAAGCCACCTGTTTTTATAAAGGACCTATACTCCGAAGACGTAGATGCAGCAGCTTTTGACGCTGACGGTGACGGTGATCTTGATCTCTATATTGTGCGGGGAGGTAATGCGGTAAAGGTTGGAAATCCTCTGCTTGACGACAGGTTGCTTATAAACAACGGAAAAGGGGAATTTATTGAGAGCGAAAAAGGATCATTGCCTTTTACTGCCAATAACGGCTCATGCGTACGACCATGCGACTTTGACGGCGACGGCGATATGGATTTGTTTGTAGGCTCAAGATCTATACCGGGGATATATGGATTATCTCCCGATCAGTTGTTGCTTGAAAACGATGGAAAAGGTCATTTTAAGGATGTGACAGATGAAAGAATGAAAAGGCTGAAAAAGATCGGGATGGTAACCGATGCCTGCTGGATGGATTATGACCAGGATGGTGACAAGGATCTGATAATGGCCGGTGAATGGATGAAGGTTTCTGTTCTGATGAATAACAAGGGATATTTTACCGATGTAACCCGTAAAGCGGGACTGGATGAAACATCAGGATGGTGGAATTGCATACATGCTGCTGACGTTGACGGGGATGGTGACATGGATTTAATAGGAGGTAATCTGGGGCTGAATTCAATGCTGAAAGCTTCTGTCAAGGAACCTGTCGAAATGTACCTTAATGATTTTGATAATAACGGATCGCTTGATCAGGTAATCTGCTCATATCGCGATGGCATCAGTTACCCTGTGGCCTCCCTTGATGAGATGATAAGTCAAATGCCTTTTTTAGGAAAGAAATTCCCAAACTATGCTGATTTTGGAGGCAAAACTGCAAATGATATCTTTGGTAAAGATGGCAATTGACCAATCCACTTTAAAAAGTGCTGTGCTATTTGAAAGTTGCCTTTTCCTCAACAACGGAGACGGAACTTTTGAAATAATAAAACTTCCAATTATTGCACAGGTTTCACCTGTCCGCGATATTCTTGTCCGTGATTTTAACCTGGATGGCAGCATGGACCTTGTTACTTGCCGGAAACGATTATACCGAAAGACCATCCCTGGGCCGCTATGATGCAAGTTATGGCTGGTGTTTACTGGGCGATGGCAATCATGGATATAAACCATTGATGCCGGAGATAAGCGGTCTTACGATAAAGGGTGATGCAAGGAAAATCGTCTCTGTAGAAGTAAAAGGGAAACAGTATCTGGTTGTGGCTGTAAATAACTCGGATTTGCAGTTATTTGAAATAATAAAGAAACCCTGAACTTCTTTTGAAAAGTGCTGTAGTGAGTTGCCAGAAAGAGCTTGCAGACTGTATTAAAACATATTATCTTTAGCCCTGCACTTTACATAAACCTTATTTATATGAAACCACGATTGTCCCTTATTCTTCTTTTAGCTGCTTTTATTATTCCGTTACAGGCACAGAAGAAAAATACTTCTGCTATCGGTAAAAGCTGGTGATGGCTACAAGTTCACACCGGTTGCTGAATTAAAAGCCACCCCTGTAAAGAACCAGGCTTCAACGGGAACATGCTGGAGCTTTGCAACAACTTCATTTATCGAGTCAGAGCTTCTCCGCATGGGGAAAGGCGAATTCGATCTCTCTGAAATGTATATTGTAAGATATAATTATGCCGACAGGCTCAGGGATAATTTTATCCAGCAGGGCAAGGGCAATCTGGGACAGGGCAGCGTAAGCCACGACTGGATAGTTGAATTTAACAAAAACGGGATTGTGCCCGATGAAGCATATACAGGGCTTAATTATGGTATGCCAAACCATAGTCACGGTGAATTGAATTCCTTTGTTAACGCCATTGCTGCAGTACCTGTACAAAGGAAAAAGGAAAGCGATCAGTATCTTGATATTGTCAATGCGGTTCTGGACACCTATCTGGGTAAAGCACCTGTCTCATTCACCTATAAAGGTGTAGGCTATACTCCCAAATCATTCACTGCAAGCCTGGGAATAAATACAAACGACTATGTTGAGATCACTTCATTCACAAATTTCCCTTTCTATACCCAGGGAGTACTTCCTATTCCTGATAACTGGAGAAAGATGAATTATTATAATGTAAGCCTTGATGAACTCGTGCAGATCATGGAGTACTCTCTTACTTCGGGATTTACTGTTGCCTGGGATGGAGATGTAAGCGAAAAGGGCTTCTCACACGCAAAAGGAGTAGCTATCATCCCTGAAGTTGAAAACATTGATCAGTATTCTGCAGCCGACAAGGCGAGACTCGGGAAAATGACCAAAGAAGAACTTACTGCAGAAGCGTATAAATTCTCACAGCCATTCCCGGAGGTAAAAGTAAGCCAGGAATCGCGTCAGCAGGGATTTGATGATCAGAAAACAACCGACGATCATCTGATGCACCTTACGGGAATAGTTAAAGACCAGAACGGCGTAAAATATTTCATAACAAAGAATTCATGGGGAACTGAAAGAAATCCTTTCGGTGGTTATCTCAATATGTCCGAAAACTACGTACGCGCAAAAACTATTGCCATTCTGGTTCATAAAAATGCGGTACCTGCAGAGATAAAGACGAAACTGGGGTTGTAAGGTCGTGCGGTCTTTATTCCGCCATAAGATTACATCCCCTCACATCGCTGTTGTCAAACCTTCCGAGCACCTCGAAGCTGCCGTCGGCATTAAGCCTGCCCAGATCGCTGGTTGCAAGGAATGAACAGGAGTTAATATTTGCAAGGTCGATGATATTGATACCTCCTGTACGACCTGTTTCCCGATAAATTGTGAGGGGATCCTGCGGATCTCTTATAAGCACTTTCATCCAGGGCGGACAATAGAATTTACCTTCTCCTTTCGAATAAGCCTGACTCATAAGCTCAGTCATGCCATATTCAGAATGAATGCTTCTAACATTGAGTTTCCCGGTCAGAACTGAATGAAGTTCCTCCCTCGTGATCTCTTTTCGTCTCCCCTTCATTCCTCCTGTCTCCATAACAATTACTCCTGAAAGATCAGGCGGAGACTTCATTTCAGCAAGATCGAGAAGGGCAAAGCTCACCCCGAGCAGGAGCACTTTCTGATTCTCATTTTTCCCCCTGATGATTGCATTGACAAGCCCGGGGATGTCATCCCTGTAGAATCCGCTCAGGGGATTCCTGCTCATGCCTATAAGCTTCTCTGCCATATATACAAGCGAAGAGCCCTCCCTTTCTGTATATGAAGGAAGAAGGGCTGCGATCAGATACTCTGAAGGCTCCCCATAGAAAATATTGAAGGCACTGGTAAAGCTCTTTTCGTAGATCTGCAGATCTGTGACAAAATGACTTCCCGGAACACTGCCTGAAGTGCTGCTGCTCTTAAAAACAACCTGTACAGGATCGGTTCCGCTTATGACCTCCCTGTTCCTGAAGAACTCCACGGGTAGAAAAGGGATCTCTCCAGGTGATTTTACTGAATCAGGGTCGCACCGCAGTCCTGTAATGAACTCATTATATACGGTATTCCCGGAAGACTGATATCTGAAGACTTCAAGAGCTGTTTCCCTGAATCCAGGCAAATCATGCAGGGTGAAGATCCTTTCCTGCAGACCGTTTCTCATTTTGCGGGGAAGGTTGTTGAACCGTCGGGCTGATGCACCCATTCGAAAGTACACTCACCATATTGAGCATCAAGGGTCGGAACATCAGGCCTCTTCTCATTAATAGTGCTGATTATTCTGATCTTGGAGTATTTCTCATCACCCGACCGGTAAACCCATACCTGGTTGTTTTTCACAGGATCGGCCATATCGGTCCACTGATATGTTCCTACCGTGGTCAGGTTATTGAAGGCTGAAATCGCTGAAGCGGCATCGGCATACTCTCCGAGCTTGTAAAAGGAAGGCATGAAGTTTTCAGCCTGAAAAGTCAGCCTGGGGCTTGAAAGATTATCAATATTCACATAAAGGATAATATCAGGACCGGGATCATCGAGAGTTGATACAGGTCCGGCAGCTGAAAATGAAAACCCGTTAGCGTAATATGGCCCCGTACCATTAAGGGTGTTATTGATTGTGGCAGTTCCCGATGTCGGAACAGTATTATCCTTGTCGCAGCCGTAAAGGCCGGTAAGGACAACAAGAGAAATGAACAGGATCCTTTTCATAACTAACTGTAAAGATAAGAGAAATAGATTAAATATCTAAATAGACAAGAACTTTCGCCGGCGTGGATTTGTAATGGCTCCTGTCTGGAAAACCCTTATTAATCTTTATGATTTACATTTCTCTAATCTATCGCCACCTCTGCAGGCTGGCTCCTTCGCTAAATTTGCCCACCGGGCAAATTTTTAACGCTCGGCCCTATTTTGCAATTTACAATCTGTAAATTACATTTCAGCAAACTTTCCTGTCGAATGTCGATAAATAATAAAAAAGGCTGCACCAAAGTACAGCCTCTACAGCATATAAAGCCTTTATAGCCTTTTTAGCTATTCTCCCCTGATCGCCGTAATCCCCGGAAGTTTCTTCCCTTCCATATACTCAAGCATTGCGCCTCCACCAGTCGAAACATAGCTCACCTTGTCAGCAAGTCCGTTCTTGTTTATTGCAGCAACGGAATCACCGCCGCCGATAAGACTGTATGCTCCTTTTGCCGTGGCTGCAGCAATAGCATTGGCAACAGCTGTTGTTCCTTTCGAGAATTTCTCCATTTCAAAAACTCCCATCGGACCGTTCCACAAAATGCTCTTTGAGTTTTCGATAACTTCAGAGAACAGCTTTATTGATTTCTCTGCAATATCAAGTCCCATCCATCCATCTTCAACAGCATCCACTGCAGTAACTGAGGTTGCAGCTTCATTGTCAAACTTATCACCATTGAGAGAGTCTACAGGAAGATAAAGGTTAACACCCTTTTCCTTTGCTTTCTGGATAAGACTGAGGGCCAGTTCAAGCTTATCCTCCTCACAGAGCGACTTTCCGATTTTGCCGCCCATTGCCTTTACAAAAGTGTAGGTCATACCACCTCCGATAATAAGATTGTCAACCCGGTTTAGAAGGTTCTCGATAAGAAGAATTTTATCGGATACTTTAGCACCTCCCATTATTGCGGTAAAAGGTTTCTGTGAATTATTCAGCACCTTGTCCATTGCAGCAAGTTCGCTGTTAATAAGGAATCCGAACATCTTGTTTTCGGCAGGGAAGAAATCAGCCATTACAGCAGTTGTAGCATGAGCGCGGTGCGCTGTTCCGAATGCATCGTTAACATAAATATCTGCATAGCCTGCGAGCTTCTTTGCCATTTCCTTCTGCTTCACCTTCATCTCTGCCTTTGCAGCCTTCTTCTCTTCCTCAGTCACATTTTCAGGCAGGATTGGCTTGCCTTCCTCCTCGGGGTAAAACCTTACATTCTCAAGAAGCAGAATATCTCCCGGCTTCAGAGCTGCAGACATAGTAACTGCTGATTCACCAAGACAGTCGTCGGCAAAAAGAACCTTCCTTCCAAGGTGCTTTTCAAGTACCGGAAGCACCGGCTTGAGTGAATACTTTTCCATACGCCCCTCCGGCCTTCCGAGATGCGACATAAGAATAAGACAACCACCTTCGCTGATGATCTTATTTATTGTAAGCAAAGCACCTCTGATACGGGTGTCATCAGTAACAACAAAGGTCTTTTTGTCGAGGGGGACATTGAAATCGACCCTGACTATTGCCTTTTTTCCCTTGAAATTAAAGTCCTGAATCATTTTCATAGATCTGCGATTTTATTTTTAAATGAATTATTTCTCTTATACAAACCTACATTTTTTTTAGAAATAAATATTTGAGAAATATCATCTTCTTACTTATAACCTGAATAATTCAAAAACTTCAAAAAAGATAAAAGATAACCACCTTCTCCGCCAGCCGGCGGATACGGTGGTCGAAGAAAGGCACAAGATAAAAGTAAATGACAGCAAGACCGCAAGACCGCAAGACCGCAAGACTTCTTCTCTTTTATCTTTTTACTTTTGTCTTTTATCTTCTGCATGGCTTACTTGGCTGAACATTTCCCGGATCTTTATTGTTTCCTGATCTTAAAAGATTAACTAAATTTGAAAAAAAAACTATGGCAAAAATTACTCTCAGGGGAAACCCTGTAAACACATCAGGCAACCTTCCGTCAGTCGGGAGCAAGGCTCCTGATTTTTCGCTTGTAAAAGCTGACCTTTCAAACCTCACATTATCAGAGCTTAAAGGTAAAAAACTAATCCTGAGCATTTCCCCGAGTCTCGACACAGGTATTTGCGCAACCTCTGTCCGTAAATTCAACGTGTCTGCTGCAGGAAAAGAAAATGTTATGGTTCTGGCTATTACAAAAGACCTTCCCTTTGCAAGCAGCAGGTTCTGCACCACAGAGGGGATCACCAATGTTGTTGCCCTGTCGGGATTTCGCGATTCCGCTTTTGGTAAGGCGTATGGCGTTGATATCGTTGACGGGGGGTTTGCAGGTCTTTATGCACGCAGCCTGGTAGTAGTTGATGAAAAAGGCGTTGTTGTTCATTCGCAGCTTGTTCCGGAGATAGCACAGGAAGCTGATTATGATGCTGCTCTGGCAACATTGTAAAAACCGGAGCTGCTGTTTATAACTGAAAATATTCAGGATAGATTAATTAAAAAATGAACTTCTCTCAGATCCCGGGTCAGAAAGAGATTATCGGAAAACTCATACGGTCAGTAAGAGAGGAAAGAGTGAGCCATGCCCAGCTGTTCGCAGGACCGGAGGGCTGCGGCAGCCTGGCTCTTGCTCTGGCCTATGCCAGCTATATAAGCTGCGAAAATCGTACTGAAACCGATTCATGCGGCACATGTAAATCATGTGTCAAGTATGAAAAAATGATCCATCCCGATCTTCACTTTGTATTTCCGGTAATAAAAGGGAAGAAAGCCACAGACCCTGTAAGCGACAACTACATTGAGGAGTGGCGAGAGTTTGTTGCAAAATCACCGTTTTTCACAGTTAACGGCTGGCTCGATTTTATCGAAGTTGGAAACGCCCAGGGAATGATTTTTGCATCTGAGGCGGGTGAAATAATTAAAAAACTCAGCCTCAAGACCTTCGAATCGGACTTCAAGATTATGATAATCTGGCTTCCTGAAAAAATGCATCCGGCATCGGCGAACAAGCTTCTTAAAATGATTGAGGAGCCGCCTGAAAAAACGCTATTCCTGCTGGTGTCGGAGGAACCCGATAAGGTTATTCCAACAATACTTTCGCGATGCCAGCTTGTTAAAATCCCTGCTTTCAGCATCAGGGATACCGAAAATTACCTTTTGCAGAAATTCAGTCTGGCCCCGGACAAGGCAGCCGACCTGGCAAGGGTATCAAAGGGAAATATTATCAGGGCGGCGGAACTCAGTGAAAATGAAGATTCATCTCTTGCAAACCTCGATCGGTTCAGAAGTCTGATGCGTTTTGCCTGGAAACGCGATATAATATCATTAATAAGCTGGTCGGAGGAGATTGCCTCCACCGGCCGCGAAGCGCAGAAGAACTTCTTCACCTTTTCCCTGCGTTTGCTTCGCGAAAATCTGATGATGACACTCGGTCAATCGAAAAACCAGCTTGTTTACCTTTCCGGTGAAGAGGCAAAATTCTCAGAGAACTTCCACCCTTTCATCAACCAGGATAATATCTATCCTCTTTCAGAAGAGTTTAACCTTGGCTATTCGCATATTGAGGCAAACGGAAGCGCTAAGATCATTTTTCTCGATCTCGCCCTTAAAGTAACAAAGCTGATCCGCTGACACCCGGATGCTCTATTGAATTTGTTGCTTTTATTCACTATTTTTGCAGGGAAATTTCGTTAGCATTCGATTTTTATGACAGATAATGAAGATATTCAGGGCCTGGCCGGGGAAGATGTCCGGATGCCTGATATAACATATAAACCCGGATACAATAAGCTCGACTCATATAACTGGCTAAGTGACCTTCCGGTACCTTCCGGCGAAAGCGAAATAGTTGAAGTCCGCTTCAAAAATACAAGGAAAGGCTTTTTCAGGAATGTCAACGGGCTGAGGCTGGAGATTGGAGACGTTGTTGCTGTTGAAGCTTCGCCCGGACATGATATCGGAAGGATATCAATGGTTGGACAGCTTGTAAATGAACAGCTTAAAAAACTTAAGGTCCTGCCGACATCAGAAGACCTGAAAAAAGTCTACCGGAAGGCAAAAGCAGTTGATATCCAGAAGTGGGAAGAGGCTAAGAAGCTTGAGATAACCACTATGCTCCGGTCAAGAAAAATCTCCGAAGAGCTCAGACTCAATATGAAGATAGGTGATGTCGAGTACCAGGGAGACAGAACAAAAGCAATATTCTATTACATCGCCGACGAGAGAGTTGATTTCAGGCAGCTCATCAAAGTGCTTGCCGATGAATTCAGGGTAAGGATTGAGATGCGGCAGATAGGTGCCAGGCAGGAAGCAGGAAGAATCGGAGGCATAGGATCGTGCGGCAGGGAGCTTTGCTGCTCAACACACATTACAAACTTCCTCTCTGTTACTACAACTCATGCAAAGTACCAGGAGCTCTCGCTTAATCCACAAAAACTTGCCGGCCAGTGCAGCAAACTTAAATGCTGCCTGAATTTTGAACTCGACTGCTATGTGGATGCGCAGAGATCATTCCCGTCGAAGGATACTCCGCTTGAAGCTCTCGACTGCACTGCATGGTTCTTTAAAATGGAGGTTCATAAAGGCATTTACTGGTATACTACCGATCAGCAATCGAATGCCAACCTGATTGCCCTTCCGGTGCAGAGGGTCAGAGAGATTCAGGCAATAAACAGGAAAGGGAAAAAAGTCGATAAACTGAAACTGGTTGATGAGTCGTGGGAAGTAACACCTGTTTCACAGGATCTCCTCAAAAACAACAGTCTCACAAGGTTCGATCCTCCTGACAAGAAAGATCAGAATAAAAACAATCAGAACAGAAGAAAAAACCGCCGGTTCAATGGTAAAAGGGACAAATAGACTTTCTTTCCTGTTTATTATTGCAGCCATTGCGGCCCTGACTGCCTGCAGTGATAATGTTGTATTCAACGATGCGCAGGATATGCCGGAAAAAACATGGGGCCTGTCTAATGTCCCTGTTTTCAGGGTTACTGTCGATGATACAATTAACAGCCATAACATCTCCTTTTCGATAAGAACCGCGTCTTCATACCCCTTCCGAAACATATTTCTATTCGTAACAACTACTTCGCCCAAAGGTGAGGTACTTACCGACACCCTGCAATATAATCTCGCTGACGAAAAAGGCAGACGGTATGGAAAGGGCTTCGGAGATGTCAGGGAGTTAACCCTTCCATTCAGACTGAATGTGTTTTTCCCCGGAAAGGGAATATATTCTGTAAAAGTCCAGCACGGAATGAGGCTCCAGGACCTTAAAGGAGTTTATGATTTCGGGATGAGAGTCGACAGGATCAGCAAATAAACCTCCACCGGTGGGAAAAGACAAACTGGCAAGATGGAACGAACTGGAGACATTCAAAAATGTGATCCAGACCGAAGTAGGTAAAGCGGAAATCAAAGACCACCCTGTTAAAGGAAAATGGCATCAGGAGCTCTTCAGGAATGAAAATCCAATTGTCCTTGAACTTGGTTGCGGAAAGGGCGAATATACTGTCGGACTTGCAACGAAATTCCCTGAAAAGAACTTCATAGGAGTCGATATCAAAGGTGCCAGAATGTGGCGCGGGGCAAAAACATCTCATGAACAGAAGCTTTCAAATACTGCATTCCTGAGGACCAGGATAGAATTTATCAGTTTATTTTTTGCAAGGGATGAGGTTGACGAAATATGGATCACCTTCCCCGATCCCCACCCCGGTTTGCGAAATGCAAACAAAAGGCTTACCTCTCCTCATTTTCTGGCCAGGTACAGGTCGTTTCTCAAAGTGAATGGACTGATCCATCTTAAAACCGATAACAGCGAATTGTACAGGTATACGCTCAGTCTTACAGCCAGAAATAATCTTGAGGTGATCTCAGCTACTGAAGACCTCTACACCGACTCTGATTCGATCGAAAATGTATCCGCCGACATCCTTTCAATAAGGACCCACTACGAGAAAATGTTCCTTGCAAAAGGGATGAAGATCAATTACCTGTGTTTCAGGCCTGGAAGCGGCAAAATAGTGGAAAATGACAACAGCAGGTAAGAAACCTGACAATGATTTTTTTGCCATGGTCTATGAAGTTACAAAGCTCATACCCTATGGCAGAATAACATCGTATGGCGCTCTTGCACGATACCTTGGAACCGGCAGGTCGGCAAGGATGGTAGGCTGGGCACTTAACAATTCACATTCACGACCTGACTTCATTCCCGCTCACAGAGTGGTAAACCGTAACGGACTTCTTACAGGCAAGCGCCATTTCGGCAATTCGACAACTATGGAGCAGCTCCTCACTAATGAAGGAATTCTGATTGAGGATGATCAGATAATTAACTTTAAAGAAAGATTCTGGGATCCCTCTGAAGAAGTGTGGAGTTTGGAGTGACTAGAGTGACTAGAGTTATGAACTCCAAACTCCAAACTCCAAACTCCAAACTCTAGTCACTTTTTTTGCATTCTGCGAAATATTTGGTAAAATTGCAGGTTGTTTAGATTTGATTTAAATAAAAATAACGAAAAGAAGCTGGCGCGGTCCCGATAGTTATCGGGATGCAATCCGTGCCCATAATACTATTAACTATGTTCACAAAAGATAAGATACTGGAAGTGCTGAGAAGTGTCATCCATCCTGAAAAGGGAAAAGACCTTGTCACTCTCGGCATGATCGCGGAGATAGAGACCGGCGAGGATGGCATCTCCCTGACAATTGTCCCGGAGAAATCAAATGACCCGTTTATCTCCTCAATAAGGAGTACAATTGTCCGGACTCTCAAGGATGCCCTGGGGCCCGATGCCGTGATCAATGATATTAAGGTTCAGCCGAAGGTCATAGTTGGAAAGAAGCATGAGAAACCACGTGATGTCCTTCCGGGGGTAACAAATATTATCGCAATCTCTTCCGGAAAAGGGGGAGTCGGAAAGACAACAGTTTCGGTTAATCTTGCCATAGCACTTGCACGAAAAGGGCTTTCTGTAGGTTTGCTCGATGCTGATGTGTTTGGTCCGTCGGTGCCGAAAATGTTTCAGGAGGATGATTACAGGCCTGAAGTGCGGAGGGAAAACAATACCGATTATATTATCCCTCTCTTAAAATATGGCGTTAAGGTACTTTCCACAGGCTTTTTTGTTGATCCTGCCGATGCTGTGATCTGGAGGGGCCCGATGGCTTCAAATTTTCTGAAGCAACTGATAATGCAGGGAGAATGGGGCAGCCTTGATTATCTTCTTGTTGACCTGCCTCCGGGAACCAGCGATATCCACCTTACCCTCGTTCAGGAGGTCCCGGTTACAGGTGCTGTTGTAGTTACCACTCCCCAGGAGGTTGCACTGGCCGATGCTGTGAAAGGGATCTCGATGTTCCGCAGCGAAAAGATCTCAGTCCCGGTTCTTGGCCTTGTAGAGAACATGTCGTGGTTCACTCCTGCCGAACTTCCTTCCAACAGGTATTATATTTTCGGAAAAGACGGCGGCAAAAGGCTTGCAGCAGAGATGAATGTGCCTCTTCTCGGTCAGATCCCCCTGGTCCAGAGTATTTGCGAAGGAAGCGACAAGGGAATGCCTGTGGCGCTTGGCGATACTCTGTCGGGAGTTGCCTTCACCGATCTCGCAGATGAACTGATAGCGAAAGTCGATCAGCGGAACAGGGAGCAGAGACCGACAATCAAACTTCAGGTAACTAAATAAATTGTAAACCATAATCTTTTAACATAATGGAAGAGCTTAATAAAATAAGAGACCGTGTTCAGAAAGCGCTTGAAAGAGTGAGGCCGTATTTACAGTCCGACGGGGGTGATATTGACCTTGTTGAGGTAACAGAGGATATGACTGTAAAGGTCAAACTCAAGGGTGCCTGCCATGGATGCCCTTTCAGCATGCAAACACTGAAGGCAGGCGTCGAGCAGGCAATAATTAAGGAAGTGCCCGAAATTAAAAGAGTTATTTCAGCCTGATAATCCTTTTAAGATCAATTTTATTTACCTTTGAAATACTATACTCCTGATTGGTAAGTTATAGTATTAAAAGTCACTTATTGGCTTTAAGCAAAAGATCATACAAGTATATTGCTGTGCTGGCTTTCAGCCTGCTCACGGCCGGTTGCTCTGTTGAAAAAAACACAGACGCATCGAGGTTTTACCATAGCATGACCGCCCGATACAATATCTATTTTAATGGTTATGAGAGCTATAAGGCCGGAATTGACAAGATTTCAAGGGGCTATCATGATGATTTCGCAGAAATGCTTAACGTCTTCGAAAACAGCGATCCTGCAACAGTTTCTCTCTGTTCCTCCGACATGGAAACAGCAATTCAGAAATCCTCAAAGCTGATCTCTCTGAAATCAATCACCTCAAAGCCTGAATTGGACAACAACCGTGAGATCTCTGAGAAAGATAAAAAACTTCTCGAGCAAAAGGAGTACAATGAATGGGTAGACGACAGTTACCTCCTCATAGGAATGGCCCGGTTTAATCTGCATGAATTCGATGAAGCAAGTGCCTTATTCACATTCTGCAATACAGCGGCTAATGATCCCGATGTCAGGACTGAAGCATCAATCTGGCTTGCAAGGGTGCACAATGAGACGAAGAATTACACTGAGTCGAACAGAATTCTTTCTGAAATTGATGTAAGCGGCAAGATATCCAGGTCTCTCGAAGCGCTTTACTATACAACACTCTCCGATCTGTTCATAAAACAGAAGCGATATAATGAAGCTGTTGATCCGCTTACCCGTTCAATAGACCTTGTGGCCGGGAAAAGGGCAAAATACAGGCTCACTTATTTACTGGCACAGGTTTACAGCCAGATTGGAAACGGCAGCAAGGCTACGGCTCTTTATCGCAATGTTGTAAGAATGAATCCGCCCTACGACGTGGAATTCAATGCCAGGATAAATATTGCCGGTGTCTTTGATATCAATTCAGGAAATCCTGAGGAAATGAGGAAAGAGTTGTTGAAAATGCTGAAAGATTCAAAGAACAGGGATTTCGAGGATCAGATATTTTTCGCCCTTGGAAACCTTTCCATGAAGGAGGGAAAGGAACAGGAGGCAATAGAATATTTCAGAAAATCAGCATCTTCATTGTCACTGAACCAGAGCCAGAAAACAAGGTCCTTCCTTACTCTGGCCAATTTTTACTATGAACAGCCTGATTATATGAGCGCTGCTTATTACTACGACAGTGCTGTATATTTCATGGATGAAAAACACCCCGACCTGGAACTTATCAGAACCAAGTCGCAAAACCTCAATGTACTTGTCACACAGCTGTCAATAATCCAGCTTGAGGACAGTCTCCAGCGAGTGGCACTTATGCCTGCCGCCGACAGGAACAGAATAATTTCGGGCATTATCGAGCAGACAGTTAAGGCTGAGAGTTCCGGTCTGTCCTCAGAGTATTCCGACAGAATGAATCTTGGAGAATACTATGAGAATGAAAGACGGTCGCAGGGAACTATTTCCCAGGAAGGTAAATGGTATTTCTATAATCAGACTGCCCTTTCTTTCGGCCGCACTGAGTTCCGCCGGCGCTGGGGAACCAGAAAACTTGAAGATAACTGGAGACGCTCGAACAAGGCAAAAATCAATCTGGCCCAGATAACTCCTGCAAATGAAGAGGATGCCCTGAATGCCGGTGATTCGCTTGATCCTTCACTCGACTACAAGAATCCTGAGTACTATATGAAAGACCTTCCTATGAGCGATTCACTTATGACTGTCTCGAAGGAGAAGGTCTCATATGCCATGCTGAATGCCGGGATAGCCTATGCTGAAAGGATTTATGATACAGTAAGGGCTGTAGAAATGTTCGAAACGCTTCTCTCCAGGTTCCCGGAAAGTGAAGACGTTCCTGAAGCTCTCTACCTGCTCTACAGGATCACCAGGGCGGATAACCCCGTCAGGTCGGAAACATACAGGCAGCGGTTGCTTGAAAAGTATCCCGGGAGTGAATATGCCAGAATCCTTTCCGACCCGGAGTATTATATTAAGAAGATGGAAGAGCAGAAGCTTGCAGAAAGAAGCTATGCCGAAGCCTTTAATCTCTATGCCGGTGAACAGTTCAGCGAAGCAATCGGAATTATAAATACAGCTCTCAAGACGTTTCCAAAGGATGTTCTGGCACCCAAATTCATGCTCCTGCGGGCTTATTGTGTTGCAAGGATAAGCGACGAAAGGGCCTTTAAGGAAGAGCTTACCAGACTAAAGGAGGCATGGCCGGGCACAGAAGAGGACAAGAAAGCCGATGAGATAATTGCATTCCTGAACCAGACCATCCCTGAACTAAAAATAGAAGAAGAACGGCAGGTTGCCGCCGTCTTATATACCGCCGACAAAACCGCTCCTCATGTCTTTGCCCTGATAATTTCTGATCCTGCCTTCAATATTAACCTGGCCACTTTTGATGTAATCAGCTATAATATCGATAATTTTACAAATAAGAATTACAGGACAGAGGGTGCCCTTGTTGAGAATAAGTTTATTCTGATAACAGTATCGGGATTTGCCGATTACAATGAAGCTCTCGCATATTATACTTCATTCACTTCAGGTAAATACGTAAGAAACACTTCGGGAGCAAAAATGACAAATTTTATAATCAGCAACGATAACCTTAATGTTCTTAAGACCGACAGGAATCCCGACATCTACCTTCAATTCTTCCAACAGAATTACCTTAAATGAGAAAAATAAGGATACTCTGGACTGATGATGAGGTTGAGGCTCTCAAACCGCATATATTTTTCCTCGAGGAGAAGGGCTATGAAATTGATACCTGCTCAAACGGGAATGACACCATCGACCTTGTGAAACAAAATCCCTACGACCTGATCTTCCTCGATGAGAACATGCCCGGGATCAGCGGCATTGAAACGCTCCGGCAGATAAGGGAAATAAGGAGCGATATCCCTGTTGTGATGATCACAAAAAGCGAGGAGGAAGATCTGATGGAGACTGCAATCGGGGCGGAAATAGCCGATTATCTCATTAAACCTGTAAAACCTAAACAGGTACTTCTCGCAATCAAAAAGATCCTCGATCAGAAACGCCTTGTAACGGAAAAAACAACAACCGATTACCGGCAGGAATTCAACCGGATAACAGGCATGATCTCCGCAGCTTCAACTTACTCCGACTGGACCGAATTATACAGGAAGCTTGTGTTCTGGGAATCAGAACTTGAGAAATCGAGCGATCAGGGAATGAGTGAGATAATAAGAATGCAGGAGAACGAAGCCAACAATTCCTTTTCAAAATTCATTATAAATAATTACCTGGCCTGGCTTACTCCGGGTAATACTGCTGCTCCCCTGCTTTCACCTTCACTCTTTGCGAAAAAGGTCTTCCCTCATGCCGGAATAAAAAAATCGCTCTTCTTTATCCTCATCGACAACATGAGATATGATCAGTGGAGAACTATTTCAGCAGAACTTGCCGGACTATACCGGATAATCGAGGAGGATCTCTATTTCAGCATACTCCCTACAGCCACTCAATTCAGCCGGAACTCAATATTTGCAGGAGTCATGCCATCGGTTATTGCAGAGAAAATGCCTGAGTACTGGGTCGATGACGATGAAGAGGAGGGTAAGAATAACTACGAGGAAGCTCTTTTCACAAGCCAGGTAAAGCGGAAAGACCTTAAGTACAAATGGTCGTATAATAAGATAAGCAGCGCCGCCGACGGGAAAAAGGTAAATGACAAGATAAGGACCCTTCTTGAAAATGACATCAATATCCTGGTCTTCAATTTCGTCGACATGCTATCGCACGCCAGAACTGAAATCGGTGTAATACGCGACCTCGCAAGCGATGAGCCTGCTTACAGAAGTCTCACCAGGTCGTGGTTTCTGCACTCCTCGCTCTTTGAACTGCTCAGGACCATATCTTCTCACTCGGTAAGGGTAGTCTTTAGCACCGATCATGGCACAATCCGCGTTCAGAATCCGGTGAAAATCATCGGCGACAGAAATACATCTGCGAACCTGAGGTATAAAATGGGCCGCAACCTCGATTATGATCCGAGAAAAGTTTTTGAACTTAAGAACCCTGAAAAGGCTTTCCTCCCCAAAACAAATATCAGTTCGAGATATATTTTCGCATTGAACAAGGATTATCTTGTATACCAGAATAACTATAACTACTATGCAGGATATTACAAGGACACTTTTCAGCATGGCGGCATTTCCATGCAGGAGGTGATGCTCCCTGTTGCCTGCCTCGAACCGATTTAAGCCATGAATATAATTGTTGAGGATCTTGCCCGTCTGAATTCGGCCGCAAAAGAACTTATCGGTCTTTGCAGTGATAAAAAGCTGTTTGCCTTCTATGGTGGAATGGGTTCCGGAAAAACAACAATAATAAAAGCCATTTGCGAATATCTCGGGGCCGTTGACCTTGTGAGCAGCCCTACCTTTACCCTGGTAAATGAATATCTGACTAAGGAAGGGAAGGCTTTATACCATATCGATTTCTACAGGATAAAAAAACAGGAAGAGGTTTTTGACTTTGGAATAGAGGAGTATCTTACCGGAGAGTCATACTGCTTTATGGAGTGGCCCGAACTGGTTGAAGAAATACTCCCTGAAGATACAGTAAAAATAAGGATAGAAGTGGATAAGGATGAGAAGAGGAAGCTTACAATTACTTAACCGCTCGCGTATTGATCTCTGCTCCGATTTTATTAACTTTGAAGAAATAATGTCTTTCTTATGATGAACGACACAGGCAAGAGTGGTAAGGTCAGCTTTGGCAATACAGTATTTATGCCGAAGGAGGAACAGCTCGAAACGGCTGTCAGGAATCGCAGGCTTACAATAGGCATCCCCAGCGACGATAAAGATGACGAGAAAAGAGTGGCTCTCACTCCCGAATCGGTCAACCTGCTTGTCGAAAGCGATAACGAGGTAATTGTACAAAAAGGAGCAGGTCTGGGTGCCAACTATACCGACAGGGATTACAGCGAAAACGGGGCAATAATAAGCGACTCCCCTGCAAGGGTTTACAGTGCTGACGCCGTTATTAAAGTGGCCCCGTTTACTGATCAGGAAACAGAGTATCTGAAAGGTAACCAGATCGTATTATCATACCTGAATGTACTTAAGCTCCAGGAGGAGACCCTTGGAAAACTTATAAGGAAGAAAGTCACAGCGATAGCATTTGAGAAGATCCGCGACAACAACGGCGTGATGCCCGTGATTGAGTCGATGAGCGAGATCTGCGGAATAACATCAGTGCTTGTTGCATCGGAATACCTGAGCAATATGCATGCCGGCAAGGGTGTAATGCTTGGAGGCATTACAGGGGTGACTCCTACCGAAGTGCTTATAATAGGAGCCAATACTGCAGGCGAATACGCTGCACGTGCAGCTATTGGCCTTGGGTCGACAGTAAAGATCTTCGATAACTCTCTTGAGAGGCTCAGAAGATTTCAGAATCTTCTCGGACAGAGGCTTCAGACCTCCGTATTTCACCCTCAGGTCTTGCGCAAAGCACTTAAATCGGCCGACGTACTGATAGGAGCAATTGAGCTCGAAGACCTTCGTCCCTGGTATTATATCACAGAGGATATGATTCGCAGCATGAAGAAAGGAGCAGTAGTAATCGACCTGAGCATCGACAGGGGGGGATGTATTGAAACTACCGAATGCAGGGCCCTTCATGATCCTGTTTATGAAAAACACGGAGTGATCCATTTTTCTGCATGGAATCTTCCCTCAAGAGTGGCGCGGACAGCATCAATCGCGCTAAGCAATATCTTTACTCCGCTGCTTCAGAATATGGCTGATTCAGGAGGAATTACCCAGCTGCTCAAAAATGATCCGGGGGTTCGCAGCGGAGCCTATCTCTACAACGGAATGCTCACAAATGACACTCTCGGACAGAAATTCGGACTGATGTCCAAGGATCTCGATCTTCTTATTTCAGCCTTCTGAAAATCAGGTATAAGAAAGCGATGCCTTTCTCCCCTTAAGCGTGATGCGGGCTTCCCTGCCAATATAGAAAGCCCTGTTGTCGGCAATGTGACCTGCAGGAAAATCGAAGAAAACAGGATAATCATACCCGCTCAGAATTCCGGATATCGTCTCCTCAATACTCTTTCCCCATGGGATTTTTGTGTCCTCCATCTTATTCATTCCGCCAATGACAAGCGCAGCAAGCCCTTCAAGCTTTCCTGCAAGCTTCAATGATGTAAGCATCCGGTCGATATGGTAATAGTTCTCCCCTACATCCTCGAGGAACAATATCTTACCTTTAGTATCAGGTTCTGCAGGAGTTCCTGTAAGACTGTAAACAAGCGAGAGATTTCCGCCGGTCATTTCACCAGTAACATCTGCGGCCCTGTGAAATGAACCTTTCCAATCAAGAGATTCAAATTCCCCGAAAAGAGCCTTTTTAAGTGATCTCAGGGTGCTCCTTTTCTTTTCAGGATTGGTGAAATTAAGCGGCATCTCGCCATGGATTGACATTATTCCGCAAACTTCGCTCAGCCAGATATGCAAAAATGTTATGTCACTGAATCCTGCATACCATTTCGGAGCTGTTTTCAGTACAGAAAAATCAACCTTGCCTATTATTTTTGCCACACCATATCCTCCGCGTGAACAGATTACAGCTTTTATCATCCTGTTATCAGTAGCTTCCTGAAGATCCGAAAGCCGCTCTTCATCACTCCCTGCAAAAGGGCCGTTCTGCTTAAGCACATTTCTTCCGGTCTGTACTTTCAGTCCCCACTTTTCAAGTATCTCAACTGCCTCAGCAAGTTTTTTCTCCTCAATGGCAAAAGAGGGAGATACTATCGCAATCTCGTCACCTGCCTTAAGGTATGGCGGTTGTATTTTGTTTTCTGTCATTAAAGAAATATTTAAAGTGCCTGGAGTGCTTAAAGTTCAAATTTAACTAAATAATCTCAGTCTCCCTAAGTCTTATAACTGCTAGTCACTCCAAACTCTAGCTCACTCCAAACTTCTTCCCAACTCTAGTCACTCCAAACTCCAAACTTCTTCCCAACTCTAGTCACTCCACACTCCAAACTCTAGTCACTTATTATTATATTTGTGCAGCGTAATTTCACACAAATGAAGAATTTCAAAAGATACCTTGTCACCTCAGCCCTGCCATATGCCAATGGACCAATACACATCGGACACCTTGCAGGAGTTTATGTGCCTTCCGATATTTATACAAGGTACCTCCGGATGAAGGGGGTTGACGTAATATCGGTATGCGGATCAGATGAACATGGGGTGCCGATTACTCTCAAGGCCCGGAAGGAAGGTGTCACTCCCCAGGAGATAGTTGACAGGTATCATGCCATAAATAAAAAAGCCTTTGAGGATTTCGGAATTGCCTTTGACATTTATTCCCGGACCTCAAATAAGGTGCACTACGAAACAGCATCAGAATTTTTCAGGACTCTTTACGACAAGGGGGAGTTTACAGAAAAGACAACGGAACAGTTTTTTGATGAGGAGGCCGGATGTTTCCTGGCAGACAGATATATAACAGGTACCTGCCCTCATTGCGGAAACGAAAATGCGTACGGCGACCAGTGTGAAAAGTGCGGGACCTCCCTCAGCCCGAATGAACTCATCAATCCGCAGTCGACAGTCAGCGGAAGCAAGCCTGTTCTTCGCAATACCCTCCACTGGTATCTGCCCCTCGATAAATATGAACCATGGCTCAGAAAGTGGATCCTTGAAGAGCATAAGGAATGGAAGACCAATGTATATGGTCAGTGCAAATCGTGGCTCGATCAGGGTCTTCAGCCCAGGGCTGTAAGCCGCGATCTCGACTGGGGCATTCCTGTGCCTGTGGAGGGTGCTGAAGGGAAAGTGCTCTATGTATGGTTCGATGCCCCGATAGGATATATCTCTGCCACCAGGGAGCTCACGCCCGACTGGGAAAAATACTGGAAGGACAAGGAGACCAGAATGGTCCACTTCATCGGTAAAGACAATATAGTATTTCATTGCATCATCTTCCCTGCAATGCTGAATGCCGAAGGAAGTTATATCCTTCCCGAAAATGTTCCGGCCAACGAATTCCTGAATCTCGAGAATGATAAGATCTCAACATCAAGGAACTGGGCAGTCTGGCTTCATGAATACCTTGAGGATTTCCCCGGAATGCAGGATGTGCTTAGATATTCGCTCTGCGCAAGCGCCCCTGAGACAAAAGACAATGACTTTACATGGAAAGATTTTCAGGCACGGAACAATAATGAACTTGTGGCAATCCTGGGCAATTTTGTGAACAGGACTCTCGTGCTTACAAACAATTATTACGACGGCAGGGTGCCGGAGAGGGGGAAAACAGACGCCAGTGACGATGCTGCCCTGAACGAAATAGCTGAAATTAAAAAGAATGTGGAGAACAGCCTGGATTCGTTCAGGTTCAGGGAAGCTCTCAAGGAAGCTATAAACCTGTCGCGGCTCGGAAATAAATATCTCGCTGATGCCGAACCCTGGAAAGTAATTAAGACCGATCCTGAAAGGGTAAAGACAATAATGAATGTTGCCCTGCAGATAACAGCTAATCTGACTATTATTTGCGAACCCTTCCTCCCCTTCTCGATGGAGAAACTTCGGGGCTGGATGAACTTCGATCTTAAAAACTGGGATAGTGCCGGAGCTGCGGATCTTATCAAACCAGGGCACCTGATCAATAAACCAGGACTTCTTTTCTCGAAAATTGAGGATGAGGAGATAACAAAGCAGGTCGATAAGCTGCTTGCAACAAAAAAGGCCAATGAGGCAGCAGTAAGCAAAGCGGCTCCTTCAAAAGAGGCAATTACTTATGATGAATTCATAAAGACAGATATAAGAACTGCCACTATTCTTGAAGCGGAAAAAGTTCCAAAGACTGCCAAGTTGCTTAAGCTTACAATCGATACCGGGCTCGACATCAGGACAATTGTGTCAGGAATAGCTGAGTATTATGAACCGAAAGATATTATAGGGCGGCAGATCTCGATAGTGGCCAACCTTGAACCCAGGAAAATCAAGGGCATTGAGTCGAAAGGTATGATCCTCATGGCTGAAGACAGGGACGGGAAGCTGGTCATGGTCTCCCCGGCCGACAAGGTCAGTAACGGCAGTATGATCAAATAACCTCACAGACTAACCCCCGGCTTCAGCCGGGGTATAGTGGTGATGACCACAGATCCGACACCCCAATGATGATCGGGGCTCTGGGCTCAGGAGCTCACCGTAGGCCGGGGCAATCCCCCGGCTGAAGCCGTGGGTTAGTTCTTTGTCACCCAGCTCTCCGGGAACTTAGCTCTTATGCTGTCCTTTTTGATCCTGGCAGTAACGATATCGCTGCATTTTATTGCGCTGACCCTGTAAAATCCGTTTGGAGCAAGAGTCACTTCCGGCGAAAAACCCTCATTCCTCAAAAGAGCTGCCTGAGCTTCGGCATTTTGCTCCGACCTGAAACTTCCGGTTATAACACCGTATATTGCAGTTTCTTCAACAACAGCGGCTTCCGGCTTAACAACTGCCTTCTCTTCAATAACCGGATTATTGTTTTCCGCAGATGAAGGCACAATTATAGTATTCTCTTCCAGGGCTTTCTTATTATTCTCAAATTCTTCGGTCAGGAGCGGATTCATCGACGATACCTCTGCCTTTGACCTGAAAATGTCATTTTTCAGTGAAACGGCAACCAGAATGGTAACCAGGGGCACTACTACCGCAGCTCTCCAGAGGTTCCTCCTCAGGGCTGCCCTCTTTAAAGGATCTCTCATCCCCTCTCCTGAAATCTTCCTTCTCACATCATATACTTCAAGAGACTCCATCCTGAAGGATTCCAGACCAAATGAACCGAGATAATAATTCGCACCCTGATCAGGCTCAAACTGTATGCTGCCCTCATGGTTTCTCGAAAATACCCCGATGTGGTCTATCATCACCTTTTCGCCGCTGTTAAGCTTTTTCAAAAGCCCTGAAGCATATTCATCCGCAAGACTCCTGGCATCGCCGTAGTTTATCCCGGCAGCTTCAGAGATCCTGCCAACCAGAAGGCCGTCATTATGATTAAGGTTCCTGTTGAATGAGATCTTTTTCAACGGGGGGGAAAAAGTCCCGGTGCCCTTGTCCGCTACAGCCGGGGAATAATTCCCGATAAAGCCTCCGAACCCGGGGACAATCACACAATCGTGACTGAACAATAACTCTCTTATTAAAGCACTTATAACCACTTCGGACTATTTTTACCTTCCTCACAAATATATATAAAAACTCATGATGAAAAAATATTATCTTCGCATTTCCTGCAATAATTAATTCTATGAAAGAGATTCAGATGGTTGACCTGAGGTCCCAGTACGACAAAATCGCGACGGAGATTGATGCTGCCATTAAATCCGTGCTGGAGTCAACAGCTTTTATCAAGGGACCTGATGTCAGGTTGTTTGAGGAGGAGCTTCAGGCATATATGGGCGTTAAACATGTTGTTTCATGCGCCAATGGCACTGATGCCCTGCAACTGGCAATGATGGTGCTCGGACTTAAGCCCGGAGATGAAGTTATCACAACCAATTTTACCTTCATTGCTTCAATTGAGGTGGTGGCGCTTCTTGGATTCAAACTTGTAATAGTCGATCCTGAACCAGGCAATTTCAATATCTCTGCCGATGCGATAAGAAAAGCTGTTACTCCGAGGACAAAAGCTATTATTCCGGTTCACCTTTTTGGCCAGTGCTGCGATATGGAAAGCATTATGGATCTTGCCGCAGAACATAATCTGTATGTAATTGAGGATGCTGCACAGGCAACAGGTACAGATTACTTTTTTAAGGATGGTTCCTCAAAAAAAGCAGGCACAATAGGACTTATCGGAACAACCTCATTTTTCCCCTCCAAAAACCTTGGATGCTATGGTGACGGCGGAGCATTATATACAAATGACGACGCCCTCGCTAAGAAACTGAGAAGCATAGCAAATCACGGCATGAAAGTCCGCTATCATTATGATGACATCGGAATTAACTCGAGGCTCGACACCATACAGGCAGCCATTCTCAGAGTCAAGCTCAGGTATCTCTCGCAATTCAACGAAGCCCGGCGCAGAGTCGCAGCAGCCTATGATGATGCATTTTCGCGGTGCAAATCAATATCAACCCCCGAAAGAATGGGATACTCCTCCCATATTTTCCATCAGTATACGATAAAGGTAAAAGATGGAAAAAGAGATGCTCTTAAAGCTTACCTTGATTCTGTAGAAATCCCTTCCATGGTTTATTATCCAGGTCCGCTTCATATGCAGGAAGCCTACAGATATCTGGGATACAGCGAGATTGATTTTCCTGTAACATCTGCCCTCTGCAGCGAAGTTCTTTCTCTTCCCATGCACCCCGATATGGAAAAGGATCAGATTGATTATATTACTTCCGGTATTTTAAAATTCTTTGACAAATAAGCAATATGGAGAAGGAGTATTTTGCCCATGAAACAGCTGTGATTGACGATGGCTGTATAATAGGAAAAGGAACAAAGATCTGGCACTTCAGCCATATCATGACTGGCTCCGAACTGGGAGAAAAGTGCAATATCGGGCAGAATGTTGTAGTATCGCCGGGGGTAAAACTCGGACGGAATGTTAAAGTCCAGAACAATGTATCGCTCTATACCGGCGTTATCTGTGAAGATGACGTCTTCCTGGGTCCTTCAATGGTCTTTACCAATGTAATCAACCCCCGGAGTGCAATTATCAGGAAAGAGAGCTACTATACCACTGTCGTTGAAAAGGGAGCCTCCATCGGAGCCAACTCCACAATTGTCTGCGGTAACAGGATAGGTTCATATGCATTCATTGGCGCGGGTGCAGTGGTCACTAAAGATGTAAAGCCCTATGCCCTGGTGATAGGAAATCCTGCAAGACAATCGGGATGGATGAGCGAGTACGGGCACAAGCTCCATTTCGATGAAAATGGGCTGGCCAAATGCCCCGAGAGCGGAGAGAAATACAGGATAGTGGATGGCATGGTATCTAAAATTATTGAATAGTTTAACTTAAACTGAATATCTTTTTTTATGACAGAATCTCCAAAGAATTTCGGGATAATAGGTGTGGCAGGGTATATTGCAGTAAGGCATCTGAAGGCGATTAAGGATACAGGCAATAACCTACTGGCAAGTCTCGACAGGTTTGACAGTGTAGGGCTTATTGACGGCTTTTTCCCTGAAAGTGACTTTTTTGTTGAGTTTGAAAGGTTCGACAGGCATTTCGACAAGCTGAAACGTACAGGCACAAAAATCGATTTTGTTTCAATCTGCTCTCCCAATTATCTCCACGATTCACATATCAGGTTTGCATTGCGTCATCATGCAGAAGCTATCTGCGAAAAGCCGATTGTTCTCAACCCATGGAATGTTGAGGCCTTGCAGGAAATCGAAAATGAAACAGGACATAAGATATATACTGTGCTTCAGCTCAGGCTTCACCCAAGGATCATTGAGCTTAAGAATAAGATAGCGAATGGACCGAAGGGAAAAATATATGATATTGACATGTCGTATATCACCAGCCGCGGAAACTGGTACCCGATATCGTGGAAAGGCGATATCCAGAAATCAGGAGGTGTTGCCACAAACATCGGCATCCATTTCTTCGATATGCTTTGCTGGATTTTCGGCGATACAAAAAAGAATGTCGTTCATCTCTCCGAACCAAATAAAGCTGCAGGATACCTTGAGCTTGAGAATGCAAGAGTGAGGTGGTTCCTGAGCCTCGACTTCAATGATATACCCGATGCTGTCAAAACAACCGGAAGGAGAACATTCAGATCAATTACAGTCGACGGTGAGGAGATAGAATTCAGCGAAGGATTTGCCGACCTGCATACGGAGACTTACAGAGAGATCCTTGCAGGCAGAGGATTTGGTCTGAAAGAGGCCCGCCAGTCAGTTGAGACTGCATATACAATAAGAAATATTAAACCCGTGGGACTCCAGGGAGAGTACCATCCAATGATAAAAAAATTAATTAAATAATTGTATTATGTTCGAAAAGCTCATTAATAAGGAGACCCGTCTCTCAGTGATCGGCCTTGGATACGTAGGCCTGCCCATTGCGCTGGAGTTTGCCAGGCAAATCAAGGTTGTCGGTTTTGACATTAAACCGGAAAGAGTCGACCTTATGAAAAAAGGAATCGACCCGAGCAATGAGCTTAAACCTGAAGCATTTTTGAATACCGATATCATACTTACAAGTGATCCCGAAGAGTTGCGGAAGGCTTCTTTTCATATTATTGCAGTTCCCACTCCGACAAATAAATCGAACCTTCCCGACCTGACTCCTGTTCTAAAGGCTTCCGAGACCATAGGCAAAGTGCTGAAAAAGGGCGATTATGTTGTTTACGAATCAACAGTATATCCTGGATGCACAGAAGAAGACTGTGTTCCTGTTCTTGAAAAATATTCGGGATTGAAATACGTTACCGATTTTAAAGTCGGCTTCTCACCTGAGAGGATCAATCCGGGAGATACAAATCATACCCTTACAAAAATAGTGAAAGTTACAAGCGGATGCGATGCTGAATCGGCTGAGAATATAGCAAAGATTTACGAGCTTATAATTAAAGCAGGAGTCCACAGGGCAAGCTCAATAAAAGTAGCCGAGGCTGCGAAAATAATTGAGAACACACAGCGCGACATAAACATCGCCTTTATGAACGAGCTCTCAATAATTTTTAACAGGATGGGGATCAACACATTCGAAGTTCTTGAGGCAGCAGGCACAAAATGGAACTTCCTGAAATTTTTCCCGGGCCTGGTTGGAGGTCATTGCATAGGGGTAGACCCTTATTATCTTTCGTTTAAGGCAAAAGCTCTTGGTTACCACCCGCAGATGATCGATTCGGGAAGGTTCATTAACGACAGCATGGGCGGATACATCGGGAAACAAACCGTTAAAAAGATGATTGCTGCAGGGAAGAACCTGATGGGCTCAAGAGTCCTGGTAATGGGTATTACCTTTAAAGAAGACGTCACCGATATCAGGAATTCAAAAGTTGTTGATGTGATAAAGGAATTTGCTGATTTTGGGATTGCTGTTGATGTAATTGATCCCGGAGCAAGCAGCCATGAGGTAAAGGAGGAATACGGACTTGATATCGCAGAGAAACCTTCGGGCAAATACGATGCTGTAATCCTTGCGGTCAGCCACATGGAATACATGAAACTCGATGAGCAGTATTTTACTTCTCTTCTTAACAGCGACGGCATTGTTGTTGATGTGAAGGGAGTTCTCCGCGGAAAGATCAAAAATCATACTTACTGGAGTCTCTAAATGAAAAAGAAAATACTTGTCACCGGAGGTACGGGATATATTGGCTCACATACAACTGTAGAACTTATCAACGAAGGGTATGAGGTAGTTATAATTGACAATCTCTATAATTCTGAAGCTGAGGTTGCCGACAGGATCTGCCAGATAACCGGCATCAGGCCTTCTCTGGAAGTTTTTGACCTGTGCGACAAGGAAAAGCTCGATAATTTCTTCAAAAACAATAACGACATAAGCGCTGTTATCCATTTTGCAGCCTACAAGGCAGTGGGTGAATCGGTAAACAAACCCCTGGAATACTACAGGAATAACCTTGTTTCGCTGATAAACCTCCTTGACGGGATGAAACTTCACAGTATCAGCAACCTTGTGTTTTCATCTTCATGCACAGTCTATGGCCAGCCTGAAAAACTCCCTGTCACCGAATCAGCACCCCTGCAGCCGGCTACCTCGCCTTACGGGTATACAAAACAGGTAGGGGAGTCTATAATAAAAGACACAACATTTTCTGACCCGGATATCAAAGCGATTTCACTCAGGTATTTTAATCCTATCGGAGCACATCCTTCAGCGCTGATCGGTGAACTTCCCAGGGGAATTCCTGAAAACCTTGTTCCTTATATAACTCAGACTGCCTTCGGACTGAGATCTGAGCTTAAAGTATTCGGAAATGATTATGACACACCCGACGGTTCATGCATCAGAGACTATCTGCATGTGGTTGACCTGGCAAAAGCACATGTGGTGGCAGTCAACAGGCTGATAAACGGCAACAACAAGAAAGGTTACGAAGTATTTAACCTGGGCACAGGCACCGGGGTCTCAGTAATTGAGGCAATAACATCATTTGAGAGAGTGTCGGGTGTTAAGCTCAATTATACTATAACAGACAGAAGAGCCGGCGATATTGAAAAGATCTGGGCCGACCCGTCATTCGCTAACAGCGAGCTCGGATGGAAAACGAAAAGCACCCTTGATGAAGCTATGAAGACAGCGTGGGACTGGGAAAAGCACATAAGAAAAAAAAGTTAATAAAATGGAGAAGTCAATTATTATAACCGGAGGGGCAGGATTTATAGGTTCACATGTGGTAAGGCGATTTGTAAACTCTTATCCTGCATACCGGATTATTAATGCCGACAAGCTTACCTATGCAGGAAATCTTGAAAACCTCACAGATATTGAAAGTAAGCCCAACTATATTTTTGAGAAGATCGATATAGTTGACAAACAATCGGTTCTCGACCTGTTCGCAAAGTATAGTCCTGACGGTATCATCCATCTGGCTGCCGAATCGCATGTCGACCGCTCCATAACAGGTCCTGATGAGTTTGTATTTACAAATATTGTCGGCACAGTGAATCTTCTGAGTGCTGCCATGGGCAGCTGGAAAAATGACTTCAGCGGGAAGCTCTTTTATCATATTTCAACTGATGAGGTCTACGGTTCACTCGGGAGCGAAGGCCTCTTTACCGAGGAGACCGCCTACGATCCGAAAAGTCCCTATTCAGCATCGAAGGCCAGTTCAGACCATCTTGCAAGAGCTTTCAGCCATACCTTCGGGATCCCGATGGTAATATCAAATTGTTCAAACAACTACGGACCAAACCAGTTTCCTGAAAAGCTTATTCCTCTTGCCATTAACAATATAAAAAACAGCAAACCAATACCCGTTTACGGCAAGGGAGAAAACATCCGCGACTGGCTTTATGTTGAAGACCATGCTGCCGCAATAGACCTTATTTTTCACAGGGGGAGAGCCGGCGAGACATATAATATCGGCGGCAATAACGAATGGAAAAATATTGACCTGATAAAGCTGCTGTGCCGCATAATGGACAGGAAACTTGAAAGGAATCCGGGGACATCTGAAAAGCTGATTACCTATGTGAAGGACAGGCCGGGTCATGACGCCAGATATGCCATCGATTCTTCAAAACTTCAGAATGAGCTTGCCTGGTCTCCCATTCCGCGTTTTGAAGACGGACTGGAAAAGACCGTTGACTGGTATCTTGAAAACGGAAAATGGCTCGAAAGAGTCCTTTCCGGCGATTACGGAAAATATTACGACCAGATGTACTCCGGAAGGTAGATCTACTCTACAGTAACTGATTTTGCGAGGTTCCTGGGCTGGTCAACATTACATCCGCGTAAGACTGCTATATGATATGAGAGCAGTTGTAATGGTATCACAGCCAGCAAGCCTGAGAAAGCCGGAAATGTTTCCGGGACCTCAAGAACATAATCGGCCATTTTTCTGATTATCTCATCGCCTTCGGTGACAATTGCAATGACCTTGCCCTTTCGTGCCTTTATCTCCTGTATATTGCTGATTATCTTTTCGTAGGTATCGTCTTTGGTCGCCACTACAACTACAGGCATGTTCTCATCGATAAGCGCAATGGGGCCATGTTTCATCTCAGCAGCAGGATATCCTTCTGCATGAATATAGGAGATCTCCTTAAGTTTAAGGGCACCCTCAAGGGCAACAGGAAAGAGGTATCCTCTTCCAAGGTAAAGAGCGTTGTGAGTATTCTGAAATACTTTGGCAAGTTCAAGAGCCTGATCGCTTACTCCAAGTGCCTTCTCAATTTTTCCGGGTATTGAGACCAGTTCGGTTATAAGATCCTTATAAGCTGAGTCGGAGAGAATTCCTTTCTTGTGTCCTAAAACAAATGCCATCATTGCCAGGACAGTAACCTGTGAAGTAAAGGCTTTCGTCGACGCAACGCCGATTTCCGGTCCGGCATGTGTGTAAACTCCTGCATCTGTCTCACGCGGGATGCTGCTTCCTACCACATTGCATATTCCAAGCACCTTTGCTCCCCGTCCTCTTGCAAGTTTTATTGCTGCAAGGGTATCTGCAGTCTCACCGCTCTGACTGATAGCAATTACAATATCTCCCTTGTTGATTATCGGATTCCTGTACCTGAATTCAGAAGCATATTCCACCTCGACAGGAATTCGGGTGTATTCCTCAAAAAGATACTCTCCGAGAAGTCCGGCATGCCACGATGTGCCGCAGGCTATTATTAAAATCCTCTCTGCCTCGGAAATTGATTCGATCATTGTATGAAGTCCTCCAAGCCGTATACTCGAGTAGTCAGGAAGGACTCTGCCTCTGAAGGTGTCATGAATTGCCCTTGGCTGCTCGAAAATTTCCTTCAGCATAAAATGAGCGTAACCCTCTTTGTCGATTTCCCCGATCTTCAGATCGAGCTCCTTGACAACAGGCGTTATATTTTCTATCCTTATCTTCTTAAGGATGAGCTCATCCTTCTTTATAATAGCAAGATCATCATCATTAAGGTAAATTACCCTTTGTGTATATTCCACAATAGGAGTGGCATCTGAGGCTATGAAATTCTCACCTTCTCCGACACCAATTACAAGAGGGCTTCCCATCTTGGCGGCAAACAGCTTATCAGGTTCCTTTGTACAGATAATGACAAGCCCGTATGCTCCTTCAACCCTGTTAAGTGCTCCAGTAATAGCCTGTTCAGCTGTCAGGTCTCCTTCGAGATACAGATGCTCGATAAGATTGGCAAGGACTTCGGTATCTGTCTGGCTCGAAAATGTAACCCCCCTGCTCTGAAGATGTTTCTTAAGACGCGAATAATTCTCGATTATGCCGTTATGAACAACAATGAAATTGCCTTTGCACGATGCCTGCGGGTGAGCGTTCAGTTCATTTGGTTCTCCATGGGTGGCCCATCTGGTATGCCCCATGCCGGTTGAGGCTGTGAAATCCGACTTTTGAACCATTTCCTCAAGATCCTTCACGCGGCCTGCGCACTTGAAGATCCTTGTCTCTCCGTTAACAAGGGCCAGGCCTGCCGAATCATATCCGCGGTATTCCAGCCTTTTAAGCCCGGTGATCAATATCTCACGGGCTGATCTCGAACCTATATAACCAACGATTCCACACATAACAATCTTAAATTAAAACATAAGGAGCGAAAATACGCATTCTGGTTCACAAAATCTAGAACTCAGTAAAAGTAAAGGTAAACTTCACGGGAGTTTTACTGTCATTGGCTTTCAGGATGGCATTCCTCCGGCCCGATTGCTGGTACAACTCCAGTGCGGGGGAGAGCCTCCCGGTTTTATCATCAAAATAGTTCTGGAAGTATCCGGGGATGTTGAACTTATACTCATTTTTGATAGTGTCGATAACTCCTCCGAAAAAGTTATGGTACTGGTCATAATTGTACTCAGGCACAATATACTTTGCTCCGAGTGCTGTCTCATACCGCAGAAGCATCTGTTCAGGCATTGCAGACGGGATGTACAGATCCCCGTCATAATGAACCGGTATTGTAAGTACCGCTTTGTTCACAACGATCTTCCCCCGTGAAGCATCGTTCTTTAAATCTTCAAGACCGGGAAATTCAAGTTTTGTGTAAGTGCCGTTCAGATACTGATTGTATGTAAGGGTGTCCTTATAGCCGTCATTAATATGCGCGATCTTTTTACCCGGCACCCCTGTGCTGTGATCATGAATGACCCTGTTGAAGGATGCGTTCCGGTTTGTGGCATCGAGGATGAAATAGAATTCCTTTGCCTTGCCGGCATCATCGTGCATGAACAAGACTATAAAGTTCTTGTTGTCTCCTAAAGTCTGGGGAGCAGCAAGGCTTAAGGCTACCATCAAAGGTTCCGGAGACGTTTCCATCTGGAAGTATAGGCCATTGAAATAAGATCTGAAATCGGGCCTCGTATTACTATAGAAAAGCCATGATGTGTCGCGTGTAAGATAGTTGCCAAATTCCACAGGAAGGTCTATCTCAACAGCATTTATTATTGAATCCATTTCAGGCAGCTCAATACCCGGCATTGAAAAATCAGTCACAGGAACAGGGGTATTCGAATAATAGGCTGAATCGACTGAGAGCAGTTTGTCTATTTCTGATATCCGTAATGTATGCTTTACGGTTGTTTTCCTGGAGGGATCGAGGATCATAAGGTACATTTTTACCGAATCGATCGTAAACGGTTTATCATCCCATATGCCACCCAGCCTTATCTCAGTGACAAACTCACCGATGGTGGTACCAAAATAAGGATCATATATAGATCCCAGATATGAAACATCCGGAAGCTCAGTCCTGAAAGAAGGATCATACTCCGTGTAGGAGAAGACGCTTAAGGTATCGGTTGAAGTAATTTTAACGAATTCATTTGAAGGAAGCAGCTCGTGCCCGATTCTTGTGGGATTTTCTTCACAGGAAACAAGGAAAAGAACCGTCAGTGCAAGGAGCATCGGACGGATTGTGTTTGAGAGGATATGCAAAACAGAAAAATATCTGCGGGGGAGCTTACAATTATGATAGTATCTTGTCATAAAAATCATTATAGGCATCAATATACTCTTCCTCACCTTTGAACTGAAGCAGCGGCTTGTTTAAAGTACCCAGGTACTTATTCAATTCCTCATTAATACTTTCGCTTCCGATAATTATCCCGTCAGAATATTTGATTGCAAGTTTTGAGACATTTACAAAATCGGGGGTCTTAACAAGTTTAAGGTTATCCCCGTCTATTCCGTCAAAACGCAGTTTGTCAGCGAACGTAGATCTAAACGGCATTTTAAAATCATTATTGTAAACGGAATATATTATTTTGTAGTTATGGAAAAGAGGGTCATCATTATAAATGCTCCTCAGATATACCGGAACGAGAGCAGTCATCCAGCCATGGCAGTGAACAATATCAGGGGCCCAGCGCAGCTTCTTCACAGTCTCGATAACGCCGCGTGCAAAAAACAAAGCCCTCTCATCATTATCCTCGAACTCCCTGCCGGCATTGTCGCTTATGATATGCTTTCTCTGGAAATAATCGTCATTATCAATGAAATAGACCTGCATCCTTGCAGACTGGATAGATGCTACCTTTATAATGAGAGGATGGTCGGTGTCGTCGATTATGAGGTTCATTCCAGAGAGCCTGATCACCTCATGAAGCTGATTGCGCCGCTCATTTATGCATCCATACCGGGGCATAAAGGTACGGATCTCTTTCCCCCGCTCCTGAATGCCCTGGGGAAGATATCTTCCTATTTTCGATAATTTCGTCTCACCTAAGTATGGAGTGATCTCCTGTGAAATGAACAGTACCTTCCTGCTTTCCATTTATATGCCTGGATATACCACTTCGATATTAATGTGCAAAGATAGTAAAAAATAATAACATATTAAAAAAGCAACCATCACAAGCCAGTAGAGAAAAGCAGTGCATCGATTATTTATATTAAATTTGGAATGTAAATTAAAGGAAAATGAAACTCTCCTCCACTGTCGCTGACCTGCATGAAAAAATAAGGATGTCGGGACTGAAGCCGCTTGGCTTTGTTCCAACAATGGGAGCCCTTCACGAAGGCCATCTCTCTCTTGTTGAAACTGCTGTTAATCTCTGCCCTCTCGTTATTGTAAGCATCTTTGTAAACCCCACCCAGTTCAACGACAGGAATGATCTTATGAATTATCCCAGAACCCTCGATGAAGATCTTGAGCTGCTCGGAAAGGAACTCCGCGAAGATGATATTGTATTTACTCCTTCCGTTGAGGAGATCTATCCTGCCGAGGACAAAAGGATTTTTAATTTCGGGAATCTCGACATGGTTATGGAAGCCCTTCACAGGCCAGGGCACTTCAACGGTGTTGCACAGGTGGTGAGCAGGCTCTTTCAGATTGTTGACCCTGATATAGCCTGTTTCGGACAGAAGGATTTTCAGCAGCTGGCTGTTGTTAAAGAACTTGTCCGCCAAACCGGTTTTAAGGTTAGAATAATCGGGAACCCTATCATAAGAGAAAGCGACGGACTGGCCATGAGCAGCCGCAACAGGCTGTTAACTCCTGAAATCAGGAAGAGCGCTCCCGTGATATATAAAACAATCTCTTCTGTCGCTGAATGGTTAAAACAAAATGAGATCGGCGAGATAAAAAGGAGAGTTGAAGATACAATCAACTCAATACCGCAGTTCAGTGTTGAATACTTCGAAATTGCCGATGATATTGAGCTCATCCCTGTAACAAAAAGGTCATTAATGAAAAAAGGAAGGAAATATTTCGCCTGTATCGCCGTTAAAGCAGGAAACATCCGCCTGATTGATAATATGGAAATAGGGTTGGTCTGAACAAAAAGGTTGCTTACCTTTGCACTTCATTAACAACCCTTAAGGTTTAGTCAAAATGTTTATACAAGTACTCAAGTCAAAAATACATAAAGCTTCGATCACCGGGGCAAACCTTCATTATATTGGCAGCATATCAATTGATGAGGATCTGATGGATGCTGCAAATCTGATTGAAAATGAAAAGGTTCATGTTCTTGACCTCAATAACGGGGAACGTCTCGAAACCTATGTTATAAGGGGAGAAAGAGGTTCAGGTGAGATCTGCCTCAACGGAGCTGCAGCCAGAAAGGCGCTGCCGGGGGATGTCATTATTATCATGTCGTATGCAATGGTCGACTTCTCTGAGGCAAAAACATTTAAACCAACAATTATTTTTCCTGATACAAACACAAATAAACTGATCTGACTTTGAAAAAAGGTGTTCTGCAAACTCTGAAGTTTCTGGGGTTCCTTATAGTCGGAATACTATCTGTTATGGCTTGCCTTCCGTAAAACTGATTTTACAAAGCTTGCTGCCGATTTAAAGGAAGCTCATTACTCCTGGCTTCTCCTGTCAATACTTTTCGCAACCTTTGCATTTATCAGCCGTGCCCGCAGGTGGATCTTGCTTATCAATCCTCTTGGGATTCCGGCCGACCTTAATACATGCATTTTATGCTTTAATGACCGGATATCTGGCAAACATAGCCCTGCCCAGGATAGGTGAGATAACCCGATGTGTGGCCCTGGGCAAAAAGGAAAAGATCCCTGTTGATCAGCTTATTGGTACTGTTGTAGTTGAGAGGACAATCGACTTCTTCTCCCTCATGACAATAATGCTTGCTGTGATGTTCACAAGCGGTGACCAGCTGGGTCTTTTTCTGAAAGAGTTCATCCTGGTGCCTGTTCAGAATACAATGCTTGAGATGTTTGGTGTAACATGGATACTGTGGGCAATCCTCCTCTTTCTCGTGGTATTGTCGTTTTATATTGCTTTCCGGTTCCGGCACAATCTCCGGAAAATAAGGTTCTTTTCAAAGATGATCGACCTCGCAAAGGGTGTCCTCAACGGCCTTAAAACAATTACAAACCTTGAAAGGAAATGGGAGTTTATTTTCCATACGGTCTTTATCTGGGTTAACTATGCGCTGATGACATGGGTTGTTGTATTTGCACTCGAAAGCACCTCGCATCTTACCTTCGGCGACAGCCTGTTCCTGCTTGTGATCGGCGGACTTGCAATGTCGGCGCCTGTTCAGAGCGGGCTGGGCGTTTTTCACTATACAATTTCGCAGGGCCTTCTCATCGTTAAGGGAATTCCGCTCGAGGATGGGCTTGTTTATGCCCTGCTTACTCACGAATCGCAGCTGATCTTTGTTGCTATTATAGGAACAATCTCATTCTTTATGATTTTCCGGAGACATGGCAAAGAATAAAACAGTCTTCGTATGCCAGAATTGCGGCGTCGAATCGGCAAAATGGATCGGCCGGTGCCCATCGTGCAAGGAGTGGAACACTTACCATGAGGAGATAATAGTAAGTTCTGCGTCGCACGATCCTCTGCTTGCCTCTGTGCGTGAAAAAAGAAAACCGGAGCTTCTCGACAGCATAAAAACAGATGAACATCAGCGCCAGAAATCAGGAATCGCCGAACTCGACAGGATCCTCGGAGGAGGTATAGTAAACGGCTCCCTTATACTTCTTGGAGGAGAACCCGGTGTGGGAAAATCAACCCTTGCACTGCAGCTGGCACTGGCCCTTAAAGGCAAAACGATCCTGTATGTTTCGGGAGAGGAGAGCGAAGAGCAGATCAGCATGAGGGCCCAGAGAATGAAAGGTTCAAATCCTGCATGCTACATCCTGAGCGAAACAGAGCTGGAGAGCATACTCACGCATGCTGAAAACATTAAACCGGGTTTCATTATTATCGACTCTATCCAGACTATCAGCACAGCGATTCTTGAATCCTCTGCCGGATCTGTGTCGCAGGTCAGGGAGTGTGCGGCCAGGTTGCTGAAATATTCAAAGATAACAGGTATTCCTGTCTTCCTTATCGGCCACATTACCAAAGACGGCACTCTTGCCGGCCCTAAAGTTCTCGAACACATTGTTGATGTTGTCCTCTACTTTGAAGGAGACAATAACCATGTGTACCGGATCCTGAGGTCTGTAAAAAACAGGTTCGGATCAACAGCCGAAATCGGCATCTTTGAGATGGTGGAAAAGGGATTAAGGGAGGTCGATAATCCTTCCGAGATGTTCATTAACCAGCACGAAGATGCCCTGAGCGGGATTTCTGTTGCAGCGACAATCGACGGACTGAGGCCATTTCTTATTGAAACCCAGGCTCTTGTCAGCAGCGCTGTTTACGGTACTCCGCAGCGCAGCTCCACCGGCTTCGACATTCGCAGGCTGAACATGCTTCTTGCTGTCCTTGAGAAGAGGGCCGGATTCCGGCTCGGAGTCAAGGATGTCTTTCTGAATATCGCCGGCGGAATAAAGGTCAGCGATCCTGCAATAGACCTTGCTATCGTCAGCTCAGTCCTCTCATCAAACCTCGACATACCAATAAGCAGGGAGATTTGCTTTTCTGGCGAAACGGGCTTATCGGGAGAGATCCGTCCTGTTTCACGGATCGACCAGAGGATCAGGGAAGCCTCAAAAATGGGCTTCAAAAAGATCTATATCTCAAAATACCACAGAAACCTGTCAGTGAAAGGACTCGAAATCGAAGTAATACAGGTAGGTAAGATTGAAAATCTTGTAAGGTCGCTGTTCGCTTAACAACGACGCACGATGCACGACTAAAGACGCACGACTAACGACGCACGACGCACGACTAACGGCCCTGCGCCATGAGCCATGCGCCATGCGCCTTTAGTATCTCTCCCGCCGGTAGCCGCTGCGCCTCACATTTTCCCTTTCCACCTTGTCGCAGTCGAGCTCGACACTGAAGTTTTCAGGACGTTCGAATTCGTCGGTCTCCATGATGCCGAACTGAGGATCATCGTATAGTTTTCTCAGGAATATCGCCATTACAGGCAATGCCATGTTTGCTCCCTGTCCGTCGGCAAGAGTTTCGAAATGGATCGCCTGATCCTCCCACCCGCTCCACACACCTCCTACAAGGTTAGGTGTCACACCCATGAACCATCCGTTTGAGTGGTTCTGGGTTGTTCCTGTTTTGCCTCCTATCTGGTTTCTCAGCTTATAGGTCTCATTGCGCATTCTCATCGCAGTACCCCGCAGCACAACATTCTGTAGAAGATTGAGCATCAGGTAGGCAGTCTCCTCGCTAAGTACCTCCTCAATCTTTGGAGTGAAAGTTGAAATTGTATTGCCGTTCTTGTCCTCAATACGTGTGACATACATCGGCCGGGTATATACTCCCCTGTTCGCAAATGTGCCATAGGCTCCTACCATCTCCTCAAGCTTGATATCCGAGGTCCCCAGGAAAATAGAATTAACAGGGTCGATAAAACTTCTGACTCCCATCTTGTGCATGAGTGATGCAACAGCCGAGGGTTGGAACTGCTGCATTAACCAGGCTGAGATATAGTTTTCAGACTGGGCGAGACCCCAGGCCAGTGTCACCTCCTTGCCGTGATATTCCCTGGGCCCTGAACTCCGCGGTTTCCATGGCACGGAATCTCCCACCACATCGAATGACCGGGGAATATTGGGAACTTTAAGACATGGCGAATAACCATTCTGCATTGCAAGTGTATAAAGAAAAGGTTTGATGGTACTCCCTACCTGACGCTTCTGCGAAGTGATCCCGTCGTATTGAAAATACCTGAAATCGGGGCCTCCCACATAGACCTTCACATGACCGTTGCGTGGATTTTCAAGCATAAAGGATGATCTGACAAAAAACTTGTAGTATCTCACTGAATCGAGGGGGGTCATAATAGTATCCCGAATCCCTTTCCAGGTGAATACCTTCATCTTAACCGGCGTATTGAAAGCAAGCATTATAGAGTCTTCAGGTATGCGTGCATATTCCATAGCCCTGTATCTGTCAGTCCTCTCAACAGCTCCCCGCATTATTTTATCAATCTCCTCCTTCGTCAGGTCATCAGAGAAGGGAGGATTCCTGTACCCTTTTGCCCTCCTGAAGAAGTCCGGCTGGACCTCGTTTGAAAGATGCTCCTTCATGGCCTCCTCCGCATATTTCTGCATCCTCGAATCTATTGTGGTATAGATCTTCAGACCATCCTTGTATATATTATAGCTCGATCCGTCGGGCTTTTTGTTTTTGTTGCACCATCCGTAAAGAGGATTGTTCTCCCATTCCCACAGGGCATCATCATAGGACGACTGCACCATGTATTTGCTTCTGTCGGGTTCGGGCCTTGTCATTATAACCGAAAGGTATTGCCTGAAATAGGTTGCAAGACCTGAGTTGTGATCTTCAATCTGGAAGTTTACTTCAATAGGAAGCTTTTTGACTGAATCAGCAACTCCGGAAGTCAGATAACCATACTTTTCCATCTGCGACAACACCACATTTCTCCTTCGCAGCATATTTTCGGGGTTCCTCACCGGATTATACTTTGTTGCTGCCTTAAGCATGCCGACAAGAACCGCCGATTGTTCAATGGTGAGCGAATCGGGAGTAGTATTGAAATATACTTTAGCCGCCGATTTGATGCCAATAGCATTATAACTGAAATTATATTTATTCAGATACATTGTAATGATCTCTTCCTTTGTATAACTACGCTCAAGTTTTACTGCCGTCTGCCACTCCTTGAACTTAGAAACCCCGAGCCTCACTTTTTTCATCAGGGCTGAGGTGGTATCAGTATCCCTCGGATAGAGCTGTTTTGCAAGCTGCTGGGTTATTGTGCTTCCGCCTCCGGTGTTCTGGCCAAGAAGTATCGTCCGGACAGCCGCTCTGGCAAGACCGCGTAAATCGATCCCCGAATGCCTGTAATACCTTATGTCTTCAGTTGCAACGAGTGCAGCTGTAAGCCAGGGAGAAAGATCTTCATATTCTGCCCAGGAGAGGCCTGATTCAAAACTGATCTTTCCAAGAATTGCGCCATCTTCGGAAATAACTTCGGCAGCAAGATAATACTCAGGATTCTCAAGCTCACTGAATGAAGGCATTGGCCCAAGTTTTCCCCTCGAGATCAGGATAAAAAGTATGATTACAAAAAGTATAGGAAAGCTGAATATTGCCCAGAACCAGATTAGTTGTTTTTTGGTGTTTTTATCGACTGCCATCTGCTAAGGTGTTTGGTCCAAAAATACTAATTAATAAAGAAACTTAACGGTTTATTTTGAAGTTTGGTACGTAATTGATTTACTTTGTCCCCTGAAAAAAAGATTAATATCTCGTGTGATGGTCGAAAATCTTGTGATTGTTGAGTCCCCCGCAAAAGCTAAAACGATTGAGAAATTCCTTGGAAAGGATTTCCATGTCGTTTCAAGCTTCGGACATATAAGAGATCTTTCCAAAAAGAATCTGGGCATTGATGTTGAGAATAATTTTACCCCCGATTACGAAATACCGAAGGAGAAAACAAAGGTTGTAGGTGAGTTGCGCAAAGCTGCAGCGTCGGCCCGGAACGTCTGGATTGCATCTGACGAGGACCGCGAAGGAGAAGCTATCGCCTGGCATCTTGCAAGTGTGCTGAAACTTGACATCGCCGGAACAAAGAGGATCGTTTTCCATGAGATCACTAAAGAGGCAATCTCAAATGCGATAAAAAATCCAAGGCAGATTGACATGAACCTCGTAAATTCCCAGCAGGCCAGGCGCATACTCGATCGTCTTGTCGGGTTTGAGATTTCACCTGTTCTCTGGAAAAAGGTTCAGCCGTCGCTCTCTGCAGGAAGGGTTCAGTCTGTGGCCGTGCGTCTGATTGTCGAAAGGGAAAGGGAGGTCATCTCGTTTAATTCAGAATCGGCTTTCCGCGTCACTGCAACATTTATAATAGAATCAGCCAGCGGAGAGAATGCCATCCTGAAAGCTGAGGCCTCAAAACGCTTTCCGCAGGAGAATGATGCCCTCAGATTCCTTGAGCTTTGCAGTGATTCGAAATATACAGTTGCCGGTATCAGCGTCAAGCCCGGAACACGTTCACCTGCTCCGCCGTTTACAACATCAACTCTTCAGCAGGAGGCTTACCGCAAACTGGGTTTTTCAGTTGCCCAGACAATGGCTGTTGCCCAGAAGCTTTATGAAGCAGGAAGGATAACCTATATGCGTACCGACTCAACAAACCTTTCAAAGCTTGCCCTGGCAAAAAGCCGCGAAGTGATAATGTCGGAATTTGGCGAGAAGTATTCGAAAACAAGGCAGTATCAGACAAAATCGAAGGGTGCCCAGGAGGCTCATGAGGCAATCCGCCCGGCATATATCGACAACCCGACAACAACAGGCAGCCAGAATGAGAAAAAACTCTATGAACTGATCTGGAAAAGGACTGTGGCTTCGCAGATGTCTGATGCCGAGATTGAAAAGACTACAATTACAATTGATATGAATAACTCGCCCGTCACCTTCCTTGCCAACGGCGAGGTGATTAAGTTCGACGGGTTTCTCAGGGTTTATACCGAATCGACCGACCAGGATAATACTGATGAGGACAGGTATGTAATCCCTCCTGTTAAGAAGGGTCAGCCTCTGCTCTACGACAATATTCTTGCTACGCAGAAATTCACTATGCCTCCCCCACGGTACACGGAGGCCAGTCTTGTAAAGAAACTTGAAGAGCTTGGTATTGGCAGACCTTCGACATATGCCCCTACAATATCAACTATACAGAACAGGGGGTATGTTTCGCGGGAGGACAGGCCCGGCGAGAAAAGACAGATAAAGACTATCACTCTTCAGAAAGGGAAAATATCATCAGCTGCAAAAACAGAGATCACTGGAAAGGAGAAGTCAAAGCTCTTTCCCCAGGACATCGGCATGATAGTAAATGACTTCCTCCTTGAGAATTTTTCTGATATTGTTGATTACCATTTCACAGCCGAGGTGGAAGAACAGTTTGATGAGATAGCCCTCGGATCGCTCAAATGGACCGAAATGCTGGGCAAGTTCTACTCGCCGTTCCATGAGACTGTAACAAGGACTCTTGAAAAGAAGGAAAGGAAAACAGGAATCAGGCAGCTTGGAACACATCCCGAAACAGGAGAGCCGATAACCGTAAGGATGGGCAGGTTCGGACCAGTAGCCCAGATCGGCGAAGCAGGGAATGATGAAAAACCAAGGTTTGCGAGTCTTTCGAAAAACCAGCTTCTCGAGACAATAACCCTCGAAGAGGCCCTGAACCTCTTCCGGCTTCCACGGTCGCTCGGGAAATACGAGGATGAGGATATTATTGTGGGAGTAGGCAAGTTCGGTCCCTATGTACGGTACAAGGGGAAATTCTTTTCACTCAAAAAGGGTGTCGATGATCCTTACACTGTGACAATTGACCGGGCTGTCGAACTGATTCTCGAGAAGAATGAGAGTGACAGCAAGAAAGTAATAAAGGAATTTGGTGAAATAAAGGTTCTTAACGGCAGATATGGTCCATATATAACAAAGGAGAAGCAGAACTACAGGATCCCGAAAGGATCAAATGCAGAACTTCTTACTGAGGAAGAATGCATTACGATTATTGAAAACAGCGATAAAACCAAAAAGACCAGTTGAAAGACATCATGGTTGACCTTAATGATTATTTTAATCCGGTAAGCATAGAAGCTCCTGAATTTGAGCACTTGTCAGGGCAGGGCAGCTTTCCGCATAATATCACAATCCATACCGAAAGTAATCCCGTAAAAGAGCCGGGCAAATACAGGATAGCTTTGCTTGGAGTTCCCGACGGGCGCAATTCACCGAATACGGGCTCCCTTAAGGGTCCCGATATTGTAAGAGCACAGTTATACAAGCTGGCCAGGATTCCCGGAAGGTCGAAGATAATTGATCTCGGCAACATGAAACAGGGAGTTTCATTTAACGATACAATTGCCGGGCTCAACGATATTCTTTCCTTCCTTACGGATAACAATATTTTCCCTGTCATAATCGGAGGAAGCAGCGCTCTCATACCTGCAATCGATAAAACCCTTTCGCACAGGAAACTTAAATACACGCTTGCTTCTGTTGATCCCAGGATAGACTATTTAAATGAAAAGAAGGAAGCTGATTCGTATAACTGGCTGAATACCATACTCAGCAACAGCAGAAGCACCCTGGGGCATTATATAAATATCGGATACCAGACCTACCTGAACGATCAGCAGGTGATAAACCGCTTCCTCAAACGCAGATCAGAACTTGTAAGGATAGGTGATGTAAGGCAGGCAATCTACCTGACAGAACCGTTGTTCAGGGATTCCGATGCAGCCCTCTTTGACATCTCTGCAGTAAGGCAGTCGGATGCTCCCGGAACATACAGCCCTTCTCCTAACGGTTTCTATGGCGAGGAGATCTGTCTTCTTGCAAGATATGCCGGAATATCAGACAATCTGAAAATTTTCGGACTTTTCGATGTTAATCCTGAGCTTGATATAAGGTTCCAGACCTCCGGCCTTGCAGCCCAGATTCTCTGGTTTTTCCTCGAGGGTTTTTCCCAGAAACAGTATGAAGCACCGGCCCTGAGCTCTTCCAATTCAGGCCGTTTCATAAAATATCATGTCAGGGTAACTGACCTTGAAGATGATCTCATCTTCGTAAAAAGCTCTCTTACAGACAGATGGTGGATTGAACTTCCCGCAGAAAATGACCAGCATGTTTATGTTGCATGTTCGCACGATGATTATGCGAAAGCCAACAGGAATGAAGTGCCTGACCGCTGGGTAAAAGCAATGGAACGATTCAGAATCTGACCTTTTTCTTCTTAACATTGATCCGGCTGACAAACATGTTAGTCATAGAGTCGCGGTGTATTGATCAATTGAGAAGCTCCGTTAGTGAAATAAATAGTTTTTAATTTGTTTAGGTATTAGATTTTTACTTATTTTACTCGTTCAAAAAAAGTGCAAGTTTTCTGCAATAAAAGGAATGAAGAAACTAAATATCGCATTTCTTCTTTTAGTTTTGTCAGTATCGCCGGTCCTCTCGCAACAGGATCCCGTTACCAGCAATTATATGTTCAGCACGCTGAGCTATAATCCCGGTTATGCAGGCATATCAGGCAGGATCTGTGCAACCGCTCTCAACAGGCAGCAATGGGTAGGCTATGAGGGAGCTCCTTCCACAACATTGTTCACTGTAAGCGCTCCCGTTAATCCATTTGGCATCAGCAGCGGTGTCGGGTTAACTGTGATGAGCGACCAGTTGGGTTTTGACAAGGACATTACAATTTCAGCATCTTACTCATATCTTCTTGACCTTGGCGCAGGGAAACTTGGTATCGGATTGAATCTCGGAATGCTCAACAAAACCCTTGATCCGAAGTGGGTAATACCCGGAGGCGACTCCCATACGCCTGCTTCAGGAGATCCTCTTATCCCGGAAAACAAGGAGAGTTATGTGGCCTTTGATGCCGGCCTCGGCGTATTTTATCAGGCTGAAAAATATTATGCAGCCCTTTCTGTTACTCATATTAATCAGCCCCAGATAAAATACTCAAAAGGGACCCCTTATGTTTCCAGACACTACTATTTTACAGCAGGTTACATACTTCAGCTTCCCAATCCGTCGTTTGAACTTTTACCCTCGGTATTTGCATACAGCGACGGAAAAATTGCACAATTTAATGTTACTTCCCTGGTACGATACAATAAAAAAGCATGGGGCGGCGTTTCTTACAGGTTTGGAGATGCTCTGATCGGGATGATAGGTTTTGAATTATACAATGGATTACGTCTGGGCTATGCTTATGATTTCACTGTTACCGACATTAACAAAAACAGCGGCGGTTCGCATGAATTCTTTGTTAACTACTGCTTCGACCTGGTCCTTGGCAAGAGCCCGATGAGATATAAAAGTATCAGGTTTTTATGATTATTATAAAAAAATAGCTTACTTGCAATATGAAACTATTTAGTAGTATGAAAAAGGCGACAATACCACTTCTGATCTTAATAACCCTGCTGACTGGATGCGGCTCTTCGGATAACGGAGAACTTATCGGGGTCATGGGAAGAAAAAAATTCTTCGAACCCGAACCGTACCAGATGGCATTTATTCCTGCCGGGAGTTTTGTAATGGGGCCAAGCGATCAGGATGCTCTTTTTGCGATGAATGCCATTTCAAAAACAGTGACTGTTGAAGCCTTCTGGATGGACCAGACAGAAATTACAAATAATAAATACCGCCAGTTCGTATATTACGTACGCGATTCTATTTTAAGAACCAAACTTGGAAATGCAGGCATCGACGGACGTGATTATTTTGTCCTTGACGCGGAAGGAACTCCTGTTGAACCAAATATAATCAACTGGGAAGAAAGAATTGACCCTGAAGAAGAGACTACTAAAGCCACTATTGACGAAATGTACTACCCTCCTGAAGAGAGGTTCAACGGCAAGAAACAGATCGATGTAAGAAAACTCAACTACTCATACTGGTGGGTCGACAAGCAGCAGGCTGCAAAAGCAAGGTATGTACAGGATTTCTCCGATCCGAACAATATTACAGGCAGATATGAAGGTGAGATTATAAACGCTGACGGAACCCGCACACCTATAAAAGACCGTTCTTCTTTCATCCGTCACAATATTATTAATGTTTATCCCGATACCCTCTGCTGGATAAGAGACTTCACATACTCCTTCAATGATCCCCAGTCGTCGCTTTACTTCTGGCACCCCTCATTCGACGATTATCCTGTTGTCGGAATATCATGGGTACAGGCAAATGCTTTCAGCAACTGGCGAACAAACTACATGAATTCATATCTCAGGAAAAATGACATAGCTGATGTTCAGGAATACAGGCTTCCTCTCGAAACAGAGTGGGAATATGCCGCCAGAGGAGGTCTCGATCTTTCGATGTACCCTTGGGGCGGGCCTTATACCCGTAACTACAGAGGATGTTTCCTTGCCAACTTTAAACCTTTAAGAGGGAATTATATCGACGACGGAAACGTTTATGCCGGAAAAGTCGGCTCGTATGCACCCAATGAGTATGGTCTCTTTGATATGTCGGGCAATGTTGCCGAATGGACCTGCTGCGCATATCATCCGTCTGCATATATCTTCCAGCACGACCTTCAGCCAAACTATGAATACAATGCCACCCCCCAGGATCCTCCTATAATGAAAAGGAAGGTTATCCGCGGAGGATCATGGAAGGATATTGCATATTATCTTCAGACCAGTTCAAGGGATTACGAATATCAGGATTCTACAAAACCCTATGTCGGATTCCGGAACGTCAGATCTTATATCGGAGTAAATTAATCAATTGAAATAACCTTAAAATTGTCAGGTAAATGAGCTTAACAGAATTAGTATCAAGCAGCGGATGGAAAAACTTCATCTCTAAACTATATGGTTTAGGAGCTTCAGTCGTTATCGTTGGTGCACTTTTTAAAATACAACACTGGCCGGCAGCAGGTTTTATGCTTACTCTCGGTCTTATCACCGAAGCTGTAATCTTTTTCTTTTCAGCTTTTGAGCCTCTTCGCGAAGAGAAGGAATACGACTGGGAACTGGTATATCCTGAACTGGCAGACATTCCTGACATGGATGAACATGGTCTGACTTCAGGCGGAAGAAGTCAGCATGGAGTAACAGGCGGAGGAGCAGGATCTGCTGCCCTCGCTAAATTTGACGAAATGCTTGAAAAAGCCGAGATAACTCCCGACCTCTTCCAGAAATTGGGAGTCGGAATGAAAAAACTCGGCGAAAGCACTGCAAACATGAACGCAATGGGAGATGTTTCTGCTGCTTCAGTTAAATACATGGGAACAATAAACAATGCAAACGAATCGCTTAATAAACTTACCGATTCATACCATGCCACAACTAAAGCTATAAACGAAACAGGCTCTACCTATCGTAACATGGCTGACTCATTCTCGGGAATTGAGGCAGGCGGAAAATCATATCAGCAGCAGCTTGAAGTGCTTAATAAAAACCTGTCAGCACTTAATGCAGTATATGAACTTCAGCGCAAGGGAGCCGACAGCAATCTTAAAGAAACAGAAACTATTTATAAAGGGATCCAGGGATTAATGAAAGACCTCTCGGAATCAGCAGGCGACACAAAGAAATACCGTGAACAGATTTCAAAGCTGAACGATAACCTCACAGCATTGAATAGTGTATATGGAAACATGCTTTCTGCTATGAACGTGAAATAACGCGGCTTTCATAATCTAACTTAACCAATACAATAAAATGGCTCACGAAAAGCTATCTCCAAGGCAAAAGATGATCGGTATGATGTACCTGGTGCTTACCGCCATGCTTGCCCTTAACGTATCAAAAGATGCCATTGAAGCATTTAAAAAAGTTGACAAAGGCCTTAATCTTACTCTTTCAAATTATGCGCTCAAAAACAACATGGTTTATGACCAGTTCACAAGAGCAGCAGCAGAAAACCCCGCTAAAGCAGGCGACCTGAAGAAACAGGCTTTCGACGTGAAGGAACGTGCCGATGAAGCTTTCAATTTTCTTCAGGATCTCAAAATTGAAATTATAACCAAGGCTGAGGGACCGGAAACAGAAGCAGTTAAAGGCAACGAGGTTATCATTGATCTGGTCAAAAAAATCGACGAAAACAATGTTCCGTCAGAAGTACTTATTGGTTCAAATCAAAAGGGAAAAGCTACTGATCTGAAAGCAATGCTTAATGAGTACCGCGAATTTCTGTTGACTACTCTCGACGGAAAAAGCCCTACTTCTGAAGAAGTGCTCAGGTCAAGCCTTAATACCGACGAAATGAAGGACAAGGACGGGCAGCCGACTCCCTGGGAAAATGGCACCTTTCAGGCTCTCCCGCTTGTTGCTGTAATAACAACCCTGTCAAAAATCCAGCTCGATGTAAGAAACTCCGAAACAGAGGTTCTAAACTATCTGTATACTCAGATCGACGCTTCCTCATTCAAATTCAACAAACTCGTTCCTGTTGTTATCCCCGATGCAAACTGGGTAACCCTTGGCAGCGATTATAAGGCATCGGTATTCATTTCTGCAACTGATACCACTCAGCAGCCCGAGGTTTTAGTAGGAGGCCAGAAACTCGAACTCGATGATGCCGGCAGAGGCGTTTATGTTGCAAGGGCTTCATCAACCGGCGAAAAGAGATGGGGTGGTATTATTGCCCTGAAATCTCCAAGCGGAGCCATAGTGAACTACCCCTTCGATGCAACTTATACTGTTGGCGAACCTAATGTGATCGTCTCCGCCACAGCTATGAACGTTCTCTATGTGGGTATCGATAACCCGCTGGATGTTTCAGTCCCCGGCGTCAGCCCAGATAAGATCAAGATAAAGGTCGTCAACGGTGAATACAGGGTCGGAAAGATGAAAAGCCAGAAAGGTGTCGAATTCAGGGGCAACTGGCTTATCAAACCAAATGCAGCAGGTCAGGCAGTACAGGTAATTGTCACAGCTGAATTAAGCGGCAAACAGGTTCAGATGCCTCCCTATGAGTTCAGGGTGAAACCTCTTCCAACTCCTGTTGCAACTTTTGCAGGAAAAAGTACAGGAAGCATACCAAGAGCTACAGCTGCTGCACAGCAGGGGGTTTTCGCTATAATGCCTGATTTCGACTTCGACCTTTCCTATAAAATAACTGAATTCAAACTCTTCTATACCGACAGAGGTCTTGATGTTGAAGAACCAAGCACAAGCAGCCAGCTTACAGCAAAACAGAAAACCCTTGTTAACCAGTTGACCAGAGGGAAGACGCTTATCATTAAAGACATAAAGGCAATTGGCCCCGATGGGAAGACTAAAGATCTCCTTCCCTGTGTTTTCAAAATCGATTAATACTGAATTAAACAGACCAAAATGAATAAGAAATATCTTTTTGCACTTATTGCCTTGCTTCTTACAGGCGCGCTTAAAGCTCAGAGCTTTGGCGATATTTACGAGAAGTCAATTGATGATGCAAAAAAAATCAACTATCCCCATCTCAGGGAAGCAGATGCCCCCTGGGCCAGAAAAGTCTACAGGCTGATCGATCTCCGCGAGAAGATTAACCAGCCGCTCTATTATCCCACCCAGTATATGCTTGATGGACGCAGAAGCTTCATCAATGTTATTCTTGATGAGATAAAAAACGGCAATATCGATGCATATGACCCGCAGAATGCAAATGCAAGCACAACTTATGCAGATATTGAACTTAAAATGGGCGGAGGCAATCAGGTTCAGCAGGTTCAGGTTAATGCCGATGGCCTGATGAGAGAGGATACTGTAAAGATGGACATCAAACCGGAAGAGGTAAAACAACTTCTTGTGTACGAAGAGTGGTACTTCGACAAGAAGCATTCTAAGCTGGATGTCAGGATCATCGCAATTCAGCCTATTTTTATGGCTTACGATGAACAGATCGGCAGGATAACAAAAAAGGCCCTCTTCTGGATCAAATACGATCAGGCCAGGGATGCCCTTGCACAAAATGAGGTTTATGTAGTCAATAACGACGCCCAGAGAATATCTTTCGATGACCTTTTCCTTCAGAGAAGATTCGGTAGCATAATTTACGGACAGTCAGATGTGGCTAACGACAGGATTATTTCCGACTACCAGGTTGGAAGAAATGCCCTCTTTGAGGCTGAACGCATCAAAACCGAACTGTTCAATTTTGAACACGATCTTTGGGAATATTAATATATCATTACATATAAAAAAAAGGCAGGGTCGCGACCCTGCCTTTTTTTTGATGTATCTGTATTTATAAATGCTTTTCCCCTGATGATTTCCTGATATCCTCCAGATATTGCTTGATATTCTGTTCCTCTTCCTTTTTGACAACAAGCAGCACGTCGTCGGAATCAACAACAATATATCCTTTAAGACCCTGTAAAACGGCAACCTTGCCTGGTGTTATATTGAAGATATTACCCTTGCTGTCGTACGAATGGACCTCACCCCTTACAAGTGCATTGCCTTTCTTGTCAATTGCAGAGTGCTCGTAAAGAGAACTCCAGGTGCCAAGGTCTGACCATCCGATGTCTGTGCACATTACGAAAACATTTCCGGCCTTTTCCATTATCCCGTAATCGATCGATATGCTTTTGCATTCGGTATATGTCTTACCTATAAAGCGCTTCTCCTGTAAGGTGCCGTAAATGTCCCTCCCTTCTTCGAAAACATTATAGATGTCGGGAAGAAATTTTTCAAATGCTTTCAGAATCGATTTGATGTTCCAGACAAAAATACCGGAGTTCCAGAAAAAATCACCGCTTTCGAGGAAGACCCTGGCCAGCTCAATGTCGGGCTTCTCGGTGAAAGTCTTTACTTTAAGCAGGTTCTCAAACCCTGCAACCGGCTTTTTCTGGTCGGCCTGAATATATCCGTAACCCGTTTCAGGCCTGTCAGGCTGTATTCCGAGGGTCACAAGGGCATCATTCCCCTTTGCAAAGTCAAAACAGCTGTTTATAACCTCGGTGAACTTTTCCTCCTTGATTATGAGATGGTCAGCCGGTGTTACAGCAATAACAGCATCCGGATTCTCCTTCAGTATTCTGAAAGTGCCATAAGCCAGACACGGAGCTGTATTTCTGCGAAATGGTTCGCACAGGACTCTCGACGGATCAATGCCCAGCTGTTCAACAACAAGGGCTTTGTGCTCGGCGCTTGTAACAACAAAAATATTCTCCGCCGGACAGAGTGTTTTGAATCTCCTGAATGTCTCCTGAATCAGAGTCTCTCCTCTTCCGAGTATATCGAGAAATTGCTTTGGCTTGTCTTTACGGCTGAGAGGCCAGAACCTGCTTCCTACTCCGCCGGCCATTATTATGGTATATTTGTTTTCCATCGGGAATTATTGGTTGATGCTGAATAAATACAAATATATAATTAATTATGCATTAAGGTTTCAAAATAACCGCTGCCGGAATTGCAATAAATATTCGTAATTTTGAGAGCACTAAGTTTAAAGTATGTTTAAATTCTTCTCCCAGCTTGGGCTGTACTTCCTGCTTCTTAAAAAGGTTTTTTCAAAACCCGAACGACCGTCATTATACTATAAACAGACAATGCGTGAACTGGTGTATCTGGGGCTGAATTCTATCGGAATAATTGCAATAATCTCTTTTTTCATGGGAGCGGTTATTACCCTTCAGACGGCCTATAATACCGAAAATCCCATTTATCCCAAATACCTTATCGGCCTTGGATGCCGCGATTCAATAATACTCGAGTTTTCTTCAACTGTTGCCTCACTGATACTTGCCGGCAAGGTTGGTTCGAACATTGCCTCCGAAATAGGTACGATGCGCGTTACGGAACAGATCGATGCCCTTGAGATTATGGGGGTCAATTCTGCCTCCTACCTGATACTGCCCAAGCTCATCGCCACTCTCATCTTCAACCCTGTTCTTGCCCTTCTGGGAATAGTTATCGGTATTTTTGGAGGATGGATAGCCGGCACATGGGCGGGGGTTGTTTCCTCCGAAGATTTTATCTACGGGATCCAGTATGCCTTTATCCCCTACTATATCACATATTCTCTTGTCAAAATGGTGTTTTTTGCCTTTATCATAACAAGCGTTTCAGCTTTTCAGGGATATTATGTCTCCGGAGGCTCGCTCGAGGTGGGAAGAGCCAGCACAAAAGCCGTTGTGTACAGCAGCGTGCTGATTCTGCTTTTCAATGTCATCCTCACTCAACTGCTCCTGTCATGATAAAGGTGAAGAATCTCGATAAGTCTTTCAACGGGAGGATGGTGCTTGAAGATATCTCTGTGACCTTCGAGCCCGGAAAGACAAACCTTATTATCGGAAAGAGCGGATCGGGAAAAACTGTTCTCCTTAAATCTATAGTCGGACTTCTTGAACCTGACGCAGGAGAGGTATGGTTCGAAAATACCCTCTTTAATAAGCTCGATTTTGCTGCGAAGAAGGAGATAAGAAGCCAGATGGGGATGCTCTTCCAGGGAAGCGCTTTGTTCGATTCTCTAACTGTTGAACAGAATGTAGGTTTCCCTCTCGATATGTTCACCAGAAAGACTCCTGAAGAGAAGCTCGACAGGATCAACTTCTGCCTCAACAGGGTGAACATCATAAACTCAAATAAGCTGTTCCCCTCCGAACTATCGGGAGGAATGAAAAAAAGAGTCGCAATAGCCAGGGCAATTGCTTTGAATCCCAAATATCTTTTCTGCGATGAGCCTAATTCGGGACTTGACCCGGTGACAGCCATTCTTATCGATGAGCTTATCAAGGAACTCACCGAGGAGTACTCAATTACAACAATTGTAAATACTCACGACATGAACTCAGTCATGGAGATCGGTGAGAAGATCATATTCATAAGCGATGGTCATAAATGCTGGGAGGGAAGTAAAAATGAAATTCTCAGATCGGATTGTGAACCCCTTAATGAATTTGTATTCGCAAACTCGCTGGCCAAACAGCTCAGGGAAGGACAGAAATAATCCCTTTTTTTCAGTCTTTCATCTCTTCATAATCGATATATTCACCGATCTCCCTGGGTACTCCCTTTATCTTTTTATCCTTTTTTGCCGGTTCCTGCTTCTTTGCAGGAGGAGTCTTCTCTTCACCCATCTGATAAAAAGCCCTGACTATGAGATATACAATCAGGCCTATAAGTAAATAACGGATTAAAAACATACTAACAGTTTCTTATAATACTTCAAGCATCGGTTTGTCTTCCCTCTGCCGGATCTTGTTGCCAAATAAAAGATTGAGCCCAACCCTGAAGTTAACAATATTCAGGTTTCCGGGCATCGGAATAGTTCCCCCCCCGATATCGAGGTTGTTAATTGCCAGCGGGATCCTGTCGGCGATGGCATATATCTGAAAGATCCCCGCCCTTGCTGCCAGTCCGATTCCAAGGTTGTCGTACCTTCCTGATGAAACAGTGTAGCTAATTCCTGCTGAAATAGCAGTGCCAAGATTGATGTTCCCTGAAAAAGTAAGAGCCTCACGAACATTGCTGTTCACAAACTTAGTATAAGAAAGGAGACCAAGAGAGAAGGTTTTGTTAAGCCTGTAACTTCCTCCGATAGTCACACCGGGCGAAAGCCAGGTTGTAAACGGATCTTCTGTATGTGTTATCTCTATTGAGTTTTCAAGGGAATCAAGCAGATCCTGACCCAGTTCATCAAATGTCTTGTCGCCATTAACAACATCCGTCACATCGAGACCGTCAAAACTAAATTCCCCCTGTACATTCAGGTTGTTAACATAGTCCTTCCATTTGATATACCCGAGGTCAATCACAGATGCAGATAATGAAAACCGGTCAGAGAGATCATATACTGCCCCGATTTCAAGGCCAAAACCCAGGTTCTTAAGTCCTGTAAAGTATTCAACCTGCTGACTTGTGGTCTGCAATTCGCTGTCATCAAAATTCACGGTTTCAATATTACCATCAGCATCCTCCGTTACTTCTAAAGGGGCACTTATGTTTAAAGTAACATCAGCTTCAAAAGAATGAGCATAATCCTCCCCCACATTAATGGCCAGGGCCTTGTTATCTACCGAAACTGAGCCAATCCCGAATAACATCTTCCCTTTAAAGCCAATCCTTAACTTGTTTGAAAGAGGGGTTGAAAAACCTATTCCTGCTTCGCGGAAGTACTGCATTTTCCCGCTAAGCGAAGACAGGTCGATTGTGCTTCCTGCAAAACCCTCATTCCCCTTGAAGGCAAGGGTGAAAAGATCTCCCGGTATTATAAGGTTCCCCTCCGCCCTCTCGTTGATATCTATAAACATATATCCCTCTTTCCCGATATTGAATCCGACTCCGAGTAATTGAATCCCTCCGGTGACTTCAAGATAGTTTTGAGCATTAATGTTCGAGAGAAACTCATCTATATCGTAATTGGGATGTAGTATTGTAATGAGCGAATCAGACAAGGGGTCCTGCACAAAGATATCAGACAGCCCGAAAAAGTTATTGCCGGTATTCGCCTTTATGCCCGACAAAACAGGCAAGCCTACATAGACTGAATTGGATGGCCGCCTTGCAGGATTCAGCAGGTGGTTCTGAGGTATGTTCATATAGTACATGACCTGGTTGTGCTGCGCCTCTGCTTCTGCAACTACTGCAAGCAACACTAATAGAATATATACGGTCTTTAGTCTCATCAGCAAGCCTTCTTACTTATTACTTCAGATTAAAGTCTGGTTTCACCACAACAGCTGCACTGAAATCAATCCTGTAGTCCGAATAGATCCTGACATCTTTTCCTCCACCGTCAGTTGTGTTAAGGGTGAACTTGAAAATAATCTTGTCACTTGAATCAATTGAATCGAAAAAATCTTTATTAAACGTCAGGCTTACTGCTGTTTCACTTACTCCGCTTGATCTTCCATTACTGCCGACAGGAGCCGGTTTGAGCAGATCCGTGGCAGTTATTGTACTCGTCACCTTATTGGTTGTTTCATCAAAGAGAGACATGCTTACCGACACTCCGAGAGGAAAGCCGTTCTTTGCACGAAGATCTATGCGGAGCTTGTCAAAATCTTCAGTACTGAATGAATTCTCACCACTGCCGCTGTCGTCCTGCAGAAAATTATCCAGGGTGTCGGTGAACTGAAGATTGTTAATTCTTAATTCCAGGGGTATTTCAATCTCAACAGAACCAATGAACCTGCTGTTGCCAAACACATAATTATTTCTCAAACCGGTGAATCCCGAGGGGTTCATCTTTGTCGATCCTGAAAACCTTATAACTTCAGGAGGCAACGATAACAGGGCAGGCAGCGATGAATTATTTTTATTAATTGTGAATGATCCGTCAATATCCCTGGCTGCCGGGGCAACGGGGCTGGCGAGAACCAATGGGGCAAGACCAAGAGCAACTTTTTTGGAGCCTCGCCTTCCGGATACATTAAGTGCGATTTCGATTGGCACCGCAAATGAGTTTGAATAAGAAACCTTCAATGAAGGGCTTATAAGAGAGAAATCACCTGTCAGACGATTGAGGAAATCTCCGATCTCCAGATCTATCGAATCGGGATCAAGCACATCTGTCTTCTGTCCAAAGTATCCTTTCACATAATCCAGATCAGGGTTTGACAACTCCAGCTCTACCGCTATCTGATCGGTGGAATTGAAAGTGACCATATTCCCGTCAGAGCTTACAGTGAAATTATACTGCAGCGGCAACATATTGAAGGGATGTGAGGTTACGGAGCTCAGGTTAAAAAGTGTATTATTGACACTAATCGATCCATATTGAATTGAGTTGGGCAGAATGGTAATTAATTCAGTCAATGGCGAACCTGATCTCAGTGCAGTTGGCAGCTTGAAATCAAGTGTGGCTTTCAGCGGGCATGACGACTGAATCCGGTATGTAAAAGCTCCTGAGATTGATTTAATCTCATCGACCTCTACTCCGGCGCCCGGATCGAAGGTTATTGTATCCTTTTTATCAAGAGTCTCTATCGTCTGAGCAGGCAGTATTACCCGTCCTGATTTAACTTTCAGATCCCTGCCCGCCACTGTGATCACGATATTGCTGTTTGCAAGATCAATTCTGACAGGAGTTGCATTTCCGGGGCTGCCTGAAAGAACAACAGCTGCACTTAAAGTGTTGGTAAGCGTCTTGTCGGCCAGATTAATCGATACGGTCTGTGTCTGGCCAGGCGAAATCGCAGGGATCGTTACAGCAGCGCTCACAGGTATATGGCCTGCAACATTGTACAGAGTAAGACTGATGCTGTTCAGCGGGGCGGTAAGGTTATTTTTGATGCTTATATCGAGGAAGCCCGACTTGAAAACAGCGTTCTGAAAATTCGGGAATGCGGTAAAACTGCTCTCACCCAGATCTGTGGAAGGGAAGGATGGGAATGGATGGTTAAGTCCATCATTTAAGGCAACAAACTGATTGCGGAGAGCTGTGGCGAATTTCAGGCTTATCTGGTTCAGCGAAAACGACATGGTGCTGCTGAACGGGGAAAGAGCAAGCTCTCCCATCTTGTAAGTCTCGGTAAACGATACCATGTTGTCAATATCATATAAGTCTTTAAGGTTCAGGTTAATAACCGAGTCTTCCTTGAAGACAATCCGCACAAATTTATCCTGATCATAAATAACAGTATCGCTGGCCTTTACGGCGTCTTCGAGGGAGACATCTCCTTTAACTGCAGCTATTGCCAGGGTCGGTGAAAGGTGTATCCTGTCTGAGATCAGATCCGTATCGAGGGTTTCCTTTACACAGCCTCCGGTTGAGAGGATGGTTAGTATTATTAATAAAAGCCCCGGTCGCCTCAACATATATCTTATCATTTAACCTCTGTGTCAAGTTTGTAATTATAAAGCAATCTGTCGGTGCCGCCGACAATAAGATGCCAGCCGCTTTTCTCCGACAGTTTCCCTATCGAGAACATAGATGCCCCTTTAAGCGGAAATCCACTCATATCCTCTCCATTTTTATCTATTAGATGTATACGTTTTTCAGCGAGATCTGTTACACCTATTTTCCTGTCTGATGCAGAAAAAATGAAAAATTGTGGTCCGGCCAGGTTTTCGGTGCCAAAATCACGGTTAAACATCTCCTTTTTATCATGGTCATAAAGATAGAGCGTGCCTTTGTCAATAAACACATATTCACCGAAGCCATCGCCGTCAATGTCAAAAAAGTCAGATTTATGGTCCGGAGAGAGCTGCCGCAAAGCGGATTTACTCACTCTGCCGTCGAAACCAATGTGAAATAAGGTGCCGTCAGCGGAGGTACATACAACTGTGGGCTCAGCTCCTGTTGTAAGCCTCAGTGCTGAGCCTTTTGCTTTATTTACAGGTTCCTTAAGGGTCAGCCTTAAATTTCCCGAACGATCAAGGAAATAGAGATTAATCCCGTCGGAAGCAACAAGATAATCCTTGCCGGATACCTTAAAATAGCTTATCTCCTCTCCCACAGTTCCTGCTGTTGTATAAGGCTTCCACCCCTTGACAGTGCTTCCGTTTTTATCGTATGAGTAGATCTGCCTATCCTCTCCGGCAACGAAAATTCTGTAATTCAAATTGTTATCATAATCAAACAGAGCAAGGGAGTTTGTGGCGGGCGACCGGAGTCTTACGGGATATCTCCCGACATAGTTGCCGTTTCTGTCGAGAAGATGAAGAAAGTTCTTTCCTGAGAAGAGCAGCTGGTACTTACCGTTCCTGAAAATGTCTATGATAAAGATGTCGTCCATGATGCGCTCACTGAGCTGAACCTTCCACAATACCCGTCCGGCTGAATTTATAAGGTAGGCATTGTTCTTCATATCCTGGATGAATATTTCCTTTGCCCCTGTATTATGGTTTGTGAAGAAGAATGGTTTCACCGCAGCGGCAGTATCGAGCATTGTCTCCCATTCAGTTGTTGATTCCTCCGTCACCTCTTCCCTGAATCGCAGGGATATGCTATTGTAAAGCATGCCATTGCTCGACACCATCTTTATTCCGGCAGCCTGGATCCTGGCCAGTGACCCTTTGTAGTTTCTCAATGAACTGACAATATCTTCATTGAGGTACGTTGAAAGCCACTCCGAAAACCGCGAAGGGACACAATAGAAGAAATATCCTGCACTGCTTGGCAATGAGTTTTCAAACTCGCGGTAAGTAAGATCATTGGCAAGTGTTTTATTGAGGATGTTTTCGTAAAGGAGCCTTGTTATTGCAGCAAACGAACTCCCGGAAATCATGAAATTATTGTAAAAGGCAATGAAGGAATCATCAAATACGCCCGGGAAACCCGGTTTCAGATATTCCGATAAACCCTTAAACTGATTCCTGTATATCGGGATCCTGACCTGGTCGTCGGGTTCGAAATATATCACCTCGGTCTTCGAACCTGAAGCCTCCGTAAATATTTGCTCCGCCTGAGCGCTGCTTATAAGTTCAAAAAGAAACAACCTGTTGTCAGCAGCAGGATTATCCCTGATATCAAGATATGCCATTGTAACCTCATCTCCTGCAAGACCTTTCATCCTGACTGCCAGACTTTTAGCATCTTCAACCGTAAAATTATTGTCTGTACCGGATAATGTGTCTCTTACCATTACCTCAGTTTTAAAAACCACTGTTGACGATGGCAGCAACTTGAAGGTGTTGAATGTTTTACGCGGAAGAAATTCATACCTGTTGAGAAATCCTGCAGTATCAATGCACTCAGTATAACCGCTGACGATAAGCCCGTCTTCATTGAGATATATATCTCCTCCGGCTGTTCCGGCAAGAGATGCAACCTTCGGGGCAAGCGACTGATACGCGGGAGAGAGTAACTTTTTTATAGTACTCTCAAGGTTGGGAAACACGAAGAATATCCTGTTCTCATTCTTTCCTGAAGCCAGGAGTACCCTTGAAAAACCCGGCTGATTCCTCACGTCGCCTGTTTTGCCGGTCTGAGTTATGGCAGCTGCGAGAAGATCTTTTGAAAGAGATCCCACCAGCAGTCCTGATAATAGGGAGATATATATTGTGTCATTCTGATTGTTGATTTTGAATGGTACCTGGAAAATACTCTTTCCGCCGGAACGGCTCTCGATAAAATTAGCTGCTCCGGAAGCTGAAATTAGTGTTTTAATATGCTTATCCCTTGTTTCAGGGGCCACCACTACAGATATAAGAGGCTGCAACGGGCCCTTTTCAGAAGGAAAGAATGCAATCACCGCTTCGCCATCGCGCATTATTATATTAAACCCCGGCTTGTTGACCTGATCAGCAAGGTATTTTAGTTTCCTGTTGAAAGTGTCAAATTCCCTGATGTTCCCCAGCTCGCCTGCAAGACCTTTTCCGGTAGTAAGGGAATTGATAAAGCTCCTGAGATCAGCTGACTCTATTACGATACAGGCATCAGGTGATATTGCCTTATAAGGATCTGTAAAAAGGCTCTTATGGCCCTGCTGAAGAAAATAGCCCATTATGGCAAGACCGGAGATCAGGGTAATAGTAAGAATAATTGCAACACGTTTTCCCACTTCAGGCAGATAAAAATAGTTCCGCTCCAAAAGTAATAAATAATTGATAATCCGTGTAATTCAGCAAAAGAATGAGAGTTTTTTCCGCCTTTAATAAACACGGGCATTTTTTAACTTATTTTTACGGGATATATATCCGGTTTCAAAGAATAAACTATGAGATTGTCACTACTTACCTTTTGCCTGGCAGTTTTGCTGCTTCCCGAAAGCTTTTCGCAAACGGTAACAGTTATCGATAATGAAGACCTTAAGCCGATACCCGATGTGGCAATCCTGAATAAGTCAGGGACACGTTTCATATACACGAACGGATCGGGGAAGGCAGACATTTCATCTTTCAGCAACAAGGAACTGATCTGCTTTCAGAATTTTACATTTGAACAGCTTTGCCTCACCGCCGAAGAGTTGAAAAACAAGGGATATGAGGTAAGGCTGACCCGAAAGATCTTCACTCTTTCAGAATTTGTGGTCTCTGCAAACCGGTGGGAGCAGAATGTCAGGGAGGTTCCTAATAAAATAGCTACGGTTCTGAAGCCTGAGGTTGAATTCTATAGTCCGCAGACTGCTGCCGATCTGCTTGCCATTTCAGATGAGGTTTACATACAGAAGAGCCAGATGGGGGGAGGAAGTCCCATGATCAGGGGCTTTGCCACCAACCGGATTCTCATTGTTGTGGATGGAGTAAGAATGAATAATGCAATTTACAGGGAGGGAAATATCCATAATGTAATATCGCTCGATCCATCAGTCATTGAATCTGCTGAAATCATTTTCGGACCCGGAGCAACAGTTTATGGAAGCGATGCCATCGGCGGGGTTATGGATTTCCATTCAAAGAAAGCTCTCTTCTCTTCCGGAGAAAAGGTCTATCTGAAAGCAGACGCCCTCTCAAGGTTTTCTTCTGCAAATAAGGAGAAGACATTTCACTTTGACTTAAATGCCGGAACAAAAAAATGGGCTTTTCTTACAAGTATCTCCTGGTCGGGTTTTGACAATCTGAAAATGGGATCAAAAAATAATCCTGACTATACAAGGCCTGAATTTGCGGCAATGTTTAACGGCAGGGATAGTGTTGTCGCCAATCCCGACCCTGATGTCCAGATGACCTCCGGCTATAACCAGCTTAACGCAATGAACAAACTGCGTTTTAACCCGGGCAGAAATACCGATGTGGTCTTTACAAACCATTATTCAAAGATTTCAGATATCCCCCGGTACGACAGGCTTATCCAGTATAAGTCGGGGAAACTGAGGTATGGTGACTGGTTCTATGGTCCCCAGGTCTGGCTCATGAACAACCTTCAGATCACCAACAGCAAGAGCAACACGATGTTCGATGAAGTACGGATAGTTGCTGCTCACCAGAAATATCAGGAGAGCAGGCACGACAGAACATTCGGAAAATATTCTTTCAATGAGCAGTTCGAGGATGTCACAGCGCTTTCATTGAATATCGATTTCGATAAGAAAACAGCCGACGGGAAGCAGCTCCTGTATTATGGCATTGAACTGGTTTATAACGACATCAGGTCGGAAGCCCGGACGCGCGATGCAAATACAGGCTCCGTTGCGCCTGCAGGATCAAGATACCCGAATGGCAAAAATAAATGGTCAGGCTACTCTGTTTATGCAGGCTATAAGAACAACATCTCGGATCTTGTGACTTTCAATACAGGGATCAGGTACAACTACACAGGTCTATGGTCAACAATCGCAGATAACTCTTTCTATAATTTCCCGTTTACCACAATTTCAATCACCAACGGAGCAGTGACCGGAGCAGCCGGAATAGTTGTCAGGCCCCGGGAAAAAATGAAGATCAGCCTGAATGCGTCAACAGGTTTCAGGGCACCCAACCTCGATGATGCCGGCAAAGTATTTGATTCAGCTCCGGGGATAGTTGTTGTACCCAATCCTGATCTTGAACCGGAATATGCATATAATGCCGATCTCGGCATTTCGAAAGAATTCGGGAATATCCTTCATGCCGAAATCACCGGTTTCTATACCTTGCTCAATAATGCAATGGTCAGGCATGATTTCCTTTTTAACGGCGAGGATTCTGTAATGTACGGAGGGGAACTGAGTAAAGTGGAAGCCATGACAAACACAGCTTCTGCGAGGGTATACGGCTTCCAGATTAACCTGCAGCTCAACATGACAAGAGAGCTGTACCTGACATCAGCTCTGAATGTAACGGAGGGGAAGGAGTCAAACGGAGCATACCTGAGGCACGCTGCGCCGCTGTTTGGCTCCACTCACCTGGTGTTTGAGCGAAGCAGGCTGAAAGCCGACCTTTATGGGTCGTATAACGGGGCAAAAAAACATGACAAAATGCCTCCTTCGGAAAATGAAAAAGCATATATGTATTCAAAGGACGAAAATGGAAATCCCTGGTCGCCCGGCTGGGTCACTCTCAACTTCAGGCTTTCATATAGTTTCTACAACAGGATCTTCCTTAATGCAGGTGTCGAGAATATTTTTGATCAGCGCTACAGGCCCTACTCATCGGGGATCACAGCACCCGGAAGAAATTTCATCTTCTCGCTCAGAGTGGCTGTCTGATTTTTTGGCACAGAATTTGTTTTACAGTAAGCACAGGCAATCTCAAACATATCCCTGATCCCTTCAGGGCAGCCAGGTTCGAAACCTGGCTTTTATTTTTCTAGAAAGGCCTGTATCCTATAATTTCCCTTACCTCCCTTACTGTTTTTGAAGCGCTTTCCCTGGCCTTTTCAGCTCCGGCTGCCACAACCTTTGAAAGATACTCCTTATTCGCCAGCAGCTCATTTATCCTGTCGCGTATCGGATCAGTAAACTTCACAATATCTTCTGCCAGCTGCTTCTTCATGTCGCCATACCTTATCTCGCAGGCAGCATGTTTTTCTGTGAAAAACTTAAGAGTATCGGGTTCTGAAACCACACTCATTAAAGTAAAAAGGTTCTTTACCGGTTCGGTGGGCTCCTGTCCCGGTGCTGTGGGACCAGTATCGGTAACTGCCCTCATGACTTTCTTTCTGATCTCCTGGGGAGTATCTGCCAGAAATACCCCGTTTCCTTCGCTTTTACCCATTTTGCCTGTGCCGTCGAGACCGGGGATCTTAACAAGCTGTTTGCCGAAATTATATGCATCCGGTTCAGGAAAATACTCAACATCGTACATCATATTAAACCTTCGGGCAAACCTCCTTGTCATCTCCAGATGCTGCTCCTGATCCTTTCCTACAGGCACTTTATTTGCCCTGTGAATTATGATATCTGCCGCCATAAGAACCGGATACGTGAGTAAGCCGGCATTGATATTGTCAGGCTGCTTTCTTATCTTCTCCTTAAAAGAGGCTGTACGCTCAAGTTCGCCTACATATGCATTCATGTTGAGCAGTAAATACAGTTCCGACACCTCCGGAACATCGCTCTGAATGAATACTGTGGCAATTTCAGGATCAATTCCGCATGCCAGGTACTCTGCGAGAACCTGTTTAATATTGCCATGAAGGTCTTCGGGTTTTGGATGTGTTGTAAGAGCGTGATAATCTGCTATAAAAAAAAAGCAATTATTCTCCCTCTGCATCTTCAGGAAGTTCTTTATTGCACCAAAATAATTTCCCAGATGCAGGTTTCCCGTCGATCTGATGCCGCTCACAACTGTCTCCATGTCTCGAATAAATAAAATATCCGCAAAGATAATAAAAAGGCGCAATGGCACAACGGCACAATGGCGCAACGGTGTAGGGGCGTAGAGGCGTAGCGGCGTAATGGCATAGAGGCGCAGGGGTGCAGCGGTGTAGCGCTGCATAGGAATAGGAGCTAAGCGAAGTTTGTAACTTCGCTTAATATAAAATCAGGTCTGAGAAAACAGCTATTTCCGGCGAAGTTGCAAACTTCGCCGAGCGGTATAATTTTGCCTTTATGCAGCTACGCCTTTTTCTTCCTTTGCGCCTTTGTGCCGTTGCGCCGTTGCGCCTTTTTTCCTACCTTTGCTGCCTAATTGAATAATGGCCATGGAATCGACAAGACAGAAGAAGGTATCGCGCTTAGTGCAAAAGGAACTGGCCGACATTTTTTTGAAGAAAGCTAATGAAATTGCCCATGGCAAACTGATATCCATAACAAGGGTAAGAGTGAGCCCCGACCTTTCATTTGCCAAGGTCTATATCAGCATCTTCCCGGCAACAAACCAGGATGAAATCCTTCATTCAATCCAGGAACACTCTTCGAAGATCAGGTTTGAACTGGGACATAAGGTCCGGTCGCAACTCAGAATAGTTCCTGACATCGCATTTCATATCGACGACAGCCTTGACTATATCGACAAGATAGACAAGCTACTCAAAACCTGACTATGCAGTACGAACCTATAAAAGAGACTATCGGCAGGTTTTGTGCCGGTCGCCCCCTGATGAGAAAGATCCTCTATTTTCTTATCGACCTGCTTCTTCTCCGGGCCTGGCATGTAAATAAAGCACTGCGAAAAATTGCACCTCAGCTGCCGGCCGATGCATCAGTGCTCGATGCCGGTTCAGGACTGGGACAATACTCATGGAGAATGGTCAGGATGCGAAAGGGATGGAAGATCAAAGGAGTGGATATCAACAGCCGTGAGGTAAACGACTGCATCGAATTTTTCGCAGTAGCAGGAATGTCCGACAGGGTCATATTCAAAACCGGAGATCTTACACGGCTTACCGACACGGCATGTTATGACCTCATTCTTTCGGTAGATGTCATGGAACATATTGAAGACGATCTGCTCGTCTTTAAAAACTTTTACCGCTCGCTGAAAGAAAACGGGACATTGTTGATCTCAACACCATCCGACAAGGGAGGATCTGATGTTCACGGGCATGATGAGGAATCATTCATCGACGAACACGTGAGGAACGGTTACAGTATCAGTGATATTTCCGAAAAACTTGCTGCCGCAGGGTTCAGCAGGGTCGAAGCAAAATACACATATGGCAGACCGGGCAATATCTCATGGAGACTGGCTATGAAATACCCGGTAAAGATGCTTAATGCTTCATACTTCTTCTTTATTCTCCTCCCGTTTTACTATCTTGTTTTCTTTCCCGTATCGCTCATCCTTAATATTTTTGATGTAAGGATGACACATGAAAGCGGAAGCGGTTTGCTTGTTAAAGCCATTAAGTGACGAGGTGAAACTATCTGTCTACATAGCAAAACGGTATCTCTTCGCCAAGAAATCGAGGAATGCCATAAATGTAATTTCAGCCGTTTCGGTTACAGGAGTTGCTGTGGGAACAATGGCCCTTATTATTGTGCTCTCGGTCTTCAACGGCCTCGAAGAAATGGTAAGCAACATCTTCAACACCTTCGACCCCGACATAAAAATAACAGCTCTCAGGGGCAAGAGCTTCATTCCCGGCAGCGACAGGCTGAAACTCCTTTCCGAAGTTAAGGGAGTCGATTGCTATTCGCTTGTAATTGAAGAGAATGCAATTCTTGAATATGGCGACAGACAGAATATCGCAACAATTAAGGGCGTTGACAGTTCGTATGTTAAAGTCTCGGGCATCGACAGCACAATGTGGGAGGGTGAATTTATTCTTGAAGCAGAAAATGGCAGGCCTTATGCTGTCCCCGGAGTTGGTGTTGCCCAGACACTCGGGATAGGGATCAATTTCATCACACCTCTTAACATTATTGTCCCGCGGAAGGATGGAGGAACAACGCTGAGCGTCGAAAACAGCCTGAGGAATAATTACATCCTCCCTTCCGGTATCTTTGAGATAGAAAAGGAGTACGATTCGAAGTATGTATATGTGCCCATCAGTTTTGCCCGGATTATTACGGAAATTCCGGAAGGGGTCACATCTGTTGAGGTGAAATTTTCAGGAGAGGGTGACCCTGAGGCAATACAGAGGAAAATCGCCTCAATATTCACCGAGGGATTCCGGGTGCAGAACAGATACCAGCAGCAGGAGATCTTCTATAAGGTAATGCGTTCCGAAAGGCTGGCAATCTTCTTCATTCTTACACTGATCCTTATAATTGCATCATTCAATATAATTGGATCTTTAACAATGCTGATAATTGAAAAGGAACGGGATATAAAGATCCTCAGAAGCCTTGGCGCAGATAACACACTAATAAGAAATGTTTTCATATTTGAGGGATGGCTCATCTCAATAATCGGCGCATCAGTCGGCCTGCTCCTCGGATTTCTGATCTGCTGGGCCCAGCAGACATTCGGACTTGTCCGACTTCAGAGCAGTTCCCTGATTATGGATGCGTATCCCGTTGTAATCAAGCTTAAGGACTTTATTGTTGTTCCGGTCACTGTCCTGCTGATCGGTTACTGGGCTGCATGGTATCCTGTCCGTTTTCTGACTAAAAAATACCTCAGCAAGGGGGCCGAGCGTTAAAAAATGATCCGGTGGATCATTTTAGCGAAGGAGCCAGCCTGCAGGGAAGGCAAAAGGTTAAAGGTTAAAGGTTAAAGGAAAAAGTTTAAGACATTAAGAAAAAAGGTTTAAAAATGAACTTTATATTAAATATATCCACAAAAGTCGCCAGATTCCGTACTTTTATCTTTATACTTTTATCTTTTGTCTTATTGATTTCAACTTCCTGTACGGGCAGGAGAAATAAGCTGGATCATAAAAACATGATACCCGAAAAGGAACTCCCGGCCCTTCTGGCTGAAATATATATGTCCGACGGACTCCTTTCCCTTCCAAGCATACGCGCCATGTACTCCTCACTCGACTCCCTTTCGGGATATGTACAGGTAGTTGAAAAATATGGCTATACAAAGGAGGAAATGGATAAAACATTGAAGTACTATTTTATTAAAAAACCAAAGCAGCTTGTAAAGATCTACGACAGAGCTCTGGGAATACTGAGCGAAAAGGAATCATATGTTGAAAAGGAGATCCTTATCATTCAGGCCCGTATCGAAAATCAATGGAACGGAAAAGAATCATTTTACCTTGGCAATCCCGCAAACTCTGACTCCCTTCAGATTGATATGCCCCTTGAGATTCCCGGTTATTACATACTTAAGTTCAGGGCTAGGTTTTATCCCGGCGATCAGCTTTTCCCGGCAGAGATAAATGCATATACCTGCCATCGCGACAGCATGGAAACAGGGAAACGCAGTTACCTTAAGTCTGTCAGGTTTCTTAAGGATGGCCAGGCGCACGACTATGCAATTAAAATTCTCGTCCCTGAAAACAAACCGCTCAGGTTAAGAGGATACTTCTACGACAATTCCGGGTATCGCGGATCGGGGGAAGAAAATGCTGTAATTGATAATATCTCATTAACATATACACTTGCGGCTGTATGAAACACTTTTCAGCCCAGTACATTTTAACAAACGCAGCGCCGCCTCTGAAAAGAGCAATAATCACAACCCGCGACGACGGCACTATTGTGAATATCGAAGACAGCGGCGGAGCTCCGGAAGAGAAACATTCCGTCGAATACCATAACGGCATAATTATTCCCGGCTTTGTCAACTGCCACTGCCATCTCGAACTCTCCCACATGAAGGGAAAAATCGAAATGGGCGGAGGGCTCGGGGGATTTTTATCAAAGGTCAGCACAAACCGCAATGACTCGCCGGAGCAGATCACCGCGTCGGCCCTAAAGGCAGATAATGATATGTTCAGGGATGGGATATCCCTTTGTGCCGATATTTGCAATACTCCGTTTTCGTTCGGCATAAAAAAAAGCAGCAGTATTAAATACCTGAGCCTGCTTGAGGTTTTTGGAATCGACCCGGAAAAGGCAGACAAAAGAATTGCCGGCCTTAAAAACCTTGCATCTGAAGCCCTGGAGGCGGGTCTTCCTTTTCAGATGGTTCCTCATTCAGCCTATTCAATGTCGCTAAACCTGCTTCGTCTTCTCAGGTCATTAACTACTGATAATAAGGTTAGCTCTGTTCACTTCATGGAAACGGAAGGAGAAAAGACCTTTCTCAACAGCCATACAGGACCTCTTTCCGATGTATTAAGAGAGTCGGGTCTGCTCCCTGCGCTACTTGAAACTCCCGGAAGTCATATACAGGTTGCCCTTAAGGAAATAACCTCATCAGGAAATCTTGTTCTTGTCCACAACACCTTCGCCGACCGCGAAACAATCGGTGCTGTAAACAAAAGAGGAGGGGTGTTCTGGTGTCTCTGTCCTGATTCAAACCTCTATATCGAAAACCACCTTCCTCCTGTTGAGATGATGATTGAAGAGGGTTGCGATCTTGTAATCGGAACCGATAGTCTCGCCTCTAATACCAGGCTGAGTATAATCGAAGAACTCAAAACTTTACAGCTGAACTTCCCCGCTTTGTCAGTTGAGGATCTTGTAAAATGGTCAACCTTTAACGGAGCAAAGGCATTGGGAGAGCTGGAGAGATTTGGTTCGATCGAAACAGGAAAGAATCCCGGACTGCTGCTGCTTCAGAACGTTGACCTTATAAACATGAAATTACGTGAAGATACTTTTGTTACAAGACTGATCTAAATCCCTTCGCTCCTTATGGCTACGTTCCTCTTTGATGAGATAATATTCGGACCGGTGAAAAGCCGGCGTCTTGGCGTGTCTCTCGGGATCAACCTCCTGCCTGTCAACAGGAAATTCTGCAACTTCGATTGCATTTACTGTGAATGCGGCTGGAGCGCAGATATAGAGAAGGTGAAAAGTCAGCTCCCCACACGGGGTGAAGTATTCACCGCTCTCGACAACAAACTTTCTGCTATGAAGGAGAAAGGCGAGAATCCCGATGTCATAACATATGCCGGCAACGGAGAACCAACCCTCCACCCCGAATTCCATGGGATCATCGATGATTCCATTGCATTAAGGGATAAATATTTCCCCTCTGCCAGGATAGCAGTTCTGTCAAATGCCACCACAATAAACAGGCCCGATGTGAGATCAGCCCTTCTGAAAGTCGATATGAACATCCTGAAGCTCGATTCAGCTTTCGAATCCACTGTCAAGGTGCACAATCAGCCAAACAAACATCTTGATGTCAGGGAACTTATAAATAATCTTGCCGGATTTGGAGGAAACCTGATAATCCAGACACTCTTTCTGAGGGGGAAATACAGGGAGATCCTGGTTGATAACACAACGGAAGAGGAGCTTTCCGCCTGGCTGAAGGCACTTGAAAAGATAAAGCCGGCAGAGGTTATGATCTATACAATTTCGAGAGATACTCCGGTTGGCGCTGAATTATCAAAGGTCTCAGCCGGCGAGCTTGCAAAAATAGCCGCCAGGGTTGAAAAGCTTGGAATTAAAACACAGGTTTCATCATAAATTGAAGAACAGAAAAAACATACTCATTTCACCGCTTGAGTGGGGACTGGGTCATGCTGCCCGGATTGTCCCCATTGCAAACCGCCTGATGGAGCTGGATAATAATGTCATCATTGCCTCAGGACAATCGCTGATGCCCTTTTTCAGAACTGAGCTTCCTGATGTGCGGCTGATCGAATTTCCCGGATTCAGACCGGTCTATTCAGCCATGCTTCCCCAGTATCTTGTTCTGCTTCTCCAAACCCCCTTGCTGATATATCACATTGTAAAAGAACACTTTGCCCTGAAGAAGATAATCATCGCAAATAATATTGATATTGTAATAAGCGACAACAGGTTCGGCCTCTGGAACAAAAGCGTAACAACGGCCTATATCACCCATATGCCCCGGATACCCTTTCCCCGTCCTTTCAGGTTTTTTGAGTTCATCGGGAAGGCCCTTCACCGGGCAGTAATAAGTAAATATTCCTTCTGTTTTATTCCGGATCTTCCCGGCGGGAACAACCTTTCGGGGCGCCTGTCGCATGGATTCTCTTTGCCGCAAAATGTGAGGTATATCGGCATCCTGTCACGCTTTTCAGATAGCTGTACGGCAACAGAAAATAATAAGAAGAAGGAGAAGAGCATAACAGTAATTCTATCGGGACCAGAACCTCAGAGGAGTATTCTCGGAAACCTTCTGACCCGGTTTCTGAACGGTCAGCCTTTTACGGTTGCAATGCTCGGAGGCGATCCGGCGGGCAGGACCAGCCCGGCAGCAGGGGGAAACATAACTTACCTCAGCCATCTGCCTGCAATAGAAATGAGTAAGCTGATCTCCTCGTCAGAAACTGTCATTTGCCGTTCAGGTTATACAACAATAATGGAACTGGCAAGCCTGAAAAGAAGTGCTCTGCTGATACCAACACCGGGTCAGACCGAACAGGAGTACCTGGCAGAATATCTTTCCGGAAAGGGAAATTTTTCAACCCTTAAGCAGAACAAAATAAGGACCTTAAAAATACTGCCTGAGATTCCATCCGTTTTCCATGAAGAGCTGCTGAGCGAAAGCGCCATTCTGCTTACAAAAGCTCTTGAGGAGCTTTCAGAATAAATACATAACAACGATCAGGCCGGCTAAACCGGTCAGTAAGCCGGCCCAAACCTGCATGGGGCTGTGTATGTTGAGACTGAGTCTCGATGATAACAATATCCCTCCGGTTACGATAGAAGAAACGAGGTACCAGACAAGCGGGGTATACATCTTGAACGACAGTAGGATAACAAGGCCGATCAGCGCCCCTGCACCCACTGAATGAAGAGAGATCTTCCACCAGAAGGTGATTACCGTGACAACAAGAGAAAGAATGAACGCAGCAAGAATAAACGACTTTATAAAGACCGGGACGGGAAGGCGGTGGATAATATAAGATGTTGAGGCATAAAGAAGAGTAGTAAGAAGCAGCGGAATTATTCTTTCACTCCTGATATCGATACTCCATGAGGTGATTACCTGCCTGTATTTAAAGAATGGCAAAAGAGAGGCCGGCAATATCACATTGTTTATCAATATAATTATTACCAATAACCTTTTTACGGGAAAGGGAAGATATCCCAAAAGAGTCGGCGCTGAAAAAATTATCAGCATGCCGTAAAGAGGCATTAATAACGGATGAAATACTACTGATGCTATTTTTGCCAGGGAACCGCCTGATTCTCTTCTCTCCTCACTCATCTGTCACCTACCTGTTTTATCTTTTTTCACTAGTCTTTTACCTTAATATCTTCTGCCTTCCGTCTTCTGCCTTCCGTCTTCGGACTTCCGTCTTCGGACTTCTGTCTTCTGTCTTCTTACTTCCTACTTCTTACTTCTTACTTCTTACTTCTTACTTATATCTCCTTCCTGAGCCTTGCCACAGGTATATTTAACTGTTCCCTGTATTTAGCAACTGTCCGCCTCGCTATCTGGTATCCCTTTTCCTGAAGGATCTCGGTAAGTCTTTCATCGGTAAGCGGTCTGCGTTTCTGTTCATTTTCGATACAATCCTGCAGGATCCTTTTAATCTCCCTTGTCGACACCTCTTCACCGCTGTCGGTCTGAAGACCTTCCGAAAAGAAGAATTTGAGAGGTATTATCCCGAACGGAGTCTGGATGAATTTGCTGTTGGCAACCCTCGACACTGTTGATATGTCAAGCCCCGTCATCTCTGCTACGTCTTTAAGGATCATCGGTTTAAGCTGTGTCTCGTCGCCATCGATGAAATATTCCTTCTGGTATTCAAGAATTGCATTCATTGTTAAAAGAAGCGTGTTTTGCCTCTGTTTTATAGCATCGATGAACCATTTAGCCGAATCGATCTTCTGCTTTACAAACATTACAGCATCCTTCATCTCCTTTTTCTGATTCTTATCCCTGCTGTACGATCGCAGCATTTCGTTATAGGAGGAGCTTAACCTGAGCTCAGGCAGGTTACGCGAGTTAAGATGAAGATCGAAACCGTCCTCACTCAGTTCAAGTATGAAATCGGGAATTATCGGCTGCGACGACTTGCTGAACGGATCACTGTAAACGCCACCCGGCTTTGGATTAAGCTTAAGCACTTCTTCGATGGCAGACTTCAGCTCTTCCTCAGTGATACCAAGCCTCGCAATTATTTTGTCATAATGCCTTTTGGAGAATTCCTCAAAATACTCATCAAGTATTTTATAGATCAGGTCCTGCGATTTCTGATGCCTGCTGCGTTTTTCAACCTGAAGCATAAGGCACTCCCGGAGGGTTCTGGCTCCGACTCCTGCGGGTTCCAGGTCCTGGATTATTGTAAGGACCTCTTCAAGCTCCTCTTCGGTTGTTTCAATATTCTGAAGGAAGGCAAGATCATCAACTATGTTTATAATATCCCTCCGCAGGTATCCGTCGTCATCAATATTGCCAAGGATATATTCTCCGAGAATTTTTTGTTTTTCAGTGAGGTCGCGAAGATTAAGCTGTGATTCAAGATGTTCCTGGAATGAGAATCCCACTGAAAAGGGGATCTCGCTCCTTTTCTCCTCGTCTTTTCCTGTGTTGCTTATCTGGAGCCTGTACTCGGGGATTTCATCTTCTTCAATATAATCGTCAATTGTAAATTCATCCTGATCCTTGTCTTTCTCCTCAAAATCTTCCCCGTCCTCAGTATCAGGACTTATCTCCTCTTCATCAGCTCCCTCTTCAAGCGCAGGGTTTTCTTCAAGTTCTTTCTTTATCCTCTCCTCCATCTGCAAGGCAGGGACTTCCAGCAGCTTAATCATCTGTATCTGCTGCGGCGAAAGCTTCTGAAGCAACTTCTGCTGTAACCTCTGATTTAACATCCTCTTCTCTTCAAATAATATTTCTGAGAATTAAAAATTAGAATTCAGCGTTCTTCGGGGTTCTCGGGAAGGGTATAACATCCCGGATGTTCGACATTCCGGTAACAAATAACATAAGCCTTTCAAAACCAAGGCCAAATCCGCTGTGAGGAGCAGTTCCGAACCTTCTTGTATCGAGATACCACCATAGATCTTTCTGGGGAAGCTTCATCTCGGTAATCCTTGCAAGCAGCTTGTCGTAATCCTCCTCCCTCTGCGATCCGCCAATTATCTCTCCTATGCCCGGAAAGAGAACGTCCATCGCCCTTACTGTCTTTCCGTCATCGTTCTGTTTCATATAGAAGGCCTTGATATCTCTGGGGTAATCTGTAAGAATGACAGGTCTTTTGAAATGCTCCTCAACAAGATATCTCTCATGCTCAGCCTGCAGATCGCGTCCCCATCCTACCGGGTACTCCCATTTCCTGTCAGCCTTGGAAAGGATATCAACCGCTTCTGTGTAGCTTATCCTTACAAACTTATTCTCAAGCACGAACCTCAGCCTTTCAAGCAGGCCCTTGTCAATCATATTATTCAAAAAATCAAGATCTTCCCGGCAATTCTCCAGTGCATAGCTGATAAGATATTTGACAAACTCCTCTGCAAGATCCATGTTGTCGTTAAGATCATAGAACGACATTTCCGGTTCAATCATCCAGAATTCTGCAAGATGACGGGGTGTATTTGAGTTTTCGGCCCTGAAGGTGGGTCCGAAGGTATAAATATCGCCAAGCGCAAGGGCTCCAAGCTCACCTTCGAGCTGGCCCGATACCGTCAGGTTTGTTTCTTTACCGAAAAAATCATTCCTGAAGTCAATTGACCCGTCTTCATTGCGCGGCATATTCTTCAGATCGAGAGTGGTAACGTGGAACATCTCACCTGCCCCTTCACAGTCGCTGCCGGTAACAATCGGAGTATGGAGATAGAAAAATCCCTTGTCGTTGAAATATTTATGAATGGCAAAAGCCATTGCATGCCGCATCCTGAACACAGCCCCGAAGGTGTTTGTCCTGAAACGCAGGTGGGCATTCTCCCGGAGGAATTCCATCGAGTGTCCTTTTTTCTGGAGAGGATAGCTTTCAGCATCGCTCTTCCCGTACAACTCTATCGATGAAGCATTAATTTCAATACTCTGACCCTGCCCCTGCGACTCAACCAGTTTCCCGGTTACCGCAATGCAGGCTCCTGTTGAGATCTCCTTAAGCACAGCCTCATCAAATGAAGCAGTATCGGCAACTATCTGGATGTTGTTTATTGTCGATCCGTCGTTCAGAGCTATAAAAACAATATTTTTGTTTCCTCTTTTTGTCCTTACCCATCCCTTCACAAGCACATCAGCCCCCAGTTCATGGGAGGAAAGCAAGACCTTTACCTTTATCCTTTTCATTATATTCGTTCAAAAATTATAGTAGCGCAAAAGTAATAAATAATATTTACCCTCAATTGCAGTTATTATTGATAAGATAACACCATTGTACTTAAATGGTTTGAAAATTTGCAAAATCTGAATACCTTTGAATATTAAACCTGAAAACTGTTATTAGTTATGGAAGAGAATAAAAAAGTAATCGTTGTTCCCTGGGATTTCACACAAGTTGCCGAATATGCGCTTGAACATGCAGCTAAAATCAGCCGGATGATTGATAATGAGATCTGTCTTTTGCATATTATCGATTCCGGGCTGGCTAATAAAGAGGCCGGAATTAAAAAGGCACAGCTTAAACAGGCTGCTGAAGCAGGCAGGACTAAATACAATGTCCCGGTTAATTTTCATATTGCCAAGGGGAGCATTTTCTCAACCATTGCCGAATATGCTAACGAAAAAGATAATAATACCGGCCTTGTTGTAATGGGCACGCATGGAATGAAAGGGATGCAGAAACTCACCGGCAGCTGGGCCCTTAAGGTCATTGTCAAGTCTAAAGTTCCGTTTATTGTGGTCCAGGACCCTCCCGGGAATCATGAAAAATACCGGAATATTGTTTTCCCGATTGATTTCCGCAGCGAGAATAAGGAAAAGATGAAGATGGCTATTTTCATGGGTAAGTATTTCGATTCAAAAATACATATGCTTGTAGCCCTGAGTGTTGACAAAAGCCTTTTGAAAAAGACCAATGCCAACCTGAACTATGCAATTAAATACCTTATTCAAAACAACATAGAGTATCAGATCCACGAGGTTCCGAAGAAGAAGTTTGCGGAGCAGACAATTGAATTCTCACAGAATATCAATGCCGACCTGATACTGATAATGACAACAAAGAATATTACAATGGCTGACTATGTGATCGGAGCATCGGAGCAGTTCATAATCGCCAACAGCCAGAAGATCCCTGTATGCTGCGTCAACCCTAAAGCATCATTCGCTAAGGTCGGCCAGTTCATGTATGGTTGAAAAAAATAACTTCATTGAAATAAAAAATCCGGAGTTATTCCGGATTTTTTGTTTGGAATTAACCGCTGGCGTGGATCTGTCGACCGTGGTACAATTCAATATTTCAGTACCAGATTTTTTGATACTGGATTTGCTAATAATTAAATAAAGTCTCTCCTCCTTTTGAAGGAGGAGTACCCCGGAGGGGGAGGAGGTTGATTACTTATTCTGTCTTGTTTTCATTAAGCTTTGCAAGCGAAACAAGCCCTCCGATTACACCCAGATTCATTGAATCGAGCGCTGAACTTGGCACAATTACCATCGATCCTTTCTCCTTAAGCCCCTCATAAAGCATATTCATTCCGCGGAGGTGCAGGGCAATTGGATTATTGGCGTACTGTTCACTGGCCTTTGCGAATTTCTCGGCGATTTCGGTCTCAGCAGTACCAAGTATGACTCTTGCCTTCCTCTCACGCTCTGCCTGTGCCTGCTTGCTCATTGCATCAGCAAGTCCGGGAGGGATTATAATGTCCCTGATACCAACAGTCTGGCAGGTTATCCCCCATGGATTTGTATTGGCATCAAGTGTCTTTTGAAGCACCTCCGCGATCTTTTCCCTCTCCTGCAGCAGATCGGCAAGTTCATGTTTCCCTATTATATCCCTCAGATCTGTCTGGGCAATGAACGAAATCGCCCTCTCATAATTCTGCACTTCAAGGGCTGCCTTCTCCACATCCCATACCGTCCAGTATACCACAGCGTCAACATTCACAGGAACCGTGTCCTTGGTAAGGGTCTGCTCAGCTTTGAATTCCGTTACACGAACCCTCTGGTCGATGTAACTGCTGACCTGGTCGAGAATGGGGATAATAAAAAAGAGGCCGGGACCCTTCAGCCCGCTGTACTTACCCATCCTGAGAACGACTCCACGTTCCCATTGATCGGCAATCTGGATGGAGCTGGCTGTAAAAACTGATACGATCAGCAATCCTGCCAGTAGCGGTATGCCTATATACGCGAGCGCATATAAACCCACAGAAATACCGCCGAGTATCACAAGGACAGTCAGCGACACCGGATTGTAGGAACTGTAAGAAAATGTTGTTGTTTTCATTTGTTTAGGTTTTTTTGAAGTTCATTTATAATATCATCAGTTGAAAATCCATAGCTGTATGCAATTGTCGAAAACTCATTGCAGATGTCTTTAAGCTTTTTCTTCTTCTCATCTTCAGGAATCCTGATATCGGAGGTGCCGATGAATGTACCCGAGCCCTGCTGGGTTTCGAGTATGCTGAGGATCTCAAGCTCCTTGTAGGCTTTTGTGACGGTGTTTAGATTAACCTTCAGTTCAACCGCAAGGGCTCTTACTGTAGGCAACTGCTCACCTGCGGTGAGGCTGCCTGAGGCTATGCCGAATTTTATCTGGTCAATTATCTGCCTGTAAAATGGCACGCCTGCTTTCGGGTCTAAAATGAATTGAACCATTGTAATAGTTATATAGTACAATATTACTATTTATTTTTGAATAATGCAAATTTTTTTTACAAATTTGATTCGCCTGGCGACGGTGCTGCAAACAGGTCGCTCCTACGGAGCTCATTTATTTGCTTGCTTACATTTCTACAAACAGGTTGTGCCTACGGCACTCACTCCAATAACCATTGCGACTCTCATCCAGATTTCCTGAGCCGCATAGCGGCGACCTGCTTGTAGCAATGGGCTCTTCTCCCACTCCCCCCATCTCCCCCTCTCCCCCTCCCATCTGAGCCGCATAGCGGCGACCTGCTTGTAGCAATGGGCTCTTCTCCCACTCCCCCCATCTCCCCATCTCCCCCTCCATCTGAGCCGCATAGCGGCGACCTGCTTGTAGCAATGGGGTCTTCTCCCACTCCCCCCATCTCCCCATCTCCCCCTCCCATCTGAGCCGCATAGCGGCGACCTGCTTGTAGCAATGGGCTCTTCTCCCACTCCCCCCATCTCCCCATCTCCCCCTCCCATCTGAGCCGCATAGCGGCGACCTGTTTTAAATAATATTGAAAAATGAAAACACTTTAAGGTGTATTTAAATCTCTTTTCCCTGCATATTATTAACTTTGATTATCGATAATAGCATTTCTATTACAGACAAATAACAGCACCGATGAAACAAAGACTCAGCTGCCTCATCCTGTTCATATTTTTTCTTCCCTTCTCCCTTGCAGCCCAGCAATACACTGCATATGACTACTGGAAAATGGAACAGGATTCTTCATATCAGAGCCTTATCCGGAAACAGGTTGCCGGTACTGCCCTTACTGAACTGGAAAAAACGACAATCGCCGATAAGAAATCAAAACTCGACGATTATTTCTCGAGAATGTCTGACCAGGAAAAGTCATTCTATTACCAGAACAGGGCAAACTGGTCGCAGAACACAGGGGCTCCCAAAAAGGTGATTCCGGTTCAGGAAGATAATGTGTTTGCCGGAGAAAGAAGTCTCTTTTCAAGATACCTGTTTACATCCGGTGTCTTTGGCTATGTTTACGGCTGGGCAACAATCGGGGTCTTTGGAATCGAAAGTGAAGGTTTTTTGGTCGGTTTTCCTTTTCTGACCGCAGGGGCATCCGCTCTACTGCCTCTCATTACTGTCAAGGATAAATACGTTGCATACAATTCTCTCCAGCTTTCACTTTATGGGAAATCCATGGGAGGATTCCAGGGAGCTGCCCTGGGAGTGCTGTTTACAGGAGAGAATGCAGGAGACAACCCCGAACTGATATTGGGACTGGCCACCTTGTCGAGTATCGGACTCGGCCATCTGGGATTTCACCTGGGAAAGGTAAAACCCTGGTCGCAGGGCAGGGTTGCTCTCTATACACACTATGGCACACTTATCTCTATTGAAGGACTTGCACTTACTGCTGCCTTTGCAAGCGAAAGCCCCAGCCTCTATGCAGCAACATTCATGGGAGGAAACGCATTAGGTTATTTTATTGCCGATAAGGTTGCCGATAAATACGATTATACCAAAGGAGACATAATATCCACCCAGGCATTAACAGTACTTAATGCCGGTCTCGGCTTGGCACTTATCCCAAAAAGCCATTATGAAGTCGATTTCAATTCTTCCGATCTGCTCTTACCAGCACTTGGGGCGCTTGGCGGAACAATAGCAGGACACATGCTGCTGAAAGATACCCGGTTTTCAATTCAGCAGGGCAGGAATACAGCTTTGGCAGCCGCAGGCGGAGCTGTAGTGGGCCTTGGAGCCACTGCGCTTTTTACACCTGAATCGCCGAATCCGTATTTCCTGATGTCGTACCTTACAGGTATGACCACTTATGCATTAATGGTAAATAAATACAAGAAAGCGAACCAGGCTTCATCATGGCTGAATGAGAAACCAACAAGATGGAATATAAGTCTTACGCCACAAAATATTTTCCTTAACAACCAGATAGCTGCCAGAGCTTTAGCCCACCCGGAGAAACGCAGTTACATGCTTCCGGCATTCTCAGCATCTATTGCTTTCTGATGCTTTCTGCTATCTTAGCACATTATTATCACAGAAAAGGAACCTCATGTCAATCGAAGTTCACGGAGTCACAAAACTATACGGCGCGCAGAAGGCACTCGATAAGGTCTCATTCACTGTAAATACAGGTGAGATAGTAGGCTTTCTGGGCCCGAACGGCGCAGGGAAGTCTACAATGATGAAGATAATTACAGGCTTCATCCCTCCTTCATCGGGAGAGGTAAAAGTTAATGGTCTCGATGTGGAAAGCAATAACCTTGAGATCAGGAAGAAGATCGGTTACCTTCCCGAAAATAACCCTCTGTATCCCGAAATGTATGTAAGGGAATATCTTCAATTTGTAGCTTCTGTCTATAAAAATCCTCTTCCCCTGAAAACCCAGATTGATAATATTATAGAAGTAACAGGACTTCTCCCTGAACAGAAGAAAAAAATCGGCTCTCTCTCCAAAGGCTACAGGCAAAGGGTGGGTCTCGCCCAGGCTCTGATACACAACCCTTCGGTACTGATCCTCGATGAAGCGACAACAGGGCTCGATCCTAACCAGATAGGCGAGATCAGGAATCTTATCAGGGAAGCCGGAAAGGAAAAGACCGTGATGCTCTCAACACATATTATGCAGGAGGTTGAAGCAATATGCGACAGGGTGATAATTATCGACGAAGGGGTTATCGTGGCAGATGAGCTTATTGAGAATATTTATTCAGTAATAAAGAATCCCAGGCAGATAATTACGGTTGAGTTTGACAGGGAGGTCACCCCGGAATTGTTGTCCGGTATTGCCGGGGTAAGCAAAGCTGAACCGGCCAGAGCAAACCTTTGGCAGATTGAGGCGACTGGCCCGGAGGATATCAGACCGGTAATTTTTGCATTCGCCGTTAAGAACAACCTTACAGTACTGTCGCTGCAGAAGCAGGAGAGCAATCTTGAAGAGATCTTCAGGCACCTCACAAGGGGTGATAATTGATTTTTTTGGCGAAAGATTCCATATACTCGGTTTTTTTTATTTGCTTTGCATCATAATTACAGGTGGACAGATTTGTGCTGATTGCAACCACGGGAAAAAATGCTAAACCGCTAATCCTTCCTCATTTCAGCCAGCCAGTCAGAGTCCTTGTTGTTGTTTTTTTTTATTTAACTCCAAACTCGTAACTCCAAACTCGTAACTATTTTTATTATGGCTTACTTATTTACATCAGAATCAGTTTCCGAAGGGCACCCCGATAAGGTAGCCGATCAGATATCCGACTCGCTGCTTGATGAATTCCTCCGCTGGGATCCGGAATCAAAAGTTGCATGCGAGACCTTCGTAACAACAGGACTTGTTGTTTGCGGGGGAGAAGTGAGAACCGAAGGCTGGGTCGATGTGCAGGAGACTGCCCGCCGGGTGATCCGTCAGATCGGATATACCAAGGCAGAATACCGTTTCGACTGCGATTCATGCGGAGTCATCTCCACAATTCATGAGCAGTCGGCCGATATCAATCAGGGCGTTGTCCGCGAGAATCCCGAGGAACAGGGAGCAGGCGATCAGGGCATGATGTTCGGATATGCCTGCCGCGAAATGGATAACTATATGCCTCTCACAATCGAGCTTGCCCACAGGCTTCTTAATGAGCTGGCTACAATCAGGCGCGAAGGGAAACAGATGAAATACCTTCGCCCCGACAGCAAGTCGCAGGTGACTGTCGAATATGACGATAATAATAAACCCGTGCGCATCGATACCATTGTCATAAGCACGCAGCACGATGAATTCATCCTCCCGAAGGACAAGTCACATAAAGCCGGGCTTGCAGCAGAAAAAGCAATGCAGCAGAAAATAAAGGAAGACCTTGTAAAAGTGCTTATCCCAAAGGTAAAAAAATCACTTCCTGCAAGAATCCAGAAGCTCTTCAATACCGAGTACAAACTGCTCGTTAATCCTACCGGCAAATTTGTAATCGGAGGACCTCATGGCGACACAGGACTTACCGGCCGCAAGATCATCGTTGACACCTATGGCGGACATGGCGCTCACGGCGGCGGTGCCTTCTCGGGAAAGGACTCATCGAAAGTTGACAGGTCAGCTGCGTATGCTTCGCGGCATATTGCGAAAAACCTTGTTGCTGCCGGTGTCTGCGACCAGGCTCTCGTTCAGGTTGCCTATGCCATTGGTGTTGCGCAGCCTGTAGGCCTCTATGTAAATACCTACGGAACCGGAAAGGTGAAAGACAGCAAAGGAAACCTGCTTCACGACGGAGAAATTGCATAGAAGCTTGACAAGATTTTTGATATGCGTCCCTACTCTATTGTAAAAAGGTTCGGGCTTAAGAATCCTGTATTCCTCCCAACAGCCTCATACGGACACTTCGGGCGCGATCCCTATACCGAAAACGTTGAGGTTTATTACGAGGTTCCCGGAAGCAAACCTAAGGTGATCAGCAACAACGGCAAGAAAGCCTATACAAAAAAGGTTGAGTTCTTTTCGTGGGAAAAACTCGACTACGTTGATGCAATCAGGAAGGCGTTTAAAATAACGGCGTAACGGGCAAAAAATACTGAAGCTGGCTACAGGTAACAGCTAAGCGAAGTTTGCAACTTCGCTTTATGTAAAGCCTCTTGTAAAATTACATCATATTTCAGGCGAAGTCACAGACTTCGCCTAGCACTTATGTTATCCCAAATCAGCAATAATAAAATTATGGATAATATCCTGGAAAAAATCAGCAGCGGAAAGATCCTCCTCTCCGACGGAGCCTGGGGAACCCTTCTCCAGTCAAAGGGTCTTCAGCCCGGCGAATGCCCGGAGCTCTGGAACATAACCCACAGGAACGATGTGCTCGCCATAGCCGAATCATATATTCGTGCAGGTTCCGATATTATCGAAACAAACAGCTTCGGAGGCAGTTCCTTTAAACTCTCGCTCTATGGTCTTGGTGACCGGGCGGCTGAGCTTAACAGGATTGCTGCGGAGATCTCGAGAGAGGCGGCCGGCAACGACAGGCATGTGGCCGGTTCAATCGGGCCGACAGGGAAAATGATCCTGATGGGCGACGTCACTGAAGCAGAGCTTTACGATGCATTTTGCGAACAGGCAGTTGCACTTGAATCGGGCGGCGCCGACATTATTATAATAGAAACAATGTCAGCTATCGATGAGGCGTCCCTGGCAGTCAGGGCTGCAAGGGAAAATACAAAATGCATCGTAATTGTCACAATGACCTTCGAAACAGATCTTAAAGGAGAATATCATACAATGATGGGGGTCACTCCTGAGGAGATGGTAACTTCGATGAAGATCGAAGGTGCTCATATTGTGGGCTCCAATTGCGGAAACGGAATAAACGACATGGTGGGGATCGTAAAGGCAATAAGAAAAACAGATGCCCTGATCCCTGTTATGATACAGGCAAATGCGGGCATCCCCGAACTGATAGATGACAAAACAGTATTCCGCGAATCACCTGAAATGATGGCTTCCCTTGTCCCCTCACTTATAAAAGCCGGAGCCGGCATAATAGGAGGATGCTGCGGCACAACACCGCAGCACATAATGGAAATGCGGAAGATGATCGTCAGCTAGAACGAATTCTTCACTATCCTTGCAATATTGTCCGACCGGCCCAGCGTGTAAAAATGGATCCCCGGAACGTCAAGCTTAAGCAGCTCCTTCGATTGCATTGTTGCCCACTCAATCCCTGCCTCCCTTGCTTCACTGTCGGTTTTGCATCTGCTTACTGCATTGAACAGGTCATTCGGAAGGTCAATGTGAAAGGTCTGAGGAAGCAGCTTGATGTCATTAAGCGCTGAGATCGGCTTGATGCCGGGAATAATGGGGACTTCTATTCCTGCGTCCCTGCATTCATCCCTGAACCTGCAGAACTTATTGTTGTCGAAAAACATCTGGGTCACTATATAACTGGCACCCGCATCAACTTTCTGCTTCAGGTACTGCATATCGACATGCCTGTTGGCTGCTTCAAAGTGTTTTTCAGGATATCCGGCCACCCCGATGCAGAAATTAGTGGGATCTGCATTTTCGAGGTTATCCTCCAGGTATTTGCCCCTGTTCATGTCGGCAATCTGCTGAACGAGCTCTGTAGTATGCGCATGCCCTGTCTTCTCCGGGATGAATGTGCGGCTTCCTTTCTGAGGATCGCCCCTCAGCGCCAGAACATCATCGATGCCAAGGAATCTCATTTCGATAAGGACATTCTCTGTCTCCTCCTTTGTAAAACCTCCGCAGAGGATATGAGGCACCACCGGGATATTATACTTGTATTTTACAGCCGCAGCCAGGGCAATGGTTCCGGGTCGCAGCCTCACTATCTTTTTCTCAAGCAGACCGTCAGGCCTCTCCTTGAACATGATCTCATTCCGGTGCGAAGTAAAGTTTATATAAGCAGGCGCGTACTCAATAAGCCTGTCAATAGCGGCATAAGTCCTCTCAATGCTGTGGCCTTTAAGAGGCGGCAGCAGCTCAAAAGTGAAAAGCGGACCTTTTGCCTGGTTGATTGTTTCTCTTACTGTCATTATTCTCTTGTCATAAATTTGGTGCAAGCCATCTGCCTGCCTCTTCTGTTGTCATTTTTTTTCGTAAGGCATAATCCTTAAGCTGGTCGGCGCTTATTTTTCCTATATTGAAATAAGCCGATCGCGGATGTGCGAAAAAGTATCCGCTCACTGAAGCAGGAGGTGCCATGGCATAATTCCCTGTTAACCTTACTCCGATATGCCGTTCAGCTTCAAGCAGGTCGAAGATCACGCCCTTTTCAGTATGGTCGGGGCAGGCAGGATATCCCGGTGCAGGCCTTATCCCTTTATACTTAAGCTTGATTATATCATCGATTGTCAGCTGCTCTTCTGCGGCATAGCCCCAGTATTCCTTTCTCACCTTTTCGTGCAGCCACTCAGCGGCAGCCTCTGCAATGCGGTCGCTCAGTATCCTTATCATTATTGTAGCATAGTCATCATCCCTGTACTTTTCGAGCTTCGCATCATCGAGGTCAGCTGTCACAACAAACAATCCTATGGCATCCCTGACCCCTGCCGATGCAGGCGCAATAAAGTCCGACAGACAGAGATTGGGAATGCCGCTCTCCTTCTGCTCCTGGTTCCTCAGAAATCGCAAAGTGGCTTTCACCTCATGCGGTGTCTTTTCCGACAATATATTCACATCATCTCCATCCGACACTGCCGCGAAAAGTCCAAGAATTGCCTTTGCATCAACAAGCTTGTTCTCAATTATCTCCTTCAGGTAGAACTGACCTTCATCGAAAAGCTTCTTTGCCTCAGCCCCTTTAACAGGATCATTGAAGATTGCGGGATACTTGCCCGATATTTTCCATGCAAAAAAGAAGAAGGTCCAGTCGATGTATTTTGATAGCTCTTTAAGATCAATATCATGCATAACATGCAGGCCTGGTTTGTTTGCCCGGGCAGGAGGCGTAAGCTTCCAGTCGGTAACAAGCCTGTTCTTTCTGGCATCACCAAGAGTAATAAGATTTCTCTCTGCCTGGCGGGAGCCATGCTCCTCCCTCATCTTGTTGTATTTATCCCTGACCTCTGCAACAAATCCGGTGTTGTTGCTCTGACCAAGAGCCGACAGTACTCCTGCTGCCTTTGAGGCATCCTTGACGTGCACAACAGTGTTCGAATAGGCAGGAGCAACTTTCACAGCTGCGTGGATCTCCGATGTTGTAGCTCCTCCGATAAGCAGAGGGATTGTAATCTTCCGCCTCTCCATTTCACCTGCAACATGAACCATCTCTTCAAGCGAAGGTGTTATCAAACCGCTGAGTCCTATGAAATCGACATTTTCCTTAACTGCAGTATCAATTATCTTCTCCGCAGGCACCATGACGCCAAGGTCGATTATCTCATAGTTATTGCACGACAGTACAACACCGACAATATTCTTTCCTATATCGTGAACATCGCCTTTCACAGTTGCAAGCAGCACTTTGCCGGCACTGCTTTTCTCCTCTCCTTCACTCTCCAGTTCAATGTATGGCGCGAGTTTCGAGACAGCCTTCTTCATTACCCTGGCACTCTTGACAACCTGCGGAAGGAACATTTTTCCCGATCCGAAAAGATCTCCAACTTCATTCATTCCTCCCATCAGAGGACCCTCGATAAGCTCGATAGACCTTCTGAAAAGAGTCCGGGCTTCCTCAACATCCTGTTCAATAAATTCATCGAGACCCCTTATAAGAGCGTGTTTGATACGGTCCACAACAGGCAGCTGCCTCCATGCATCTGCTTTCTCCTCTTTCTTCCCCTCATTTCGTATGCTCTCTGCAAATTTCACAAGCCTCTCTGTTGCATCCTTTCTCCGGTTAAGCACCACATCTTCGGTAAGCTGCAGCAGATCGGGTTCTATTTCGCTGTAAACCTGAAGCATTCCGGGATTAACGATACCCATGTCGAGCCCTGCCTTAATGGCATGGAAAAGGAAGACCGAGTGCATTGCTTCGCGAACCTTGTCGGTGCCCCTGAACGAAAATGAGAGGTTGCTTATCCCTCCGCTGACCTTTGTATATGGGAGGTTTTCTTTTATCCATTCTGTGGCAGCAATGAAATTGAGAGCATAATTGTTGTGCTCCTCAATACCTGTGGCCACTGCAAGAACATTCGGATCGAAAATAATATCTTCGGGCGGAAAGGAGCCTTTGTCAACAAGCAGACGGTACGACCGCTCTGCAACTGCTATCCTTTTTTCGTAGGTGTCGGCCTGTCCGGTCTCGTCAAACAGCATGACAACGGCAGCGGCTCCGTATTTTCTTATCAGCCTGGCACGGTCAAGAAAAACATCCTCTCCCTCTTTAAGACTTATCGAGTTGACGACCGATTTTCCCTGTATGCATTTAAGAGCCGACTCAATCACGCTCCAGCGCGATGAGTCGATCATAAGAGGCAGCTTCGAAATATCAGGTTCTGCCATTATGAGATTCACGAACTTCACCATAGCCTTTTCAGAGTCGAGCATCGCCTCATCCATGCAGATGTCGATCACCTGGGCGCCGCCTTCAACCTGACTCCGGGCTATTGCCAGAGCCTCGTCGTATTTCTCTTCCCTGATAAGCCTTGCAAACTTTATTGACCCCGATACATTGGTCCTCTCTCCTACATTCACAAAGTTTGTTTCGGGTGCTATTGTAAGGACCTCCAGCCCGCTCAGCTTTGTATATCTCCTGATTTCAGGTTTTACCCTTGGCTTGTATTCTCCCGCTGCTTCCGCAATCTTTTGTATGTGCAGAGGAGTGGTCCCGCAGCATCCTCCTATTATGTTCACCCATCCCTCTTTCATAAACTCGGTGACAACCGACGCCATATAAGCAGCAGATTGATCATACTCCCCGAACTGGTTGGGAAGACCTGCATTGGGGTGAACAGAAACATAGAATCCCGATTTTGCCGAGAGTTCCTCAATAAACGGGCGGAGCTGTTCTGCCCCGAGGGCACAGTTTAAGCCAATGCTTAACAAGGGGAAGTGCGACACTGAAACCATGAATGCCTCGAGGGTCTGTCCCGTAAGTGTTCTGCCGCTGGCATCGGTGATAGTACCCGAGACCATGACCGGAAGGGTCACACCCTTTTCGCTGAAGACGGAATCAAGAGCAAACAGGGCAGCCTTGCAGTTAAGCACATCGAAAATAGTCTCAACAAGCAGCAGGTGCGCTCCCCCGTCAATCAATCCCCTTGCCTGCTCTGAATAGGCCTCAACAAGCTCATCAAAAGAGACAGCCCTTGCTCCCGGATCGTTCACATCCGACGACATTGAAGCTGTTCTGTTAGTTGGGCCCAGTGTGCCGGCAACGAAATGATTCTGAGGCTCATCCTGGTTTTCAAACTCCCTGATGGCAGCTGATGCGAGGCGGGCTGCTTCCAGGTTAAGTTCATAAACAAGATTCTCCATTCCGTAATCAGCCATGGAGATCCGGTTCGAATTAAAGGTGTTTGTGGTTATTATATCAGCTCCTGCTTCAAGATACTCGCGGTGAATGCTTTTTATCAGGCCGGGTCTGGTAAGAGACAAAAGATCGTTATTGCCCTTCTGGAGACGCGGGTGATCGCTGAATCGCTCACCCCTGTAATCACTCTCCTGAAGCTTGTGTTTCTGGATCATGGTCCCCATCGCCCCATCAAGAATCAGGATCTTGTGTTGTATCAAATCTTCAATGGAGCGTATCATTTCTTATACCTTTCTTCCTGTGTTCACAATAAAAACATCCAAACTCGCCAAGTTGTTCCCTGAGAGCATAAAGTCTCTCAAGATTGACGACCCCGATCACATACTTGCTAAATCTTCCGCTAAAGTATTCCGAGACTTCCTCAAATCCAAATAATTCCCTGTCCTTTTCATCCTTGTACCTCAGGTAGACCTCAAGTTTGTGGTTTCGGGTATAATTTGACACGGTCCCCTGCTGGAATTTCTTGTATTCATACCTGTACCCGTAAGAGTTTGCAGAGATATCCGAAAGAACAGCGCTTCCCGTTGCATGGCCGCCTGCACCCTTGCCGCTGAAAAACTGCTTGTCGGCAAAAGCTGCTTCCGTGATCACCCCGTTATATTCGTTATCGACATTATAGAGATACTTGTCGGACGAGATAAACCGTGGCAGGACAAAACTTGTGATTGTATTTTCATTTGTCTTGCCGACATAAGGTACCAGTTTAATCTTGAAGCCCTTCTCCTTGGCATACTTAATGTCAAATTCCGATATTTTGCTGATCCCGTAATGAAAAACCTGTTCCGGTTCAAGGAAAAGGCCGTAGGCATGACCTGTTATTATGCAGAGCTTGTATTTTGCATCCCAGCCATCACAATCAAGCGATGGATCCGATTCGGCGAAACCCTTATCCTGAGCCTCCTTAAGAGCAGAAGAATATGAGATCCCCTCGTTATGCATTTTTGTGAGGATATAATTTGTGGTGCCGTTGAGGATGCCGCGCAGCGAGTGAAGCAGTTCATTGTCATAGTATTCCTCGAGATTCCTGATAATAGGAATACTGGCTCCGGCAGAGGCCTCATAGAGAAGCGACACTTTATGCTTTCTCTGCAGCTCAACAAGCTCCCTGAAGTGTTTTGCAACCATCATTTTATTTGCAGTAACCACATTCTTTCCTCGCTTCATGGCCGTTGTGACAATATTGAATGCCTCATCGGCATCATCAATAAGTTCAACGATCAGGTTAATTGAAGGATCATCAAGAATGTCATTTTTATCGTATGTGAAATTCGACATGTCGATCCTTCTTTTCTTTGTCCTGTCCTTTACGCATATTCTTACAATATCGGCCTTGAATCCCTTGCTGCTGTTGAGAACGTCATGCAAGCCCTGCCCAACGCAGCCATAGCCGAATAATCCTATTTTTAATTTCTCTCTTGTCATCCTTATTCAAAGTTATTCCAGTTTCAATTTTCAAATTACCAAATTTTCAAATTTTCAAATTATTCCCAAAACCTCCTCACCACCTCCGTCACCTTCCCCGTTTCTATCAGAAACCCGTCGTGCCCGAAAAACGAATCGATCTCGACATACTTTCCTCCGTCAATATTCTCCGCTACATATTTCTGTTCCGCAACAGGAAACAGCAGATCGGATGTTATTCCTATACAAAGCGTCTGAGCCCTGACGGACCTGAGTGCACTCTCAACACCGCCTCGTCCCCTGCCGGCATTATGACTGTCGGACAAACGGGTAAGGCAGTAATAGGAGTAGGGATTGAACCTGTTGACAAGCTTGTCGCCCTGGTATGCCTGGTACGAAGATGCCTTGAAAGATTCGATCTTTTCATCGCCCTCATCAAGCTGGGTCATGTTATAGGCAAGCGCATTCCTGTAGCTGAGCAATGCTATTGACCGGGCAGCCTTCATCCCCTTTTTCCCTCCTTCCGGAAGATTTTCGGCAAATGTCGGATCAGCCTCCATTGCAAGTCTCTGCGACTCGCTGAATCCTATAGCCCATGGAGACTGTCGTGCGCTCGATGCTATAAATACAAGCCGCTTTACAATATCCGGATACATTATGCTGTACTCGAGAGCCTGAAATCCTCCGATCGAAGCTCCGATAACAGAATGGATCTGCTTAATATTAAGGTGTTTTCTCAGGATCTCATGCACATTTACAAGATCCCTGAAGGTGATTAGCGGAAAATCCCTCAGCCATGGCTTTCCCGAATCGGGGTTGACCGATGCCGGACCCGTTGTGCCATAACACGAACCAAGGATATTTGCGCAGATTATAAAGTATTCCGACGGATCAAAAAGCAAACCCGGACCTACCATTCCCGGCCACCACGATTCTGCATCGGAGTTGGCTGTGAGGGCATGACAGATCCATATTACATTATCTGCTTCTTTGTTAAGCTCTCCCCAGGTGTGGTAAGCAATTTCAAGTGAGGGCAATATCGCTCCCGTTTCAGTTTTAAAAGGATTGTTATATTTTATCGTATTCATTATAACACATGCTTGAATGCCTGTTCGAAGTCGAGAATTATATCGTCGATATGCTCAAGTCCGACCGATACCCTGAACATTGCCGGCTCGACACCTATTGCCTGCTGCTCTTCAGCCGACAGTTGCGAATGAGTAGTTGCCGATGGCTGGATTATCAGCGTCTTGGCATCCCCCACATTGGCAAGATGGCTTACAAGTTCAAAATGCTCGACAAGTCTTATGGCCCTCGATTTCTCTGACTTCAGAACAAAACTGAGAACCCCTCCTGCGCCATTAGGCAGGTATTTTTTTGCCAGGGCATTATAAGGATTCCCGTCAAGTCCGGGATAATTTACCTTCTCAACTCCCGGGTGAGCCTGCAGCCATTTTGCAAGGGCAAGTGTGTTCTGAACATGCCTTTCCATTCTGAGCGAGAGGGTCTCAAGTCCCTGCAGAAGAAGGAATGAGTTGAAAGGGCTGATCGCCGGGCCCAGGTCTCTCAGTCCTTCAACACGTGCCTTAATTATGAAGGCTATATTCCCGAGAGGGGAGCTCTGGTTGAAGATCTCCCCGAATACTTTGCCATGATAACCTTCCGCCGGTTCTGTGAACACCGGGAAATTACCGTTATTCCAGTTGAAATTCCCTGCATCTGTTATTACACCTCCTATGCTTGTTCCGTGACCGCCTATCCATTTTGTGGCTGACTCCACTACAATATTGGCTCCATGTTCGATCGGCCGGCACAGGTAGCCGCAGGCAGCAAAGGTGTTGTCAACAACAAGGGGCAGTCCATGCTTTTGCGCAAGTTTTGAAAGAACTTCAAAATCAGGGATGTTGAATCCCGGATTTCCTATTGTTTCAACATACAATGCTTTTGTGTTTGAATCAATAAGCTTCTCAAACGATTCCGGCTCCAGGTCATTTGCAAACCTTGCTTCAATCCCGAAGTTGGCGAATGTTACCTTGAACTGGTTGTGGGAGCCTCCATACAGATAAGGAGATGTAACAAAGTTCTCTCCCTTCCGGAGGATTGTTGTGAGTGCAATGAACTGAGCAGCATGACCCGACGATACTGCAAGAGCAGCGACCCCTCCTTCGAGAGCAGCAACCCTCTTTTCAAACACATCGGTTGTAGGATTCATCATCCTTGTATAGATATTGCCAAATTCTGCAAGATCGAAGAGATCTGCAGCATGTTTTGCACTCTTGAAAACATATGATGAGGTCTGATAGAGCGGCACTGCCCTCGAAAGTGTCTCCTTGTCGGGATGATGCCCTGCATGTACCTGTAATGTTTCGAAATGTATTTTACCTGTCTTCATGATATATTGATTTAATAATTATACAAATTGCCGCGCAGCACGGCATGCCGGCTGCTTTTCTTATAAGGACTCTGACCTGAAAAATAGTGAGCTTACAAATCAAATCCCTGCCGGCGCATGCACATAGGCATAAGCGGCATGATGAAGTTGTTGTGTGTAAGATGAATCGAATTCATTGCTGCAGTGTTAAATTTTTATCATCTCCCGTTTTTCCGGGATTAGGTTTTGGCACCTTTATCCTGCTATTCAGGGTTGGTTGCCAGGGTTTCACAGAGCCTAATCTCTTCGCCCTTCTTAATAAAAACCAAACACCCTTTTTAAGGAAGGAATATTTGATTTGTGGGGTCAAAGGTAAAAATGATTTTTGAAAATGCAAAAAAAACATCATCGATTGATTTTCCGCGTAAATCCGTGCCTGCCTGCCGGCAGGCAGGTAATCCGTGGTTAAGCAACATTATGAGTGGATATAACTAATTTTTCCTTTATTTTTGTCATCATAAACTACAGTTCAATGCACAATAATCTTGTCATCTATAACAGCCTGTCGAAAAAGAAGGAGATCTTCAAACCTCTTCATGCCCCTTTTGTCGGGCTATATGTTTGCGGCCCGACAGCTTACAGCGATGCCCACCTCGGTCATGCCAGGCCGGCAGTTATTTTCGACCTCCTTCACCGGTATCTCCTGCATCTCGGATATAAGGTAAGGTATGTCAGAAATATAACGGACGTCGGTCATCTTGAAGACGAAACCGCAGGCGAGGGAGAAGACAGGATAACAAAAAAAGCCAGGCAGGAAATGCTCGAACCAATGGAGGTAGTGCAGAAATACATGAACACCTATCACCATAACCTTGAACAGCTTAATACCCTCCAGCCGTCGATCGAACCAAGGGCAAGCGGACATATAATTGAACAGATTGAGCTCATTAAGGAGATTATGGCAAAGGGCTATGCCTACGAAGTGAACGGTTCTGTCTATTTCGACCTGCTCAGATACAACGAAAAATACAAATACGGCAAGCTCTCAGGACGGGTTCTTGAGGAACTTCAGGGCAACACACGCGCGCTTGACGGTCAGGATGAGAAACGAAGTCCTTTCGACTTTGCCCTCTGGAAGAAAGCTTCACCTGCCCATCTTATGAAATGGCCGTCCCCCTGGAGCACCGGCTTCCCCGGCTGGCATCTCGAATGTTCAGCGATGAGCACAAAATACCTTGGTGATGAATTTGATATTCATGGCGGAGGAATGGACCTCCAGTTTCCTCATCATGAGTGCGAAATTGCCCAGTCCACTGCAGCAATGGGAAAAGATGCCGTAAAATACTGGATGCACAATAACATGATCACCATCAATGGCCAGAAGATGGCCCGGTCGCTTGGAAACTTCATTACCCTCGACCAGCTCTTCAGCGGCAACCACCCGCTTCTTACCCAGCCTTTCTCGCCGATGACGATAAGGTTCTTTATACTTCAGGCCCACTACAGGAGCACTGTCGATTTCTCAAGCGAAGCACTCGTCGCTGCAGAAAAAGGGCTTCAGAAGCTCCTTAATGCTGAGAAGACACTGAATAAACTTAAGCCGGCGGCAACCTCGACGATTGATGTTGAAGCTCTCATGAAGAAATGCTATGAAGCACTCGATGACGACCTTAACAGCCCGATTCTGCTTTCTCATCTCTTCGAAGCAGTAAGGCTTATCAATTCAGTCGCCGACGGATCAGAAAAAATTGATGCTGTTCAACTGGAATCACTCAAAAAACTCTATTCAACATTTGTCTTTGAAATCCTCGGCCTGAGGAATGAGTCGCAGGATAAAGGAGATGAAAAACTCACCGGCGGCCTCATGAAGATTATAATCGACCTCAGGCAGGAGGCCAAGGAGAAAAAAGAGTGGGGTACCTCCGATAAAATAAGAAATGATCTTAAAAATATCGGAATTGCCCTGAAGGACCTGAAAGACACATCAGAGTGGGAGAAAGAATGAGCTCAGGGTTTCAATATGAGTCCTCGGTGGTCGTAATAGGCTCTGTCGCCGCTTGGCGGAACAAACCCCATTCGCATCCAGTCGATGACAAACACAGACACCCTCGATACGGCTGCATCTGTTGCTCAATGCATCAGGATCATAGAGGCAGGCGCCGATCTTGTACGCCTTACAACCCAGGGAGTGAAGGAGGCTGAAAACCTCGCCCTTATAAAAAAAGGCCTCAGAAAAGCCGGTTTCGACACTCCGCTGATTGCCGACATTCATTTCAATCCTCTGGCCGCCGAAACAGCAGCCAGGCTTGTCGAAAAAGTGAGGATCAATCCCGGAAATTATGCCGACAAAAGAGCCTCATTTGCAAAACAGGAACTCACAGAAAAAGAGTATGAAGAAGAACTTGAAAGAACCCATGCAAAGCTTCTTCCGCTTATAAATATCTGCAGGGAAAACAGGACTGTCATCAGGCTCGGTGTAAATCACGGCTCTCTCTCCGACAGGATCATGACCCGTTTTGGCAATACCCCGGCAGGGATGGTGCAATCGGCAATGGAGTTCATAAACATCTTCCGGAAGGAGAATTTCTCCGACCTTGTACTGTCTATGAAATCGTCCGACACCGCGGTTATGATAGAAGCAACAAGGCTTCTCGCCGGAAAGATGCAGGAACAGGGAGTGGCCTTCCCGCTTCACCTTGGCGTCACCGAGGCAGGCGAGGGAGAAGACGGCAGGGTAAGATCGGCAGCCGGAATAGGAGCCCTTCTCTCAGAAGGCATCGGCGATACAATAAGAGTATCACTTTCAGAGGATCCTGAGAAAGAGATCCCCGTTGCAAAGAAAATTGCAGCATTCTACTCCAGGGATCTCGCCCGGAAGAGGCCGGCAGAGGAACTGACTTACAAGGCTCCGCTTTCAAGACCCGCGGTCCTGAAATCAATAAACGGTCCGGTTGTGATTGCAAACATGACCGCCAGGCCTGAGCTTGATGGTGCTGCCTTGCGCGATGCAGGCTTCTCTGTCGACGAAAAAACAGGACTGGCTGCCGGAAATGACAGCTCCGCCGACCTTATAATTGCCCAGGCAAAACCAGCCGTTATGCCTGACGGACTATTGCTTACCCTGCCATATAAGAAATGGTTCGACAAGAGCGCCGATGAGAAACTATTCCCTCTTTTTTCTCCCGAGACCTATTCCGAAAACACCCTCAGATCGGCAAAACTTAACCTTCTTCTCACAGGCCCTCATTTTGATATCAGGTACCTTAAGACTCCCGACCCTGCAACCACTCTTCTCTTCTTTACTTTCGACCCTGAAAAAGACCTTTATGCCGCTGATCACTTCCTGAGGACCCTTGAAGAGAATTCACTGTCGTACAGTGTTATCCTTAACCCCTTCTTTCACGAAAACGAGAGTGTTGACCTCCAGATAAAAGCCTCCGCACTTTTGGGAAGGTATCTCATCGACAAGAGGATAACCGGCATCTGCATTGCCAACTCAGGCGATGTTCCTTTCAGGGAACTGACTGCCGCAGCCTTCTCGATACTGCAGTGCACCGAGACCAGGATAACACGTACAATGTACCTCTCGTGTCCAACCTGCGGCCGCACAAAGTTCAATCTCCAGGAGTCGGTGCGCAAGGTTAAGGAAGCAACCGGGCATCTGAAAGGATTGAAGATTGCCGTTATGGGATGCATTGTGAACGGCCCGGGCGAGATGGCCGGAGCAGATTACGGTTATGTCGGCGCCGCCGATGGCAAGGTTCATATCTACAGAGGCACCGAACCCGTCCTCAAAAACATACCCGAAAAAGATGCGGCGGAAGAACTGCTGAAGCTTATTGAAGCTGACCGCAAGAACTAAACTCTGGTTGATTTGTAACCCTGCGAGCTCAAGCTCGCCGTTGGGCCGTTGTGCCGTTGCGCCGTTGCGCCTTTTTGCCGTTGTGCCGTTGCGCCGTTGCGCCGTTGCGCCCTTTTGCCGTTGTGCCGTTGTGCCGTTGCGCCGTTGCGCCCTTTTAATTATTCACCAGCCTGTAGTCAAGCTGTTTTTTCTGAAGATCAGCCTTCACAACTTCAATTGTAACTTTGTCACCCAGCGTATAGATCTTACCTGTTGACCGGCCCTTTATGCAGTAGTTCTCCTCATCATACTCATAATAATCATCACCCAGCTCCCTGATGTGTATCATCCCCTCGCACTGATTCTCTATGATCTCTACATAGATCCCCCATTCCGTAACGCCGGAGATGACCCCTTCAAACTCCCTGCCAGTCTTGTCGCTCATGTATTCAACCTGTTTGTACTTAACGGAAGCTCTTTCCGCCTCAGCAGCCAGCCTTTCCATCTTCGAGGAATGGTTGCAGAGCTTCTCATACTTATCCAGGCCGGTCGGATGCTCCTCATTCAGATAGGCAGTAAGAAGCCTGTGCACCATCATGTCGGGGTAACGGCGGATTGGCGATGTGAAATGAGTATAATGCTTGAATGAAAGACCATAATGACCGATATTCTCGGTTGAATACACTGCCTTTGCCATCGACCGCAGGGCAAGAGTTTCAATTATATTCTGCTCCTTTTTGCCAACTACCGATTTCAGCAGTTTATTCATAGCCTTCGAAAGCGAAGTCTGGTCATCGTCGGCAAGCTTGTACCCGAAGCGCTTTATGAAATTACTGAAGTTGCTTATCCTTTCCGGATCGGGCGTATCATGGATCCTGTATACAAATGTCTTCCCCTTCAGTTTCTTCCCGACATATTCTGCAACCTTTTTGTTTGCAAGAAGCATGAACTCCTCAATAAGCTGGTTGGCAGTTCCCATCTCCCTGAACTTTATTCCAAGAGGCTTGCCGTTCTCGTCAAGATCGAACCTTACTTCAACTTTTTCAAAGGCAAAAGCGCCTGCAGAGAACCTTTTTGTCCTCAGCTGCTGGGCAAGCCTGTGAAGAAGAAGAACCTCCTCTTTCATGTCGCCTTCTCCGGTATCAATAACCTGTTGAGCTTCATTATAAGAGAACCTTTTATCGGAATTTATGATTGTCCTGCCAAACCATTCATTTATCACTTCCGATTTATCATTCAGTTCAAAGACTGCCGAATATGTAAGCTTATCCTCTGCCGGTTTCAGGGAGCAGATATTGTTTGAAAGCCTTTCAGGAAGCATCGCCACCACCCTGTCGACAAGATAGATCGATGTTGCCCTTTGCTTTGCCTCCTCTTCTACAAGAGATCCCGACTTAACATAATGTGTTACATCGGCGATATGAACACCAACTTCCCAGTTGCCGTTTTCGAGCTGCTTTAGTGAAAGAGCATCATCAAAATCCTTGGCATCTGCCGGGTCGATTGTGAAAGTGGGGATCTGCCTGAAGTCGCGGCGCGACTTGATATCCTGCTCAGTTATCGCTTCGGGAATTCGTTCGGCATCATTCTCTACCTCTTCCGTGAAATGGTAAGGGAGTTCATATTCGGCAAGGATTGCATGCATTTCCGTCTCATGCAGCCCCGGATATCCCAGCACATTGATTATCTCGGCAACAGGATTCTTCGATTTGGGATCCCAGTCCACCACTTTTGCCACTGCTTTCTGTCCCTGCTTTGCCCCGTTTAGTTTTGCTGTAGGGATAAAGAGGTCGAAAGGCATGTTCTTGTTATCGGGTATGAGAAATGCAAAGTTGGGCATTATCTCAACTGTCCCCACGAAGGAGCTTCTTGACCGTTCAATGATCTCGATAACTTCTCCCTCCGGCCTTGCCCCCTTTCTCTTCGCATAGAGACGGACCTTCACCGTATCGCCGTGCAGTGCCGTCTTTAGGTTCTTTGCAGTTACAAAAACATCATCATCCATTTCGTCGGTGGAAATAAACCCATAGCCCATCCTTGTCATGTCGACGGTACCTGTAATATTTCCATGTGTTACCTTAAGCCTGAACTTTCCAAAATGGACTTCCTGGAGACTGCCTGCTTTTGTAAGTTCACGGAGGATTTCTGCAACCATCTGCCGGGTTGGAGAATCTCCGATGTTCAAGCGTTTTGCGATCTGCTTATAGTTGAATCCCTGCTCGGGACCTTTTGTCAGTGTTGCAAGAATCTGCTGCGTAAGCGTATCCTTTGAAATGCCGGAGCTCTGGCTGCTCCTTCCCTTCTTACTCATAATTCACTTTTTGACAAGGTACGAAAAGAACCACAAATTTTAATACATTTGGAAGATAAATGGATTTCAATGGCAGGCTTTAAATCAGTGCTTTCCCACTCTCCTTCAGTTGTTACGCGTAAAACAGGATCTGAGTATATCCTGGTTCCTGTTACCAATAACATTGCCGATATGACAAGCGTCTATACCCTTAATGAGACAGGGGCCTTCATCTGGGATCAGATCGACGGAAAGAAAGATGTTGAGGAGATAATAAAAGCAGTGACACTCGAATATGACATCGACATAAAAACCGCAGAAGAGGATGTTTTTGCCTTTATTGAAAATATGTGCAATTACCTGATAATAAATTAAAAAGCATTTGATATATGATTTTTTGCCACGAAGGGCCCTAGTGGTAAAAATAAATATACCAATGTTACAGTCTTAATGAAGAGTTACAACTTAAATATCGCCGGTTACAATATCAGATTCGAAAGTTCCCCTGATGGCCATGAGCTGGTGCCGTCAGAGAGATTCCTCAGGAATATCATAACCGATGTCACCCCTGATATAACTATACATGTCCATTCCGGAACCTATGATTTCCATTCCGACGCTGTAAGGGTATTTCATGCCCCGTATGTTGAGGAGATCGACGGCATAAGGGTTCAGCATAAAAGCAATTTCTGGAGCGTCTGGCGACACTCCTCCGATCTTTACATCCGGACAATCTTCCCTCTTTCTTCTTCAGAAAAAAACGGCGTGCTGAAGTTCTCGCTTACCTCAAAGGTCTGGGATCTGTGGATCGACAGCGGGGAGAAGGAAATAGATCCTTTTGAGTATCCGCTCGACGGACTGATACTCTATTACCTTACTGTTATTAATGGAGACATAATGATCCATTCCTCCGGAGTAAACTATTCCGGGGAAGGATATCTTTTCACCGGAGTCTCCGGCAAAGGCAAATCGACAATGGCAAATCTCTGGGAGAATGCGGGAGCAAAAGTCATTCACGACGACAGGCTTATAATACGAAAATCAACTGCAGGATACACAATGTATAACACCCCGGTTTATAAAAATGATGAACCCCGTGAATCTCCGTTAAACAAGGTCTTCATAATTGAACATGGCTATGAGAACCGGATCGCCGCTGTAAGAGGTGCCGTAGCTGTCAGCCTTGTCATGGCAAACTGCATACAGCACAACTGGGGACACGGCAATATTTCGGGGCTGATTGACTCGCTTGCCAGGCTGTTTGATGCAATTCCTGCTTACAAACTGTCATTCCTGCCCGATAAAAGCATTATTGATCATATACTCAAAAATGAGGGAAAAAATTAAACTCTTCAGGGAAGCTCTGAAACTGGTTTTCACAAGTGCCCCGGGCTGGACAACAGTCAATATTATCCTGTCGGTCCTTCGCAGCGCTCTTCCCCTGCTCCTGGTCTGGCTGCTTAAGCTGCTCATCGATGAAATAACCGCCGCTTCATCAAACGGCGCCGGCTTCAGGTCGGAGACCCTGCTGTTTATGATTATAGCGGTTGTTGCAGTATACTTTTTCGATGAAGCCACCTCCGACCTCAATTCCTTCATCCGGAAGAAACAGTCTGTGAAACTCGAAGCCTATATGTACGGGCTGCTTCATTCCAAAGCCATCAGGCTCGATCTCATCAATTTTGAACGTCCCGAATATTTCGACTGCCTGGCCAGAGCTTCAAGGGAGGCTCCCTGGAGACCCAACAGCATACTGAATAATCTTGTTTCGGTGCTCAGGGGAATGCTCTCCCTTCTTCTGATGGCCGGACTGATTTCCACACTAAACTGGACTCTGGCCCTTCTGCTGCTTGCAGCCAACGTCCCGGGCATCTGGTTCAGGTTACACTATGCCGGAATAATCTACAATTTCCAGCGTCAGCAGACACCGGAAGCACGGAAAACTGCCTATTTCAACTGGTTGCTGACCGGCGACAGGCCGTCGCGGGAGCTGCGACTGTTTGGTCTGGGGTACTACTTCCACGGGCTTTTCAGCAAGTCGTTTCTGAAACAGAAAGAGGAAGAGATCGTTATCCTGAAGAAAAGGACACTTGTTGAACTGACCTCAACACTCTTCAAGGCATCAGCATTGCTTGTTTCAATATTGCTTATAGTAAGCTCCACTGTCCGCGGGGAATTATCCCTCGGTCAGATGGCTATGTTTCTTGTTGCCTTCCGGCAGGGACTGATCTATATAAGGGAGCTTTTCTCCTCTTTCGGAGGCCTCTATGAGGACAGTCTTTTCATAGGCGACACCTTTGAATTCCTTAATCTTGAAGAGAAGATCATTGCCGCAGAACCAGTAGAGCTGATAGCTCCGCTCAGCGACCGGATAGTTGTGGATGGGATCTCCTTTACATATCCCGGGAACACGACCCGGACTATTGACAATGTATCCTTTGAGCTTAAGAAAGGAGAGATAGTAGCCCTTGTGGGTCCCAACGGCGCCGGCAAGAGTACCCTTGTAAGGCTTCTTTGCCGTTTGTATGATGCCGATTCAGGAAGGGTAAGCTACGATGGAAATGATATCAGGCATTTTGAACCCGAAGAATACAGGAAGATGTTTTCTGTTGTCTTTCAGGATTTTATGCTGTACAACCTGTCTGCAGGCGAGAATATAAGAATGGGGGATATTGATGCTGAAAACCCTGATCAGCTTATCCGTTCATCTGCCGGGGTGAGCGGCATCGATAAACTCATTGAATCCTTGCCTGAGGGCTATGATACGGCAATTGGCAACCTCTTTGAGAACAGCCGTGAGCTCAGCTGGGGCGAGTGGCAGAAGCTTGCACTTTCGAGAGCCCTCTTCAGGCAGGCCCCGGTTCTTATCCTCGATGAACCCTCAAGTTCCCTTGATGCCGAAACTGAATATGATATTTTCAGCCGTTTCAGGGATCTTGTAAAGGGACGGACCACAATTCTGATAAGCCATCGCTTCACAAATGTAAGTCTTGCCGACAGGATCATTGTGCTTGATAAGGGAGCTGTTGCCGAAACCGGCACGCATAAGGAGCTGATGAAAAAGGGCGGGATTTACTGCAGCATGTATACGAAGCAGGCGGGGAGGTTTGCCTGAAGAGTAAGTAGTAAGCAGTGTGAAGTAAGTAGTAAGAAAAAATAGAAAAAAGTAGTATCTTTGTATAAACATTATGCATCATGACAACTATTGAACTTAAAGATATCCTGATACATAAAATAGCAGCGATAAATGACAAATCATTCCTTGCAGCTATGAATACTATTATTGACAGCAAGTCTGAAAAACTTATTTATAAGACCACTCCTGAGCAAAGAGAACGGATTAAAAAAGGACAGGAACAATTTTTAAGAGGAGAAACCATTTCTAATAAACAAGTTGAAGCAGAAATTGATAAATGGTTAAACGAAAAATAGAATGGTCGTCTCAGGCAAAGGCTGATCTTTCGACGATCCTGGAATTTTTCTATATCCGCAATGGATCAAAAACATATAGTAAAAAGCTCAACTCAAAGCTTCGTAATGCAATCAGACTTCTTAGTAAACACCCACTCTTAGGAATTCTATCTGATGTAGATAACATTAGAGCTTTAATTGAGGGAGATTATGCTATCTTTTATCAATTAACTTGCTCCCTCAACCGTCGGGCCGTTGGGTGTAGTATATCAAATCCGCAACAGCATTGAAGGCTGTATATCTGGCAATTGCAAATGTCGGATTAAAATGGACCATGCCCATGTGGAATTGGGGCTCTGTTACTTCCTACTTACTACTTCTTACTACTTACTTCTTACTTCTTCAAGCAAACTACCACTATTATAACCCCCTACTACTCAATTTTTAACCTGACATTTACTGTTTTCTGCCTTTCCTGAATATTTTTTTAGTTTAAACAAACATATACAATGTTTTTTAAAACTTTTTTCAATTATTCCCGTATAAAATTCGAAAACTAAGTGTAAGTGCCTGATCGTCTTGATAAAATATAGTCATTGTTCTGAATACTAACCCTCATTATTGCCAAAATAATGAAAAAGTTGCACCGCCCGGTCCTTAAGGGCCGTATAATGAAACTTGTAACATTAAAGAGCACGGGAAGTCCTAATGACATGGCAGTCGCTCTTGAGATCAGTGAGAGGAGTGTAAAGAGGATAATAAAGGAGATCCGTGATGAAGGGACTGAGATCAGGTACAGCAATTCCAGGCAGTCATACGTAACAGATGAAGAATTTCAATAACTGCTCCTCCTGATGTGCTAATGCCCCCCGGCTGAAGCCGGGGGTCAGTGGCGATGACCGTAGGCCGACCAGGAGCACGAGGCTCAGTGCTCCACAGCTTCGTGAGGACTCCACTGACCTCTGGCTTCAGCCAGGGGTTCTTACAAACCCGTATGTCACCAGAAACTCCTCACACTCTGCCTCCCAGGTCTGAACATGGTGATGCCGCTCCTGGTTTCGGATATAATCTCTTACTCTGCGTAAATGAGATTCGCTCACAGATGCAGCATAGTAATCATCTGCCCACCGGAACTTATTACTTATCAAAGAGTTTTTATTTATCCAATGTGAAGATTCCCCTTTTATCTGTTGCATCACATTTGCAAGTGTCATGTCGGGATTAAGAGAAAGCAGGCAGTGAAGATGTTCTGTTACTCCGTTGATTGTGTCTATATAGATCCCTTTCGACAGGCTATTTTCCCTAATATGGGCTAATACCTGATATCTCACTTCACCTGTAAGCAGGTGTACTCTCCTCTTGGTGCCCCACACGCAGTGAAGCCAGTTTCTTACATATGCCATGTTATTAAGATTGAGGGCTAAAGCCCGGGTTACTGTTAGTGTTGATCAACCCCTGGCTGAAGCCAGGGGTCAGTGGTGATGACCGCAGGCCGACGAGGATCACGAGACTCTGCGCTCAGCGGCTGTCTGGCGACTGTGGCACAGCGCTCTGAGGCTCCAGGTTATTGGATAGATAATCCGTGCAACACCGGGATACAGCTCACTAACCACTAGCTTCAACCGGGACTGGATACCATACCTCTTAATCTGAGAGAGCTGAGTGATGACACCTACTAACCCCTGGCTTCAGACGGGGGTGGGCTGAGCACTCCGAATCCCCCCATCGTTAACCCCCGGACGATAGCGCCGGGGGCTAAGAGGAGTCTGCCAATGCAGCGAGACATATTACAAAACTCCAAATCAGATAGGTGGCTTTGGACTGTGATCCTTGATCTTCCAGGGATAGAAGTTAAAACCTAAAGTAAGATATAGTCTATTCTGGTTGTAATTAAAATCGTATGTTTCACCCTGATATTCAATACTCTCAATTATTGGTGTCAAGCTATACTCCCTTTTAATTTCAAAACGCATCTTCCAGAAATCAATTGCCATTCCCCAATGCCCAAATAGGACAAATGGCTCATAGCTATTATGAATGCTCAGGTTAATCTCATCCCAAGCCCTGTTAAAATTTTCTTCTTCACCTGTATTAAATTGTAAGGAAGGCGTCAGACCTGTAAAAACCCTGAAATGGAACCTTCCAACAGGTATTTGAAGTCCAAATACTTGTGTCAGACCTGTATTGATCTGACTTGTTGCAGACATAGTACTTATAATAATATTCCCTTCATAATCATTCTCAGGAGTCAGGTTCTGAGGATAGAAAATACTTGTGTTATTTGTAATTCCTATATCGGTACCTAAGTAAACCCAGTTATTAACATACCTATATTCTAATGAAATTCCTAAACCAGCTCTGCCATTAATTTGTGTCACCATTTCCCAATTACCAACTATGCCATAACCTGAATAGTTATATGCATAAACCGAAGTTTTTAAGCTGAAGATATGGTTTTGACATATCAGATCTTCTAGGAAGACAAGACAAAATGCTATTAGAATAATTAATGATCGTAATAGGAGTTTCATAAAATACAGGTAAATATTTGAATATTATTTACTATCATACGCATCAACATCCCATGTAAAATAAAATCCATCCCTTCGATGTTCTGCTCCTGCCAAATAAACGCACCGGCCATCTTTAAGTCCTCTCCGGTTAGCATCGGTCCAGTTTTCATGAAAGAATTGTTCACGGGTTGTAATTTTATCATACCAGTTCATATTCTTATAGGCAATAGTAAGTTCAAATGAAAATAGCTTTAAGGTAGGGCTTACTTTAATTGTTGCAGCATCTCCTTCCTTAACCCCGGGGACCCTCTCAAACTTCATCGAAAGATCTCCACCAATTTTAGTTGTAAAATCTCCGCATAACTTTAATCGCTTCAACACCCATCCATTGTTCATACTCTTCTGGTTCCCAGTTATCATCCCATACTGCATTAACTGTTCTCCATACACCTTTGCGTCCAGCCCATCGATCTATTGCCACAAGAACTGAATAAGTTTTATCAGGACCTAATACCACTTCTTTTCCTGCCCTTTGGAAATACATTTTGTTTTCTCCACCAAAAATCCTCTGAAAGTTACCATTAACGGTTCTCACCTGATACATATAAATCTTATTATACTTCGCCGTCCCATCCGGCCAGGGCCCCGTAGCCGCAGCAGTCCTCACAAGATCCTGGGCGCCGAGGAACTTTTCGGCATTGGGATCTGTCTCCGGCAAGACCTCATGCTGATCAACTATCAGTACAGGATGCTCGAATGCATAATCGTCATCCACATAAACAGTATCAAAATAGAGATCGCCGTCATCATCATACTTGGCAAGTAGCCGATATTGACACTGTCGTTATCGAGCGGATTGAATGTGACAGTTGGAGTCTCCCCGGGCTCCCACTCCTGTGAATAATGCCATGCAAGCTCAATGTCATTCTCAACAAGATATTCAGCAAGTTCTGCCGCAGCACCCTTACCGCCCTTTGTGATGCCGCCTCCGGCTGCCTTCATGAACTGATCCCTGAAATAACCGGTCCTGAACGTCCCGGGCATCTGACTTTTCGAAAGCTCCTCAGGCTTTAAAAGGTGACTGAACATCACACGGTAGTTGCCCTCATAACGCATATTGACGAAATTAAAAACTTCCTGCTGCACATCACTGTTCGCAGCGATCTGAGTTATTAGCAAAGCCGTTTCATTCATCTTTCCCTTCAGCAACTCCTGGGCCGGAGTAAGTGTAGTTTTAATTGCCGCCTTTTCATCGGCAACATCGCGGAATTCATCTTTAGAGCACGAGTTCAACAGTGCACTTATGCACACAATAAGAGTAAAAATCTTTTTCATAATACAAGGTTTCAATGCAGTTAGACATAAAAAATATTCCACTTAAAATATTTGTAATAGCACTTACAATATCAATATTAGAAAGTCCCGGGGCCAGAGAAATGAAAAAATCTGACTTTTTTTCGAAAAAGTGAAAAAAAGTTTATCTAAAGCCAATTTTGTGTGAAATTTTGCATTTTTATAAGGCCTTTCTTTATTACCACAGAGTCGCACAGAGTTGTTCACAGAGGAACACAGAGGTTGATCCAATTAATTTTCTTTGGCAGAAATAATTTTAATTAACTAACTTTATGTTGTCTCGCTAAATATATAGTTATATGGAATTTCTACACAAGGAACTCACAAGTTCTATTTTGAACTGTGCATATAAAGTGCATAGTTCATTAGGGCCCGGATTACTGGAATCTGCTTATGAAGAATGCTTACATTATGAGATTAATAAAGCCGGCCTCTCAGCTATAAAGCAAAAACCTATGCCCCTGATCTATGAGGATATAAAGCTTGATATGGGTTATAGGATCGATTTGCTTGTTGAAGATAAGGTGATTATTGAGATCAAGTCGGTAGATATTGTAATTCCTGTACATTTTGCTCAGCTAATGACTTATCTTAAGTTATCAAAATGCAGAATAGGATTTCTGATCAATTTTAATGTACAATCACTCAAAGATGGTATACAGAGGATAATATTATAATCATTATTTAAAAACTCTGTGTTACTCTGTGAACAACTCTGTGTTACCCTGTGGTAAAATAAAAAGGGCTATCCGCCAGGACAGCCCCATACATTGACTTTCACGCCCTTTATCAGTGCAGCAGCGTCACATCTCCTACTTTCTTAAAGGGTTCACCATTGGAATACTTGCCCTCAACATACCATACATATACTCCCTGCTGGCATAACCTGCTCCTGTAATAACCATTCCAGGGGATATTAATATCATGACTTTCAAAGATCAGCACTCCAAGCCTGTTAAAGATCTGCAGCTTATAGTTCTCCACCTTCTCCCTTATCGGCGGGAAGAAGAACTGATCTATCTCAGTGCCTCCCGTCGGAAGATCAGTACGCTCTATCTCTCCATCCTTATTCGGAGTGAACACGGTCGAGAACCTTACATCTCCCGCCGGCTCAACGGTAACTCCCGGCGATAATACATACTTGTCAACACATCCGTTATCAGAGGTCACCCATAAGGTAATGTCAAATACACCGGGAATCATATACTTGTGATAGGGCTCCTTCACATTCGAGGTGTCTCCGTCGCCGAAATCCCATTTATAATATGTACCGCCCTCACTAAGGTTGAATGCTCTTACCTTCTCGTCATTTACATATACGAAGGTAGGAGTGATATCAAAGAATGCCTTTGGCGATTCATATACATGCACAACCTGCGATGCTGATACATCCTTCGTCGGACCATGAACTATAAGCTCAATCTTATAATCGCCTGCATCGAAGTAGGTATAGGTCGGATTCTTTGCTGTCGACCTCGATCCGTCACCAAAGGTCCACTCGTAGGTAGTGCCCGGCATCTCGGTGTTAAGCGAGGTATTGTTAATGTTTATCGACAACGGTGCACATCCTGAAGGAACAGGATCGAATGATGCCACAGGAGGCACCGGCGCTACAGTCACCTGACGCTTCACGCTGTCGGAACAGTTTGTATTCGAGGCAATAAGCGTTACAGTATATGTCCCGAGAGCAGTGTATGAATGAACAGGATCCTTCTCGGCCGATGTCTTTCCGTTTCCGAACAGCCACTTCCAGGTCCACGACCCGGCATTGGTCCCGTTTGTGAAAGTAACCGGATTTCCCGCTGCCTTGTAATCCTGGGTAACAGGATCAGCAGTGAACTGAGCCTTCGGAACCGGCATGACTGTTATCTTCAGCGAATCAACATCCTCGCAATTGTAGAATGAGGTTGTCAACAGCCTGACCGTCCTGACAACTGCCTCTTCTCCGTTATTTATAAACTGATGTGTCTCCGATTCATTTATCGAATAGCCGCTTTCACCGTCGCCAAAATCCCAGAAATACTTGCTTCCTCCGGGCTTTGAGGTGAATGTAACCGGAATGCCGCTGCAAACAATAGTTTTGCTGGCAGTGAATGCTGCATCGGTTGTCGGGTAAACGGTTACAGGAAGTACAAAGGTATCGAAGCATCCTGCCGGCGACTTAACCCTGAGACTAACGCTATAGTATTTTATCGATGAAGGACTTGTATTTTTGAATACGTGAACAGGATTGGCATTCAATGAATCCAGAGGTGATCCGTCACCGAAGTTCCACCAATATTTAGCTATACTCGACATATCCTTGAAAAAACTAACCGTAAGAGGTGCGCACCCTTCATCAATATCACTCGTAAACTCCGCATCGGGAGAATCAACCTTCACAACAACATCATCATTTGCCGAACATCCCTTGCTGTCGGTTACCTTGTAGTTGAGGGTGTAATCAGCCGCTGTGGTCGACATGAACGTCGGTGCCTGGATATTGTATTTGTTCAGGGGACCTACGTCAAGTGTCCACAGATGCTTGTTATAAGGCAATGTGCCACCCGATGGATTCCCGTCAATTTCAAAAGCAACTCCGCCGCAGGCAGGTATAGGATCGACAGCGCTGAAATCAACAACAGGATTCGGGTTGACAGTGAGTGCTGCAGCTGTGGAATAGACCGTTGTGCACCTTGCCTTAAGCGCAAACCTGTACTGGTTGCCCGAGTACGACAGAGGAGCGTCGATTATTGTCAGCTGCTGCGAAGATGAACCGCTGTATATGGCATTATCATGAAGATCAGACCAGCTGCCGCCGCTGAACACCTGCCACCTCAGCGAATCAATGGCTCCGGATCCGTTGGCTGAGAAACTGACCATGCCGCTTCCGTCGCATAACGCCCTGTCCTTGGGGTTAAGTGTTATCACAGGCGCAACATCTACTTTTAGTGTTACAAAACTTGAATAGACCGGTGCACCGCATATGCCGCTCACCATGACCCTGAAAACCCAGTTATTGAATGAGCCCTCTGCATTTGTAACCTTAAGTACAGGCGAATCTGCTCCGCTGAAGTAAGCGTCATTCGCTACATCTCCAAAGCCCAGCCCCTTGTTTACCTGCCACTTGTATGTTATTGATTCTCCGGTGGCCAGAACTGCGAATGTGGCATCAGCTCCTTTACATGCAGTTGTATCCTTCGGCTGTTTGACAATCTCCGGCATGGTGTTCACTCTAAGAGTTGCTTCAGCTGATGTGACCGAATTCCCGCAGGCGCTGGCAACAACCCTGAATTTATATCCATCCATCAGCCTTGTTGCTCCGAAGATGCTGAGTGCCGATGTATTTGATCCTGAATATACACCTGCGTCGGTAAGCGGCTTGAATCCGGTCTTGTCGTCGATATACCATTTGTAGGTAAGCCCCGAGCCGTTTGCCTCAACATTGAAGGTAACAAGTCCATATTCACAGGTGATCTTGTCTTCAGGCTCCTTTGTTATTACAGGGTTCTCCTTGAGCGTGACAGTAGCCGTTCCGCTAACGTTTGGCGAAGGTACTGCAACAAGGCATCCGTTTGCATCCTTAACACTTTTCAGGGTATAAGTGGTGGTTACGGCCGGTGTTACGGTAAGCGCCGTACCGCTGATATATCCTGTTATTGTGGTGCCGGGGTAATTCTCTATTGTAATCTCGAATGGCGAAGCTCCTGCAAGCATGTCAACCTTAAGTATTGATGACTCGCCCGGACAAACAAGCTCTCCGCCGGTAAGCAAAGCTATCGGTTTCGGGTTAACCTTCACCTCCACGATATTGCTGTATTCGGGGGGACAACTGCCTGAGTAAACAAGCCTCCTGTAATAAAGGGTCATTGTTGCTGCTGCTGGAGGAGTGTATTGATTCAGTATCTCTCCGGGTATGTTTATGAAAGATCCGGTGTTGCTGTCGGATACCTGCCACTGGTAGCTGTAAATACCGTTGCCTCCCGTGGGTGCTGTCTTCTCAGTTATTGCAGCAGGATTCTGGCCATGACATATCACCTGGTCGGCTTCAATTTCTCCGGCGGTGATCTTATCGGGCTGTGTTATTGTTAAGGTAGCTGAAGACTCGCAGCCATACTGATCCCTTACCTTCACTGTTATCGCTCCTGCGCCGGCATTAAAGACCGTCTGTGAGTTAAACCCTGCTGCCGCCGGCACTCCGCCTGTAGTGTTTGATTCGAGAATAAAGGTATATGGCAGTGTTCCGCCCGAGGCATAGAAGGTGGCAATACCATCCTTGTCGCCGAAACAATCGAGAAGAATATCACCTGGTGTTGTCACTGAAAGTACTATCTGCTCTGTAATTGCAAAGGTGGGATTGAGGGTGACTATACAGGTCTGGTTTGCGAAGTCGCGTATCCGTATATCGTACGTTCCGGGGAGAAGATTTGTATAATCAGTCGCTGACTGCCAGTTCAGGCCTCCGTCGATTGTATACTCATATACTCCTGATCCTCCGGTCGGGAAGGTGATCTTTATGCTGCCGTTGTTTGCTCCGCTGCATGTGACATCAGTTTTTGTGAGAGTCGCAGAAAGCGCTCCCGGCTGGGTGATGACCATCGCAGGGGTAAGAGGATTGTTGCAAACAGGATTTGCAATATCCCTGATGCTGATATTATAACTGCCTGGCAGAAGTCCTGAAAAAGTGACCTCCGGCTGCCATGTTGCTCCTCCGTCGATCGAATACTCATATGCACCCGATCCTCCGGTGGAGCCCGATACAGTTATTGTGCCGTCAGCTCCGCCGAAACAGGTGACATTCGTACGCGACAGTGTTGCATTAAGCGCTCCTGCCTGTGGTATGTTTATGCTTCCCGATGTCCAGCAGTTGTTGTAATCTGTTATCTTTATCCAGTACTTGCCCGCAGGCATCCCTGTGATCTCATCAGTGTTCTTGCCTGCCATAGGATTTGTAAGTCCCGAGTCAAAATACCACTGGTAATAATATATGCCTGCATCCGGAGTTCCGCCTGTCACAATTACTTTTGCAGCTCCGTCGCTGTTCCCGAAGCAGGTTATCGGATTGGTGACATCCAGGAATGTTATCTGCAGCAGGTCAGGCTGTGTTATAGTCCTTGATGCTGTAGCTGTGCATCCTCTTGAATCTCTGACAACTATGTTATATAACCCGGCAGGACGTCCTGCAAAGGTGTTCGACGACTGGTACGTGCTTCCGTTGTTTATTGAATATGATAATGGCGCCGTTCCGCCGCTTGCTGTTATAAGAATAACACCATCGCTGTAGCTGTTGCAGGCCGGGTCGATTATTGAGATATCAGAAATCACTATCTCAGGATTCTCCGACAGTGTCAGGCTTCCGTTCATATCGCGGCTGCAGCCGGTTACCGGGTTTACTGCCTTAACTGTATAGGTTCCTGTGGTGAGTCCTGTCCATGTCATGGCGCTGCCGGTCCCGGGCACTGTCGCACCAAATGGCGCTGCATTTTTGTAAAGGGTGTAGTTTATGGTGTTCTGTGAACCGGTCAGTGTCAGGGTAGCGCCTGAAGGTCCGAAGCAGTACGTCTCAGTTCCTGTTACGGTATAGAGAGTCGGCATCGGATTTACAGTCACAGTCACTGTTTTTATAACAGGAGCGCATCCCGAAACATTGTCAGTTACATATAGTGTGTATGTTCGTGTTGCTGTTGGTGTTGCAACAGGATTTGCAGCTGTCGGATCATCGAGTCCCAGTGATGGTGCCCAGAGATATGAGAAGCTTCCTGAACCGCCCGTTGCTGTCGGCGATCCGCCAAGGGTTGTCGGCTCTCCGGCACATACTATCCTGTCGGCTCCGGGATCCGTAACAGGGGTGTTGTAAACCTTTATTGCAAGGGTTCGTATCGGTCCTCCGCAGATCTGAGGGGTGGAAGTGAATTCCTGCACCTGTAATACGTAATCACCGGGATTCGGGAAATCGAGCACTATAAGATTGTCATCTGTGTTGCCTCCTGCTGCAATTGTGGTTGCCGGGGTCACTGACCAAACATATGTATTCCCCGGGTTAAGCGGAACTGTGTAGAACTGTCCGATAGTCCCCTTGCACATTGTGGTCTTTCCTCCTCCGCCAATCGCAGGAGTAGTCGGTGCGGGAACAACAGTCACAACAACCGGCCTGATTTTGAAACATCCTCCGGGAGAGGTTCCTTTTATGAAATATGTTCCTGCTGCGGCAGTAGCCGGACTTGCAAGAGGAATTGTTGCAAGCGCGTTTGTCCAGTAGGTATAGCTAAGTCCGGCTGACGATCCTGCCGTTACTGCAGGAAGTGTCAGATCGGCAGTTGCCGGGGCACAGACCGGTGTGGGATTCGTAACAGTGAGAGTCGGTGTAGGATCAACGGTTATTGTAAAGGTCTTTGAAGGACCCACGCAGTTGGCAGGGGCATTCACAAGTGTCGGGGTTACAGTTATTGTGGCAACAACCGGCGCAGTGGTTGAATTCGTAGCCGTGAAGGCAGCTATATTTCCTGTTCCGCTTCCTGCAAGTCCGATCGATGGGTCTGAGTTGGTCCACGAATATGTTGTTGCTCCTATCGTATTCAGGGTTGTGAAGTTATAGGCAACAACAGTCGCTCCGTTGCAAAGCAACTGGCTTGAAGGCTGATCAACCTGGCCGATTGGGTTATATTTTATTGTTACATTCTGGTTCGTCGAGCAGAAGGTGCTGTTGTCAATCTTCCAGTTAAAGACGTATGTGCCGTAAACCGATACCGCTGCTGATGCATTCGGTGTGTTTGCATCCGGTGTGAATGATACTGTCCCGGGACCGCTTACGAGCGACCAGGTGCCTGTCCCTACGGCAGGAGTGTTTCCTGCCATTGTTGCAAGCAGGGTATTGCAGAGATCCTGAGCAGGACCGGCGTTTGCAGTCCTCTCAAAAGTCACTGCTACAGTACTGTTTGTGGTGCAGAAGGCTCCGTTATTCACAGTCCATCTGAAGACATACGATCCGTAGGTGTCTACTGTCACTGTTGCTCCGGGAATGCCTGCGCCTGGTGTAAATACTGCTGCTCCGGGTCCGCTTACTTTTGTCCATTGGCCTGTTCCTATTGCAGGATTATTCCCGGCCAGAAGGGTGGTAAGAACACCGCAGAGGTTCTGGGCTGATCCGGCATCGGCTGCCCTTTCATATTTTATGCTGACTGTTGAATTTGTTGAACAGTAGGTACCGTTGGCTATCGTCCATCTGAATACATACGATCCGTAGTTTGATACTGTAGCTGTTGCCCCCGGGGTGTTCGCATCAGGGGTGAAGTTAACTGTTCCGGGACCGCTCACGAAAGTCCAGGTACCTGTGCCGACGGCCGGTGTGTTACCGGCAAGCACGGCTGAAGCTGTTCCGCACAGATTTTGCGCCGGTCCTGCATTTGCTGCCCTTTCATATGTTACAACTACATTGTCGTCGGTGCTGCAGAAGGCTCCGTTGGCAAGTGTCCATTTGAATTCGTATGTCCCGTATTGTGAAACAGTTGCCGTGGCACCGGGTGTGTTTGCATTTGCTGCAAATGTGACTGTGCCCGGACCGCTGACTTTTGTCCAGGTGCCTGTTCCCACAGCTGCCGCATTACCGGAAAGTGTTGCAACAAGGAGGTTGCAGAGATTCTGGTCGGGACCTGCATTAGCCTGCTTCTCATACTTTATTGTAACATTCTGGTTAGTCGAACAGAAGGTGCTGTTGTTTACAGTCCATTTGAAGACATAGGTTCCGTGAGTGCTCACAGTAGCTGTTGCCCCCGGAGTGTTTGCATTTGGTGTGAAGTTAACTGTTCCTGGTCCGCTCACAAAGGTCCAGGTGCCGGTACCAACTGCCGGAGTATTTCCCGCCATGACGGCTGCAAGTGTTCCGCAAAGATTCTGTGCCGGTCCGGCATTGGCGGCTACCTCAAAAGTATGAATTACATTGTTATCGGTACTGCAGAACGTTCCGTTGGCTAAAGTCCATTTGAATTCGTAGGTTCCGTATGTGCTTACTGTTGCTGTTGCTCCCGGAGTATTGATGTTGGGTGCAAAAGAAACCGTTCCGGGTCCGCTTACAAGCGACCAGGTACCTGTTCCGACAGCAGGAGTATTACCGGCAAGAAGCACTGTAAGGCTGTTGCACTTGTTCTGAGGCGGGCCTGCAGTAGCAGTCCTCTCGTACAACACCGATACCAGATCAGAATTTGAGCAGATCCCTCCGTTCACTTCCGTCCATCTGAATACATAGAAGCCATACTGACCCACAACAGCTGTGCTTGTGGGACTGTTGGGACTTGCAAATGTCACTATACCCGGACCGCTCTCCTTTGTCCAGGTTCCGGTACCCACTGATGGAACCGCAGCCAGAGTGGCAGTCGGGGTTCCGCATACCCCCTGGTCGGGACCGGCATTTGCCACAGGCACTGAATACACATTAATTGTATATGATGCAGGCATCGTTGCAAGAGGAATGCCGCAATCATCAATAAGCGAAGTAAGAGTATAAGTATGAGGACCAACAGCCAGGGGGCCCAGGTCGATTGGTGTTCCGGAGACATAGTTGTTTACTGTTCCGTAACCGCTGATGACAAGGTCGTAAGGCGGGGTTCCTGAAGTTATCACCGACATCATTGAACTCGATCCTGCTCCGAAGCAGATGTTTCCGCTGCCGCCCAGCGTTGCTGCTGTCGGGATTGTGCCGATTGCAAGTTCCATGTTGTCGCTGACAGGACTGCAGGGCCCTGCAGGGTCATTGCTTGTAAGTGTAAGGATTACAAGGCCCGAGGTAACATCAGCCGGGCTTGGTGAGTATGTTGTATTAAGTAATGCTGCATTGCCAAAAGTACCTGTTCCTGATGTTGACCATGTTCCGCTTGCTGCTCCTCCTCCCACTGTTCCGCTGACGTTTATCGAGGGGGTTATTGCGCAGATTCTCTGGTCAGCACCGGCATTCGCTGTCGCGGCCGGATTTATTGTAAGTGTCAAAGCATCCGAAACCCATCCGCACGGTCCGGAGGGATCGTCGGTGGCTGCTGATATTGTAACGGTACCGGCTGCTATGTCAGCAGCGCTGGGGGTGTATACTGTGGTCGGAGCCCAGACGTCGGCAAATGTTCCTGTCCCGGAGGTAAACCATGTGTGCGAAGTGGCTGATCCTCCACGCGTTGCAGTAACTGATAGTGTGCCTGTCGAGCAGATCGTCTGATCGGGGCCTACGTTGATTGTCGGCGGGTTTCCTATTGTGACAGTTACCGGATCTGAAACCGGGCTCGGACAGTTTGTCGGGGCTATCCCGAAAACCTGGAGATAGTAGACTCCGCTGTTTGATACCTGGTTGAGAGTATTTGAAACATTTGTGTTAAATGCAAATCCATCCTTGTACCACTGCTGCGAGGCAACTGCAGGAGGAGTGTTGGGGCTCGATGTGAGCGTTACCGACGTTGTGCCGTTGTAGCAGAACGAAAGCGGGCCTCCGACGGAGATATTTGGCTTGTTTGGTATCGGATTGACTGTAAGGGTGACTGTGGTTGCCTGGCTCTTGCACATCAGTCCTGTGTTTGACTGGTCAACAGCGTAATATGTGAAAGTTCCCGGACCATTTTCCCATGTGGGGGTGAAGTTTACGCCTGAGCCGACTTCAGTTGTAAGACCTGCATTTGAATACCAGTGAATTGTCCCGACAACCGGGCTTGTAACTGTAAGTGTTCTGTTTCCGCCTACACAGATGCTCTTGCTTGCCACTGTCGGGGCCGGGGGAGATGCCACAATAAGAATATCGACATAGGTGTCGACATACTCGGGATCTGTCCAGTTGCACTTGTTCCAGTATTTCATATAGACCCTGAAATACTCTCCTGCCTTACAGGTGTTGGGGATTGTTATCGCCTTGCTTTTCGATCCGGGAGCCATCGGTGAAGGCACCAGCCTGCCGCTGACCTTTGGCGCATTCCCGAGAGTCGCTATCGTTACTGTTCCTGTTATCGTGTTGAAGATAGTTCCTGCATTGTTCCTTCCATAAAGCCATTCAAGGTTGCGCGGGTCGTCGTTCGGGATGGCGGTAAGACCACCGGGCACTGTGGGATACTGGCAGTTCCATGTGCTGTTGTCGCGGAGGGTGATTGTGGCAGTTGTTCCTGCACAGACCTGGATCAGCGACGATCCGTTGGCATTGTTTACTATCGACAGATTGCCGTCGCCGTCAAGCGGGATATCCCTTCCGTGAACTACAGCAACATACTGAACCCCTCTGGTTTCGCCGCAGGGGTTTCGGATGCCGTTGCTGAAGATATAATTACAGTCGTAGACTGAATTGTATGTATGAGTCCTCATTGCGAGAGGAGGGATGGCGTTGTTTGAGGGTGAGATCCAGTATGCCGTATAACCGTCGCCCCAGTCGAAGGTCCACTCTGTTCCGGCCTGTATGCCTGTTACGTTCGGGTCGCCGCTCATGAGGACAACGTTGAAGGTTGCCGTGGTTCCCTTGTTGACGCAGATCACCGATTGCGAGAAGCCGGTGAGGATGTCGATACGGGGACAAGCAGGTGAGAGTGAGTGTGAGAGCGGGAGCGAGGAAGAAGGTGAGGGGGAGAGGGGGAGAGAGGGAGATGGGGAGAATGGCTTAAGCGGGCTTTCCGGGGTTGAACTGTCAGCTGCGCTTATGCTTCTTGCAGAAAAAACTAACAGGAAAAGTATTAAAAAAGATATCGAAATGAAGCGTAAATACTTCATTTCGTTTAGTTTGTCAATTTCGCTGAAAAGTGTGCTTTTCATGCCCTCTTTCTTTCCAATTTACCAGTACAGACTGCTCAGTTTCAAGAAGACTACTATAGATTAAAAAAGGTTGCAACAGAAATAAAAAAAGGCGTAACGGGAAGAAAGAGGGGGAGATTGGGTGAGGGGTAGAGGGGGAGAATTTTGACGAATCGGGCTGAATTATAGACAAATGCAAAATATATATTTTGACGAAAGAGGATCTAAATCGGGTTAGTGGTATATATAATATATAGTATCGGCAGTGTTTATCGAAGCAACTAGTGCAATTTGCCTGTTTCCGAGTATGGTTCCGGAAGATTGAGCCACCAAGTATGGTACTTCCTTTTAAAAGGAATGTCCGATTAGTAGCATTTCAAAGACTGAAGGCCTTTCGGGTGTAAAGTTTACTTTATAAAACTGAAAGGATGAAATGAAAAAAATCAGAGAAAATGCTGCAGGAATTGACATTGGAGCAAAGAAAGTTTTTGTATCTGTTGAAGGACAGGAAGTTAAAAACTTTTTTACGTTTACTGAAGATTTTGAGCAGGTACGTGATTATCTGCTCAAGCATAAAATTAAGACAGTTGCCATGGAGGCCACCGGGGTTTACTGGAATATTTTATACGAGATATTAGATGAAGCCGGGGTTGATGTATGGCTGGTAGATGGACGTCAAACCAAACAAGTCCCTGGTCGGAAAACAGATGTGAAAGATTGCCAGTGGATACAGCAGCTGCATAGCTATGGATTATTGAACCGATGTTATGTGGTGGAGTCAGACGTAAAAGAACTAAGGAGTTATCAACGGCTAAGAGAGGATCATATCCGTTCAGCCGCGATGCACGTCAACCATATGCAAAAGGCTTTAACTGAAATGAACATCAGACTAAAGGAAGTTTTAAGCCAAATTCATGGCACGAGTGGCTTAGCAATTATTGAAGCGATTTTGAAAGGGGAACGCAATAAAGAAAAATTGCTGAAAATGTGTCATAGCAGCATTATTAAAAACAAGAAGGACGAAGTCTTAAAATCATTAAACGGAAAGTATACTCAAGCTGGATTGTTTGCATTACAACAGGCGTTCGATTCATACAATTTCTATCAGAACCAAATTCAGCAGTGTGACCAAATGCTTGGATAAGGTAATCAAAAGAATGGGTGATGGAGGCACAGATCAAAAACTACAAATTCCTCGTAAGCCAATTCGACACAATAAGCCGGACATTAACAATCTTGGAATCTCTTTGATAAAAATATTTGGAGGGAAAGATGCTACTGTATTGTCTGGCATAACAGATTATACCTGGATGCAATTTCTTTCAGAAACGGGCACTGAATTAACCCGATGGCCATCAGAAAAACACTTTACCAGTTGGTTAGGTCTTTCTCCCGGGCAACATTCATCAGGTAAAACGAAGAAGAATAAAAGAAAAGCAGGACAGGCCAAAAGCAGGTCAAATTTTTAGACAAATAGCTCAAAGCTTAATAACAAGTAAACATATTGCTTTGGGAGCTTTTGGAAGAAAGCTTAGAGCAAGAAAAGGACCTTCAATAGCCATTAAATCAATGGCTCGAAAACTTGCAGTATTATATTGGAGGGTTATGGTAAAAGGGCTGGAGTATGTAGAAAACGGAATACAAAAATATGAAGAACAACTTTTGGCACAAAGGCATAAGATCACTTATGAGACTAGCAAATGAACTAAATGTACAAGTATCTTATAATCCATGAGTTATAAAATGTTGTCATTAGTAGAAACCATGAACGGAGTGAATGGTTTAGAAGCAATCCCCTTCATGGTACTCAAATGTAACTTAACTCAAATCTCTCCACTCAGGATTAAACTTATTAATCATCTCGATTTTCTTTATCCTCGAACCAGCTTTTATCTGCTTCTCCCTGGCAATCGCCTCAGTAATCAATTCATATACCTCAAAGTACACCAGTTTACATATGTTGTACCGTGCCGTAAAGCTTTTTGTATGTTTCTTTTTTTTATGCTGGTCAGTACGTTCTTTCAGATCGCTTGTAACACCCGTGTACAGAACTGTATTATGCTCGTTTGTCATAATGTATACATAGCCCTTCATACCTGATTATTATAATGAATTGCGGATTATTCTGAAGACCTTTAACTGTCTGCAATTACTTATAGCAAAGCGATTGGCTATTGCGAAAAAATTCGTTACGAATATTTTCGCAAGTAAATTTCCGATATTTTTCGGATAAATAAATAGAAAAGTAAATAATCAGATACTACAAACTCAATCCTGCATAGCCGGTTGTATGTAGGAATCAGCTTTCTGACTGCATACTGAACAAAAACAGCCATTTTTATTCAGTATACAATTATTATTGATCAAAAACCTTGATGAACTTAAACAAAAACTGCCGCCACATTTGAGACAGCAGTTTAGTTACTTTGGTGTTTATCGAAGCAGGTTGCTTCGCCCGATTTCATCGGGATCCCCTTCATGGATCGCCCAGGGCATTAGGCTGAAAGCTATTAAATAAACTGCGGCATAATAACTCTGTCAAGCTCCGAGTACTTCCTGCTTATAACAAAATAATTGCTGATCTGAAGGGCTCCGGCAAGTTTCCTGAGCTTATCAATGTCCCCCTGATCTGCTTTTGTTTTTACCTCGAATGCAGTTTCATTGTCAAGAATAAAGTCAATTTCTGCACTGTTTCTCTTATTATAAAAAGTCAGTTGCCCAAATGCTTCAAGCTGGTTACAGACAGCAGTTTCAAATAGCTGTCCTTCAGTAACTTTAGCGACAAGGTTTAGAATGCCGGTATCAGAAAAATATATTTTTTTACCTCCTGCAATGCTTTTATCTATGCTATTTGAATGTTTTGAAACCAGTTTAAGGAAAAAGATTCCCTGCAAAAACTCCAGGTAATTATATACTTTCACCCTGTTGATCCCCAACTCGGATGCAATTTTTGTAATATCTATCATATTGCCATTACGGGGAGCCAATAGAAGTATCAGATCCCTTAATTCCCTGACATCCTTTAATTCTGAAAAGACCTTAATATCCTTTTCAAAAAATGAAGAAAAAATATTTCTTAAAACAAGTTGTTTTGTTTTAATATCAGGAGTGAGAGCCACCTCCGGAAATCCACCAAACTCAATATACTCATCATAGTACCTGCTTCTTTTCTCATACTCTGTCCTTGATCGTTTTTCATAAATAGATCCGGGTTGCAATCTGCTTATACTGATTTCACCTGTTATCCCCTTAAAATAAAGATATTCGTTAAAAGAAAGAGGATGGAGAGTGTAAAGGAACTTCCTTCCGCTGAGTGACTCGGGAAACAGGTTGCGGAGATAATAATTTGAAGAACCGGTTACAATAAATTTCACATTGTAGTGATCAATAAGATACTTGATCACTTTTGTAATTTCCGGGAAATTTTGTATCTCATCGATGAAAACAAATAAGCGCTCTCCCTCTTTTAAAGATGCCTGTTTCGATAATTCATAAAAGATCTGGTTATAGTCAATAGCTTCAAAAAGAAGATGATCGAGCGGATTATCGAAATCGTACCATAATTTAGTGCCTTCAGTGATATCGTAAATCATCCGCATAAGGCTGGTTTTTCCAACCTGCCGCATGCCACAGATGATAATAGCATTCTTATGGTCAAGATACGGTAAGATCTCGTAATAAAGAGTTCGTTTCATGTTTTTGTGCATATATTTTTACAAATATACGCATATTTGTAATGTTTTTTTTACAAATATGCGTATATAAAATTAAAAAACTATCGTCTCATTTGAGACAGCAGTTTAGTTACTTTGGTGTTTATCGAAGCAGGTTGCTTCTCCCGGCTCGCCGGGATCGCAATGACATAGTGTTTATCGAAGCGGGTTGCTTCGTCGTCCCGACGTGTCGGGACTCCTCGCAATGACGGTGGAAATAAGAGTCTCTTATGTAATCGAATAACAAAAGAATCATCTGTTATCAACCGAATAACGAAAGAATCATCTGTCTACGTCATTGCGATAAGAAACCATGAACGGAGTGAATGGTTTAGAAGCAATCCCCTTCTTGGAACAGCGATGTATTTATCATTGACCACATGATTTAAATTTTGTAACTTGTATTCCATTTTTGCATCTAATACATGAACATTTCTACCCGCCATGCTTAAAAGTTATTTCATCTCAGCTTACAGGAACATAGTGAAGAATAAATTCTATTCGGCACTTAATGTTTTTGGTCCTGCCATCGGTATCACCTGCGCCATCCTTATCCTGCTGTATGTCAGGGAGGAACTTGCCTTCGACAGGCAGAATAACGACTATGAACGTATATACAGGCTTGAAAGCGATTTCAACATCTCGGGAAAAACCACACTTGCTGCCCTTGTGCCTGTGCCGATGGCCCCGACACTCAAGGATGAGTATCCGGGGATAAAGGAGATCACAAGATTCGCCGGCTTCGGGATCACCGATATCCTCTTCACCTATAAGGATCTGAAATTCTTCGAGGATAAACTCTACTTCGCCGATTCAACTGTCTTTAAACTCTTTAACTATGAGTTTCTTTTAGGTTCTGCCGATAATGCCCTCAACGAACCGAATACAATAGTGCTGACAGAGAGCTTCGCCTCAAAGTATTTCGGGAAAAATAATCCTATGGGCGAGGTGCTCGAAACAAGCAACTTCGGCAACTGCACCGTGACGGGAGTAATAAAGGATATACCCGCCAACTCGCACCTCCGCTTCGACTGCCTTATCTCGATGGCAACAGCCGTGGAGCTTGCCGGGGTTGACAGGTTCAATTCGAGGAGCGCGCCTTCGTTCTGGAACATCTCCGTCTTCGCCTATATCCTCCTCGACGAAAACACTAAGATCGAAGATGTCCTCGGTAAATTCCCCGGCTTTTACGACAAGTACATGAGCTCGCTGGGGAAACAGATAAATGCAACCTTCAGGCTTAATGCAACCCGTATCGACAAGGTCCACTTCGGATCGAAACTCGAATTTGACCTCCCCGTCGGCAACTTCAGCTATATTATAATCTTCTCCCTGGTAGGGGTTTTTATGCTGCTCATTGCAAGCCTCAACTATATGAACATGGCTACGGCCCGTTCCACAAACCGTTCGAAGGAGGTGGGACTCAGGAAGGTGATCGGCGCAGGCAAGGGGGCACTGATAAGACAATTCATCAGCGAATCGATGGTGCTCGTTATCATTGCACTGATAATTGCACTGATCGCAACAGTGTTCATTCTTCCGACCTTTAACACGCTCACCGACAAGACCCTCAGCATCGGCAGCCTCTTCGAGCCGGTAACCTTCCTGCTTATAATAGTGATAACCCTCTTCGTGGGATTCATCTCCGGCAGCTATCCCGCCCTTTTTCTTGCTTCGTTCTCGCCTGTCGAGGTATTGAAGAGCAATGTAAATCCGAGGCAGGGCAAGGGCCTGCTCAGGAAGATCCTTGTGGTATTCCAGTTTGCAATCTCGGGAACACTGATTATCGGAACTTTTATAGTCTCCGGCCAGCAGCGCTACATCAGGAACAAGGATCTGGGACTGAACAGGGAGAATGTGATGATAGTTCCTGTGAGGGACACTGCATTCATCAACAGGAAGATGCAGGCCTTCAAGGACGAGCTCGTCAAAAGCACCGACATTAAGGGTGTCGGGTCGGCGATCCTGGTGCCTCCGCTCATGGCAAGCAAGGTTGTGTTCGACATCGAAAAGGACAGTTCCATGGTCGGCCTTGCAACAAGCTTTTCAATTGTCGATCATGAATTTATCGATGTGATGCAGATGAAGATCGTTCAGGGGAGGAATTTTGACAGGTCAGTAACGTCCGACCTGACCAAGGCCTTCATAGTGAATGAAACTGCCGTGAAGGCATATGGATGGGGCGACAATCCTCTCGGGAAGAGGATAAGGTTCGGGATTAATCCTACCACGGGTGTCGCCCAGAGGGATGGTGTTGTGATAGGTGTTGTGAAGGATTTTCATTTCGCCTCGATCCATAACCAGATCGAACCCTTCATTTTTGTTGTGAGCAGCACTCCAAACGCCTATTTTTATATAAGAATAGCCGGTGATAAGGTACCGGCTACAGTTGAATATGTGAAAAAAGTCCAGCAGGATCTGGGGACAACCCTGCCCTTCAATTATTTCTTCTTTGCCGACAGGCTCAGCGAGATGTACACGGCCGAGAACAAGCTCAACACCCTTTTCAACGTCTTCTCGCTGATGACGATCTTCATTGCCTGCCTTGGCTTGCTGGGTCTTACCTCCTATGTTACCGAACAGCGTTCAAAGGAGATGGGACTGAGAAAGGTTATGGGAGCCCGTGAGGGTCAGATAGTATGGCTTCTGAACAAGGATTTCCTGGTGCTTGTACTGCTGTCGAATCTCATCTCGTGGCCTGTGGCCTTTTATCTGATGGATAAGTGGATCAGCGGTTTCGCCTACAGGATGGC
>CAVXUP010000004.1:0-446476 GCA_963765005.1 uncultured Bacteroidales bacterium
AGAAATGCTACGGGTCTGTAAAAAAGAAGATCCGGGATCTCCTCAACCTCCTTCATTTTCAGCGACTTCCTGTACTCCTCGATCCAGTTCACCTTGCTTCTTTTTCTTTCAGGAAAGCCTTTACCAGGTCGATAAGCAAACGGTTTTGCTCCTGTGTTCCGATTGTAATTCTGATATGCCGGTTTAGTCCATCCTCTTCCATGAATTTGACAATCATGTTCCTGGCTGTCAGGTAACTTTTCAATTCTGTCTTTATCCCTTCAGGAATTTCAACAAGTATGAAATTGGCGTATGATCTGAAAGCCTTAAAGCCCGGCAATTTGTTAAATTCCCTGAAATAGGTTTCGGTGTCAGATACCATCTTTTCACACACCTGGCTGTAATAGTCCTCAGAGTCGAGAGCTGCTATCGCAACCTTTTCGGAAAGGCGGTTGAAGCCAAGGTAGCGTGCGCTGAAGAGAGTAAAGCGATCGTGATTATTCCCTATAAGGGCAAAACCAATTCTTAATCCTGCAAGTGCATGGTATTTTGAAAAAGTACGTATTACTATAAGGTTAGGAAACTTTTCTGTTAGTTCCTTCACTACTTTATAGTCCCTGTTATGAAAGAGCGAATAGGCTTCATCGAGAACAACGACTGTATCCTTCATTATTTCAAGCAGTTGTTCCAGCTTTGATGACTCCAGACGGTTACCTGTCGGATTATTGGGCGAACTTATAAGCACAAGTTTCGGTTTATGAGCCTTATAGGTCGCAACCATCGCATCAATATCATAGTAGTAAGTTTCGCTGCCTTCAACAATTGGATATTCAACCCTGATCCCTTCAACTTCGTCAGCAATTTTCTTATAGTACCACCACGACATTGACGGTATCATAATCTTGTCACCTGCATGTATATAGCAATGAATGGCCTGCTTCAGGATATCCTCTCCCCCATAGCCCAGAATTATATTTTTTTCATTCACCCCATATTCGGCAGCAAGCCGAACCGAAAGCTGGCTCTTAGAACCATGAAGATAATCGCGAGAATAGTCGCTAAGCTTTTTAAAATCGATACTTTCCAATTCCTTAAGACAGGCAGGCGAGGGTCCGTATTGATTCTCGTTCCTGTCGAGATAGATTATATTATTCCCATCCATATTACACCAAGAAGTTATACGTTTATAAAATGGCCCTAAAATTAGCTATTCTTTTTTGATCTCCGAAGGCTTTAATTTTTCCACTGTAAATAGATCATCAGTGAGGCCCTGATCGAACTTAATTTCAGTTAACAGGATTTTTGTACTGTGATTTTTTTCAAAGTCTTTCATCACTACTTCAGCTGCGTTCCAGTACTTGCCTATTTTCTCATACCTGTATTTTGACTCTTTGATCCTTTTCCCTCTTTCGTTATAATACTCCATATAGTCGGGATATCCATAGGTTTTATTGATCCAGACAAGGATTTTTGAATAATTCGATTTATTGGATTTAGGCATGAGTCTTAATATATACTGGTCACCCTGTATTACAAGTGAATCGGGAATAAACCTCTCGGTATATGGTGTTGTGGCCATGTCCTCGTATGAGAAATCTGTACCCGTGAACGACTGGTTCTTTGCAAGCATTGAAATTCTTTTTGGTTTTTCAAATGCAGGCATATAAAGCCACATTACTCCATTTGGCAGGGAGAGTGTGGCGACTCCGATCTGGGATTCAGGTTTTGTATACCTGTAAAGCTTTTTGTCGCGCCCCTTCTGAAACATCTCTGCTTCACGTACTTTTTCTTTACCTGCCTTATCTATAAGGATTATTGCCACTTTCCCCTGCTTATCCACAGGTGAATAGAAGATCTTGTCCATTTTTTCGAGGACGGCAGCTGCATCCTGGCATATTCCCGGCATCTCTCCCGCAAGAATGGCCGGAAGCATAAGCAAGATTACTTTAATTAATGATTTCATATATTATTAGCTGATTAATATTGTTACGCTCTTATGCTTTTGCCGGTTCGCTTTTTCTGAGCCAGAATAAGGATAACAGGAAGAAATGTTAATGCACTCAGACCAGATCCCACCATACTCAGGCAGATAAGCAATCCAAAATATTGCAAAGGTACCATCTCTGAGAATAACAGTACCAAAAAACCTGCTGAAACAGAAACAACATTTATAATAATTGCTTTACCGCTGATCGAGATAGTGTCGTCGAGTGCCTGAATTATTGAAGCTCCTTTTCTGATGGATTCGTTAAAATGTGTTATTACATGAATTGAATAATCGATGCCGATACCCATTGCAATACTTGCAACAAGCACTGTGGCAATATTCAGGGGGATACCTGCATAACCCATAACTCCAAAAAGAATAATTATGGCTGAAACAATTGGTATTGCTGCAAAAATCCCTGCAGAAAGTGAACGTAAAATCGATCCCACTATTATTACTACAAATATTAGAGCAAGAGCCAGACTACCTAATTGACTATATATCAGACTTCTGTCCATTGTCACATCAATAAACGGCATTCCGGTTATTTCTATAGTACATTCTTCTGTTGAATTTTCCTCTATAAACTTCATCATATAAGAGCTGAAATCAATCTTAGCCTTGTTCTCAGAGGATAAAAACTTCGAAATAATAATTGCTTCATCAAGATCGTCTGAAACAAATTTCTTTATACTTTCATTTCCATCGATCAGAAACCATAGTTGCTCAATTTTATCCTTCGAATCAGGAATCCTCCTCCCTTCCCCGAGAGCAGCATTGAGTTCCATTATGAGGTCAGCAATCGACTGCGTTGCAGCAACGCCCGGACTTTTCCTCATGTATTCTTCTGTTTTGAGCATTGTCTCAAGCACCCCTGGGCTTTGTATATCGCCCTTAAAAAGCACAAAGATCGGTTTGGTCCCGCCAAATTTCTCACCCATTATGTCTTCAGCTACCCTGGTAGGGTTCTCTTTTTTGAAATAATTACGGATGTCAACGTTCCTTTGAATCAGAAAGACTCCTCCTATACCGATAAGACTCAATGCTATCCAGGCAATCAGTATACTCTTTGTGCGCTTAGCCAGAATTTCCTGAAGAGGTTTAAGAAAATACTCCGACAGCAGTGATTCTGATCTGACAGCTGTATCTGCAGACTTTTCCCTGCCCCGCCATGAGAAAGCTGATATTAAGGCAGGGACAAAGAACAGTGACAATAAAACCGCTATTAATGTCCCGAGGGCTGTATACATCCCAAAATCGCGGATCATTGTAAGGTACGATCCGAAAATAAATGAAACAAATCCTGTAATTGTAGTCAACGCAGCCAGAATAACGGGAATTATAACCGAGATGAAGGCAACCGTAACAGCTTTATTAAGGTTCTCCTTAACACTGTCAATTCTGTTAATAACATGGATCGAATAAGCGGTACCTATAGCCAGCAGTACTATTGGGATATTGTTCGATACCATAGTCATTTCCGACCCCATCAGAGCCATAATGCCAATGACCCAGATTATTGAAATTACAGCCACAAGCAAAGGTAAAACCACCCCTTTCAGACTTCTGAATCCGAGAAAAAGGACAAATGCGATAAGAAGAAAAGCAACAGGAAGCAATCTTTTGAGATCCGCGGAAATCAGATGGGCTATTGAGGTGATCATCATTGGCGACCCGGCATAATAGACCTTTTCCGGCAGGTTAAGTGCTTCTGTTTTCTGTTTTACTGCATTAGCAATCATCTGAATATCTGCTTCATCGTAAATTGAAAAGAGAATTATTGCAGCAGTTCCGTCTGCTGAGACTATTGCCCCTTTATACATATCCTTCGAAAAAGCTCTCTCTTTAAGCTGGCGCAGTTCTTCAGGGGAATCAGGCAGATCATACTCATCAACAAGTTTGCCAATCTCCATCCCATCTTCACCCTCCTTTATGTCCATTACGCTTGTAAGGCTTGTTACCGACGACACACCTTCAATCTCCTGTACTGTGTCTGTAACCTGTGAGATGTGCGCCAGAACTTCAGTTGTGAATACATTTTCGCATTCGAGAATTATCATGCCCATCCTGTTACCGCCAAACTCAGCCCCGATTTTTTTTAACAAAACGGCATCGGGATCAGTATCAGGCAATGAACTTATAACATCTGAATTAATCCTGATATCAGGTATTTTGTATCCTAATAACAGGGTAATACCAAGAACCATGATGATAATTATCCACCTGAGTTTCAAAATTGACTTAATCAGTTTTTCCATCGGTCTGTTTTTTTTGCGTGGACTTAATAATATTCAGCGGGCATCTCTTATTTCAGCATCAACAATCGGATAGCCATATTTCAACACGATATCACCGGCATACTCATTCACCAGCCTGAAGGTGTCCGGGGAAAGCTGATAAGGTGTCCGTGAAGGTGTAGTGTTCTTCTCAAGATACGCTTTCATCAAAGGCAATGCTTCCCCGAACCCGGGTATGTTAAACCTGGCATAGATATCCCGGAGGAAATCAAGAGGGTTTTCCTTGAAATCCTCGTACTTTATCTCTATCAGGTTACCAGGACTGATACTCTCTTTTGCGCTTAAGTATTCATTAATAGAATCTCTGTATAACCTTGCAAACTGTTCCCTTTGCATTCCTCCCTCCAGATGCTGAAGTTCTGACCCGGGAAGAATTTTATGAGCAAACCTGAAAAGCGATTCAACAACAAGATAAGGGTCGCGGTAAATGAATATGAACCGTGCATCGGGAAACAGACCTTTCAGGGTCCTGATCCTGAAAATATTACAGGGATTTTTCGACATATACCGTTCTCCTCCGGTATTCAGCATTGCATTGTCAATGAGGCTTAAGTATTCTCTTTCCCACCGTTTCCGGTGCACAGAAGGCAGGCGCTCAAAATACAGGTCATTTTCGTATATATCAGCCAGGTCCTTTGGAAAGTAGAAAAACCTGTATAAGCTTTTAGGCTGAAGACTCATCATCGCAAACTCCTCTTCCTGAGGAAAATCCATATCCATAGGATAAGAATCGAACGGCCGTTCTTTTGGCAGGAATCGGTTTGTAAACTCTTTCAGCCATTTAAACCGCGAGAGCACCAGGTTTGGAAATACTCCGTGAAAGGTTGTGACATATCCGGCCCTTCGATCCTGGCACAATAAACTATGAAGAAGGGTTGTGCCGCTTCTCCAGAACCCTACTATAAATACAGGGGGCTCATTTTTTCTGACAACCTTTGGCTTCAATCTCCGGATAATACGTTCAGGCAGGTGCAGCAGTTCCAGCAAAAAGGAAACTAGGAGGGTAAGTATAAACTTCGGATAATATCTCAGGTCAATTTTATAGCCGTTAACAACCTTAAATATATTCCGGGGTTTGCTGCCGACAAGTACTGATACAGGGAACTTAAATGCTCTTTTATGTGAACCCATGTTGAAAGCCCGATTGAAATATCCGGCAATATTAGTAAATTAGTTTTATCGTTATTGCCAAATTCTCTTTTAACTCAAATTTACAGTCCTCAAATTTTGGAGCTGATAACTTTGGTCTGAAGTTTTTTGAAAATCCATAACCCTCCTTCGGTATGCCCAGAAAATTTGTATTGCAGATTTTGTCCGAATTTCTGTCATGAAACAAGGCTACCGCATATTCACCCCCCTGTAGGTCTTTTATAGTGTATGATCCCTGTAAACTGTCCAGACCGATTGAAATAAGCTTATACTGTTTATCATCAAGCGGAAATGATTCTTTGTTATTATACATTCCGATCACAATTTCGCCGTCATTACCTTTAATATTAAGTATAGTAACAGTCAGATCGTAGTTTTGCGAAAATAAAGGCAGGCTGCAGAGAGCAGCAAGAATAACAACAAGGCATTTCATTGAATGAAATGTTCAGGCGAAGTGTTGTATCTTCCCATAGATGAAATTTATTAATCTGGTTTTCGATTCATCGATGCCAGCTACCCCGGTATTGATAATCATATCAGGGTTTTGGGGTACCTCAAAAGTGTCGTTAATCCCGGTAAGATCTCTAATCTTTTGCGGATCATTATCCGGCAATAAAGCCCTCTGATACAAGCCCTTGGTATCGCGCCTGATAAGCTCTTCTATCGGACATTCGAGCCAGACGCTGTATACATTCTGATATTTGCTTTTTAATTCTTCCCTGGCGGTTTCATATGGACTTATAGCTGACAGAATCGCTATTATGCCATTTCTCGCTAAGACATTACCGATAAACCCCAGTCTTCTTATATTCTCTATCCTGTCATTTCTGGTAAATGATAAGTCTTTGCAGATTACCTTTCTGTATTCATCGCCATCAATAATTTCCACCTTAAGGTTTTTCCTCAGGAGCTCGTTTTTAACCGCCTGAGCGAGAGTTGTTTTGCCTGCACCAGACAAACCAAATAGTTGAATTAATATCATGAAATTTAAATAATTTGAATCTAAAGTTAAAAAAATCCAGCATGAAAATTGGAAATGCCGGAATATGGTTGAATGAAATTATTATTCTGATATTATGCCATAAACAGAGGTCCGGTTTGGAATTAATTTCTTGATTCTCTGATAAACCTGAGATGGCTTATTACAAACTTAATGTCGCCCCATGATACCTTTTCTCCAAGAGCTTCTTTTACAGGTCCGGCTGTAAGATCATCAGCTCCTTCGAAATGACTGGCTATCAGGTCGATCTTTTCCTGTGACACAAATTGACTGACGGCAACTTCTCCGGTGGCTACATAATGTGCCAGATGTCCTTCGATAGTTGTAACACTCAGGTTTCTCTCCTCTGCGATTTGTGAAATTGTCTTACCTGCCGTAAAAAGATCGAAACTTATTTTCTTTGTATCCTCTTTAATCTTTTTTGGTTTCGTTTTTCCAATGAGAGTAAATGCCGGTGGTTCAATATTTTCTTTTTTACAATATGAAGTAATAATTTCTATAAGCTCCTCACCAAATTCCTCAGTTTTCATCTTCCCCATACCCTTGACCAGTTTAAGGTCCGACACGGACTGAGGCATTAAATTGGTCAGGGTAAGCATTGTTTTCTGGGGAAGAATCATATAATGCGGAAGGTCCATCTCCCTGGCCCTTGTATTACGCCATTCCTTCAGCAGTCGGAACAAGGCAGGTTGCTGAATAGTTCCTGAACTATCATCCACAGCCTTTAGAGAACGGGATTTGACAACAGGAATATCGATGGCCGATTTATCTTTGGCTTCGAGATATTTACTGACCGAAAAACCAGACCTTGCAGCATTAAGGCAGGCTAATTTTACGACACTTTCCTTCCTTGTCCGGTCAAGAGCTTCTTTCACAGATTTGCGCACTGTCTTATTGTCTGTCTCAACAGAATAACCCGACAGGATCTCTTTCAAGGCGGCTTCAAGCTTATCTGAAAAGTATACTGCTGCTTTCTTTACCCGGTCCTGCAGGGGAATATTTTCTCCGGCATCAAGCTCCCCTTTCAACAGTCCTCTCAAGTGAGGCTGAAACTTTTCAGATACTTCAAGAAGATCAGTCCTTAAGAGGGAAGCTGTATCTTCAAGCATTTCGCACGGATCTCCAAGTATGCTTTCCTTATGCTCAGTTACAAGTTTAAGACAATAGCTTATTCTGTATGACAGGGAAGTAAAATCGAATAGCTCTGAAAGCAGCTCCTGCTGATAAGCTTTTTTTGCTTCTGCAAGCTGGCTTTGTCCGGGCTGGTTTTTTACCGAATCGTTAATGAAGTCTGAAATATGAGGGTTATCAATGATGCTTCTCTGGCTGATCCGGCTGCTGAGTACCAGCCCGTCGAGCGACCGGCAGCGGCTGAGAGCCACATATACCTGTCCGTGGGCAAAAGCAGAGAAGGCATCAATTACTGCCCTGTCGAAGGTAAGTCCCTGGCTCTTATGGATTGTTATTGCCCAGGCCAGCCTGAGAGGGTATTGTGTAAATGTGCCGATCACTTTCTCCTCAATCTCTTTGGTCTCTTCATCGAGAGTATATTTCATGTTTTGCCATTCCGTCATTTCCACCCTTATGTCGAAATCATCGCCCGGACACTTAACAATAATCAGATCGTCTTCAAAAGAAACCACTTTTCCTAACTTTCCGTTAAAAAACAGTTTTTCACCCGACAGGTCGTTTTTTATGAACATTACCTGGGCGCCGGTCTTAAGAACAAGTTCACTATCATTGGGATATGAGAGTTCGGGGAATTCATCCTTTATGCTTGCCGTGAATGAATGTATTTTGGCGGGCAGTTTTTCAAGCTTTGATTCATTTATTGTCCGGGCCTGGTTGTTGTGTGTTGTAAGAGTTATATAACCGCCTCCCGAATCGGGGTCAAAATCCGGAATATATCTTTTATTCAGTTCGTTAAGCACTTCAGAATCAACATGGTTTTCGCGAATCTTATTAAGAAGGTCGATAAAATCCTGGTCACTCTGCCTGTAAATATGTTTCAGCTCAATTGTGACGTAATCTGTGGTGCGCAATGCCCTGCTGCCGAAGAAGAAATAAGAGTCATAGTATTTCTCCAGAATATCCCTGTCATCGTCTCTGACGACCGGGGCAAGTTGTTGAAGATCGCCGATCAGCAACATCTGTACCCCGCCAAAAGGAAGGTGTCTCGACTTGTATCTCCTCAATGCAGAATCTATGGCGTCGAGTGTATCGGCTCTTACCATGCTGATCTCATCAATAATCAGAAGATCAAGGCTTCTGATTATATTGATCTTTTCGCGGCTCATTTTATAGCCGGCCGGATCGTTCTGAGCCTCCTGGTTAACTCTGATGTTCTCCGGAAGGTAGAAAGTCGGAATATAAGGATGGAAAGGCAGTTGAAAAAATGAATGGATGGTCACACCACCCGCATTTATTGCTGCTACACCAGTCGGGGCCACAACGACCATCCTTTTTGGAGATGATTTTTTCAGGTTATGCAGGAAGGTTGTCTTTCCGGTACCTGCTTTTCCAGTTAGAAAAATGTGGCGATTTGTGTATCTGACAAAATCAAAAGCCAGCTGCAGATCATTATTTGTGACAGTTTCCATATTATGTCATTCAAATTGGAAGACTTTCCGCCCTGACAACTTCATCCTCTTCATCTGAATTCAATTATCATGATTGATTACTGAATACAAAGTTAAAAGTAACAAAAAGAAAAATCCTACATCAATATAATTAATGAAAAACTAACTTAACTTTGATAGAAGACTCCCTGAAAATGGGATACCTCAGATCATTACAATAATTTAAGAAAGGTATTAAAATGAAAAAAACATTATTCTTCGTTTTATTGGTGATAGTTTCAGTCAGCAATATATGTATGGCACAGACACAACAGCCAAACGTTGTCGACGACTTCAAACCATCGACTCTGAATCAGCCTGGACAAGAGTACCCGCAGGTGAACTCGCAAGGCTATGCCCGGTTTCGCATCGTGGCACCTCAGGCTCAGACTGTGGTTGTAAGTCTGGGACTTGGCGGTACCCGGGGCGGAACTCCCCTTACAAAAGCTGAGGATGGTTCCTGGATTGGAACTACTGCCGGGCCTATGGAAGAAGGATTCCATTATTACCACCTGACTGTTGACGGGGGTGTATTTAACGACCCAGGTACTTTAAATTTCTATGGTTCAACCCGTTGGGAAAGCGGCATCGAGATACCAGCTCACGACCAGGATTTCTATGCCCTGAAGGACGTTCCCCATGGTAAAGTGGAACAGATCCTTTTCCCCTCCAAAAGCACAAACACCTCTCGACGGGCATTTGTATACACCCCTCCCGGTTACGACAAGGAAAAAAAGAAAAAATATCCTGTGCTTTACCTGCAGCACGGCTGGGGAGAGGATGAAACCGCATGGAGTAACCAGGGTCGCGCCAATCTGATCATGGATAACCTGATCGCAGAAGGCAAGATCAAGCCCTTCATCATTGTGATGACCTATGGTATGACCAACGATGTTAAAATGGGGGGGATGAAAAATTTCAAGATCGATGCTTTCCAGACCGTTCTTATCGACGAATTGATCCCCTATGTAGATGCCAGCTTCCGAACTCTTGCTGATCAGCCTGATCGCGCTATGGGAGGTCTTTCGATGGGTGGTATGGAAACAAAGACCATAACGCTTGCCCGTCCTGATGTGTTCTCTCACTATGCCCTTCTCAGCGGTGGCACCTACGCCCCTGCAGATATCAAGGACAAGTCGAAAGTTAAGCTCATCTTCCTGAGCTGCGGCAGCTTCGAAAATGCTGATGGCGTAAGGAAAGCCGCCGTAGCTCTGAAAGATGCCGGCATCAATGCCGTTTCATATGTTTCTGAAAATACACGTCACGAGTTCCAGACCTGGCGCAGAAGCCTGCTTGAACTTGCGCCGCTTCTGTTTATTAAATAGAGAACCCTTCACCCGGATGGCCTCAGGGTATCAAAAATCAATATTTATTTTTTGAGGCTACTTTTGGTTTAAAATATAAAAAATGTTAAATTTGAATTATTAACTAACCTTCTACTAAATTAACCTAATATTGACTGCCTATGCATACCATTAATTCTATTGCGTGAGAGGAACAATCTCATGTAAGTAGTTGCATCAACCTATTTCTAAATCTTTAATCCTAAAACTTCTCTAAACTATGAAAGTAAGTTCTTACAATGAGGTGCCACTTTTGTGTTACCTTAAAAAGTTCTTTCTGGATCTCAAAATTCTGGTCGTGGTATTGATGCTTGGTGCATCGACTACCATGTCGGGATTTGAGCTTCAGCAGATTACCGTTACAGGAACCGTAACGGATGAATCCACTGGCGAACTGATGCCTGGAGTAAATGTCGTTATCAAAGGTACTGCCATCGGAGCACTCACCGGACCTGACGGCAAATACTCGCTTCAAGTAGTTGATCCAAATGCAGTTCTTGTTTTCTCATTTATCGGATATAACACTCAGGAAGTGCCTGTCGCGGGAAAAACAACCGTGAATATTGCACTTGCATCAGCCACAACCGCGATTGATGAGGTTATAGTTACCGGATATGGTACGCAGAAAAAAAGCGATCTGACCGGTTCTGTTGTAAGAGTCTCTCTGGATGACAAGGCAACATTGGCTAACCTCAACCTCAGTCAGGCCATCTCAGGAACCACTGCCGGAGTAAATGTCACTGCTTCAGGTCTTGCAGGAAGTGATCCCAGCCTGTCAATAAGAGGCCGGACTTCCTTGTCTGCAAGCGATGCTCCCCTGATTGTCCTTGATGGAATAATCTATAACGGGTCAATAAACAATATAAATATCAGCGATATTGAGTCAGTTGATATCCTTAAGGATGCCAGTGCCGCAGCTGTATACGGATCAAGGTCTGCAAACGGAGTAATGCTGATTACAACTAAAAAAGGCAAGTCTGAAAAGCCCCTGATTTCGTTCAATATGTATTATGGCTACCAGGATATGACAAATAATCCCATGAGAGTCATGAATGCTGAAGAATATGCGGTAAGGCTTACCGATTATTATTATCAGCAGGATCTTTATACCTGGTACAAAACCAGGCCTACAAGTGCTACAGGAAAACCTGTCAGACCTGATATCACAAACGAACAGCTTGTAGCTTCACGGCTCAGGACGCAGGAAGAAAGGGATAACTATCTGGCAGGGAACGAAATAAACTGGGTCGATGAAGTACTTCAGGTTGCTCCGATACAAAATTACAACCTTAGCATGTCGGGTAAAAGCGACAGAACGAATTACTATGTTTCCGGCTCCTACACAAATGAGGAAGGCATACAGCTGAATGATGAATTCAGCAGGTTCACCCTTCGCTCCAATGTAGAAAGCAAGGTAACCGACTGGCTTACAGTAGGCTTAAACTCAACATATTCTTTCCGCGATTATTCAGGTCTGGAAGCCAGTCTTGAGAATGCACGTGTCGGCAGTCCTCTTGCAAACAATAAGATTGGTCAGCCGAATTACAGCATGTATCTGACCGGGGAAGCTTACATGCCTTATCCTCTTAATAATCTTTATGTTGATCATGCAGATACCAGAAATGACCTCTTGCTTACAGGAAACGCAAAGATAACTGTGCCCTGGGTAAAAGGTTTATCCTATGAATTTAATTATTCAAACAACTACTACACCAGGACCTACAACAGGTTCTATCCTGTCTACAGTCCCGGAGGGATCCGGCAATAAAGGAAATGCTATTAAGAATCCTTCACAGGAGAGAAACTGGATCTATAACAATATTCTTACATATTTAAGGACATTCGGAAACCATCAGGTGAACGCTACCCTGCTGTACAGCCAGGAGGGCCGCAATGCAGAAAGTTCGACTATTAACGCTTCCGGGTTTGACAATCCTGTTCTGGGATATAATAATGTAAGTCTTGGAACAACTGTAACAGTAGGATCTACGGCATGGAAGGAAAACAGTATTTCCTACATGGGCCGCATCAACTACTCGTTTATGAATCGTTACCTTTTAACTGCCACGATCAGGAGAGATGGTTTCTCAGGATTCGGGCCGAATAATAAATTTGCGAATTTCCCCTCTGTTTCTCTGGGCTGGGTGCTTACGGATGAATCCTTCATGGCCGGAGCCGAGAATCTTTATCTTAAACTCAGGACCTCTTACGGTCTGAACGGAAACCAGGGGATCGGCCGTTATTCAAGCTTCTCAAGGATGACAGCTGACTACTATGTATATGGTCCTACAACTGCAATTGGTGTCTTTCCGAGTAGTCTCGGCAATGCCGACCTGGGATGGGAAACAACGGCATCATTTAATGTCGGAGTCGATTTTGGATTCCTGAACAGGAGAATTAATGGTTCTCTTGATCTGTATAAGGCCGAGACTACCGATGTTCTGGTCAGCCGTGCTCTTCCGCCAACAACAGGCTACCCCAGTGTCTGGACCAATATCGGAGCCATTGAAAATAAGGGTATCGAATTTGAAGTGAACTCCGTTAATCTTACCGGCAAGTTCGGATGGGAAACAAGTATTGTTTTCTCGCTCAACAGGGATGAGATCACAAAACTCTATGGTGACGAAAATGACAAGGATGTCGGTAACTCATGGTTTGTAGGCGAGCCTATAAGCTCCATATATGATTATGAGATGATGGGAGGTCTGTGGACAGAAGAAGAGCTTTATGCTGGCCAGACATATAGCGCCTGGTACCCGGGTCAGTATAAATATGTCGATCAGAATGGAGATGGCGTAATTGAACCAAATAACGACAGATCGATTATCGGCTATCGCACACCTTCCTACAGGTGGAGCCTGAATAATATTTTTACATACGAAAACTTCACCTTCTCCTTCTTTCTCAATTCAGTGCAGGGAGGTGATAAGTATTTTCTGGAGAACAATGCATCTGTTGTTAACGTTGATTTCCGTTCCGACAATGTCCTCAGGATAAATGCCTCAGCTGTTCGTCCTTACTGGACACCCGACAATGGCGTAAATAATGCAACGGGTGTATACAACACACCGGCGCAGGCGAGCGGGATCTATGAAAGCAGGAGCTTTGTAAGACTACAGGATGTCTCTCTCTCATACAGATTCAGTACTCAGTTACTTCAGAAATTAAAGATGAATGATTGTCAGATTTTTGTTTCGAGTAAAAATCCATATGTCTGGACAAAATGGTCAGGCTGGGACCCTGAAACAGGAACCAGTAATTCACCCATGATGAGAAATATAACCGCAGGTTTCAGGATTACATTATAATTTTAAAAACGAAAATTTAAAGATGATAATTATGAAACCTAAAAATTATAGTAAGATGAAAGAATATTTATATACGATTTGCAGAAAGTGCCTGCTATATCTTGCAGTTCTGCTTTTAATCCTTCCGGCTTGCAGTGAAGATGTTCTTGATGAGGAACCTCTTGACTTCCTTGCTCCCGAGAATGCTTACAACACCCTTCCCGGGATAAAGCAGGGAATAACAGGCCTGCATTTTTCGAACCGCCAGAGATGGTTTTACGGGACCAACCAGCCCGTAGTAACTATAATGAGAGGTCTTGGAACCGACATAGCATACCATGGAGAAGATCCGAATAGTAATTTGTTTCTATGCAACTATGTAAATAATCTCACTTCGTCAAATACTGATTACAGGAACATCTGGGTCTGGCTGTACGAGCTTATTCAAAGATCCAACGTTCTCCTTGAGGGAATTGAAAAAGCCGATCCGACAATCTGGACGAGTGAAGCCCAGAAGAATGCCTACATGGCGGAAGCGATGTTCTTCAGAGCTTATGCCTACCGCATGCTGGTTTCCTTCTATGGCGATGTCCCTCTGGTAACTGAAGTGATAAGGTCTGCTAAAACTGATTTCGTCAGAACACCAAAAGCACAGGTCTATGCACAGATGGAGGCCGACTTTATATACGGTACAACCAAACTTCCAGTCCCTCGTTCTGAGGAGGCTCCGGGAAGGATAACACAAGGGGCAGCCTGGCACATGCTTAGCGAGTGCTACCTTAACCAGGGCAAATTCCAGTTGGCTGCCGATGCAGCATCCAAAGTTATCGATACTTACCAGTATGCTCTTATGACACAGCGTTTTGGCGATCGTCAGAATGTTGTTTTCGGTAAGGGAGATCCATATTATGATCTTTTTGCATTTGGAAATCAGACTCTGGGGACAAATACCGAAGCAATATGGGTAATCCAGGTTGAGCCACCGCCTACAATAGGAGGAGCTGCAGTAGAAGGCAACAGGGCATTCGGAGGTGCTTATTTCAGGATGGGCAATACACCTGACGGAAAGGTAGCTTTCAGGGGTCAGCTCGTTGCCGGAGCCTATACCGGATATTCTGATACCCTGGGCCGTCCTGTAGCATGGATACGTCCTACAAATTACGCTGCTTATGACATCTGGAGAAGCGACTGGAACAATGATGTCCGTAATGCGAAGTATAATATCAAGAGAGATTTCTATTACGATTCCCCTACTTCAACTTTTAACAAGAAAAAAATCAATCTCCTTGTCGATTATGCAGCTCAATATGCTGCCGGTACCAGAGATGCCATAAGGGATTCCTGCCAGTACATTTATCCTTACTGGATGAAGTTTGGTGATCCCTGTCATTATTTTACCGATCCCGGAAGATCAGGTGGTGGAAGCGACCATAAAGACCGTTATGCAATAAGGCTTGCTGAGACTCTTCTCCTGCGTGCCGAGGCATATGTAGGTTTACTGAAACCCGATCTTGCCGCCGCTGATATAAATAAGATAAGGGCCAGGGCAAATGCCACTCCTGTTAGTGCTGCCAATGTAAATCTCAATTATATACTTGATGAACGGGCAAGAGAACTTTACGGAGAAGAAAATCGGTTTATTACCTTGCGCCGAATGGGAAAACTTGTCGAACGGGTACGGCTATATAACAATAATCCAAAGAACCCTGGCTTAAATATTCAGGATTATCATGTGCTCTTCCCGATTCCGCAATCGCAGATCGACCTTAATATAGATGCTGATTTTCCTCAGAATCCGGGCTACCCGAGTAAATAAAGGAATATCAGAAGCTTATAATCAGGATTAGTTCTTAAAATAAAACAGTGGACAAAAAATTGTCCACTGTTTTTTTTACATTTTATCAGCTTCTCTTTATCCCTTTAACCATTGCCATAATATTCTCAGGGGGCACCTCCGACTGGATATTATGTACAGCCGCAAAGACAAAACCTCCGCCAGGGGCAAGAGCATCAATATTTTTTCTTACATCATCCTTAACATCATCCGGGGTTCCCTGTGCAAGGATTTTCTGAGTGTCAACGCCTCCGCCCCAGAATACTATATCCTTTCCAAAATCTTTTTTCAGCTGACGGGGTTCCATGCCTGTTGCATTTATATGGACAGGATTTAAAATATCTATACCCATTTCTATGAAATCGGGTATCATCGGTCGTACGTTTCCGCATGAGTGGAACAATATTTTGGCTGACGGAGCTGCTTCCCTTATTGCAGAAATAATTCTTGAAATATGCGGTTTGTAATACTGCCTGAAGTGATCGGGATCGACAAGCTGCGATTCCTGTGTTCCGTAATCATCCGCCTCGGCAATTACATCAACCACATCTGAAAGTTCATTAAGCGCCATCTTCCAGAATTCGATTTTCAGATCTGCCAGTTTTCCTATAAGAGAGTCTGAAAATTCCGGGTACAGGAAGGAATCGACAAGTGCGTTACTCATACCCCGGAATCGCTGGTGCATCTCAAAAATTCCGGCACAGAGTCCTTTAAACATAACAAGTTTACCTTGTTCCCTGAATCGGATAGCCTTCTCCCTTAGTCCTTTTATCCGTTCTTTGTTTCCGGGATCAGGCCATCTGTATGATTCTATTTCACTTATTTCAGGTAAGACATTTTCCATGGGATGCCTGACCAGAGAGAACCAGTGTCCGTTCTCCTTGGGAAAATGGTGAGTAAATCCCCACTCATCGTTGTATTCCCAGCGATCACCTGAGTCGGTAAGCTTATTGTAGACATCCCAGTTATGGCTGGTCAGTGGAAATAATCCGCGTGTATCGACTTCAAGCATATCAAGAATATCATCCGACGGGATAACGATTTGCTGAACGACATCTGACCAGTCTGGCAAGCCGGCATCCTTACCAAGGAACAGCCTAAGCTTCTGGTACGCTCCGTTGGTGATTCCTGTCCAGGTGCTGCCTGCCAGGTCAAAGGGCACCTTATCGGTTTCCTGGTGGTTAAGTGCTGCTATTATTCTTTCCCTGCTGTTCATTTGATTTTTAAATATCGATTGCTTTAATTTTTGGAACGAGCAAATGAATTATAAGGAGGGCAAGCAGGTAGCCGATACTGGCAACAGCAAAAGGAATTGTGTAGCCATCGATCCCTGTATCCTGAAGTATCTTTCCCACTGCATATGCCACCAGGGCGCCTCCAACAGCTCCTGAAAATCCTCCAAATCCCGCAACTGTTCCTGTTGCTTTTTTAGGGAAAATATCCGACATAAGACTGAAAATGTTTGCCGACCAGCCGCAATGACCTCCTGCGGCAAGGGCGATCAGTCCGACCGAAATCCATAAATTGTCTGTATGGGGAACCATAACAACAGGAATGGCAAAGACACCGCATGCGAGTAATCCGAGCTTTCGTCCCTTATTGAGACTCATCCCCATCTTCAGAAACTTCGACGACAGCCAGCCAAGGAAAATTCCCAGTCCCCACGATACCAGGTAGATTGTAAAAAAAGGCAGTCCAATGTCCTTAAGGTTTACATCATACTTCTCGTTTAGAAACTTGGCACCCCAGAACAGGTAGAACCACCAGATGGGATCAGCAATGAATTTACCGGCTGCGATTGCCCAGGTGCTCCTGTGCGGCAGAAGATCGCTCCATTTTACCTTCTCAGATCCGGTATCTTTTCCTGTGTCGCTTGTAATATGTTCAAGTTCCGGAGCTGATACTTTCGGATGGACCCCGGGTTGCCTGAAGTATTTAATCCAGAGAATGATCCAGATCAGGGAAAGCGGGAAGGTCCAGAGAAATCCGGCTTTCCAGCTGCCAGTAGACAAAACCAGTGCAGGAATTATCAGGGGCGACAATATTGTTCCCATATTGGAACCTCCGTTAAAAATGCCGATAGCCAGTGCTCTTTCCTTTTTGGGGAACCATTCTGCAACTACTTTTATTGCTGAAGGAAAATTTCCCGACTGCCCTATAGCAAGAGAAAACCTGGCAACCGCGAATCCTATCCACGATCGTGCCAGGGCATGGCCCGCTGCGGCCACACTCCAGATCAGTATGGAGATTAAATATCCTCTTTTTGTGCCTATTCTGTCAATAATCCTGCCCATCACCAGAAAACATATAGCATAGGCAACCATGAAGGCGCTGTTGATAAGTCCGTATTGCTCCTCGTTCCATCCAATCTCGGTTTGAAGATGTGGTGCCAGGATGCCCAGTGCAGATCTGTCGATGTAAAGGATCGTAGTGGCAAGAAACAAAAGGCTGAGGATTATCCACCGGAATCCGGTTCTTCTCTCTTCACTCATAAAATCATTTTAATCCGGCCAGGACCCCCCTGAAATATCCAATGGATTCTGCTATTCCGGCCAGAGGATCAGCCATATCCTTGCCATATTCGAGGCTGCAGGTACCTTTATACTTATTCTCACGAAGTGTCTTGAAGAACTTCGGAAAATCAATGATCCCTCTTCCTCCTTCAACGCACCAGCCTGCCTTTTCAGGTTTGTCCACATCCCAGATATGGAAATCGAAGACCCTGTCCTTGTATTTAATATAAGCTGCGATGGGATCGAGACCGAGACGTGTTTCATGAGCAATATCGAGGCAGAAGCCAATCCTTGCATCAAGGTCTTTTATCTCTTTCCAGACATCAGCAGCACTGGGATATAAAGGAAGGTCCGGCCCGTGATTATGGATTGCCAGCCTGAAATCGTATTCCCTGATTTTTTTCTCGACGTACGGAAGGAGCTGAACATCAGGCACCCCGATAACCAGGTTAACACCAACCTTTCTGGCATATGCGAAAGCCTGATCGACAGCAGTTTCTGATTTCATGTATATTGGTCCGACGCCATAAGGCTCAACTCCGAATGATTTCATTTTTGCAAGGGTCTGATCAATGACCTCTTGTGTACTGTTAAGGGGAAGATGGAAATCTTTTAAGCCCAGAAGGTTAACCCCGACTCTCTTCATTATCGCAAGAGTGTCGTCGAGGTTGATTTTTGCAAAGGTGTAGCCGGCGATGGCCAGCCTGAACAGATCTGCCGGGGCAGGCGGATTTACTACCGGCTGGCCGGATATTATTGAAGGCATTCCTGCTGCAAGAGCACCTGCTCCGGTGGTTTTAATAAAGTTGCGTCTGGAGAAATTCATGGTGATTGGTGATTAGTGATTGGTGATTGGTGATTGGTAATTGGTGATTGGTAATTGGTAATTGGTAATTAGTTAGTCAATGCCTAAATGACCTGACATTTTAAAATTTAAAATATTTTTCGCGGATCGGTATGTTTAACATTGCTGATGCCGCATTATCGTTGACTATTTGCTCGGTGTCAGGGTTAAACGTTATGGCAGCTCCGGTCTTGACAGCGATTAAGCCCAGCTGACACATCGAGATGGTACGGTGGGCCGTTTCGAGAGGCTCAAGTGATTGCTTTCCTGTTTTTATTGCATTGAGGAAATCTTCCTTGTCTGACAGCAATTTGCTAAATGAGATCTCTCCGGGTCCGGGATTTATATCGAGTAAGCCCGGAGAACTTGCCGAGATCTTATCGGGGTATTCCACTTCGATCCAGCCGTCGGTACCTTCGAAACGCACATAAGGCCTTTCAATTTTAAAGAAGACCTCCACTCCGTTTGAATAACGGTATTTAATATCAAATCTGTTAAGGGTGTTCCAAAGACCCTTGTCGAATTCACCTGTTCCCTCAATACTTACCGGTCCTGTATATTCAGAGTTGTTTCCCCACTGGACTATCCCCATCAGATGTGCGCCCCAGTTGGATATCATGCCGTTGCAGTACGAGTCGACCCTCATCCAGCCCGGACGGCCATAGGCCTTTATGGCATGAACGCGTTTTTCGGTATAGGGAGCCTCAAATGCCGGGCCCAGCCACATATCATAATTCAGTTCCTCCGGCACTGCCATGGTTGGCTCAGGCTTGAGGGCATGACCCTGACCCTTCCGGAGGGACTGCCACAAAGATCCTCGTTATCTTTCCGATCCTTCCATTCCTGACAAGCTCAATTGCCTTTGAGAATTTTGGCAGGGGCCTGAATTCGCTGTCGTTGCGGGTTATAATCCCATATTTCTTAATTGCGCTTACAAGCTGGCGGCCATGTTCAATACAGGTTGATATTGGCTTTTCGAGCGAAACATGTTTCCCTGCCCTGGCGGCTTCAATTGCCAGGGGAACATGCCAGTGATCGGGTGATGCAATCATCACGGCATCCACATCTTTGCGGAGCAGCACCTCACGGTAATCGCCACTTGCAACGCAGCCCTTATAATCAGATCCCTTCTGCTTTGAATAATAATCGTTAACCTGTTTCTGTCCATTGGCAAGACGCCACGAATCAACATCACATACTGCAACCACCTGGGCATTGTCAGATCCCAGGAACTGAGGGATGTTCGGATTTACAGTCTGGCGACCAAGACCAATAACTGCTACATTGATCCTGTTCGATGGAGAGCGCTGGTCAAGCAGATACGATGGTATAATCTCAGGGATTGCAAATACGGCAGCTGAGCCGATTACTGAACTTCTTATGAAATCTCTTCTCTTAACTTTCATAACAATTAATTATCTGGTTTATAAACAGAGACTTTTAATGACATGATTCCTGTAAGCGACACCTGGTTCTTTGTCATTCCTGAATAAATATAAGGTTTATTTGTTTCAATTTAAAACTCTTTTCCTAAAAAATAATGAGAAGGTATTCTTTCTACTCCGCTAAGCTAAAGTATTGGAAAATAATTGTTAAGAATGCTTAAATGGTACTGTTTTACGACAACAGTTAGTATCTTTAAGAAATAAAGTGTTAGTTATGAGACAAACAATTTTAATCCTCCTGGTAATAATAATAAGTTTCCCGGCAATTACTTACGGGCAGAAGGGCAAGAAGATCACAATTACCGGGAAGGTAGTTGATGCATCAGATAAACCGGTTTCCGGAGCAAGTATCTTTATCGACAAGGAAAAAACGGATGTTGTGACCGACAAGGACGGATTTTACAAAATAAAGGTAAGAACTGATGCTGGTGATATTCTTGTCTTTTCGCTGCTGAGCGGAGCCATGGAGGAACAGATCGGAGGCAGGACCGAAATTAATTTCGTTCTTGTTAATAAAGCCGGAGGGAATACTAATCCGCCGGTCACTGGCGATAAAACAGCAAGCGATAAGGGGAAAAAGGAAGGCGGCGTAAATGTAAAAAATTCACCTGTACCGGTTTACCGGGATATTTATGATATGATAAAGGGGAGGGTTCCCGGCGTTGAGGTTTCAGGCAAATCAATTAAGATAAGGGGTACGAGTTCGCTGAATGTAAGCACGGAACCTCTCTTTGTTGTAGATGGTGTGATTGTAAAGGATATCGATTACATCGCACCTGAAACCGTGAAATCAATTGAAGTTCTTAAAGGACCTGATGCTACGTCGTATGGAAGCAGAGGATCGAACGGTGTAATTGTGATCACCAGCAAAACCGGCAAAGACTGATCCGGGGAGCGTACCGCTCATCAGTTTAATATACAATCTCTTTTATCAGCATTGAGTCACTCCCTGAGCTCAAAATTTACATCTTTTGCCGGAGCCCCAATAGCTTTAAGCATAGACCGTCCATCCGTTTTAACTTTACCTGTAACAAATTCCGGGACATTGAATGACCTCAGCGACATCTGATAATACTCAGGGTCCTTCTGAGGTACCATGAAAGGTTTTTTAAAGTTCCCTCCCTCATCGACAAAGGAAATATAAGGGTGTGTATACAATCCATCCATTCTGCGGCTGCTGAAAATCATCCAGCGGGAGTTTGAGGACCATGAATGGTAGCTTTCAGTTTCAGAACTGTTGATCGCTTCTATAGGCTTAAAATCCCCTGTATTCATTTCGAGCTGATAAAGATCTGCCTCCCTGTGCCATATCGAGAAATTTCCATAGTCTGAAAGGGTAAATGCAAGTAACTTTCCGTCTGGCGATACTCTTGGAAAAGAAACGCTTTTCCCTGTCTGAAAAGAGCTTACCAGTGTATCAATTCTGTCTCCGAAAGTTCCGGATGAAGCATCAAAATCAATCTTGCACAAACTATACTTTATCTTGTCGTACTCGTCAGGCTGAACTCCCTTTTTTGCTGAGCAGAATAACAGGCTTTTACCGTCGGGAGTAAAAGAGGGGAAGGTTTCAAAGCTCCCTTCAGATGAGATTATTTCGCTGGTGATAATTTTATTAGCTCTTATATCATAGACAACAATATCCGATTTAAAGTCGATTACCTCGATCCTTTTTTCCTTTACCGAATGAAAGACCTGCTGTATATTATTGACGGAATATGCAATAAAATCATCCGACGGGTGCCAGTAAGGGTAAACACAGTTTGAGATGGTCTCCTTTACTTTGGTATTAAGCCTCACAGTTTTCCCGTCCTGCACAAGGATAGTGCCGCCGATATTACCCCTGAGGTGGAGCATCATATTACCAGGATCGTTTGACCTGAAGGAATGACAGTTCATGCAGCCTCCCGGCAAAAGCCTGTTGTTTATTATCGGTTCCTGGTTAAATGCCGTAAGATTGCGTTGATAAATCCCCATTTCGCTCCAGGTTTCGTACCCGGGAGCTATAAGCCGGTAAACGATCCATGGATCGACAGCTTCACTACTGATATTGATACTGAAAGGCTTGTATCTGTTCCATTCCCCGTCAATACGGGCGAAAAGAGTAACAGTAACAGAGCCATTGCTGCTATTTTTCAGCAGTTTTCTCCATCCCGCTGCCGGGATTATAATTTTATCCCTTCCCCGAACAGTAATTTTAACATCTGGTCCGGCAAAATATGCAATCAACCTTTCGCAGTCATCAGCAAGCATGAAATTCAGGGGTGCAATATTCATGGGAACAGTAACATCACAATAGTCAGGAAAAATTACAGGCAAGCTATCCTGATCAATGAAAATGTCACCCGGTTTGCTGCACGAACAGATCAACCATGCTGCCACAAAAAGAATAATATATTTTATACATCTCATGTTGAACCTGTATTATCTGGTTTCTCCTCAGCACTGCTGAAATCAACTTCCTTAAAATGCAGGTAGAACCAATAGGTGCCGGAAAATCTTTTTTCAAGCCGTTGGCGCGCATCGGGATATGCCATGTAAATATCTGCATAAGCTTTCATCCTCAGCTGTGTATCGCGGGTTATATATGAAGGAGTATTGGCCGCCGGATCCCCGTTGTCTGATACGATGATATACATTATAGCTTCCTGGTATGATACAGGCACTTTGCTGTACTGCATTTTCTCCATTAAAGGGATCAGGTTAATGAAATTCCTGAGGTCCTTGTTGATCATGTAGAAAGCCATCAGATATTCAAATGCCATCTTGTTATCAGGATGCTCCTTCACCATCCTGTTCAGCACAGCTTCAATATTCTTAATATGAAAAAAATAATCACTCCGTACCATGAACTTCCTTTTTTCCCCATAGTTCCTGTCATTATTGATCCTCTCTTCATTATCCAGGTATTTCATTGTGTTTTTTGCCCATCCTCTGTAAAAAAGGGTTTTTGAAAGCAGGGTGAGGTACTTTTCGGAGACCCTGTATTGCCCGTTAATAAGATTTGTCTCTGCCAGCCTTTTTATGATCCTTGCCGACAGACCCATGTTGGGAATTGTCTGCATGCTTTCGAAGGCATATTCCTGGGAAGCGTTGGTCAGACCGAGATGATAGAGTAACTCATTGCCCATTAGTGCTGTTGCGTATTCCCTGTTAAAGGGAAGAAAAAGTCCGTTTATTCCATGCTGGTCGTAAAAAAACATCTTCTCGCCAAGCTGTCCGGTTTTTGCAAGAGAGAGGTTTAGCATTGCAAGCGACAAGTAATTGCGCGGAGGTTTTTTATCAGCATATTCCAGTACATCATTCCATTTTTCATTCCTTACCAGGTAATCATACTTCATAATCTGTTCAGCTTCGAAGTTTGCAAAGCTTTTAATACCGAAAAAGCATAAAACCACGAACACAGCTGCCTGAAATGCCAGAAGAGAAATCTTATGTTTTTCCTTTATCGAAAAAATACTGACAAGCAGAAGAAGTGCAGGAGGAATGATGAACAGAACCAGGACCGCCGTCGGAATTGCTGTAAGAACGTTATAATAAAACTCACTTAAAAAGGACATCATAAGTGGCTGAAGAATAAGAAATTGGCTTACAAGAAGTGGTATGACTGCCGCAAGGAGGATATATCCGGTGAGATACCAGCCTCTTATCACTGAAGGATAAATCGCGACCGGGACTGAGGATCTCTTTTTGCGCGACTGCTGATAAAGAATCAGCTCATACGCAAGCATCAGCAGTACAAGGCTCATATAAGATCCTCCTGCAGCCCAGTAGGTCAAAGGTATAAGTAACATTCCTGCAATGAACCTTAGTCTCATATTGGTGATACTAACATATCCAAGACCCGAGAGCATTGCGATAAGGAAACCTGTAATTGCAGATAAGGGATAAAACTCATTGCACAGTATCAACCCCGCGAGCAATGACGGCATAAAAGTGACCGGGAAAAGAACCGGACTGAAGTTGGCGTTATGCAGAATCCGTATCATAACCCGCTGAAGAGCAAAAAGGAGTGCTGTAATTATCAGGGGCCCTGCCAGCGACAGATAATAAAACTGTGTCAGGAATCCTCCGATATAACCTGATAATCCGCCCGGGGAGCCCAGTTTTGAAATAAAAAAGTCTCCTGTAAGCTGGAAAAACTGAAACTGCTCCACAAAATGAAGATGACTGTTATAGAAGAACGCAAAAAAAACAAATACCAGGCTGCAGAAAATACCTGAAAACATATATTCCGCATATTTAACGACTTTGCTTCTCTCCATTATTCTCAGGATATTCAAAATAGACAAAACAAGCATTCAATCCGTTCACTTAATTATCCATACAACAGTTACCCCTTCAGAATCAGCACACATGGCGCATAGGTCAATTTATCTCGTCCTGAAATATCTTGTCACATTAAAATTTAGGCTCCCATCCTTTTTCATAGGTCCGGCTCCATAATTTTTGTGCATCCGGATCATTTATTATATGCCCGTTTTTGGGATCGATATTCAGGTTGCGGCCAACACGCCAGGAAATATTTCCCAATTGCATTGGAAGCACACTCTTATGACCATTTTCGACATCGCAGTTTGGCCGGCGGTTGTTTTTTATTGCATCGAGAAAATCGGCAACATGCTGGCTATCCATAATCAGGTTTGGACTGGCCAGATTTCTCCCCTGTAAATCGTTTGTTTCAGGGATATTGGAATTTACCTCCTTTACCAGTTTGCCGTTCAGATCATAAACTTTATAGCTATCGCCCCCTGTATCCAGACTTCCGTTCTCCCCATAAAAAATGATCCCGCGGTCAGCACCTTCTATTTTCCGTCCGTTTGAACTCCGGCACTCCCACACAATTATAATGCGTCCCGGATATTCCATTGTAACTATTTGTGTATCTGGCGTTTCCCAATCATCATTAAAATGGTACCGGCCGCCTTGTGAGCTGACATGGGTAGGGAAGTCAACGTTCAGTCCCCAACGGGCAACATCAACTTCGTGTGTTCCATTGTTCAGAGTTTCAGCGGTTCCCCAATGCCAGAACCAGTGCCAGTTGTAATGAATAAGCCCCTCTTTGTACGGCATACGGGGAGCCGGTCCCTGCCAGAGTTCATAATCGAGCCAGGACGGAACTGGAGCTGGTTTAAGAACTGTGGCTTTACGTGCATTGGTATACCATGTTTTTGCCATATAAACCCGGCCGATTATCCCTTTGTGCAATTCTTCAATACCCTGCGTCAGAACAGGTGCTGAACGCCGCTGAGCACCCATCTGTACTACCCGGTTGTATTTACGGGCAGCCTCTACGGCAAGTTCGCCTTCGCGCGGATTATGGCTCAATGGTTTTTCGACATAAACATGCTTGCCTGCCTGACAACCCATTATTGTTAGCGGAGCATGCCAATGATCGGGAGTAGCAATATAAATGGCATCAATAGCCTTATCTTCGAGCACTTTGCGACAATCTTTTTCTGATCGCGGTGTATTTGCAGGGTTGGCTTCGGTTGCAGATTTGACTGCCTTTGGAATTGCCCTTTCATCAACATCGCAAATGCAGGCGATATTTGCATCCTTTTGCCTGCCAATAGTACCTGCCATGCTATTACCGCGACTGTTTACTCCGATAATTGCGATATTGATACGATCGCCTGACCCGATAATTCTACGATAACTTTTTGCAGATATTCCGGAGGTTATCCCTCCTACTGCCAGAACTGCTGAACTGGCAACAACATTTTTAATGAACTTCCTTCTCGACGACATAGTTTTATTTTTAAATTCCTGTTTTTTAAAAGCCTGATGAATCCGCTGTTGTCTGTAATACAGAAGGTTAATTTTAATATCCCTGAAAGAGACTTCATTTCCATGCCCCTGTAAAAGAATATTACCTTGCTCCTTACCTCCAAAGTTCAGCAGTTTATAAAAAGTCTATAAGTTCGATCAGGACCAAAAAGTATTGAATTAAAGGATAAATATAGCTTTTAAAAACAATTTTGGAAATCACACAGTATTTAAGACTAAATTTATAGAATAAATACATGCAAAAATGAAATCAACTCCCTTCACAATTAAAAAGTCGGTTTCTAAAAACAAGACGTCAACCCAATCCCCCAAGGTTCCGTTTTCGGTTGTTGCAATAGGAGCTTCTGCAGGAGGGCTGGAAGCAATAACACAACTTTTACAAAATCTTTCTCCCGATACTGGCATGGCATATATTTATGTGCAGCATCTCAGCCCCGACCATAAAAGCCTTCTTACACCTCTTTTGTCAAAGATTACTGAAATGAAAGTGCAGGACATAGAGGATATGGAGAAGATATTGCCCAATAATGTCTATGTTATTCCTTACAATAAAGAAATTGAGGTAATTGACGGACACATACAGTTAATTCCACGTCCTCCGAATAAAACCGCCAACCTGTCAATTGATGTTCTTTTCTCATCCCTGGCTGAAACACATAAGGAAAATGTCATCGGCATTGTTTTGTCCGGCAGCGCCAGCGATGGCACACGCGGGTTAAAAGAAATAAAGCAGTCGGGAGGAATAACTTTTGCCCAGGATGATTCTGCAAAATTCCCAAGCATGCCTCAATCAGCTATTGCCGCAGGCGTGGTTGATTTTGTCTTATCGCCCAAGGATATTGCAGAGGAATTAAACTGGATGAGCAAACATCATTTTAAAAGGAGAAATCAGGTAAAACTCTCACCGGAAGATGAAATTGAAAACACTAATCCTGACTTAAAAACTATTCTCCAGCTTTTATATAAAAGAAAGAATGTTGATTTCAGCCACTATAAAATGAACACCATCAAGCGGCGAATGATCCGCAGAATGCTCATACATAAAATCAAAACATTAAAGGAATATGCCGAGCTGCTGGGGCAAAATAAAGATGAAGTGGAACTGCTTTACATGGATTTACTTATCAATGTTACTGATTTTTTCAGAGACACGGATGCCTTTCAGATTCTAAAAAAAACAATACTGCCCCGGTTGCTAAAAAGCAAAACGCAAGGAGAAACATTGCGTATCTGGGTAGCTGCATGTGCCACTGGCGAAGAAGTATATTCCATTGCCATGTCGTTGCTTGAAATACAAGGAAATAAAGCCAGCAAAATTCCTTTTCAGATTTTTGCTACGGACATTAGCGCAGAGGCAATCAATGAAGCCCGCAGTGGAGAATATTCAATGCAGCGGCTTAAAAATGTTTCAGTCCAAACGACTTCAGCAATTTTTTACAAGATCCAAGGACAAATACCGCATCACAAAATCCCTGCGTGATGTATGTGTTTTTGCGCAGCATAATATTTTGCGCGACCCTCCTTTTTCCCGTATGGATTTTATCAGTTGCCGTAACATGCTTATTTATCTTGATGCGGTTGCCCAGAAAAAAGCCATTGCAACCTTTCACTATGCATTAAATGACGGTGGATGCCTGTTGCTCGGAAAATCAGAAACCATTGGAACATCTGCACAACTTTTTACGTTTCTGAATAAAAAGTATAAAATCTATTCCCGCAAAAAAAATTCCGGTGTACTTACAATACCTGTTATTACACCTACCTTCTCGCAACTGCCTTCCGAGCCCGTTAACAGAAAAAATAATGCGTTAACCTCTTCTAAAAAGATAACTCCATCTTCCAACGGGAATCTTGGCAGTGCATTTGATTCCATTCTGCTTTCCCGCTATATACCGGCAAGTGTGGTAATTAATCACAATATGGAAATCCTTGAGTTCAGAGGTCCAACTGAAATGTATCTTAAAAACCCTTCAGGGAAAGCCAGTTTTAATATTTTAAAGATGGCATATGCGAAATTACTTTTGAACTGCGAAATGCCATTCATCATGCCTTTAAAACAAAACAGCCCGTGAGTAAAACAGGTATTGAAATGAATCGTGATACCATCGGGAATACAGTTCAAATAGTCAATATAGAAGTGGTCCCTCTTAAAATTGAAGGAGAGGAACCATTGCTGGTAATTGTTTTCACCGGACAACAGCAGACAGAATTAATGGGGCAACAACTCATGCAAGGGGGAGGAACACATTTCCAGTTTTAAAGACCGGAGAATAAAAAAACTGGAAGAAGAACTTGCCGCCACCCGTGCTGATATGAATTCCATCACACACGATCAGGAAGCTGCTAACGAAGAATTACAAAGCGCCAATGAAGAAATTGTTTCGAGCAATGAAGAATTACAGAGCCTGAACGAAGAACTGGAGACATCAAAAGAAGAAATTGAATCTGCCAACGAAGAGCTTACTACCAGCAACCAGGAATTGCAGGCACGGAGCCAGCAAGTAGAAGAATTATACACTTATTACGAGGCCATTATTTCGACCGTTCAGGAGCCCATGCTCATTCTTGACAAAGACTTACGAATTAAATCTGCCAATAAATCGTTCTATAGAATATTTCATGTAACAGAAGATGAAAGTATAGGAGTTTCACTGTTTAAATTAGGCAATAATCAATGGAACATTCCTCGTCTGCGCGAGCTGATGGAAGAAATCCTTCCGAAAAATGTCCGCTTTCACGATTTTGAAGTGGAACATACTTTCCCTACGATAGGTCATAAAACAATGCTTCTGAATGCACATCGTATTTTTCAGCAAAGGTATAATGAAGAATTAATTGTTCTCACTATTATAGATATTACCGAAGTACGGAGGTTAGCAATCGAAGTTCAGGCAAAAGAAAAGGAAGCTTTGGTGAAACAGCTTAAAGTGGAGAAAAAAGCACTGAAGAAGATTGAAGAGATAAATATTGAATTGTTGGAAGCAAAAAAAATTGCGGAACAAAAAAGATAAATAGCAGAAAATGCTGTAAAGGCAAAACAGCGATTTTTATCCAATATGAGCCACGAAATCCGTACTCCGATGAATTCGATTATCGGGTTCACTAATCTATTATTAAAATCAAAATTAGATGAAACAAAAAAAAAATACCTGAGTGCAATTAAAACGTCGGGCGATGCTTTAGTCGTTTTAATTAATGATATACTTGACCTTGCAAAGGTGGATGCAGGAAAGATGACCTTTGAGCAAAATCCATTTAACTTTTCCGATTCCATTTCCACAATAATTCAGTTGTTTGAAGCAAATCTCAATGAAAAAAACTTAGAATTGATTGTAGAATATGATAACTCCATTCCTCAGATTTTGGTTGGTGATGCAACGCGTTTGCGTCAAATTATTATAAATCTGTTAAGTAATGCTGTAAAGTTCACAACAGAAGGGAAAATTACAATTAGAGTCCGTATGCTGGAAGAGGATTCAGAAAAAGCAACTATCGAATTTACAATGACTGATACTGGCATTGGAATCGATGACGACAGACTGGCCATAGTCTTTAACGATTTTGAACAAGGAACCGGGGAGATAAACAGAACTTATGGAGGTACAGGCTTAGGACTTGCCATTGTAAAACAAATGGTAGAACTGCAAGGTGGTACTATAATTGTAAAAAGTCAGAAAGGTGTAGGATCAACCTTTGGTTTTGTTTTGAGTTTTAGGAAAGCAGATAAAGATAAAGATACTGATAACGATAAAGATACTGATAAAGATAAAGATACTGATAAGGCTTTAAAAAACTTAAAAATTCTGGTTGCCGAAGATGTAGTCCTGAATCAACTTTTAATAAAAATAATATTAGAAGATTTTGGTTTTGAGGTAGATGTTGCCGGAAATGGGGAAATTGCCATTGAATATCTGAAAAAAAACAAGTATGATCTGATTTTGATGGACTTACAAATGCCTGTAATGAATGGCTTCGAAGCCACAGTGTATATCCGTACCCAAATGAATTCTAAGTTCCCATTATTGCCCTCACAGCAGATGTAACCCCTGTTGATGTTAAAAAATGTCAAATTATTGGGCTGAATGATTATATATCCAAGCCTATTGACGAGAAATTATTATACAGCAAAATCATCAAGAGCCTTAAGAGCCTGGATTAGGACATTCGTCAAATCGATTAAACAGAATCTTCACATCAAAGCATTTAATAGAACCAGCCCGAATACAGTTTACTGTCAGATATGGATTGCAGTATTCACCTGCCGCTCTGGAATTCTTAACCATACAGGCAGAGATAAACCATTTTTTATAAAGATGAAAAATGTATTGTTTGCCATAATTATAGTTGTTTTTGCATGCAGTTCCTGCGCACAGAAAAGGAATGCTGTTCCTCCCGGAGAACTTGATATTCAATCGATGATTCAACCCATTCCGGCAACGGCAAAATTCATCAACGACACTTCGTATATCTGGTGCGGAACACTGGTCAAATCGCACATCGACCAGAAATACCACCTCTTTTATTCCCGCTGGCCACGCAAGTATGGAATGTCAGCCTGGGTAACCAGTTCAGAGGTTGCTCATGCCATTTCCGATTCACCTTTTGGTCCGTTTCAGTTTAAAGATGTTGCCTTGCCTCATCGGGGTGCTGAATACTGGGATGGAATGTACACCCACAATCCGACGGTTCATTTCTTCAACGGAAAATATTACCTCTACTACACCGGAAATTTTGGCGATGGAAAAATTACCAGTCCGCAACTCAACTGGACACACCGCAACAATCAGCGCATCGGGGTGGCTATTGCCGATGACCCCAACGGACCCTGGAAACGGTTCGATAAACCAATCATTGATATTTCTCCGGATACCACGGCCCACGATGCACAAATGGTTGCCAATCCATCGGTTACCCAAATGCCCGATGGCCGTTTCCTGATGGTTTACAAAGCAGTTGCCCGAAAAAGACCACAGCCTTTTGGTGGTCCGGTTGTTCATCTCACTGCCATTGCCGAAAATCCTGAAGGACCATTCGTGAAACAAAACAAACCAATTTTTACCGCTGAAAATGTCGATTTTCCGGCTGAAGACCCCTTTGTGTGGTATCAGGATAACTGCTATTACGCCATTGTAAAAGATATGAAAGGTGCTTTTACCAATGCCGGTCGCAGTCTGGTGCTTTTTTATTCGCCCGATGGTCTGGATTGGAAACTGGCCAAACATCCGCTGGTTTCCGATCTGAATATCAAATGGGAAGATGGTACCACCCAAAAGCTGGAAGCACTTGAACGTCCGCAGCTATTTTTCGAAAATGGAAAGATGGTGGCTTTGCTTTGTGCTGTAAACGAAACGCAGGGACATTCGTACAATGTGCAGATTCCATTGAAAACGCCATGAATATTTAAAAACGATGAAGAAACTGAAACTCTTTCATTTATTGTTCGGCCTGGCCATTTCACAGGCACTTCTTGCCCAGTCAACGAAAAATTACACGGTTGAAAATAACGTTATTGTTGGTGAATAATACAGGCCGATACAACAACCGGCCACTTTACATCAATAACTACCAACGCCTTTATCCTTACCGGCGATCAGCCCATTGCACGTCTGGCAAAAAACCAGTTTATGTATGGTACATTCATGGCAGGTATTCAGCGAAACGGGAAAACCAAATGGTTGCAAAACTGCAGCCAGATTCGTTCTTTTTACAGTGCCGGAACAATGAAATGGGAAGTTTCAGACAACGATTTCCCGGGATTAAAAATTACACTCGAAATAGTTCCTATGGCTTCAACCACAGGAATGGCAGTTCGTGCAGTTGCTGAAGGTGTGCAGCAAAGCGACAGTTTAATCTGGGCTTTTGGTGGAGCCAAATGGTTTGAAAAACAAAACCTTTCATGGAAAATGGATGTAATGGGACAACCTGAATTGCTTACATGGGGATTCGTTCCCGGTGATTGTTCAGATAACCAAATCAAAATAGATGGGCAGAATTATTTGGTCAGTCTGATGGACAGCACAAATCAGAAAAGTTATTTTACCGTTGCCGGAAGTTGCAGTGTTAACACCGTAGCGTTAGTTGGTGATGCTTCTGACTGGAACGACGAGAACAAACTTAACCATTCAAAACTCAGAAGATTTATCAATTCTGAACGGAAAAATTCCGCTCGAAAAAGAGAAATCAATTTATTGGGCTTTTGAAGCTTTTAATGCGAATGAAACTGTTGATCTGACAGAAACAGAAAATCCTGAAAATGTTTTTGCTGAAGGTCAAAAACGTACTGATTCATTTAAGAACCGTTTAAAAATCAATACTCCCGATTCTTATTTGAATGCCATCGCCCGGGCTTCGGTGGCTGCTGTTGACGGCACCTGGTATCCTCCTGTTTTTGTGCATGGCGCCATGCAGTGGAACAGCCGGTTTCCCGGCTGGCGAACTATTTTTGGCGGAACCATGTATGGCTGGCACGACAGGGTAAAGGCAGAAGCAAAATTTTATACTGATTTTCAGGTAAAAAGTTCAGATAAAAAAGAAGCTAAAGCTGATCCTTCAACACTACTTACGGAACAACATCCCGATTCCAGGTTTTATGGAGTTGGCCGGATTAATAAAGACCAGAAATTCTATGATATGCAGTCACAGTTCTTCGATCAGATGGTTGAAGAATATCGCTGGACTGCTGATCCGGAACTGGTAAAATTCTTCCGGGAAGCACTGGAACTGCATCTGCTCTGGATGCGGGAATGTTTTGATCCTGATGGCGATGGTGTTTACGAAAGTTATATTAATACATGGCCATCCGATTCGCAGTGGTACAATGGCGGTGGTTCGGCTGAGGAAACTTCGTATGCTTACCGCGGGCACTTGGCAGCAAAAGATATGGCGCGCAATGCCGGAGATGCCGAATCAGAAAGATATCATTCCCAAATGCTGGAGAAGATCAGAAAAGGCTTTTTCGATAAATTGTGGATTCAGGAAAAAGGACATTCAGGCGCTTACCGTGAACAGGGTGGCCACGAACGTTTGCACGAAGATCCCTGTCTTTACAGTATTTTTCTTCCGGTTGATGCCGGTTTAACTTCGCCCTTGCAATCGATCGAATCGGTTTATTACAGCGAATGGGCGCTTCAAAACGACCACCTGCCGTACGGCGGGCGTCAGGTCTGGACATCAAACTGGATTCCCGGAATCTGGTCGGTGCGTGAATTGTGGCCCGGCGACAATTACCACCTGGCCCTGAGCTATTTTCAGGCAGGACTTCCAGACGACGGGTATGATATTTTTCGGGGAACTTTTTTACGAACAGCTTTTAACCACATTTCCCCCGGAAATCTTGGCGGTGTGCAGGGGGGTATCGATTTTGGCGATTGTGTGCATACATTTACCCGCACACTGGTAACCGGACTTTTTGGGTATCAGCCCGATTATCCAAATGGAAAAGTCCGCATAGCACCTCAGTTTCCAACCGGCTGGGACAATGCTTCCATCGAACTTCCCGATTTCCGGATTGCTTTTAAGCGAACAGGTAGAAATTATTCCTGGTCAGTAAAACTGAAACGTTCCGCCTCTATTGAACTTTATTTGCCTGTTCAGACCGACGAAGTGAAAGAAGTTACTGTTAATGGCAAAAGTGTTGCATGGGAACTGATTCCGGCAATTGGCAGAAGTGTGTGCAAAATTATTTTAGCTAATCCTGATAATGCTGAAGTGGTTGTGAAAACAGGGAAAGAGCTGGCTTACTTCCCTCCTGTTTTAGTTGAAGGAACCCTGGATGATGTTCTTTCCATATCAGCTAAAGATGCACAAATCGAATCGGTTGAGGATCCTCAGAATGTGATGGCTGATGAAAAAATTCAGGAAGATGTTGTTACCGGAAAACTTTCCGGGAAGAAAGGATTTCATACTGTTTTTGCCCGTACACATATTGGTAAAGCTCCCCAGCTCAGGGTTTTCAGAATTAAAGTGAATGATCCGGCTGGAGATGCAAAAGAGGCTTCAAGGGTAGTGGATGAAATTCCGGTTAATGCCACCTTTGAGAATATTAAATATCAGCACATTTTTCAATGCTGATGTAACCACAATTTACAGGCAAAAATACCTGTCACCCCGACCAAATACGGTTTCTGTGCGTTTGGGAACCGATGGCTATTCTCCCTGGACCTTCTGGCACTGGAAAAGCATGCCGCCGGAAATCACATACTGACAATGTGAAAAATATGCTTGACGGACAAAACAGGCTTATTACGCCACAGGGCGTATCTTTTTCCTGGAGTTCTGATGAAAAAAACATTGCCTTTACTTCCATGTGGGATAATTATCCATCTAAGATTGAATTTCCTGTCAATAAAAAAGGCGATGCAGTCTGGTTCCTGGTTTCAGGCTCAACAAATGTAATGCAGTGCCAGATCGCCAATGCTGTTATCAGGTTAAATTATGCCGATGGAAAAACCGATTCGCTGGAACTGGTTCCGCCAGTAAATTACTGGAACCTGAGCACCATTGATTCTCATGCTACAGCGCCAGGACAGGGCAGCCGGACCGATTATACCTCAGAAACCGACAGGTTTTGTATACCGGCAAACTTCCTGAAACCGTTCAGTTGGGAGAAAACTGCCGGGCTATGCTTTTAAATTTAAAAATGCGACCCGGAGTTGAACTAAAATCGGTTTCTCTCGAAACACTCTCACAGGAAGTGGTTGTTGGATTAATGGGAATTACTGTAATGAACTTAAATTAAATGGAATAGCAAAACATAAATAATGAAAAACAAGTTTTTACTCATCCTGATAAGTTCAATGACTGTTTTTGTCATCAACGGGACAAAATGCGAAACTTCCTCCCGGATTTCCTGACCGTTCGCCAAACCTCGATGTTCTTCCGGGATTTAAAACTCCTCCGAAAGGATACGGCGAAGTTTCGTTTTACTGGTGGATGGGTGATACTTTGACCAAAGAACGCATTATCTCCCAGCTCGATCAGTTAAAAGACCGAAGCATTACCGGTCTTCAGATTAATTATTGTCATACCGATAAAGGTGGAGCAACTTACGGCCTGACCTACCCAAGTCAGCCAGCTTTGTTCAGCGAAAAATGGTGGGAGCTTGTTTCAATGGTTTTTAAAGGAGGCAAAAAAACGAGATATGTCGGTCAGTTTGAGCGATTACACCTTGGGAGCAGCCGGTCAGGGTTGGTTTGTAGATGAAATGCTGAACGAAAATCCGCGGTTGCATGGTTCGAAACTGGAAGCAAAACAGTTTGATGTAACTGGTAATCAGGAATTCAAAACTAAACTTCCCTCTGAAATTTTTAATGCCGCTGCATACCCGGTCACTGACGGGAAATTGCAAACTTCGGGCAAGATTGATCTGATTCAATCCATCCGGAATTCGGAGCTGAAATGGAAGGCTCCTTCAGGAAACTGGAAAGTAATTGTAGTTTATAAAACAACGGTGAAAACATCGTTCGACCCGATGAATCCGCTCAGTGGGCCAAAAACGATCGAAAAGTTCTACCAGCGTTTCGAAGATCATTGTCCGGGCGAAAGCTGGCAAAGGATTGAATTTCTTTTTCTCCGATGAACTTCAGTTCGGAATCCGGGGCTTTCTCTGGAACGACCAGTTTGCAGCGAATTCAAAAAACGAAAAGGATACGATATTCTTCCTGAATTACCCCATTTGTTTGCTGATTTAGATCCGCGATCGTACAAAATCAGGATGGATTACAACGATGTGATGGTCAGTCTTTCAGAGGATGGATTTTTCAAACCTTTATACGACTGGCATACCAGCCGCGGAATGTTGTTTGGCTGCGATCACGGAGGACGTGGCCGCGATGTAACCGAGTTTGGCGATTATTTCCGCACGCAGCGCTGGATGTCCGGGCCCGGAAATGACCAGCCCGGATTGGGACGCGATATCATCAAAAACAAAGTGGCCAGTTCTATTGCTCATCTTTACGAACGTCCCCGCACCTGGCTCGAAGGTTTTTATGGCAGCGGCTGGGGAACCAGCAGCGAAGAAGTGGCTGATGCCACTTTTGCCAATTTCGCGATGGGGCACAACTTACTTAGCCTGCACGGACTCTATTATACCACACATGGCAGCTGGTGGGAATGGGCTGCTCCTGACAATCATTGGCGTCAACCTTACTGGGAAAATATGAGCGATTTCCTGAAATGTTCAGAGCGGCTGAGTTACGTGCTTTCACAAGGCCACCATCGCTGCGATGTGGCAATGATTTATCCGGTTGCTCCGGTGGAGGCAAACCTGAAAGGACAAGAATCGGTAAATACTGCTTTTGCCATTGCCCGCGATATTTATCCTGCCGGAATTGATTTCGATTTTATGGACTTTGAGTCTTTGGATCGCAGCCGGATTCAGGACAAAGAACTGAATGTAAGTGGCGAAAAATATAAAGTTCTGGTATTGCCGGCAATGTCGGCAGTGCGTTATTCCACCATCGAAAAAGCACTTGATTTTTATCGTTCGGGAGGAATTGTACTGGCAGTTGGCGCACTTCCGGAGGCCAGCGATCGGGTTGGAGGAAATGATGAGCAACTTCAGTCGATGATCAGTGAAATGTTCGGAACAACCAGTCCTGATAAGCAGGACACCACAAAAACCTATTCGCGAAAGAGTGCATCAGGTGGTACAGGTATCTTCATTCACAATCCGCTGGAAGTAAAAAATGTAATTGCCAGTCTGATTCAGCCCGATTTTAAAGTTTTATCCGGAAATCAGGCTTCCAATATTCTGCACGAAAAGTGGGTGAACGCGATTTGTATTTCGTTTATGGTCTTCCAAAAGGAACTGAATGTTCTTTCAGATGTTCCGGAAAGGTTGAACTCTGGAATCCATGGACAGGAGAAGTCAAGTCCATTAAAGGTTTCCGCAGTTTCCGAAACGGGAACAACTATCGCACTTCCGCTCGAAAAGAATGAACCTCAACTGATTGTTTTCAGTCCGGGGAAACCTGAAATTGAAACAGCTATCTTCCCTGAATGAAAAACCCGAAGAGTTGGTGATTGACAATAACTGGGAATTTGAATTAAAACCAACACTTGATAATCAGTTTGGCGATTATCGTTTGCCTGCTTTCGACGATAAATTGGGCGTTGAGGTGTGGAAAATGAAATTTGCACCAGAAACTGCTGCCAGTTCCGGCTGCCAAAAATCGGATTTTGACGATAGTAACTGGGCTGATGCTTCAGTTTCCTACGGGCAGCAATTCTGGAAACTTGGGACCATTCTCTGCTGATGCTGATTTGTCGGGATTGGAAGCTAAGTTGCAAACGATTAAAGCAGGTTGATGCCAGTGAGCCGGTTGAAATGAATGGTAAAAAATATTTTTGGCAGCCTTACGAATTTTCATGGCGCTGGGGATTGAAAGACGATGCCGGTCATCAGGGATACCATGGACTGAAAGGTGCAGTAAACAATGAGCTGATCTGCTTTCGGCACGATTGATAAATCGCGCAAGCACATGCCTGTTTATCCGCTGACTGCTGAACCTGAAGGAACAGTTTATTATCTGTGGTCAGCAGTTATTTCACCTGCGCAACAGCAGGTTGAAATCAAAAAAGGTGGATTGCTTCCGGTTGCTGTTTGGGTAAATCAAAACAGGTTGAATCGGAAAAACCCGAAGTCGAATTACAGAACAGGTGCAAATCCTGTTCTCCTGAAATACAAAGGCGTTGGCCGCGGTTATTTTGTTTTTGAACAGAATACGTCTGACAAGAAATTTGAGAAACCGGTATCTCTGGCAACCGATTGGTATCTGAATCCTGCAGTGCTTCCGTTTAATTGCAATCCGCAGCAAAAAGGACAGTTTGGCTGGTATCGTTTTGATGCTCCTCCCGGTGCTCAATCCATGTTTATTCCTGCGGTTTCGAAACCCGAAGTATGGGTATCAGGCGAAAAAGTCAACTGTCAGTCCGGAAATTTACAGGCAGGCAGATTGGCTGACCAAAACCTGCCGGTTTGGAAAATTGACTTTCCTGAAGGAGAAACCGGAGTCGGTCGGTAGTTGCCATCAGACTTGGAACAAACTGCCGGTTTATATGGTGGAGCAGCCATTCCCGAACCTATGGTATTTGAATGTGGAAAAGGAACTATTCAGTTGGGAGACCTCAGCGAAAACAAATCACTGCAAACCTATTCAGGTGGAATGTGGTACCGCAAAACAATCACGATTACTGCAGAACAGGTAAAATCGAAACACATTGTTCTTGATTTGGGCAAAGTGGTGGCATCGGCAGAAGTTTTTGTGAATGGAAAATCAGTTGGTTCAAAGGCGACTTCTCCATGGAAATTTGACCTTACAGGGAAATTTGCCGCTGGTGAAAACCGGATTGAAATTCTGGTTTATAATACACTTGGCAATCATTATCTGACGACTCCTTCTCAGTACATAGGAAGAATAAATTCAGGATTGATTGGCCCGGTTAAGTTGGAATTTCATTTGGTATCGAACCAATGAACAGAGAAGAAATACAAAGATTTATGAAAGAAGAAAAAGAATAATTCCCACATTTGGGTTTTAATCAATAACCGAAAACAATGCAAAGTGCAGAAAGTATAAGAAGGAGAATAGAAATGGAGGAAAGAAGTAACAGCAGAATTGAATCTTTCTCTGAACCCGCAGCAATTAAAGTTTCTGACGATTCAAATTCAAGTGAGATCCTTGTCTTTACGTCCTTGTGTAATGTATATAAAGTTCAGAAAAAGGAAGTTATTGACAAGTTTCATGCGCTGCAGAAAATTGATCTGGAACCCGGGGAAAAACCGATCTATCTGACAGGCGAAAAGAGATACAAAGGCTTTCTGATTGTGGCATTTGAAAATGGCAAAATCGGGAAGATTTCCATGGATAGTTTTCAAACTGAATACGCCAGAAAAAAACTCAAGACTGCTTTCAACAGCGAATCGCGGTTGATCTTTATTGAACTAATTGAACATGATATTGACCTTGTTGCACAGAGCAGCATTAAGAAGATTATTTTGTTCAACACCTCTCAGATAAATGCTGTGGGAAGCAGGTCAACAAAAGGTGTTCAGGTTATGAAACCAAAGGCTGGCAGTTCAATGATAAAAGTTAAACGGCTTGAAAATACGAAACTAACTGATCCTGAGTATTACCGTAAGAGTGAATCACTTAATGCAATCGGATTTTATCTGAAACCAGGCGATGAAATCTGATGCAAAAGGCGGAAGCCCTGACCACATTTAGCCAGTCAGACAGAATTAACAAAAAAAGTTAACATCAACCTATCAACAAAAACGTTTAAGACCAGAAGAAATGAACAAAAGTGCTTTATTGACTGGTTACCTTGCATCTACCTTCCTGTTCCCGCTGAATCTGAAAGCTTCACAGAAGGAAACCAGACCCAATATCCTCTTCGTCTTCGCCGACGACTGGGGACGTTATGCCAGTTGCTACAGGGGAATAGACGGCAGACCGACACTAAATGATGTTGTTAAGACACCCAATATTGACCGTGTAGCGAAGGAGGGTGTACTTTTCCGCAACGCGTTTGTAAATGCGCCCAGTTCTACCCCATGCCGTAGTTCACTCTTCTCGGGCCGCTATTTTTTCAACTGCAACCAGGGTGCCATCCTTCAAGGTGCTGTATGGGACGAATCCATACCAGCTTATCCGCTTATGCTAAGGGACGCCGGTTACACCATTGGGAAAAGCTTTAAGGTATGGAGTCCGGGAACACCTGTTGACGCACCTTTTGGCGGGCAGAAGTATGCCTTTGAGAAAGCCGGCCGTGCACCAAATAATTTCTCTGAAGAGGTTACCTCAATGATTGATAAGGGGATGAGCCTCTCTGAAGCACGTGAAAAAATTCTTGGCCAGGTCAGGTCTAATTTCGAAGAATTTCTTGCAACCCGTACCATAGGCCAGCCCTGGCATTATTACTTTGGTCCTACAACTACACACCGTACCTGGATCAAAGGGAGCGGTAAGAAGTTGTGGGAAATTGAACCGGAGTTGTTGAAGGGAAAACTTCCCGGATTTCTCCCCGATGTTCCGGAAGTGCGTGAGGATGTGGCCGACTATCTCGGCGAATGCCAGGCTGTTGACGCCTATGTTGGCGTATTGATAGAATGTCTGGAAAAATCCGGTGAAGCTGGTAAAACTGTCGTCGTACTTAGCGGGGACCATGGCATGCCAGGTGTAACTTCAGGCAAATGCAACCTTTACGACATGGGGGTTAGTGTCCCGCTTATTATCCGGATGCCGGGAACAAAAGGGGGTCGTATTGTCGATGATTTTGTCAGGCTGCCTGATCTGGCTCCGACTTTTATGGAAATCGGAGGACTTAAACCCCCAAAAAACCTCTATGGCCGATCGCTTCTGCCTTTGCTTTTGTCTGATAAAAGCGGCACTATAGATCCGACCCGCGACTGGGTCATTACAGGTCGGGAACGCCATGTATCAACTGCCCGCGAAGGAAATCTCCCTTACCCGATGCGCTCGCTTCATACCCCCGATTATGTTTACATCCGAAACTTTGAACCGGATCGCTGGCCAATGGGCTCCCCGGGTGCTGTTACCCTGGACAACACGCCTGAAATGAATGAGTTGGAAAACAATACACGGATCGCCTTTGCCGATATGGATGCCAGTCCAACCAAAGCCTGGCTGGTGCAGCACCGCCTCGATCCGAAATGGCAGTGGTATTATGAAATCGCTTTCGGAAAGCGTCCAGCTGAAGAACTCTATGATGTAAAGAAGGATCCTGATATGCTGAACAACCTCGCCGGAAAGAACGATTTTGCAGCTGTGAAAAGAAAGTTGTCAGACCGGCTTATGAAGGAACTCAAAAGAGCTAATGACCCGCGTGTGACTGAAAATCCGCCGCGTTTCGAGCGGCCTCCCTATACGAATGATTAGACAGAAAGTGGCAAACCGGAAAAGCCAGCGCCACTTCATCGTCTTCATCTGAATACATCTCTCTGATCGGTTTTTTAGTGACTATACAGGATAATGACTAATCGCAATTACTGAACCTTTTCAGCGAATAGGCGTTATACCTTGAGTTTATAAGAATTATATGGCACTAATAAATCCTCACATCAACTTTAATGGAAATGCAGAAGAAGCATTTACATTTTACAAATCAGTTTTTGGCGGAGAGTTCGCAATGATTATGCGTTTCAAAGACCTGTCACGCAATCCTGAATTCCCTGTAGCAGAAAAGGATGCAAATAAAATTATGCATATTGCTTTGCCTGTCGGCAAAAACATATTAATGGGAAATGACATCCCGGAAGCAATGGGACGGGTAAATGAAAACGAAAACAGAAGTAAAATTTCAATAAGTGCGGAAAGCAAGGAAGAAGCTGACAGATTATTTAATGGACTTTCTGCAGGCGGGAAAATTGAGATGCCTATTGCTGACAGTCCCTGGGGTTCGTACTTTGGTATGTTCAGAGACAAGTACGGTATTGAATGGATGGTAGATTTTGACCCGAAATATAAAGGGAAAATTTAACTGGAGTTCCGGTACAAACAAAAAGACCATTGTAATTTTTAAAGATTTACAGTGGTCTTTTTTGATTTGTGGTCGGGGGCGAGAAGCTATGTGTTAATTTATATTTCTGATTATCAATATTATATATTTTCCAGTATATATCTATTTATAACTTTTTGCATACTCCGATATTTGAAACCAAACATATCGAGTGAATGCTGTGCGACCATAAGGTCTCGAGCTGCTTTACGCATTATGGCAGCATTTTCCATTTTGAGATCATACAACCCCGCGGCCTCAGCACCAGCCACTTTCACGGTCAGAAGTGCCGCATCATTTAACATACAGGCTTTAACCTCATTAAGGTATTCATCATTATCAGGGATAAGAGCAGAAATTTTGAATACTACATCAAATATCACTTTTAACTATATGCTAGAACAGCTGGAAAGCTAATGAGCAAGTAGAATGGTCAATTTGACCGTTTTTGCAATATAGGGATCACCTTTTAATAATTATTAATTTGGCTTCAGTGTTTTCGGAGAATGCATTACATTGTTTTTGATAATCCAACATTACATTATAATCGTCTCCAAATATGTTTTCACTGAACTCATGTGCTCGTTGTAACATCGCAATATAAGGTATTGGATCGCTTTGTCTCGATAATTTTCTAAGTGCACCCAAATAATCATCACGATATACAGCAGGTATTATAATTTTTGATTGCCCTCCTTTTACCAATTCTGCATTCATCATAATTCTGGCGACACGTCCATTCCCATCAAGAAATGGGTGGACCTCACTTAGTACGAACATTATAAATGCAGCTTTAGAAAATGGATGATCAAGTGCTTTATAAAAATCAAATGATTGTATTAAAGTTCCTCTTACCAGATTAATATCAACAAATGCAGTTAAACCTGCAAAATTGTTTCTATCCTTAAATAAACCAGGATTCTTGCCAGGTCTGGCTTCCAGTAAGATCCTATGCCTGTACATAATAATTTGCAATAGATCATCAGCATTAGATGGTGTTACTGACATCACATCCTTATTCGAAACTATCCTATAAGTTCCCAATACATCGTGGCTGTCTTCATTTCTGGCTGGCAATGGCTTATTTGATTCGACAATGTTCTTTGCCTCATCTACTTCAAAAACAGTCCCTTCGATATAGTTGGAAAAATAACTTTCAAAAAATGCAAAATTACGAAAGGATGCTGCAGTGGTATTTTTATCAGGTCTTTTTTTGAATTCACTTGCTTTTAACTCTCTGAAGAGATCCTCAAAAAGTTTTATTCTGGCCGGGTCATAAGGAAAGCCAAATGCTCTGGCAACAGCAATAGGGGATGACAAGATTCTTGGCGTATGTGTAGTTAATAGTGCGCTGATTATTATATTTAACCTTTCAAATTCTTTTTCCATTTTGAGATCAGAAGCAATCTCCCTGGCTCTGTCCCTGATATTGTTAAGTTCTTCTTCTCCATTTACCCTGATAATCTGTTCTAATTTGCTTTCTATGATAGTTATGGGCAAACACTTTGAACTTCCACTTACATTTTTGTATGATTGAAGATTCTCTAAAAACGCTCTTGCTCTTTGAGATGCAAATAATCCACCATAAATTTGATTATCACCTGGCAATGCTTCATGTCCTTCAAGAAACCTGAGAATGATCCCAGCCAGATTTACTTTTTTTGTATATGAATATGTTAAGAAAATATGTCCTTCATTTGTTGGTTCAAATTCAAAAGCCGAACGGTGGCTTAGAACTGCAGCCGGATAGAGCCTGCCAAGCACCATGAATAAATTTCTCCGGATTATCGCTTCCGGTTGGTCTGTAAGGTTCGAAGAATATATTCGTCGAGCAATCTTCCTGATCTTCCCGTTTTTCTCAAGTTTCGATACCTGCTTTGAGATTTTTTGATCAGACGAGCTGAAAATTATCTCCTGGAGATGTATAGGTAAAATATTTTCCATTATAATTCTGTATAATTACAAAATTAGAGAATATTTTCCATCAAGAGACTGTAATCGGAGAATATTTTCCAGTAAAAAGACATAAATAGAGAATATTTTCCATAGAGCAAATAGCAAATTACTGAACATGATTGGGAAATTCAGGGACTAAGCATTCATTATTTCAAATTATACGGTGTTAGAAGATTATGGAGCAAAGGTTGCCAAAACCATGACTGCAGAACAAAATTCGACAGGAATAATCCGTTCAACGATCTTCCTCTTCTTCCACCTTCAACTGAAATTGATGATGACAGCGATATTTTAAAAAAGCTGGTATCTGCTTCAAGAGCATTGGCCTCAGTAAATAGCAATGTTATGAGACTTCCAAATCCTTATATTCTGGTAAATACAATATCATTACAGGAAGCCAAAACTTCAACTGAAATCGAAAATATTTTCACCACTGAAGACGAATTGTATAAAGCAGTTTCGGATAATAAAAGTGAAGAAAAAGCAGACTTGGCTGCAAAAGAAATTCTAAGATACAGAGAAGCACTTTGGGCAGGATACCATGCCGTGAAAGAAACAAAAACTTTAAATCTTCAATCTGTACTTTCGATCTTTCGTAAGATAAAGAATACCACACCAGGGATACGACCTCCACAAGCTAATGTTGTTATAAAAAGAGGGCAAAGTGAGCTACGCCCGGGAGAAGTAGTTTATACTCCACCGAGGGGGAATGACATTGTGGAGCGATTGGTGGAAAACCTTATAATTTATCTAAATGATGATATCAATTACCCGACTGACCCCTTGATAAAAATGTGTATTGCCCATTATCAATTCGAAGCGATTCACCCTTTTCACGATGGTAATGGGAGAACTGGCAGAATTATTAGCCTGATCTATCTTGTACAAACAGGACTTTTAAATCAACCTGTGCTATACCTGTCAAAGTATATAATTGTTAATAAATCAGACTACTATTTCAATCTGGGAGCTGTAACGCAACTAGGTTCATGGAAAAATTGGATTCTGTTTATGTTGGACGCTGTAGAAAATACGTCTGCCCTGACCAACAATCTTATTAATGATATCATTCAACAGATGGATTCAACTTTGACTTATGGTAAATCAAAAATCAGATGGTATACAAAAGAAGTAAATGAGGCCATCTTTAGTCAGCCATATATAAAGCCTAAGATAATTGGAAATGTTTTAGGCAGATCATCCCGTACGACTCTTTCAAAACTTATGGATGAACTGGTTGCCGCAAAGATTTTAACTCCAAAAAAGACTGGATCTGAAGTTTACTACCTGAATGATGACCTGATAAGAATCCTGGCAGGGTGATGGCATTGATATTTTGTACTACCCTGAAGTAACTTAATTGAGTTTCTTTAAACTTCTTTAATTAATAATTGAAATTTTCAATTTAGTAATGAGATACCTTCATAGACAATTGTAAATGGAAATTAGAATAGTGGACTTCTCTAATTTATAAGGAAAACAAAAATATTAAAATAGATTTTTTGCATAAAAGGCCGAAAAACGGTACCTTTCGCAAAATATCACTTTTGCATTATGCTGGAACAGCTTAATATAAATGTAAGTAAATGGATTGAAAACCTTGAAAAAAAGGGAAGAATTTCATTTTCACTGAACCAGTTAGAGGAGGAATTACCGAACAACTCCGGAGTGGCAATTAAAAGTGCTTTAAGAAGATTATCGAAGAAGGGGAAAATAGTTTCATTTCACAAAGGATTCTATTTAATAATCTCTGCACAATATGCAAACAGAGGGATTCTTCCTGCTGCTTTGTTCATGGACAATTTCATGAAATATCTTAACCGATCATATTATGTTGGATTATTAAGTGCTGCAGCATTATATGGAGCTGCACATGAGCAGCCTCAGGAATATTTTGTTATGACTGATTTCCCGGTGCTTCGGCCTTCTCACAAGAAGGGATTAAAAGTTAATTTCATCAGTAAAAGTAATATTGAAAGCCGGTTACTAAAAGAACGAAAAACTGAATCAGGTTATCTTAAAGTGTCTTCACCTGTACTGACTGCCAGTGATCTTGTCCAATATGAAAAAAGATCCGGAGGAATTACAAGGGCAGCTACCGTATTGAACGAACTTGTAGAAGAAATAGAACCTAAAGAGTTTGATTCTGTTTTTTTTGCTTCGACTACTGCTACTGCAATACAAAGACTTGGATATTTGATTGAGAGAGTTCTAAACAATGAAAAACTGGCAAACGAACTATATGAAGCCTCTCAGAAAAATGGTTTAGTTTTTTTCAGGATACCGTTAAAAGCATCTGCTCCTGCCAAAGGTTTCTCATCAGAAAACCGATGGAAAGTAATCGTTAATGCAGAAATTGAAATAGACGAATGATACCACAACAATATATTACAGAATGGTCAGAAATTGCCCCCTGGAAGGCAAATGAACAGGTAGAGCAGGATTTAATTATTTGCCGGGCACTTGTTGAATTATTTTCAGATGAGTTTATTGCTGAAAAAGTTGCTTTCAGGGGAGGTACAGCTATACATAAACTTTTTCTGGAACCACAACCAAGATTTTCGGAAGATATTGATTTGGTACAGATTACAGCATAGCCATTTAGTCCATCAATTGATAAAATCCGGAAACTGTTGAGTTTCTTAGGTGAACAGTATGATTTTCATTTTAATCTTAAAGCAAATTCACTTTATAACCGGACTCTTCGCAGCCTTTTCAAACAACATAACCTATTTACGGTGCCTATAACGAAAAGAAGAGATATGTTATTGATGATCTGAAGGAAGAAAAGCTGAAGAATGATGTTATAACTTGTCATAGCTGCCGAAGAAGCATGATAACCAATGCATTCCTTGAAGGATATACTGATGCCCAGATAATGCAAATGAGCGGCCACAAAAACCTTAGAACATTACAGAAGTATTCGAATTTTGCCAACGATGAATTATTGAATAAGAATTTGGATCAGAAACTTCGGAAACAAAAAAAAGCCAGAGGCAGAAAGAAAAATTGATACTAACCCAGACCGTTTTAAATCAAATTTTCACAAGACCATTTTCATTAGGCGTATAAAAATCCATCAACTTATTAACTGTTTCGTAAATTATTACCTGATTCTTTCCGGGGGAACAATGATTTATAAGTTTCTTTTATCTGGTTGGAATATAATATTTTTCTTAATTTTGCAACAAAATAAACTAGAAACGACACAACACAATAAACTACATATAATACAGCATAAAAAACTAGATATTGCGCAACACAATAAACTAGATATAGATTAGGATCTCAAGGAGTACTACTTACAAAAGGAGAATTAAAAATGCCAACACCAGCAGAAAAACTAGCAGAATCACTTGAAGAATTAAGAAAGATTCAAAGTGAAGATGGGATAACTGCAATTCAAGCCGGCAGTTTTTCCCGGACACATCGTGAAAGATTACTTGAGAATGGATTCATTCAGGAAGTTATTAAAGGTTGGTATATTCCCTGTCGTCCGGGCACTAAACCTGGGGATACTACTTCCTGGTATACTACCTTCTGGAAGTTCTGTTCGGATTATCTCAATAAAAGATTTTCTGGCAAATGGTGTTTATCCCCGGAACAATCTTTATCCATACATTCAGGAAACTGGACAGTCCCAAAACAGCTACTGGTAAGGTCTCCAAAAGCGCATAATAATCTGACAAATCTGCTTCATGGAACTTCAATCCTGGAAATAACATTAAACATACCTCAGAAGGCTGATATATATGTTAAAAGTGGTGTCAATATTTATTCATTGCCTATGGCACTAATTTCATGCTCGGAGAGCCTCTATGCACAATCCCCGAGTGATATCCGGGCTGCTTTATTATTGATTAAAGATTCATCAGAAATCCTAAATCCACTGCTAGATGGTGGCCATTCGCTAATTGCCGGAAGACTGGCCGGAGCTTTCAGAAATATTAAAAGATCAAAAATTGCAGACGATATAATCAATACTATGAAGTCTGCTGGATACGATGTACGTGAAAAGGATCCATTTAATGATAAACTTCCGATAGTATTGTCCGAAAGAGATAAATCTCCTGTTGCGCTCCGAATAAAAATTATGTGGCAACAGATGAGGAAAATTGTAATTGATAACTTCCCTGGAGCTCCAGGTTCAGCAAAGGATATTTCTGAATATTTAAAAAAAGTTGAGGATCTCTATAAGCTTGATGCATATAATTCATTATCAATCGAAGGTTATAAAGTTACAATTGAATTAATAGAAAAAGTAAGAAGTGGGAATTGGGATCCAACTGGTTCAAAAGGGGATATTGAACATAAAAATGCCCTCGCTGCTAGAGGATACTGGCAAGCTTTTCAGAAAGTAAAAGAAAGTATCCGCAAGATACTTTCAGGCCAAAACCCGGGAGCAATAATCTATAGTGACCATGGTTCATGGTATCGGGAGTTATTCGCACCAAGTGTTACGGCGGGTATTCTAAAACCTTCTGATCTTGCAGGATACAGAAATAACGATGTTTATATCAGTCAGTCACGTCATGTTCCACCTGATCCGGATTCAGTCCGTGATGCAATGCCAACGCTATTTGAACTACTTGAGGAAGAAACTGAACCTTCTGTAAAGGCTGTGCTTGGACATTTCTTTTTTGTATATATTCATCCATACCCGGACGGAAATGGAAGGATTGCAAGGTTTTTAATGAATACAATGCTTGCATCCGGAGGTTATCCATGGACGGTAATTCCTGTAGATAAAAGAGAGAATTACATGACTGCCCTTGAAAAGGCAAGCGTTGATCAGGATATTAGTGCTTTTACCGATTTTATTGCCAATCTTACTAAAGAACAAATGAAAATAGAGTCTTCTAATTAATATCTAGAATTCATAATTTTCTTACTCCCAACTGAATAAATCAAATGGCCTTGTAAATCAAATACTTACTAGGCTATCTTCATAAGTAGTACAAATAATTCTGAGTGTCATCTGCATTATTCATTGTAATTCTATAATTATTATTAAAATTACCGGTCATGGAAAATACATTTGAATTACTTGACCAGAGACTGCAAGCCATCGAAGAGAAATTAGATGGTAATATCCCAAATACTATTAAGTATACTCGACTATTTTATAGAAAATAACTATTATCTATAAAATAGCATTTGAGATCAACTTAGTTCAAACGTAAAAAGAATAATCCATTTCTTTAGGCCTCAGCCTCTTCATAAGACATCCATTGAGATGGGTTTCAAAACAATTTTAGAGGTAATTATTTGTGGCAGATTTTGGCGGATTTTGTGGCGGATTTTGTGGCAGGAAGCACAAAACCCCTTGATTATCAAGGGTTTTTGAGTGCTAATGCGCGGTGCGGACGGGACTCGATAGCGTTCATTAATATAAATAATTCTAATTCTGCTGAGTTCATTTAACCATTTCGGAAGGAAAAAACACCTCCATCAAATTGATTGATGAAGGTGCAAAATGAATGTTACGAGATCGAGTAAAATCATTGAAATTTTACTTTTTCTCGTCTTGCTGGTTCATAAATAGTTCATAAAATGCCTCTAACTAATTGTGAATCAACATAAATTGGTCGGGGTGAGAAGACTCGAACTTCCGGCCCCTACGTCCCGAACGTAGTACGCTACCAACTGCGCCACACCCCGAGAAAGATGTTTGGTCAGCAAAAATAGTAAATTTTTGTTATGCGTGAAACAACCCCGGGATAAATCAAAGGGTTAGTGACCACGGATGAGGATAATTTTTTTAACTTGAGCAACTGTAATCGAAACTCGTTTATGCCAGATAATAACCGCATTTATTCAATCGATGTCATGAGAGGCCTTACACTCGTGCTGATGCTATTTGTAAACGATTTGTATATGCCAGGTGTGCCTGCCTGGCTTGGACATATGGAGGCTGATTTCGACGGCATGGGACTCGCCGATTGGGTATTTCCCGGATTTCTCTTTATGGTGGGAATGGCCATCCCATTCTCGATCGGAAAACGAAGAGCTGAAGGACAGTGATAACTCTTGCAATTTCTAAGCACATAATGACAAGAACAGTCAGCCTTCTGATTATCGGAGTCTTAATGCTTAATTCAGGCAGGGTAAATGCCGAATTCACAGGGATAGGAAAAAACCTCTGGGCTTTGCTTGATGTATACCGGGGTTTTCCTTGTCTGGAATAAATACAGGGAAACTGAAAACAATTTTTTTACTGTTGCAGGACTCAAATTGTTGGGAATTGCTATACTTGCAGTCCTTGTTTTCATTTTCAGATCGGGCGAGTTTGAGAATAACGGATCACTTATTACAGGATGGTGGGGTATTCTGGGACTTATTGGCTGGGGTTACCTGGTGGCTGCCTTTACCTATCTCGGAGTACGCGATAATATCCTTGGTACAGTAGTGGCATTTCTCTTCTTTCTTGGTCTTAATATCCTTTCAAAGCTCGAATTACTAAATCTGTTCGACACGATCAAACCAGTTTTAGGGGTAATTATTGAAGGAAATGTCCCGCTTCTGGTGCTGGCAGGCGTGATCACAACTCTGATTCTTAAGAAATATTCCTCCGGAGATTACAGGATGACTATTGTAACAATTGTTACAATCGGAGCAGCCAGTCTGATCGCCGGATTTATACTCCGCAACTGGTTCATTATTTCAAAAATACAGGCAACTCCCAGCTGGGGACTTATCTGCAACGGAATAAGCATGATTCTGTTTGCCCTGCTGTACTGGATTGTTGATATTAAGAAACAGGTGAAATGGACAGGTATTTTTAAGCCTGCAGGCGAAAACTCACTCACAACCTACCTGGCTCCTGATATTTTCTATTACCTGATCTGGTCTGCAGGAATTCCAATCCTTATCTATAAACAATCGGGGATCCCCCTGGTGGTAATCGCAGGTTCCGTAGCCTGGGCTTTCCTGATGGTAGGATTGACTGCTCTTTTAGTTAGACTAAATATCAGGCTGAGACTGTAAAATCCTCTATCTCCTGCTCATAGAGTATGGAAAAGCCTCTTCGGAAGTGCCTCTTTTCAGATCCGGTTTACCGCTCATCCTGAATATAAGCCTGCCTCCTTTGATCAGATCACTGTGTTTTATGTAATTCGTCTTAACTGTTCTGCCTTTAAACCGGATGTCACTTACATAAATGTTCTCCTTACTATTCTCCCCGGCTTCGATCACAAGCTTTTTACCGTTTTCGAAAGTCAGTGTTGCCTTATTGAAAAGCGGCGAACCAAAAACATACTCCCCGGTACCTGGTGTTACAGGGTAGAAGCCAAGCGCTGAGAAGACATACCAGGCTGATGTCTGGCCGTTATCTTCATCACCGCAATAACCATCGGGAGTATAGTTATACAACTTGTCGAGCACTTCCCTTACCCTCTGCTGGGTTTTCCATGGCTCTCCTGCATAATTATAGAGGTACAGCATGTGCTGAATAGGCTGGTTTCCATGGGCATAGTTCCCCATATTCATTATCTGCATCTCCCTGATCTCGTGTATTACCTGCCCATAATAAGAATAGTCAAACACAGGCGGTACTTTGAAGACTGAATCGAGCTTCTCAACAAACTTTCCCTTACCTCCCATAAGATTTACCAGACCTTCAACATCCTGGAAAACACTCCAGGTATAATGCCAGCTATTGCCTTCTGTGAAAGCATCGCCCCATTTATATGGACTGAAGGGCGACTGAAAAGAACCGTCAAGGTTACGTCCGCGCATCAGCTTCCGTCCATCGTCAAAGACATTTTTGTAGTTCATTGCCCTTTTTGCAAAAAGATCTATCTCCTCCTGAGGCCTTCCCAGCTCTTTTGCCAGCTGCCATATACAGAAGTCGGCATATGCATATTCAAGAGTGCGGGCTGCATTCTCGTTAATCCCGACATTATAGGGTACATACCCGAGCTTGTTGTAATAACCGGCACCAAGTCGTCCGACCGATGAAACAGGCCCGACAGTATCGGTATTCTTAAGTATTGCCTCATAGAGGGTATTGATATCATATCCTCTGATGCCCTTCAGATATGAATCAGCAATCAGCGATGCCGAGTTTGAACCTATCATGCAGTCGCGATGCCCTGGACTGGCCCATTCAGGCAGCCAGCCGCTCTCCTTATAGGTATTGGCAAGGCCCTCCATGATTTTGCTGTTTATATCGGGATACATGAGAGTTGTAAATGGGAAAAGCGACCTGAAAGTATCCCAGAAGCCGTTATCGGTAAACATATAACCGGGAAGGATTTCACCATTGTAAGGACTATAATGGACTACCTCACTGGTTCCATTAATCTCATAAAACATCCTTGGAAATAAGATCATCCTGTAGAGACATGAGTAGAATGTCCTTTGCTGGTCGGCAGTGCCTCCTTCAACTCTTATCCGGTTCAGCTGCTTATTCCAGGAATCCTGTGCCTCCTGTTTTACAAGCTCAAAATCCTTTCCTGACGTCTCGCGATTAAGGTTGATCAGAGCCTGGTCGTGACTTATAAAAGAAGAAGCCACCCTCACGCTGATCTTTTCCCCTTTTACTGTTTTAAATCCCAGAACAGCTCCCGCATGTCCGCTCTCTGCTTCAAGATCATTCAGATCGAGTGTGTCGCCGTGCCAGGTATGAGAAGAGGTGAAATCCTTATCGAAGACAGCAACAAAATAATTGTGAAAATTTGAAGGAACTCCCCCGCTGTTATTGCGGCAGTAGCCTATTACCTTACGCTCGGCCGGAATTATCTTTACCATCGATCCCTCATTGAATCCATCGATAAGAATGAATGAAGAGTCATTTTCAGGAAAGGTAAAACGGAAAATTGCAGCTCTCTCAGTCGGCGTCACCTCGGCAGTAATATCGTAATCAGCAAGATAGACACTATAGTAATACGGTTTTACAACCTCCGCCTTATGTGAGAACCAGGATGCTCTTTCATTCTGGTTAATTTTGATCCTGCCGGTCTCTGCCATCAGTGAGAAGGCAGCATAATCATTTATCCATGGACTTGGCTGATGAGTCTGCTTAATGCCCATTATTTTGTAGTCGTCATATGTATATCCCCAGCCATTACCCATATTCCTGGTCTGAGGGGTCCAGAAGTTCATGCCCCATGGCACAGCTATTGCCGGATAGGTGTTGCCGTTTGAAAGCCTGAATTCCGAGTCTGTTCCCATCAGTGGATTAACGAGATCGACAAGATTAGCATCGGATACACTCATGCGTTTCTCAAACAGCACCCATATAATTATTACGCCGGCAAGTGCATAAGCTATAACCCTCCTCCTTTTCGATGTTCCGGAAGAAAATCTCCCAAATCCCTTATTTGTTTGCTCTTCAAAATTCATGGCAAATAGTGTTTTACATTCAAATTTTTATCCAGTCATTAAGCAATATAGAAACCAGCATTTTCAAATTTTCAAATTTTCAAATTTTCAAATTTTCAAACACCATCTCCGGCGTCAGCCATACCATGCATGCATGATCGCCTCGTCTGCATTCCCCTTTGCCGAATATTGTGCAAGGGCGGCAGTCAAGCTCATCGTGCGGAATGCCAATGAAATGTTCTTCAGGCTGATTCCAGGCACCAAAACCTGTTATGCGGTCCGTTCCTCCCCAGATTGAGATTGTTTTTGTCCCAACAAGAGCAGCCATATGCATGTTTGAAGAGTCCATAGCTATCATAATATCGAGCTTGCTCATTATTGCCAGTTCCTCGACGAGGCTGAAATTACCTGCAACTATTACAGAATCCTTTACCCTTGACTGCAAGTTTGTAGAGTCTCCCTTTTTCCTCACTGCCGGCAAAGAACCAGAACCTTGCTTTATGCTTCGCAGAAATCATCTCCAGAAGCCGTGCCATATTCTCCTCAGGCCACACCTTAAGCTTATGTTTAGCATAGGGTGCAACTCCTATGTTTAATACACCCGGAGCAAGAGTCATTAATGCTGACTCAGCGTCATCCTCCAGCGACGGGATAATCCATGGGCCTATGCCGGGGGTAACAGGAAAACCTGCTTCAGCAAAGACAGCACAATACCTCTCCACCGAATGCTTAAGTTTCGTTTTTATACGGCCTTTGATTACAGCCCTCTTGTCCCCTTTCCCTTTGTCGATCACAGCAACTTTAACACCAGACAGTCTAAATATTGTCCTCAGGATTTTCGACCTGAGCACATCATGCAGATCAATAACATAGTCAATTTTCCCCTCAGAAGTAATGTCCCTGAAAAGTTTAAAAAGTCCTGGAAGGCTTTTATGCCTGCCTTTAAAATCGGGATATAAAAGATTGAGATTCCTTTGATCGATCTGAAGAATGGATTGAAAGCTTCCCTCGTAAGCAGGATCATTTCAACCTCAGGGTATGCCTCCCTCATTGCCTTCAGAACAGGGGTGGTAAGGGCAACATCGCCCATTGCAGAGGTTCTTATTACGAGGAGTCGCATTTCAGTACTTCCCGTATGATTTTTCTTCTATCAGACCTGAGGAAGTTTTAATATTGATCTCCCTCTTCAACTCCGCTCTCCTGTCGTTTTTATAATAGACCGATCGGGCCGTCGAGATAAAATCATCGCCAAAATCCTTATTCCTCTCAAGATCCCTGATCCTGTCCTCTATGTCCCAGAGCTCGCAGTTCACATCGTATAACGATTTATAAAGAGGATCGGATGTGCTTATTATCGAAGATGCAACAGTGACCAGTTCATCATACTCCTTTTGAAGGTTTTTGAGCTTTGTTGTGTCGCTGATCCTTTCGAGTTTAATCTGTATTATAGTGAGTTTATCGATTATCTCACCGTTGGAGACTTCTATTTTCATTCGCTGAATTATTTATAATCAAAAGTACAATCTTTTTCAGAAGACCGGAGACCGGAGACCGAAGACCGAAGAATTAATAATTAGTCTCCTTCCGACTTCCGTCTTCTGTCTTCCGTCTTCTTCAATATGGATCAACATCTACTGCTATCTTCACCGATGAAGCACCCTTCTCCTTTTCAAGTCGCCTTATTGCATCGACTATGAATTGCTTTGCTTTTGCAGGAGGTTTTTCCCGTTCAATCTTTATAATAATTGTTTTAATATACCATAGCTGAACCTGATTGATTACCGGTGATTCAGGACCAAGGACCCTTTTGCCGAATATCTCTTTCAGGTCACGGCCAAGGACATCCGAGAAGTAATTCAGTTGTGCCTTGTCGCGGTGGCGTACTGTAATCTTTATCATCCTGCAGAAGGGGGGGTAGTTGAATGTCATTCTCTCCTCTGCCTGCATCCTGAACATCGCAAGGTAATCGTGCCGCAGGACCTGTCTGATTATCTTATTGGATGGATCAGCAGTCTGGATCACAACCTTACCCTGTTTCTGGCGTCTGCCCGCCCTTCCGCTCACCTGCTCCATCAGCTGAAAGCTTCGTTCGTGTGCCCTGAAATCGGGATAGTTTAGCAGATTATCGGCATTAAGTACTCCGACAACCGTCAGATTTTCGAAGTCAAGGCCCTTTGAGATCATCTGGGTGCCGATGAGAATATCAATACGACGCTCCTCAAAAGCGCTTATTATTCTGGTGAAGGAGTTTTTTCCCCTTGTTGAATCCTGATCCATCCTGGCAACGCGCGCTGACGGGAAGATAATCTTTATCTCATCCTCGATCTTCTCTGTTCCGAACCCTCTTGTCACCATTCCAGTGGAGTTGCAGTTGTCGCATTTCGACGGCATTCCTGTCGAATACCCGCAATAATGGCACACCATTCTGCCAATACCCTTATGGTAAGTAAGGTTAACTGCGCATTGGATACAAACAGGTATCCAGCCGCATTCAGAACACTCGATATATGGGGCGAAGCCTCTTCTGTTGCGGAACAGGATTATCTGTTCCTCCCTGCCAAGGGCATCATCCATAGCCTGGAGAAGTTCAGGCGTGAAGTGAGAGACCATCAGCTTCCTTCTGTAAGCCTCCCTTGTGTTGGCAAGGATAATTTCAGGCAGTTTTATGAATCCGAATCTCTCCTTAAGTTCAGTCAAGCCATATTTCCCCTTAACAGCATTATTATAGCTTTCGATAGACGGGGATGCCGATCCAAGGAGAGTCTTGGCATTATGCAAAGCCGCCAGCATTATTGCTGAATCGCGGGCATGGTACCTTGGTGCGGGATCGTGCTGCTTATATGAACCATCATGTTCCTCATCGACAATTATAAGACCAAGGTTGCTGAAAGGGAGAAAGAGTGAAGATCTTACTCCCAGGATAAGCCTGTATCCTGAGGAGGGATCGTTTTCAGCAACCATCTTCCATATTTCGGCCTTTTCAGGATCGCTGAAGCGCGAGTGGTAAACGCCTGTTGAGGCTCCAAAATGCTTTTTTAACCGCATTATGATCTGGGTGGTAAGGGCAATTTCAGGCAGCATATAAAGTACCTGCTTGCCCAGCTTCAATTGCTCCTCTATTAGATGGATATAGATCTCGGTCTTTCCGCTTGATGTGACACCATGAAGCAAAACTATTTCCTTATCCTCCATCTGGCTTTTTATTGAACCATAAGCCTGCGACTGAGGAACACTTAACTCTTTAACCGGCTCTTTTAAGGTGGCGCCGCCTGCAATTCTTGAAACAGTAAGAGACTCTGAAGACAGGATGCCCTTTGCTTCAAGCGATTCTGCAATTCCAGGTGAGCTTTTTACATCTTTAAGAAGTTGCGACTTTTTCACAGATATGATCTCATTACCCGGAAGATATCCTGACAGCCTGAGGTATGCAAGCAAAAGTTCCTGCTGACGGGGTGCCCGTGAAAGTTTGTCAAGAATGGAATTAAGTTCCTCATCACTAAAAGCTGCCGCAAGCTTCAGAAATGTCTCTGAACGCGGCTTAAAACTGTCGAGACAAATCTCAGAGGGAAGGGCTGCCTTCATCACCTCTCCTTCACCGCACAGGTAATACTCAGATATCCATTTCCAAAGCTTCAGCTGTCTTTCATTAATAAGCCCATGAGGATCGACTACCTCGATTATTTCCCTCAGACCTGACAGATCAGGAATCTTATCATGGACATTGCATACAATTCCGGTATAGATTGCTCTTTTCCCAAACTGAACCTTAACCCTGGAACCAGTAGTTACTATTCCGGCTGCACCTTCAGGAATTTTGTAGGTAAATCTCCCCATTACAGCCAGGGGCAAAATAATATCAGCAAAGAGTGGCTTGGCCATCAATAAATCAATACTGCAAAGTAAGAATAAAATTAATCTAACTCAACCCGATAAAGCCCGACATTACCGTCAGGAGCTGGTCTTTTCTGATTGGTTTTATAAGACAGGCATCGCAGCCCGATTCAAGTATGATATCCTTATCGTCGTCAAATACGAAGGCGGTCTGAGCAATAATAGGAATATCCTTCCTGATCTTCCGAATCTCATGTGCAGTTTCAATGCCATTCATATCAGGCATCTGCATATCGAGCAAAACTACATCAATATCAGGATTCGACTTAACAATCTCTATTGCTTCCATTCCTGATCTTGAGGAAAAGATTTTGACCCCTGTATCGAGCAGAATCCTGTTCAGGTATATCAGCACATCCCTGTTATCATCGACAACCAGGCATTTACGTGAGCTCCAGTTAATTAGATCAGCATTCGAACCTGTAATCTGCAAACCGGATTTTTGCTTTGTACTGCTTGCCGGTCTGTAAGGAATAGTGAAAGAAAACTCCGATCCTACTCCTTTTCTGGATTCAACCGAAATACTTCCTCCAAGACGCTCCACTACTGCCTTCGCAAGAGTAAGTCCAACCCCAAGTCCCTCAAACGGCCTTTGATGTCCGGCGATCTCCTGGTTGAATCCCCTGAAGATGTGTTCAAGATTCTCCTTTTTTATGCCAATTCCGGTATCCCTGACTCTGAACAGGAGCTTGTCGTCCTCGCGCTTCAGTTTAAGGTCTATTGTTCCATCCATTGTAAATTTAACAGCATTGTCAAGCAGATGGATAAGCACTCTTTTAAGCCATATTCTGTCGGTAAAGATAAGGTCTTCACTATCCTGGATCTGGTTGTCAATATTCACGATGACTTTCTTCTCGTTACGTTTGATATTCTGCAGGGTTTCTTCCCTGACTTCACTTATTATTGACCTTAAAGATGCCTCTTTATAGGTAATCTCAATCTGAGAACTCTCAAGTCGGGCAAGGTCAATTATATCACCGATGATCTGAAGCAGTTTCTCGCTGTTATAAGTTATCTGTTCAATATACTGCTCCTTCACACCTTCTGTCAGTTCCTCTGCAAGAAGAAGGTTTGAAAAACCAACAATACTGTTTAAAGGTGTCCTTATCTCATGCGAAATATTTGCAAGAAAATTCGATTTTAGCCTGTTACTGGCCTCAACCTCAATGTTTGCCTTAATAAGGTCCTCATGAACTTCCTTTAACCTGGTAATATCCCGTGAGATACTAAGTGCACCAATTATTTCACCATTATCATCCCTTACCGCTACCGATTTGCTGGATAGTATTACGTAATACCCCTCCTTGTGCCAGAGTCTTAGCTCACTGTCATGAAATCCGCTGTCGAGAAGCGCCCGGACTCTCTTTTCCTCATATTCCCTGTCTTCGGGATGGATGAGTGGCACGTGTTCTATCGACTCGTATGCCTCCCTGGTAAGTCCGATCATGGAATAAAAGGCTTCATTGGCATATTTGAGATTCCAGTTGCGGTCGTAGAAAGAAATGCCATCATCGGCCGATTTGACAAGCATGGAATAAAACCTGTCTGATTCAAACTGGTCCTTCCTGAGAATCTCCTTCTGGATCTCAAGTTCATTCCACACTTTTTCACCAGATATCTTCAGCTCATTTATCAGCTGCTCTTTTTTAAGCAACTGGTGCTTCAACTTTCTGTTCCTGAGTGTTAAAAAAATAACAAGAGCCCCGGAAAGCACAATCAGAATCGCGATAAACCCGCTTAATATATTAAAAAAACAAAGTATCATTGGACCAGATAATAATATAAAAAGTTGAACAGATCATTCCCCTGTGCACTGAACATGCAATTTAGTAATAATTCTTTGATATAGATAAAAATGCTAAATTGCACGCTTGAATGCAATTGATATAAAGATTAACAAAGTGGTTTCTGAAGTTGAATTTTATTAGGAGCAGTGATGGAGAAAAATTCAGGAGGCAAGAGGTACCGGAATGATGATATTACAGTATACTGGAAGCCTTCGGCATGTGTTCACGCGTCATATTGTTACCGTGAATTGATTGAGGTATTTGATCCCAGCAGGAGACCCTGGGTTGATATGAATGGAGCATCTACCGAAAAAATAATTGAGGTAGTCAATCTATGTCCTACCGAAGCTCTTGCATGGAAGTGGAATGATGAAGCCAGGAATGAGTCAATCGACAATGACCAGGTAAACCACATCAAATTCAGAAGGCCTGAGCTGATCAGCGAGAGCGAACCGGTTGACGCAGCAAGGCCTGTTTCGGTTAAAGTGATGACAGACGGGCCGATTGTACTTAAAGGCAACTTTAAATATACATACAATGGTATCACTAAAGTTGTTGAAGACAGTATTGTGTCGATATGCCGTTGCGGAGTCAGCGATCATATGCCATTTTGCGATGGGAAACACAGAAAAATAGGGTTCAGCGGATAAAACCAGGGATATGGAAGAAACTAAAAAAGACAAGACAGAGGCAACCATAGAACTCCTCGATTTTGGTCCTATTAAGATAAACGGAAATTTTATACTTAAGGACCTTAAGCGGGATACCGAGGAAATGCCTGGTGAAGTGTTTCTGTGCAGATGCGGAAAATCGGAGAATAAACCATATTGTGACGATTCACATCTGAAATAAGAGTTGGCGACTACCTTGCCACTACATGAAAGCAAGCCTGGCCTTTTTCGTATGTGGCCCAGCATTTTTTCTCAGCCCTAAGCTCCCAGATAACTTCCGCCAGGGCTTCTTTAAGAAAACTTTTATCACAATTGGTCAGTATCATTTTTCTGGCAAGAATTCTTTTATATGTTATGTCAAAAGCATTGCCATAAAGATGCGGGCTATTCTCTGAGGCATTCATATTATACCTGCGCAGACTCTTCATGCTCTCAGTTTTCCTGGTCATAGAAGTAATTATGAACTGTGATCCCTGCAGACCTTTCCCTGAGGTCTTTTCCCTGAAACGTTTCGCTATTTCATCAATCAGTTCTCTGGTGTCGCGTGTAACATATGGGTGGCTGTAATTCAGTTTATCAACGAGATACTTCCGTCCGCCCCGAACTTTCACAAGTTTACCTTCCCTGGCCTTCTTTTTAATATCCCCGAATGTTTTTGAAGAAGCAACACCCTTTCGCTTTGCTTCGGCTGAGTAATCAACAAGCCTGTCGTTCAGTTTCCTGCTGAAATCCCGTTGCCTGTAGTCAATACATCTGGTACTGAAATAGGAAAAAAAATCTCTCCTGTAATCTCTGTTAAACAGTATATTAAGAAGAAGAAGAAACAGAAAAAACAATGAACCTTTTTTAATGAAGGCGATAAGAAATGATCTTCTGAACTTCATCAAAAAACAGGCATTATCAATTTAAGACTTTGGTTACAAGATCCGCGGCATCCCTGAATGAGACAGCCGAGAAAACTGCCAGACCTGAATTATCTATTATCTGCTTAGCCTCCTCTGCATTAGTCCCCTGAAGCCTTACGATTACAGGCACATTTATCTTACCTATTGATTTATAAGCCTCAACAACTCCGTTTGCAACGCGGTCGCATCGTACAATACCGCCAAATATATTTATAAGAATAGCTTTAACTGCAGGGTCTTTCAGGATTATCCTGAACCCGGCTTCAACGGTCTTTGGATTTGCACCGCCTCCGACATCGAGGAAATTGGCAGGTGCTCCGCCGGAGAGTTTTATAATATCCATGGTAGCCATTGCAAGTCCTGCTCCATTAACCATGCAGCCAACATTCCCATCAAGCTTGACAAAATTCAGGTTATGCATTCCGGCCTCAACCTCCACCGGATCTTCCTCATCTGTATCGCGCATCGCAACAAGATCGGGGTGTCTGTAGAGAGCATTATCTTCAAGCACAAGCTTGCAGTCGACAGCAATCACCCTGTTGTCGCTTGTTTTAAGTACCGGGTTTATCTCAAGAAGCTGGGCATCGCATCCCATAAACGCCTCATATACTGAAGAAAGGAATTTTTGCATACTTTTAAATGCCGCACCGGAAAGGCCAAGGTTGAAAGCTATGTTGCGTGTCTGAAATTGTTGAAGACCGATCCCCGGATCAATTGTTTCGGTAAAGATCTTTTCGGGTGTCCTCTCTGCAACTTCCTCGATCGACATACCTCCTTCGGGTGAGTACATAAAAATATACCTGCCGGTATTTCTGTCGAGAAGCAAGCTTATATAAAACTCTTTAATCTCCGACTCTCCCTTATAATAGACATCCTGAGCAATAAGAACTCTCTTTACTTTTTTACCTTCGGGTCCGGTCTGAGGCGTAACAAGACGCATTCCCAGCATCTGACCGGCTATTCTGCCCGCCTCTTCGGCCGATTTAGCCAGTTTGACACCGCCGCCTTTGCCCCTGCCCCCGGCATGTATCTGTGCCTTTACTACGCAATAATCCGATCCGAAAAGCTCCTTCAGCTGGGTGGCAACCATTACAGCCTGCTCGGCAGTTTCAGCCACAAAGCCTTCCTGGATATCCACGTTGTAGGCCTTAAGTAACGATTTGCCCTGGAATTCATGTACGTTCATATAGCAAAGAATAAGTTATTAAACCAAGTTTTCCATCTAAGTCACTGATCACAAAATAACAACAATTAAGAGATTAAATAGTTAATTTAGCATAAAAAAGAATGAGGAAGCTTCTCAACAGTGAACTCGGAAGAAAATCGGTGGAGGCGTTCCGCAGATCTGAAAAAGCACCTTTGGTTGTTGTTCTTGACAATGTAAGGAGCCAGGCAAATGTAGGTTCAATCTTCAGGACTGCCGATGCATTCATGGTGAGGGCGATATACCTGTGCGGAATAACTGCCACTCCCCCTCACAGGGAAATACAGAAGACCGCTCTTGGGGCTACAGAATCAGTTGAATGGAAGTACTTCGCTGCTACCTCCCAAGCAGTCGATGAACTGAAGAGCAAAGGTTACACTATCCTTTCAGTAGAACAGGCAGAAGGAGCTGTTGCCCTTGACTCTTTTCAAGTTGATAAGGATTCCTTTTATGCACTTGTTTTCGGACATGAAGTCAAAGGAGTTGACCAGGCAATAATAGACCAGAGCGATGCCTGTATTGAGATTCCTCAATTTGGGACAAAGCACTCGTTCAACATAGCAATAAGTGCAGGGATAGTGTTGTGGGAGCTATCAAAAAAAACGTAGAAACGCAATTGCGTTTCTACGTATATCAAATTAAACAAATAATCTCTTACTGAACAAGTGCTTTGAAAGCGTCGTCGTTGAAAAACTTTGCAAATTCAATGTCTGTCTTAGCATAAGCTTTCATAGCAGCATTCATATCGATAGCTGCCTTAAGGTTTGTTACCATGTAGTTTTTGTCATCGGTACGTGCACCAATAACTGCCTTGAGGTATGGAACTTTTCCTTTGCATGTTTCAGTTGTACTCTCGAGAGTAGATTTTGCTTTTGTAACATCGCCTTTCAGAAGAAGAGCAAGAGCAAGGTTGAAGCATGGTTCAGTGCCAAAATTGTTAACTGCCTTGTCGTATTCACCTTTTGTTATTGCAATAACACCAAGACCCCACTTTGATTCAGCAGTTGCAGCAGTCATTGAATTGAAATACTCTTCAGCTTTTGCGGTTTCACCTTTTACAAGCATTGCAAATCCAAGGTTATTTTTTACTACATCGTTATTCATAATAGCTTTTGCAGCTTCGAATTCTGCAATTGCCTCATCAGTTTTTCCAAGAGCCATCTGAGTTACACCAATATTGTTGTGTGCACGGACACACTTTGGATATGCTGCAGAGGTGGCTTTGTAGAATGTAAGCTGCTCGTTCAGGTCTTTTGTAAGAGTAGCTGAATAAAGCATTTCTTCAAGGCTGAGAACTGATGGATCAGATTTCATCTGAGCAAGGATCTGCTCATCGCTGCGTCCGATCTTATCAGCATTGATCATCATTTTTGATCTTCTGAGTTTAGGAAGAATGTCAGTCTTGAGTGTTTCAAATGCTGCTGACATGTTCTTAATTTCCTTCTCACGAACCTCAGGATCGGAATACATAGAGAGGACACGGAGGATAAGGTCTTTATCCTGCATTGCTGATTTCTCGACCTCTGTCTTGAAACCGTCCCAGTCTTCAGCAGTAGTTTTGGTTTCAAAGAAGGCTGGATTTTTTGCTACCTCAACCTTGGAGAATTCTTTCTTAACAAACTTGTCAGCAGTTACACCCCTGTTGCCAGAGAGTTTCTCGTTTGCGTCAAATTTACCATCGGGGGAAGCGTATGAACTTACAACTGTATTCTTCAGTGTGCGGTTGGGATCTGTGCTTACTGAGGCAATATATTCCTTCATGAGAGCAATATCCTCAGCTTTAAGTTCTGCTGGGCGGATTTCCGACCTGTTTATAAGATAGTTGATATCAGCAACAAACGATTCAGGAGTTATTCTTACAAAGTTGTCCTTCATAGTAACAGACTTACTGTGCTTCTCAACAAGTGTTGATGTTGCGATAACACCATCAGCCAGTTTCACAGGATCAAAATCGAGGGTTTTTCCTTTTCTTTCAGCCTTTACTCTTAAAACCAATTCAGACATTTTCAGTTTATCACTGTAAGGGACAGATGCATTATATGTAAAATCACCTCCTGTATATGCAATAACCTTGTTATTTGCCTGAACACTCTCGCCCTGTACTACCTGAACTTTTTCAAGAATTGACTCGCCGCCGGTATATGTAAGAACCGGTGTTGCGGTAACGGTAGTCTTCTTGTCGAAATATTTGTCAGGATAGGTCCCCTTGATCGCAACAGCAACTGTTCCGGCATGTGTTTCGAGAACTTTGGGAGTTACTTCATACTTTACCAGATTGGCGTTTGTCTGCATCTTTTTCAGTGGATTGCAGCCTGAAAGGAGAGATGCCGCAAGGACAAGAATAAAAAATGTTCTGAAATTTTTCATGGTTGAAAGAGTTATTTGTTTATGTTGCTTAGTTTGTTTAATAATTAATAATGAATAATATACCTCATTAATAAATTGAAATACAAAATTAATAAAAAATAGTCATATTTAGAAACAAATTAAATAAAATAAAATGACTACCCCATTTTATTCAGAGTTTTTTGCCGATGAGTTGAAAACTTATGAAGAACAAGAATTAAGATGCTGGTTAATACTCTGATTTACAATCACATAATAGTTACGCTCAAAGAATTACCATATTCAGCCCTATCGGGTAGTCAAAACAAAAAATTGTATCGAGTATCAGGTTGTAATGCTCCTCACTCGCAACGAAATCTATATTGTTGATGTCAATTATCAGATATCTGTTTTCAGGATTTTGCCTGAAAAACGAGAAGTAACTCTCCTGGATTTTAACAAGATAATCCCTGGTTATAGATGTTTCATAGTTTCTGCCCCTCTTTTCAATATTATCCAGCAACCTGTCAGGATTAAGATGAAGGTAGACGTAGATATCGGGACGTGGAAGCGAACCATATATAATATAAAATATCTGTCTGTAAAGATTATACTCATCGCCCTGAAGAGTTGATGCTGCGAACACAAGTGATTTCATGAAGTAATAATCCGCCACAGTGAATGCCCTGAAAAGGTCTTGTGAAACAAGCTCTTCCTTTAACTGCTTGTAACGGCTGGCAAGAAAAGAGAGTTCAAGGGGAAATGAATACTTGTCGGGTTCGCTGTAGAATTTTGGCAGAAACGGATTGTCTGCAAAATGCTCAAGAATGAGGCGTGCGTTAAACTGATCAGATATCCTCCGGGCAAGGGTTGTCTTGCCTGCACCGATATTTCCCTCAATAACTACATAGTTGTACTTGTCATTCATCACCTGAACAGATAACCCGGATTAGAATAGCCAAATTTAAAAATTGGAGGGGAGATTACAATAGGATAAAATGATATAAAAAAGGCAGAGACGCAAAAATTTTGCGTCTCTACCCTGTTTATTGATTCTGAGTCTCCTCAGGTTTCTTATCGGTATGTTCCGGACGCGGAGGACGCGGAAGAAGCTCTTTTCGAGACAATTTCAGCTTTCCGGTTTTCTGGTCGATCTCAATGATCTTAACCTCAATCTCCTGTCCTTCCTTCAGCACATCTTCAACCTTTCCGATCTTTCTCCATTCTATTTCCGATATGTGAAGGAGTCCGTCCTTATTCGGAAGTATCTCAACAAAGGCACCGAACTGAACAATTGTTTTTACCTTTCCTTTATATACCTGCCCGACTTCCGGGACGGTGACAATCTTTTTCACCCAGTCGAGAGCTGCAGTTATTATATCTGCATTCTTGCCGAAGATGTTTACATCGCCATGACCGTCGATCTCTTCTACAATAATGGTGGCACCTGTAACCCGCTGGATTTCCTGAATGACTTTCCCGCCAGGACCGATAAGAGCACCTATAAGTTCTTTTGGTATTGTAAGCATCTCTATCCTTGGAGCATGAGGCTTAAGCTCAGTACGAGGTTCGGATATCGTCTTGCTCATAATATCAAGGATATGCAGCCTTCCGGCTTTAGCCTGATGCAGCGCCTTTGAAAGGATCTCAAATGAGAGCCCGTCAACTTTGATATCCATCTGGGTTGCAGTTATCCCATCGCGTGTACCTGTTACTTTAAAGTCCATGTCGCCGAGGTGATCTTCATCACCAAGGATATCCGAGAGCACAGCATATTTTTTAGTGTTCTTGTCTGAAATCAGACCCATGGCAATTCCTGAAACCGGCTTTTTAAGTTTCACTCCTGCATCCATCAGAGCAAGGGTTCCGGCACAAACGGTAGCCATTGAAGATGAGCCATTCGATTCGAGAATATCAGACACCACTCTTATGGCATAAGGATTCTCATCGTCCGATGGCATCATGTTCTTAAGAGCCCGGTGTGCAAGGTTTCCATGTCCTACTTCCCTTCGTCCTACTCCACGGTAAGGTTTGGCTTCGCCTGTTGCGAAAGGAGGAAAGTTATAATGAAGAGTGAATTTTTCTGTTCCTTTGTTCAGAACATCGTCGATTATCTTCTCATCGAGCTTTGTACCAAGAGTAACTGTTGTCAGAGACTGAGTTTCACCCCTCGTGAAGAGCGAAGAACCATGAGTTGCCGGAAGAGGATCTATTTCACACACTATCTGTCTGATCTCATCCGGTTTTCTGCCGTCGAGACGAACATTATCATCGAGTACAAGCCTTCTTGAAGCTTCTTTAAGAACATCGTGGTAATATTTTTTTACAAGCGTGGCATTTACCGGGTTCTCCTCAGTATACTGCCCAAGGAATTCAGTAACTATAGCTTCAAAAGAATCGATTCTTTTGTGTTTATCTGAAGTAGATGATTTGGCAGCTTCATAACATTTTGAGTAGGTCTCGTCCCATACTTTTTTCCGGAGCTCCTCGTCGTTTTTCTCATGGCTGTAAGTACGCTTAACGGTTGTGCCCACCTCTTCAGCGAATTCCATAACTGCCTTACAGTGAATCTTAATAGCGTCGTGTGCGATTTTAAGGGCTTCGAGCATCTCCTCTTCAGAAACTTCCTTCATTTCGCCTTCAACCATCATTATATTATCATAGGTTGCCCCGACCATAAGGTCAATGTCGGCTGATTCGAGTTCTGTAGCTGTAGGGTTAACAATAAATTTCTTATTCACCCTGGCAACCCTCACCTCTGAGATAGGACCATTGAACGGGATATCTGAGACTGCAAGTGCAGCTGATGCGGCAAGACCAGCCAATGCATCAGGGATAATATCAAGGTCGGCCGAAACAAGGTTTATTGTAACAAATGTTTCTGCATGATAATCGTCCGGGAACAAAGGCCTTAACACTCTGTCGACAAGCCTTGAAACCAATATTTCATAATCAGATGCTCTTGCCTCCCTCTTAAGAAAACCACCCGGAAAGCGGCCTGAAGAAGCATATTTCTCCTTGTATTCAACCGACAACGGCATGAAGTCGGTGTCTTCTTTAGCTTCGCGTGCTGAAACCACTGTTGCCAGCAGCATAGTTTTTCCCATTTTCAACAAAACAGAACCATCGGCCTGCCTGGCCATCCTGCCTGTCTCAAGGGTTATTGTCCTCCCGTCGCCGAGATCAATAATCTTTTCTTTTACTTTAAACATTATATGATGATTTTTAAAATTGAAATTACAAAATAACCGTATCTGTATGAAAAAAGGCAACTTTTAATTGCCTTTTTTTAACTCTACTTACGTAATTTCAACGCTTTTATGATTTCGCGATACCGGCTGATATCTTTAATTTTCAGATAGTCCAGAAGCCTTCTCCTCTTCCCTACAAGCTTGATAAGTGCCTGCTGTGTACTGAAATCCTTCTTATTCTTCTTAAGATGCTCAGTAAGATGGCTGATCCTGTACGAAAAGAGAGCTATCTGGCCTTCTGCCGTACCTGTATCAATCTCAGACGTTCCAAACGTTTTGAAAAACTCCTGCTTTTTTTCTGTTGTTAAATACATGTCTCTAATTAAAATATTGTTTGTCCAAATATAAATCGAGTCGCCAATTTTGGAACGCAAAAATAAGGCTTTTTTATGTAAATTATCAAACAATTTGCTTTTTTTTTATAAAAGTTACTGAAATAATTGCTTTTACAGGAATCAATTACTGAAAAAATCTCTTAACCCTGCTTACTATAAAGACGGTAAGTAGACACAATTCGTTGCACGACTTATCAAACTCATTTAATACTTTATCAAACAAAATATACCTTTTGTCAACACCTCTACATTTTTCTCCCCATCTCCCCCTCTCCAATTCTCCCCCTCTCCCCATCTCCCTTTCATCCCATCGCGCCGGCAGGCCCTGGGTTTCTCAAAAAAACGCTCGGGTCCGGTGTAATTTGAGGTGCAGAGCACCTCCTATTTGTACGAAAGGGCGCTCCCCGTATGTGGGGCAAGCTCTCGGACTGAAATTCTCCATTTTCAGTTCGCATGAGCACCCCGTTCTATTCTCCCTCTTTTCTGTACTCCCCCTCCCCCTTTCACGGTTCCAGAAGCAGCTCCTTATGATCCTTTAGTTTTTTTCCCATGCTTATCAGATTACTGCCAATCCGGCACTCGAGACACCTTCTTTTCTTACAGTATTCATTTCTAAGTTGTATCAGAGCCTGTGAATAGAATGCAGATTCTGCATCAATGCCTGCAGAACGCCACTCTGAAATAATCTTGTTCTCCTCAGCTTCAAGCTCCTCAAGAAAATCAACAGCCCTCTCACATATATCCATACGATCTCTTTCCCTTCCATATACAAATATCAGAGGGATGACTGCATTAATCAGAAATACAAGAGCTGCCTGCACTCCTGTTCGTCTGGTACTTTTTTTGCTTTTCTTTCCGAAAACGAAGTGATCATTCCAGTATTCTGATGCATCAACCTCCAGCAGATCTTTTAGCATACCGATATCATGTGCTTCTATTATTCTGGAGAAGAGGCCTCCTGAAACCCCAAGCAAGGCCGAAAGCTGAGATATCCTTATTGTAGGAAAATTCACCGGCCGCAATCTCGAGAACTTCCATAACCATCCATGAATTGGCCTGAGCGAGTATTTTGATGACAGGATCCTGTACTCCTTTATCAGCCTCATGTAGTAAATATCATTAACAGCATCTCTGAAAAGACCCTCTTCCAGCAATCCGGCTGTACCGAAAAGCAAAGCCTCGATCTGAAATCTGTTGTCGGCATGCTTCCTTATTATCCTGTAAGGAATGGCTGTCGCCAGCATCTCAAATGGTTCACAGTTTACGCTGAAGCCGAAGTATCTTGCAAGCAGCCTGTAAAAAGTCTCGTCCCAGTCGTTGCCGGTCTCGGACAGGATCTTCATTATCATCGCAGACTTGTTCTGCAGCCTTTCGATAACAAGTGAATTAAGCCAGTGCCTGATAAGGATATTGTCGGCCGACAGTAAATCATCCTGACAGGCAATTGTCATTGGATTATTGACCAGATCGAGGTACCTGTCGTAAAGACAATGATCAAAGGAAATTTTTACTGTAACAATTTCCTCCCCACCCGAATTGAACACTTTCCTGTCGTCCTCATCAACAACATGAAGTATTATATTGTCATATGAGGGATCTTCATGGTGACCATGGGTATAAAAGTGAGATGAGCGGATATGTATCTCAACATTCCCGGCCCACAGGATTCCGTCTATCAGGATCCTTGCATTGAAAAAATCGGGACCCGAATCACGATTATATTCACCAGGATTGATAACCGTAATCTTATTCTGGTAATTATCAAACAGATTGTCCGCATCATATAGCTGATGCTTCCACAGGTAATGCAGAAATTCCTCTTTCATTTTAGCACGAATTTAGAGAAAGCAGCAAGACTATAAAGATACTAAAGAAAGATAAAAGACAAAAGTAAAAAGATAAAAGTATTACGCAGGACCGCAAGACTGCAACCGCAGACCGCAAGACCGCAAGACATTTTATAAATATCAGATAAGCTTCTTGTTGGAAAGATGCTGCGCCATTTCGAGCTGGGTCTCCCTGGCTTTTTCTCCGGCAACCTTATCGAAATTACCGGTACTGTCGGCAAAAATTATTCCGCGCGACGAATTGACAAGGAGTCCGCATTTGCTTGTAAGCCCATACTTTGCAACCTCTTCAAGACTGCCGCCCTGAGCACCTACTGCCCGGGACAAGCAGAAAATGGTCGGGCACCAGTTTCCTTATATCCTTCAGCATGCTTGCCCGTGTAGCTCCTACCACATACATCATGTTATCAACAGAGCCCCACCTCTGCGAAACGTTTAAAACCCTTTCAAAAAGCCTTATTCCATCGTCGCTGTGGTACTGAAAATCATCCGCTCCCTTGTTTGAAGTAAGAGCAAGGAGAACCACCCATTTATCATTATATGAGAGGAAGGGAGTAACAGAATCTTCACCCATATAGGGAGCAACAGTTACTGCATCGAAAGGCATGTTTTCGAGAAATGCCCTGGCATACATCTTTGAGGTGTTTCCTATATCGCCCCTTTTTGCATCGGCAATAATGAAAATGTCAGGATAATTCTCCTTGATATATCTTACGGTTAGAGTCGAGCGAGTTCCATCCTTTTGCTCCGGAACATTCGTAAAATGCTACATTGGGTTTATAGGCAACGCAATACTTATAAGTAGCGTCAATTATCCTTTTGTTGAATTCAAACTGCGGATCTTTTGATTTGTTCAGCGACGACGGGATCTTCTCTATCTCGGTATCGAGTCCTATGCAAAGAAATGATTTCTTCTTAAGGATGTTTTTATAAAGTATCTCCTGGTTCATAGCCTGATTCTTTTAAATATTACTCTCTTTCAGCCTCTCCGCATTTTCCGCCATCTGCAGTTTGTCGAGCACCTCCTGTATATTGCCATCGAGGATTGAAGGGAGGTTGTAAATTGTAAGGTTTATCCTGTGGTCGGTCATTCTTCCCTGAGGATAGTTATATGTCCTGATTTTTGCAGATCTGTCGCCTGTCGACACCATTGTCTTTCTCCTGTGCGATACCTCATCGAGGTATTTCTGGTACTCAAGATTATAAAGTCTTGTCCTGAGCTCCTTCAGTGCTTTATCGTAATTTTTAAGCTGTGATTTTTCATCCTGACAGGTAACAACAATTCCACTGGGTATATGAGTAAGGCGGATGGCTGAATAGGTTGTATTGACCGACTGGCCGCCAGGTCCCGAGGAGCAATATGTATCCTTGCGGATATCTTCGGTCTTCAGGTCTATGTCAAATTCATCAGCCTCCGGCAGCACAACGACCGATGCAGCCGATGTATGTATCCTGCCCTGAGTTTCTGTCTGCGGCACTCTCTGCACACGATGAACACCCGATTCGTATTTCATCTGGCCATAAACCTTTTCTCCTGAAATACTCAATACTATTTCCTTGTAACCACCTGCAGTACCTTCCGAAATGTTGTTCACCTCAACTTTCCACCCTCTTGACTCAAAAAATTTGCTGTACATCCTGAAGAGGTCGCCCGCAAATATGCTCGCTTCATCACCTCCTGTTCCGGCCCTTATCTCCATTACCGCATTCTTGTCATCTTCAGGATCGGCAGGTATAATAAGCATCTTGATCTCATCCTCCATTTCAGGTATCCTGCCTGTGAGTTCGTCAAGTTCAGCTTTTGCCATTTCGCGCATCTCCTCATCCTTCTCAATGCCTAATAGTTCCTTTGCGCTGGTTATATTGCTGAGCGCAAGCTTATATCGCTCGTAAGCTTCAATTATCGGAAGAAGTTCCTTGTATTCCTTATTCAATTTGACATACCTCTTCATATCCGAAAGAATCTCCGGCTGAGTAAGAAGGTCCCCAACCTCGATAAATCGCGATTTGACACCCTCCAGTCTGTCAAGAATCATATTATTTGCCATTGCATTTCAGATTTTCAGGGTGCAAAGATAATAAAAAAGGCGCAAAGGCGCAAAGGCGCAAAGGCGTAAAGGCGTAAGGGCGTAAAGGAATGAGCAGTACGGCGAAGTTGCAAACTTCGCCGAGCACTGACTGGGTATCTGCGGGCTTAATGTGATAAGCGCTAAGCGAAGTTTGCAACTTCGCTTTAAGTAAGCTGTCGTCAATACTACAATTTATTCATGACGAAGTCACAGACTTCGCCAAACTTAAGATGCGATTCAGTACTCGAAAGTTCCGAATTCGGAAGATATTGTAAGTTCTTTGCTGTCAGATGCTTCGCAGTGACCGATGATCTTTGCCTCAAGATTAAAACCTGCCGCGATGCTGATAATTTCTTCAGCATTCCGCTCATTTGTATAGATCTCAAACCTGTGACCCATATTAAAGACCTTGTACATCTCCTTCCACTGTGCAGCTGATTGTTCATGAATAATCCGGAACAGCGGAGGCAAATCAAACATATTGTCTTTCACAACATGCAGGTTGTCAATAAAATGAAGCACCTTCGTCTGACCTCCGCCTGAACAGTGGACCATCCCGTGTATATCGGAGCGGATCGCTTCAATCACCTTCTTAATAACCGGCGCATAGGTCCGGGTGGGCGAAAGAACAAGTTTTCCAATATCACATTTTAATCCATCAACCTGATCTGTCGGTTTCATTGCTCCCGAATAAACAAGGTCATAGGGCAGCGAGGTATCGAGGCTCTCAGGGTATTTTGCCGCAATATATGGTGAAAAGATATCATGTCGTGCCGAAGTGAGTCCATTGCTGCCCATGCCGCTGTTATACTCCTTTTCATAGCTTGTCATCCCTGAGGAGGCTAACCCTATGATCACATCGCCGGGACGGATATTATGATTCGAAATTATTTCAGATCTTCTCATCCTTACGGTAACTGTCGAGTCAACGATAATGGTTCTCACCAGATCGCCCACATCTGCGGTCTCTCCACCGGTCGACCAGATCCCGATTCCAAGTCCTCTAAGCTCTTCAAGGATCTCTTCAGTTCCATTAATAAGAGCTGAGATCACCTCCCCGGGGATTATAAGTTTATTCCTTCCTATTGTTGACGAGAGAAGAATATTATCAAAGGCCCCTACGCAGAGCAAATCGTCGAGGTTCATTACTATCGCATCCTGGGCTATTCCCTTCCATACAGAAAGATCTCCTGTCTCCTTCCAGTAAACATAGGCAAGTGAAGATTTCGTGCCGGCTCCGTCAGCATGCATTATATTACAGAATGCCTCATCGCCTCCAAGAAAGTCAGGAACTATCTTACAGAAAGCCTTTGGAAAGAGTCCCTTATCAATATTTTTAATGGCAGCATGCACATCCTCTTTTCCTGAAGAAACCCCTCTTTTGCTGTATTTCGATTCGCTGGCCATTCTCAATAATTAAGTTTCCAAAGATAATAAAAAAAGCAGTTTTTTTCTACCTTTATCAGCTAATGAACCCGGGTAAAGAACCAAAAAAACTATCTGATGAAAATCAAAAGTACACTTCTGACATTAGCCGCTCTCCTGCTCTGCTGCACTATTGAAGCCCAGAACTCAACTCCCCGCACTCTTCTGCCGCGGAATATTATAGATGAGCTGATTGGCGAAGCCTCAGGTGAAAGAGCCATGAATCACATTATAGAAATGGCTGCCTATATTCATGACCGACCTGCATCTGAGTATTCAGGATATTTTTTTGAGACTCAGTACATTTTCGACAGGATTAAGGAATATGGCCTCGAGGGAGCAGTTGTCAATAAATATCCGGGAGGAAAAACATGGGACGGTGTAAAAGCAACACTCTGGGAAGTCAGTCCGGGAAAATCAAAAATTGCCGACTATGCAGATCTTCCAGCTGTACTTGCTTCAGGAAGTACAAATGCCGATGTTACAGCTGAACTTGTGTGGGTAGGCGAAGGATCTCAGGATCTTATTGACAAAGCAGGTGTAGAGGGTAAAATAGTTGTCACTTCAGGCAGCATTTCAATGGTCCATTCCAGAGCTGTTGCCAAAGGGGCCCTTGGTGTCATTTCATATGATTCGCCCCGCCCTTTGCAGGTGCCGCTTGCAATCCCTATCAGCGGGATCGGAGGCAGAGGCGGTGACCAGAGCAACACTAAATTCGGGTTTTTTCTGCCGCCCAGGGAAGGTATTCTCTTGCGCGACAGGCTTATGGGGAGGGAGAAGATCACAGTTCATGCTGTTGTAGAAGCTCAGAACCTCGATTATGACCTTGAAGTTCCTTCATGCATTATTAAGGGAACAGATCCTTCAGCCGGCGAGGTGGTATTTTCCGCACATCTTTACGAAGGTTTTGTCAAGATGGGTGCCAATGACGATCTTTCAGGCTGTGCTGCAATACTTGAAATAGCCAGAATGCTGAACACAATGATAAATGAGGGAAGGATTGAACGTCCTAAAAGAACAATCAGATTCATGTGGGCGCCTGAATTCTCAGGTACAGGACCCTGGGTCATTGATAATAAGGAGATTATGAAAAAGACGCTATGCAATATCAATCTTGATATGGTTGGATTGTGGCTGTCGAAGAGCCAGTCGTTTCTTTGTATGCACCGGACTACCTATGGGAATGCCCACTATATAAACGACGTTATGGAGAATTATTACAATTTCGTCGGTTTGAGCAACAGGGCAGGACTTGCCGTATCAGGAAGAGCGGGTTTTGTGAACAGAATTGTTTCGATGACAGGCTCAGATGATCCTTTTTACTATTCAATTGATGACCACTATGGCGCATCAGACCACGAAGTATTCAATGACTGGGGTGTCCAGGTACCAGGAATTATGATGATTACCTGGCCGGACCTTTATTACCATACATCTCAGGATATTGCCGACAAATGCGACCCGACTCAGTTCAAAAGAGTCTGCTTCATCGGAGCAGCTGCTGCTTACACGATTGCCGGCGCTGATGACCAGACTAGCTTTAAAAATTGCCGGAGAAGCAGTTGGCAACTCTTCCGCACGAATCGGAAAACAGGTGCAGAGGGCTATTGATGAAATTGACGCTGCAAATAAGGAGAATTTTGAATTGGTCTATAAGAAGACAAAAGGATATATTGAAGCAGCCGCAATCAACGAGAAGGCTACAGTAATGTCAACAGCTGAACTGGCAAAGAATCCCGATTCCTATGCAATCAGTCTGACTAAGGTAACAGCCTCGATTGATGGAGCTGCAAAAACTTCGGTTGCTTCCTTCGACGCGTTTGCAGATATAAAGGCCAGATCGCTGGAGCTTCCCGGCCTTGCTTTCAAAGCCACAGAACTTGAGAACAAGGCAAAAAAAATAATCCCGAAGATGACAACTCTTGTCACCGAAAACAGTTACAGGGGATATTCAGCAATTTTAACAAAGCTCGATCCGAAGGTGCGTGAAACATACCCGCTTAAGGGCCGTGGGTTGGATACCCAGGAGCTTGGCAGATTGTGCAACGGAGTAAACTCAGCCCTCGATATAAAGAAACTTCTTGACACGCAGATGAAGCAAGGTGAGACCGATCTGCAGGATGTTGTCAATTATATATATATCCTGAAGGAAGCCGGACTTGTTTCTTTATAAAACAATTATTAAAGATCAGGAGCAGGCATAGAAGGCGAAGGTGGTGTTGCGCAAACCCATTCAATAGCCTGTTTAAGGATTTTTCTGAATGAAGGGTTCTGGAATGTAGGTATGTCGTGGCCGCTCTGGAGAGTAACTACACGTGCTTTCCCATATTTTTTTGTCCAGCCTATTACCGGTGTACTGCTTGGTTCGCTTGTTGTAAGCAATGGTTTTACACCTTCCTCTACATAATAACCCTTGTATGTTTCATCTTCGATCTCAAAATCCTTGACTCCTTTAGTTACCGGATGGTTGGGGTCAGCAATTTTAACAACGAATTTGAGACCATGGATATAGGTCCCGGCAGGATACTCTTTATTTTCCAGTTGTGTCTGGACATGAAAATATTTACCTCCTATAATCTTGAAATATTCCGGCCAGTTGTCAAAGGCACAGATACTGTGGTGCAAAGCCACAACCGGTTTTCCCTCACTTATGCATTCAACGAGGTTTTTTTTCTGATCTGAATCAATCTCCTGGTACATATGATAGAAAAGAATGACATCATATTTACTCCTGTTCTGCAATGCAAACATTTCGTATGCCCGCGGCAGTTCTGATACCTGAAATGTTATATTGTCGCCAAGGCCCGACATCATATCATTGAATTCCTGTGTCGCATAAGTGTGTCCACCTGTGACTACAAGTACTCTTATCTCATTTGCAGGAGGAATTGACCCTGAAAAGGAAACTGAAAAAAGGATAAATACGAAGACGGTAAAAAACTTTTTCATAACCAGGGAGTTATTTCTTCGTTGACTTATAATCGGTTCTGAGCACTCTGAATTCAGTTCTGCGGTTAATCTGATGGGCAATCTCTCTTTGTTCGTCATTTGCCAGACTGTTTATATATTGCTCAGTAAGGGCAGTTCCTGTTTTCAGGAAAGGATCCTGGGCAGCGAGTTCGGCCGTGACAATTTTAGGTGTTGACTCTCCGTATCCTTTCGGTGATAATCTTTCAGCCTCAATTCCTTTCTCAATAAGATACTGTACTACTACCTGCGCTCTTTTCTGTGAAAGATCCTGGTTATAACCTTCAGTATCGCGTGAGTCGGTATGCGACATAAGTTCAATTGTAACTTCGGGGTTGTCGAACAGGGTCTCCACCAGCTTGTCAAGCGAAACCATCGATTCGGGCCGGAGGTCCCATTTCCCGAAATCATAAAGGATATTCGGGAGTTCAATAGGTTTATCAGTGGCAGTAAGCAAAATAGTAACCATAAAGTCGCGGCTCTTCTCCTGTCCTTTTGTTGTCTGCTTCTCTTTTCCGTTCAGATAGCCCCTCTTTGAGGCAAGAAATATATAGTCGACATTTGGTTTCAACGCGAATTTAAAGTCTCCCCCTGCTCCTGTTTCAGCCTGGAGGTTCGATCCGTCGCTTGCAATAAGCTGAACGGTTGACTGATTCACAGGAGTACCTGTTTTTTCGTCCTTGACAAGTCCGGTGACATTGAATCTGAGGGGAGGCAATTCAAATGAATAGAGATCGTCGTTTCCTCTCCCCTTGCGTGCTGAGCTGAAAACACCTTTTTCACTTCCGTCTTCGAATGTTATTCCAAAATCATCGGAAAAACTGTTAATCGGGCTTTTCATATTCTGTACTATCCAACGCCCGTCGGGTTGAAGTTCAGCTTTAAAGATATCAAGACCTCCCATCCCTATCTGTCCGTCGGAGGCAAAATAAAGAGTCCCGTTTCCTCTTGCATATGGAAACACTTCATCGCCTGGGGTATTGATATCAGGGCCTGCATTAACCGGTTTTGACCATCCTGACCCGTTTTTTGTCACCATCCAGATATCCTTTTTACCAGAACCTCCCGGAATATCTGAAACAAAATAGAGAGTTGATCCGTCAGGTGATATTGAAGGGTGGGCAGCAACCATTGAGTCAGGAAAAATCTTCAGGTCAACCGGCTCAGACCACTTGTCACCCGATTTTTCGGAAAGCATGATTATACATCCCTTTTTATCGCGCTTTCCAGCTTCGCAACGGGTAAAGTACATCTCGGTAAAGTCGGCTGAGAATGAAGGAGCGCCGTCTTCAAATTCACTGTTTATTCCTTCAACAGGAACCGGGGTGCTCCATTTTGACTTTTTATCGAGCCTGCTCTCAAAAATATCTGTAAAGCTCTGACCTGTTGCTCCATGAGTTTTTGTTCCGGCAGCATCATCCCGTGATGATGTAAAATAGAGCAGGCCAAAATCATCCCTTGCGTATGAGGGGCTGAAATCAGACTCCTTTGAATTAACATCTTTCAGCTCTTCAACCTTAAAAGCTTCAGGATTTCTCAGCCACTCAATGGCTAATTCGCACGACCGGATCTGCTGATCTGCCCTTGAATCGGAAGGAGCAATCTGCTTATATTTTTTAAACTCCTCAATTGCCTGCTGGTGTTTACCATTTTTCTTCATCGACTCAGCAAGCCAGTATTGAGCTTCAGGTTTGGAATATGATGACTTGACTGCCAGTTTATACCATGTTTCAGAGTTCCTGGGATCATCGACCAGCCTGTAGCACTCTGCAATCATGAATATAAGTTCTGTACGGGTACTTTTATCAGATTTTTTTGTTTTGGAGTATGCATTTTTAAACTGGTCGATTGAATTGTAATATTCTCCCGCAGCATATGACGCGTAGGCCCGCTCTGTTTTTCTCTTCTGAGCAGAGGCCTCAACTGAAGCAACACTAACAAGTATTATAATAAGCAGCAAGAATCGTTTCATACTTCAGTCTTCAATTTGACCATAAAAGTAATAATTTTAAGTAATTCTGATGATATTAAATAACGCCGGGGCTTCATTATTATTATAATGAAAAAAGGATTCCGTAAACGGAACCCTTTTACTCTAACTAAATAATCAACCAACCTATCTTGTGAAAAGCAACTCGCGGTATTTTGGGAGCGGCCATATTTCGTTATCCACAACAAGTTCAAGTTTGTCGATATGAACCCTGATCGAGTCGAGATATGGTTTCACATTATTCTCATATGCAATAGCCCTTTTATAGTTATCCTCTATTGCATTAGCCTTTCTCCGCTCCTCAATCATCTCATTGACAAGTTTTTTAATACTTGATATGTGATCTGAAATAGTAACAATCATTTCCTTTCTTGCCCCTGCAAGACGTTCATATTCGGTATCGCTGAAGATCTCTTTTAAACCTCTTACATTGTCTATGAGCGACGACATGTATGTCATTCCCGTCGGAACAATATGATTGATCGCCAGATCGCCAAGTACACGGGCTTCGATCTGCAGCTTTTTGGTGAATTTCTCATACTCAACCTCTACCCTGCTCTCAAGCTCCTTGCTTGTGAAGATGCCTGTTCCAATCAGTACGTTTTTCGATTTTTCAGTAAGGAAGGTCTTAATTGAATCGGGAACACTCTCAATGTTTGATAATCCTCTTTTCTTTGCCTCTTTATGCCACTCTTTACTGTAACCATCACCCTCGAACAACACCTTGTCTGATTCAAGAATATATTTTTTCAGCACCATGAAGATGGCTTCATCCTTTGTTCTTCCCTTCTTTATTATCAGATCCACATCCTTTTTGAACTCTTTAAGCTGGTGAGCTACGGCAGCATTCAGGACTATCATCGCAGAACTGCAGTTGGCTGACGATCCTACTGCCCTGAATTCAAACCTGTTACCTGTAAAAGCAAATGGAGATGTACGGTTTCTGTCGGTATTGTCGAGCAAGATCTCGGGGATCTTGCCAATTCCAAGCTTAAGCTCGGTTTTTTCTGCAGGGGTCATCTTCCTGTCAGATACCTTTTTTGCCAGATTCTCCAGCATACTTGTAAGGTATGTTCCTACAAAGACTGAAATTATTGCAGGTGGAGCTTCATGACCGCCTAAGCGGTAAGAGTTGGTTTCATTCATTACCGATGCCCTGAGTATCTCATTATTATTATAAACCGCCTTTATAACATTCACAAGGAAAGTAAGGAACTGCAGGTTTGTTTTCGGATTTTTGCCTGGTGAGAGCAGATTAACTCCGGTATTGGTGGCCATTGACCAGTTATTATGTTTACCGGACCCGTTAATCCCTGCAAATGGTTTTTCATGAAACAGTACTCTGAACTTATGTTTCCGGGCAACACGCTTCATTACATCCATCAGAAGCTGGTTATGGTCAACTGCGAGATTAACCTCCTCATAAATCGGTGCGCATTCAAACTGATTCGGGGCAACCTCATTATGACGAGTCTTAACAGGTATGCCAAGGCGGTAAGCTTCATACTCAAAATCCTCCATAAAAGACATTACTCTTTCAGGTATTGATCCGAAATAATGGTCAGAAAGCTGCTGGTCCTTCGAAGACTGATGCCCCATCATTGTACGTTCGGCAAGCATGAGGTCGGGCCGGGCGTAGTAGAGTGCTTCATCAATAAGAAAATACTCCTGCTCGACGCCGAGTGTGCCGATTACCTTGGTTACATCCTTGTCAAAATACTGGCAAACGTCAACCGCTGCTTTGTCGAGTTCAGAAAGAGCTTTCAGAAGCGGAGCCTTGTAATCGAGTGCTTCACCGGTATAGGAAACAAATATAGTAGGGATACAGAGGGTTGACCCTACAATGAATACCGGTGAAGAAACATCCCAGGCAGTATAACCCCTTGCTTCAAAAGTGTTCCTGATACCGCCGCTCGGAAAACTTGACGCGTCGGGCTCCGACTGCACAAGCACCTCTCCCGAGAAATTCTCAACAAGGTGACCACCGTCGCCGTATTCAATGAATCCATCATGTTTTTCAGCAGTTCCGTCAGTAAGAGGATGAAACCAGTGGGTATAATGTGTTGCTCCCTTGCTCAGCGCCCAGGCCTTAAGTCCTGTTGCGACCTGATTTGCTTCAGTCCTTGTAAGCGATTTGCCTTCATTAATAGCCCGTTTAACAAGCTTGTAAGCCTCTTTGGAGAGGTAGTGTTCCATTTTGGAGAGATCAAAAACATTCTCACCATAGTAATCCGAAACTTTCCCGGATGGTTTGACAACTTCTACTGGTCCTCTGTTGAAGACTTCTCTTAAAGCGCTAAATCTAAGTTCTGCCATTTTTTTACGTATTTTTTTGACAAAAATATACTTTTTCAAATAAGTACCCTATTTTTTTGCACTTATTTATATTTTTTTCTTACTTTTTTTATCAACACCCCCCATTTTTTAATAATTATTTTGAATTTTTTATATGTTTTCTGAAAGATGTTCTGAATACGGAGTCGTTGATTTTTTTTAAGATATGTCAGCCCCACGGGCTTTAAACCCGGCATACCCTTATTCTCTACCGATATATCAGCCCTACGGGCTTTAAATCCTGTTATTCAGGTCTTCCCTGCTACCGGTATCTCAGCCCTATAGTCTTTTTATCGTGTATTACCGGGTCTTACCTATAGGGATATCAGCCCTAAGTCTTTAATAAACCAAGGATATCAGGACATTAAGCCCGAAGGGCTGAAATAACGGTAGAAATGAAACAACATAGCCAGTATGGAAGCCCGTAGGGCTGGCATACCTGTAGAAATGGTATATCCACGCCAATGATGAAGCCAATAGGGCTGATATATCGGTAGAAATGAGATATCCAGACCTGTTTTGAAGCCCATAGGGCTGGCATAAACAAAAACGATCCCGGACATTTTATTTATATTGTTAGAATTATCACTTATTTTACAATTTAGCTGCAGGCCTGAGTTTTAATGAAATTTTGTTATATTTGTCGCCTGAATAAAAAAAGATAAATTCTATTAATTATTAAAGAACATATTCATGTCAGCAATTCAGTTTTTACGTGAGAAAGCCGGAGTTTTGGTTGCGGGAGTTATTGGACTTTCACTTCTGTTATTTGTTGTAAGCGATTTCTTCGGAAATGGCAGAGCACAGAGGCTGCGTGCAAAAAGCTACTACGAACTGGGCGAAATTGACGGACAATCAGTGTCATACCAGGATTACGAGTTAAGATTGCAAAACCTCGTTGAAATATACAAGTTGTCGGGGAGAACCAGTATTGATGAAGCAACCACCGAGACTCTGAGGGAGCAGACATGGCAGCAGATGGTAAGGGAGCAGATACTTGATTCGCAGTATGACAAGCTTGGTATTGGTGTCAGCGCTGAAGAAGTTGATGAGCTTGTATTGGGGAACAACCCCCACCAGATTGTTCAGCAGTTATTTGCTGACCCTCAGACCGGTGTAATGAATAAGTCATTCCTTGTTAACTTCCTGAAACAGACTGAGGTTGATGAAACAGCCAAGAAATACTGGCTTTTCTTTGAGAATGAAATTGTCAATGACAGGATGAATACAAAGTATAACAGTCTTGTGGCCAAAGGGCTTTATGTTACTTCGAAGCAGGCTGAATTCGACAATAAACTGGCAAGCGCAAGTGTTGATTTCAGCTTTATACTCAAGAATTATGCTGCTATATCTGATTCATCAGTTACTGTCACCAAAGGGGAAATAGAGTCGTACTTTGCCAAACGCAAGGAGAGCTATAAGAGAACGGCTCTCAGAGATATCGAATATGTTACTTTTGATGTGACTCCGTCGGAGGATGATATCAAGGAAACTGAAACATGGATAAACAATACGATCAATGAGTTTAAAACCTCAGCAAATCCGGTTGACTTTATTAATCTGACTGCCGATTCGAGGCATGTTGGGTTCTTCACTCCAATCAGTATGGTTCCTGAAAACCTTAAGGCTTTTGTACAAAAAGAGGATCTTAACGCAGTTTTCGGACCGTATATTGAAGATGGCTCCTATAAGGCTGCCCGCCTTCTTGCTGTATCTGACAGGCCCGATTCAGTGCATGCCCGTCATATTCTGATATCACCCAGCAAAGCAGGATCTCTTGAAGCCGCGAAGTTGTATGCCGATAGTCTTGTAGGCCGTATTAAATCAGGAATTCCTTTCGAGGTGCTTGCCCTTTCTAATTCTGAGGATCAGGGCTCCGCCCAGCTTGGAGGCGATCTGGGTTGGTTTCCTGAAGGAAGAATGGTTGTGCCATTCAACAACGCCTGCTTTGAAGCGAAAAAAGGAGAAATTCAAACTGTAGAAACCACATTCGGTATTCATATTATTGAAGTAATTGACAGGTCAAAGACCAGCAGAAAGTACAATATCGGATATATCGACAGAAAGATCCTTGCCGGATCGCTTACAAATCAGAAGGCTTACAGCGAAGCAGGGCAGTTTGCTGTTACTAACGACACCTATGAGAAATTCAACAAATCAATCGCTGAAAAAGGTCTGAACAAGCGTGTAGCATCAGACGTTGCTCCACAGCAGAAAACACTTCCCGGTCTTGATAATCCCAGATCTCTCATTATTTCATTATTCCAGGCTGAGAAGGGAAAGATAATTCTTGACAACACAAATCAGGCAGTTTTTGAAGTCGGCGACAAGTATGTTGTTGCTTTCTGCACCAGGGTACAGGAAGATGGAGTAGCAGCCCTTGCTGATGTTGAAAATGATATAAAGTTTGCGCTTATAAAAAAGAAAAAAGCTGAACTGATAGCAGCTGAGTTCAACAAGAACAATGGTGCAGGCAAATCGCTAGACGATATTGCCCGTTCAATGGGACTTACAGTACAGGAAGCCACTCAGATCAATTTCAGATCATTTACAGTTCCTGGTGTTGGCACTGAGCCGGCTTTGATAGCAGCATCATGTGTGGCCAAACAGGGAGTTGTTACGGGTCCGGTCGAAGGAATTAACGGAGTCTATATGCTCGTTGCCAATAATGTTGTCACAACAGATGGAGAGGAAATGAAGCTTCTTAAGGAGAGATTAAACATGACCTTCGAGATGAGGGGCAACTATGAAGCGTATGAAGCACTTCGCAAAGGGGCTAAAATTGTAGATAAGAGATATAAGTTTTATTAGGAGATCGTTAAAAACATCGGACAATAGAACAATTGAACAATTGAACAATTGAACATTCGAAATAAATGTAGGGGCTTGAAATTTCAAGCCCCTTCTATTTATTAAACCTTTCGAGTATAGCCGGATCGTCCAATTCCCTGGCCAATCCCTGTAACGATTCAACAGGAATATCATAAAGGTCAAGGATAAGAAGGCCATCGAGACAGTAGTTGAAGTCAGGGTCAATATTAAAACCTATTATCCGGCCATTAAGCTCGAGATATTTCTTCAGAAGAACCGGCAACCTGTAACCAGGCTCCACATCCATAATTATCTTTTCAATTTTATTAATATCCCTCTCCGAAGTATCTATGATAATGTTACGGTCAGTGGCTTTATCATTTTTAACAACAAAGTTTTTACGCGGGACGATGTTTGAAGCAAGATCATCATTTGTAAAATACTTTCTTATAAACTCTACAATAAGACTCTTTGAGAACTGCGAGAAGTCGTTGCTAATGCTTACCGGGCCAATTAGATATCTGTACTCCGTATTTCTGAGCAGAAATACCATTATGCCCCGCCAAAGCAGAAAAAGAGGAATAGCTTTTTTCTGATATTCTTCAGAAATAAATGACCGCCCCAATTCAATAGACTGAGAAAGGACCGGATGGAATCCTTTCTTAATTCTGAAAAGGGAGCTTATGTAAAATCCTTTTATCCCGTAAAGTGACATAATCTCTTTACCTTTTCCAAGCCGGTAGGCACCAACAAGCCTGTTCAATTCGGTATCCCAGATAAAAAGATGGTAGAAATAAAAATCATACTCATCGATATCGATGCTCTTGTTGGTTCCTTCTCCTGCGCGTCGGAAAGTGAGTTCTCTCGACCTGCCTATCTCATTGAATATATTAGGGATAGCTGCTGCCGGTGCGCAGATAACAGAGTAGTTTTTCGTGGAAAACAGTTCATATTCTTCTCTTACCCTTGAAAATTCATCAGTCAGAATTCCGGCTGGCAAACGTTCAGCCAGAGGTTCCGGTTTGGGTTTTCTCCTGAAGGTGATATAGTTGAAATAGTTCCTTATCTCTATTGCGGAACCAAGAGAATAGGTACGGGCTCTAAGATACCTTCCGTATTGCGAGATATCTTTGAATGCGGCTTGTTCCCTGACCTGGAGAGGGGAGCCTATCCTGACTTTTACGACCCTGTTTTTCTTTTTAAGGAGTTCCTGCGGAAGGTTTGCTGTGCGCATCAGCGGATGGACTTTCCCCATAATATGGTTCATTCTCGAGTTTGTGCCATGAAAATAAACGGGAATGACCGGGACTGAAGAGTTTCTTATGAATTTGAGAGCAGGAGTCTGCCAAAGCTCGTCTACGATCACCTGTGAAACCTCCATGTGAACCGACTGTTCCCCTGCGGGGAAGATGGCAATAGGATGCCCTTGATTAAGATGGTTTATAGCCTCCTTTATTCCAGCCAATGAAGTTTTTCTCCTGTTAACTGATTCATAAGTATTTACCGGAATAATGATATCCTTCAATGGTTCTATTTCGTGAAGAAGATAGCTTCCGAAAATTTTAAGGTCTTTTCTTTTTTGTGAGATTATCTTAATAAGGAGCATTGAATCTATACCTCGGTACGGGTGGTTTGAAACAGTAATAAACGGACCGTTTTCCGGGATATTATTCAGGTCTTCCCGGGGAATTTCATATTTAAGGTCGAGGTGATCAAGCAGACTATTTATGAGCTCGACAGGGTCTTTATCTATTGATTCGGAATAGACCTTGTTAAGTTTATAATAATTGAATATTTTGAGAAGTGTGTCTGCAATTATCGGACCTTCAGGCAAATGAAGGGGTTCAGTTGAGTATTGGTCTTTATCCGGAAAAAGCTTCATATGCAGAATCTGTGTGTTCAAATATACAAAAAAAAAGCCCCGGATTTCTCAAGGGCTTATTCTTAAAGTCGGCGACGACCTACTCTCCCACAATTGCAGTACCATCGGCGCTGTCGGGCTTAACTTCTCTGTTCGGAATGGGAAGAGGTGGAACCCCGACGCTATAGTCACCTAAAGATCTTTGAAGTCCGAAGTCCGAAGACCGAAGTCCGAAGAAATTTCTTCTTCTTCTTGACTTCTGTCTTCCGTCTTCTGTCTTCTGTCTTTCTAAATAACTTAGACACATCGGAAAGGAAAGTTAATAAAATCTGTACCCCGAAAGTTTACGGGTAATTAGTATTGCTCGGCTTTGACGTTACCGCCTTTACACCTGCAACCTATCAACGTCGTAGTCTTCAACGACCCTTAAAGGAGATCTCATCTTGAGACGAGCTTCGTACTTAGATGCTTTCAGTGCTTATCTCTTCCAAACATAGCTACCCTGCGATGCAGCTGGCGCCACAACAGGTACACTAGAGGTCTGTCCAACACGGTCCTCTCGTACTAGTGTCAGGTTCTCTCAAATCTCCTACGCCCACAACAGATAGGGACCGAACTGTCTCACGACGTTCTGAACCCAGCTCGCGTGCCACTTTAATCGGCGAACAGCCGAACCCTTGGGACCTTCTCCAGCCCCAGGATGTGACGAGCCGACATCGAGGTGCCAAACCGCCGCGTCGATATGAGCTCTTGGCGGCGATCAGCCTGTTATCCCCGGAGTACCTTTTATCCTTTGAGCGATGGCCCTTCCATACGGAACCACCGGATCACTATGCTCTACTTTCGTACCTGATCGACTTGTCGGTCTCACAGTCAAGCGCCCTTATGCCATTGCACTCTGCGCACGGTTACCAATCGTGCTGAGGGCACCTTGAGAAGCCTCCGTTACTCTTTTGGAGGCGACCACCCCAGTCAAACTACCCACCAAACAATGTCTCCCCTTGCGGGAGTTAGGTTCCAGATAAATAAAGGGTCGTATTTCAAGGGTGACTCCACGATTCCTGGCGAAACCGCTTCATAGTCTCCGACCTATCCTACACATTATTTACCCAAAATCAATGTTAAGCTATAGTAAAGGTTCACGGGGTCTTTCCGTCCCGTTGCGGGTACCCGGCATCTTCACCGGGACTACAATTTCACCGAGCTCGTGGCTGAGACAGTGCCCAGATCGTTACACCATTCGTGCAGGTCGGAACTTACCCGACAAGGAATTTCGCTACCTTAGGACCGTTATAGTTACGGCCGCCGTTTACTGGGGCTTCAATTCAGAGCTTCTCATCCCGAAGGACAATAACCCCCCCTCTTAACCTTCCAGCACCGGGCAGGTGTCAGGCCTTATACTTCATCTTTCGATTTCGCAAAGCCATGTGTTTTTGCTAAACAGTCGCCTGGGCCATTTATCTGCGTCCCGCTTGCGCGGGAGACCTTTTTCCCGAAGTTACAGGTCTAATTTGCCTAGTTCCTTAGCCACGGATCACTCGAGCACCTTAGGATTCTCTCCTCGACTACCTGTGTCGGTTTGTGGTACGGGCACCATGTACCTGAAGCTTAGAGGTTTTTCTTGGAAGTCTGTTTAGGATCACTATCCGCTTGTCCGAAGACTCACGGTACTGTCAGGTTCATCATACACAAAGCTATTAACCTTGCATATATAACTACACCCTTTAACGTACTATTCCGTCAGTACGCGGATCTTTCACTACTCCGTCACCCCTTCGCAGTACACGGTGGTACTGGAATATTAACCAGTTGTCCATCGAGATCGCCGTTCGGCTTACCCTTAGGACCCGACTAACCCTGATCCGATTAGCGTTGATCAGGAAACCTTAGTCTTTCGGTGGGCAGGTTTCTCACCTGCCTTATCGTTACTTATGCCTACATCTTCTTTTCCAGCCGCTCCAACATACTTTACAATACATCTTCTGCGCTGACTGGAATGCTCCCCTACCAATCATGACCTAAATCATGAGTCCATAGCTTCGGTAATATGCTTATGCCCGATTATTATCCACGCACAACCGCTCGACTAGTGAGCTGTTACGCACTCTTTAAATGAATGGCTGCTTCCAAGCCAACATCCTAGCTGTCAAAGCAGTCGCACCTCGTTTAATCAACTTAGCATATATTTTGGGACCTTAGCTGATGGTCTGGGTTCTTTCCCTTTCGTCCACGGACCTTAGCACCCGCAGGCTCACTCCCGTGTATATCTTGCAGCATTCGGAGTTTGTCAGGGGTTGATAGGCGGTGAAGCCCTCTAGCCCTATCAGTAGCTCTACCTCTGCAAGACTCACCACGAGGCTGCACCTAAATGCATTTCGGGGAGTACGAGCTATTTCTCAGTTTGATTAGCCTTTCACCCCTATCCTCAGTTCATCCAAAGACTTTTCAACGTCAACTAGTTCGGCCCTCCATCCCGTGTTACCGGAACTTCAGCCTGACCAAGGATAGATCACAAAGTTTCGCGTCTACCCCCTCTAACTATACGCCCTATTCAGACTCGCTTTCGCTTCGGCTCCAACTCTTAAAGTCTTAACCTTGCTAGAGAGGTGTAACTCGTAGGCTCATTATGCAAAAGGCACGCCGTCATCCCGACCTAAGTCGGGACTCCGACAGGTTGTAAGCGCACGGTTTCAGGTACTATTTCACTCCCCTGTTCGGGGTACTTTTCACCTTTCCCTCACGGTACTGGTTCACTATCGGTCTCTCAGAAGTATTTAGCCTTACCGGATGGTCCCGGCAGTTTCAGTCAGGATTTCTCGTGTCCCGACCTACTCAGGATACCAATTATATTATTAATACTTACATGTACGGGACTTTCACCTTCTATGGTATGACTTTCCAGACAACTTCCATTTCATATTAATAATAATATCACTGGTCCTTCAACCCCGACAACGCCAAAACGTTATCGGTTTGGGCTATTCCCCGTTCGATCGCCACTACTAAGGGAATCACTTTTGTTTTCTTTTCCTCCGGGTACTAAGATGTTTCAGTTCTCCGGGTTTGCTCCACGCCTAAGCGAGTACTACGTCTTCATCGTAGTGGGTTGCCCCATTCGGAAATCAACGGATATATCGGATATTTGCTCCTCCCCGTTGCTTATCGCAGCTTGTCACGTCCTTCTTCGCCTCTGAGAGCCAAGGCATTCACCATGCGCTCTTATTTACTTTCTTGAGTTAATTCTCAAATTTTATTAACTTTTTTCCAACATGTCAAAGAACCTAAGAAGTGTGGAGTGTGGAGTGTGGAATGTGGAGTTAAAAACTCCAAACTCTAAACTCTAAACTCTAAACTTCAAATATTATAATTAATGAAGTAAACCAGACGGATAAGCAACCTTTTCCAGTAATAGGATCCGGCTGACGAATTAATTTTCTCCAGAAAGGAGGTGTTCCAGCCGCACCTTCCGGTACGGCTACCTTGTTACGACTTAGCCCCAGTCACTAGTTTTACCCTAGGCCGCTCCTTACGGTTACGGACTTCAGGTACCCCCAACTTCCATGGCTTGACGGGCGGTGTGTACAAGGCCCGGGAACGTATTCACCGCGCCATGGCTGATGCGCGATTACTAGCGAATCCAGCTTCACGGAGTCGAGTTGCAGACTCCGATCCGAACTGAGACCGGCTTTCGAGATTCGCATCCTGTCTCCAGGTAGCTGCCCTCTGTACCGGCCATTGTAACACGTGTGTAGCCCTGGACATAAGGGCCGTGCTGATTTGACGTCATCCCCACCTTCCTCACGGTTTACACCGGCAGTTTCGTTAGAGTTCCCGGCATTACCCGCTGGCAACTAACGATAAGGGTTGCGCTCGTTATGGGACTTAACCCGACACCTCACGGCACGAGCTGACGACAACCATGCAGCACCTTGCAAAGAGTCCCGAAGGAAAGAAATGTTTCCACCTCATGCACTCTACATTTAAGCCCAGGTAAGGTTCCTCGCGTATCATCGAATTAAACCACATGTTCCTCCGCTTGTGCGGGCCCCCGTCAATTCCTTTGAGTTTCAGCCTTGCGGCCGTACTCCCCAGGTGGATCACTTAATGCTTTTGCTTAGCCGCTAACTGTGTATCGCTAACAGCGAGTGATCATCGTTTACGGCGTGGACTACCAGGGTATCTAATCCTGTTCGCTCCCCACGCTTTCGTGCATCAGCGTCAGTAATGGCCCAGTAAGCTGCCTTCGCAATCGGTGTTCTGTGTAATATCTAAGCATTTCACCGCTACATTACACATTCCGCCTACCTTGACCGTACTCAAGACTAACAGTATCAATGGCAGTTCTACAGTTAAGCTGCAGGTTTTCACCACTGACTTATTAATCCGCCTACGCACCCTTTAAACCCAATAAATCCGGATAACGCTCGCATCCTCCGTATTACCGCGGCTGCTGGCACGGAGTTAGCCGATGCTTATTCCCAGGGTACCGGCAAGTTCCGTACACGTACGGAAGTTTTCTTCCCCTGGAAAAGCAGTTTACAACGCATAGCGCCGTCTTCCTGCACGCGGGATGGCTGGTTCAGGCTTACGCCCATTGACCAATATTCCTCACTGCTGCCTCCCGTAGGAGTCTGGTCCGTGTCTCAGTACCAGTGTGGGGGATCACCCTCTCAGGACCCCTAAACATCGTTGCCTTGGTAGGCCGTTACCCTACCAACTAGCTAATGTTACGCATGCCCATCCCGTACCGCCGAAATCTTTAAATATCAAAAGATGCCTCTCAATATCTTTATGGGGTATTAATCCGAATTTCTCCGGGCTATCCCCCTGTACAGGGTAGGTTGCATACGCGTTACTCACCCGTGCGCCGGTCGCCACCAAGATATTGCTACCCCGTGCTGCCCCTCGACTTGCATGTGTTAAGCCTCCCGCTAGCGTTCATCCTGAGCCAGGATCAAACTCTTCATTGTAAAAATTTATTCTTAAGTCTCTTTACAAAAATCAATCCTGTGTCTCAATTCAAAAATACTAACAAGTTTCTTTGACGAGATATTCCCTATCTCGTCTGGTTGTACTTCATAATTTCAAAGAACTTTATGTTTTGTATCCGCATCACTGAGGACACTCTTTACTTTTGGGACGACAAAGTTAATTCATCCTTCTCTATCTTCCAAAAAAAACGAGATATTTTTTCCGGCCTTTTTCTTCCCCTCTTCCTTCTCATCACAAAGCCGGAATTCTATCTCTTTCTCTACCCTTCAATCAACTCTTCGCCTTCAAAGCGGGTGCAAATGTATGAATCATTTTTTACAAAACAAATTATAGTGCAAGTATTTTTAATAATTATGATACTTTTTTTTCGCATTAAATGTATCTGTTTGTATTTAAAGTGATTAGAATATCGTTTTTTTTGAATTTTTTTACCACTGAGTTACACAGTAAACAAGTTTCACGGAGTAAAAATAAGATTATAATCAATTGAAAATAACAAACTATACAAATAGAAAAACTCCGTGTTACTCTGTTTAATTTGTATAACTCCGTGGTAAGAAAATAATGATGCGGAATCCAGGAGTGACATTGAACATTTGAACAATCGAATAGTCGAAGTCAGAAGTTAATCCTACTTCATAATTCTGCACTCGATTGTTCTATTCTACGTTCTATTGTTCTATTGTTCTATTGTTCTATGTAATGAACCTTACTTACACTGTCATTGCGAGCCCGACAAAGGAGGGCGTGGCAATCTTTATTATAATCCTGAATGTATATACAAAAAAAAGCCCCGGATTTCTCCGGGGCTCATTTTTAAAGTCGGCGACGACCTACTCTCCCACAATTGCAGTACCATCGGCGCTGTCGGGCTTAACTTCTCTGTTCGGAATGGGAAGAGGTGGAACCCCGACGCTATAGTCACCTAAAGATCTTTGAAGTCCGAAGTCCGAAGTCCGGAGTCCGAAGAATTTATCTTCTGTCTTCTTCACTTCCGTCTTCCGTCTTCCGTCTTCTGTCTTCCAAATAACTTAGACATATCGGTTAAAAAGTTAATAAAATCTGTACTCAGAAAGTTTACGGGTAATTAGTATTGCTCGGCTTTGACGTTACCGCCTTTACACCTGCAACCTATCAACGTCGTAGTCTTCAACGACCCTTAAAGGAGATCTCATCTTGAGACGAGCTTCGTACTTAGATGCTTTCAGTGCTTATCTCTTCCAAACATAGCTACCCTGCGATGCAGCTGGCGCCACAACAGGTACACTAGAGGTCTGTCCAACACGGTCCTCTCGTACTAGTGTCAGGTTCTCTCAAATCTCCTACGCCCACAACAGATAGGGACCGAACTGTCTCACGACGTTCTGAACCCAGCTCGCGTGCCACTTTAATCGGCGAACAGCCGAACCCTTGGGACCTTCTCCAGCCCCAGGATGTGACGAGCCGACATCGAGGTGCCAAACCGCCGCGTCGATATGAGCTCTTGGCGGCGATCAGCCTGTTATCCCCGGAGTACCTTTTATCCTTTGAGCGATGGCCCTTCCATACGGAACCACCGGATCACTATGCTCTACTTTCGTACCTGATCGACTTGTCGGTCTCACAGTCAAGCGCCCTTATGCCATTGCACTCTGCGCACGGTTACCAATCGTGCTGAGGGCACCTTGAGAAGCCTCCGTTACTCTTTTGGAGGCGACCACCCCAGTCAAACTACCCACCAAACAATGTCTTCCGCTGTAGCGGAGTTAGGTTCCAGATAAATAAAGGGTCGTATTTCAAGGATGACTCCACGATTCCTGGCGAAACCGCTTCATAGTCTCCGACCTATCCTACACATTATTTACCCAAAATCAATGTTAAGCTATAGTAAAGGTTCACGGGGTCTTTCCGTCCCGTTGCGGGTACCCGGCATCTTCACCGGGACTACAATTTCACCGAGCTCGTGGCTGAGACAGTGCCCAGATCGTTACACCATTCGTGCAGGTCGGAACTTACCCGACAAGGAATTTCGCTACCTTAGGACCGTTATAGTTACGGCCGCCGTTTACTGGGGCTTCAATTCAGAGCTTCTCATCCCGAAGGACAATAACCCCCCCTCTTAACCTTCCAGCACCGGGCAGGTGTCAGGCCTTATACTTCATCTTTCGATTTCGCAAAGCCATGTGTTTTTGCTAAACAGTCGCCTGGGCCATTTATCTGCGTCCCGCTCGCGCGGGAGACCTTTTTCCCGAAGTTACAGGTCTAATTTGCCTAGTTCCTTAGCCACGGATCACTCGAGCACCTTAGGATTCTCTCCTCGACTACCTGTGTCGGTTTGTGGTACGGGCACCATGTACCTGAAGCTTAGAGGTTTTTCTTGGAAGTCTGTTTAGGATCACTATCCGCTTGCCCGAAGGCTCACGGTACTGTCAGGTTCATCATCACAAAGCTATTAACCTTCAGTATATAACTACACCCTTTAACGTACTATTCCGTCAGTACGCGGATCTTTCACTACTCCGTCACCCCTTCGCAGTACACGGTGGTACTGGAATATTAACCAGTTGTCCATCGAGATCGCCGTTCGGCTTACCCTTAGGACCCGACTAACCCTGATCCGATTAGCGTTGATCAGGAAACCTTAGTCTTTCGGTGGGCAGGTTTCTCACCTGCCTTATCGTTACTTATGCCTACATCTTCTTTTCCAGCCGCTCCAACATACCTTACGATACATCTTCTGCGCTGACTGGAATGCTCCCCTACCAATCACGACCTAAAGTCGTGAGTCCATAGCTTCGGTAATATGCTTATGCCCGATTATTATCCACGCACAACCGCTCGACTAGTGAGCTGTTACGCACTCTTTAAATGAATGGCTGCTTCCAAGCCAACATCCTAGCTGTCAAAGCAGTCGCACCTCGTTTAATCAACTTAGCATATATTTTGGGACCTTAGCTGATGGTCTGGGTTCTTTCCCTTTCGTCCACGGACCTTAGCACCCGCAGGCTCACTCCCGTGTATATCTTGCAGCATTCGGAGTTTGTCAGGGGTTGATAGGCGGTGAAGCCCTCTAGCCCTATCAGTAGCTCTACCTCTGCAAGACTCACCACGAGGCTGCACCTAAATGCATTTCGGGGAGTACGAGCTATTTCTCAGTTTGATTAGCCTTTCACCCCTATCCTCAGTTCATCCAAAGACTTTTCAACGTCAACTAGTTCGGCCCTCCATCCCGTGTTACCGGAACTTCAGCCTGACCAAGGATAGATCACAAAGTTTCGCGTCTACCCCCTCTAACTATACGCCCTATTCAGACTCGCTTTCGCTTCGGCTCCAACTCTTAAAGTCTTAACCTTGCTAGAGAGGTGTAACTCGTAGGCTCATTATGCAAAAGGCACGCCGTCATCCCGCCTAAATCGGGACTCCGACAGGTTGTAAGCGCACGGTTTCAGGTACTATTTCACTCCCCTGTTCGGGGTACTTTTCACCTTTCCCTCACGGTACTGGTTCACTATCGGTCTCTCAGAAGTATTTAGCCTTACCGGATGGTCCCGGCAGTTTCAGTCAGGATTTCTCGTGTCCCGACCTACTCAGGATACCAATTATATCATTAATACTTACATGTACAGGACTTTCACCTTCTATGGTATGACTTTCCAGACAACTTCCATTTCGTATTAATAATAATATCACTGGTCCTTCAACCCCGACAACGCCAAAACGTTATCGGTTTGGGCTATTCCCCGTTCGATCGCCACTACTAAGGGAATCACTTTTGTTTTCTTTTCCTCCGGGTACTAAGATGTTTCAGTTCTCCGGGTTTGCTCCACGATCACTAAGCGTAGTACTACGTCTTCATCGTGGTGGGTTGCCCCATTCGGAAATCAACGGATATATCGGATATTTGCTCCTCCCCGTTGCTTATCGCAGCTTGTCACGTCCTTCTTCGCCTCTGAGAGCCAAGGCATTCACCATGCGCTCTTATTTACTTTCTTGAGTATTATCAAATTTTACTAACTTTTTTCCAATATGTCAAAGAACTTTATCAATTTGGAGTTTGGAGTTTGGAGTTCGGAGTTAATTAACTCCAAACTCTACATTCCAGGCACTCGTCAACTTCAATTTGTGGAGAATAAGGGAGTCGAACCCTTGACCCCCTGCGTGCAAGGCAGGTGCTCTGGCCAACTGAGCTAATTCCCCAGAATCAGTGCGAGTGTGAGTTTCGAGTGCGCGAAAACCCTTTCTCGCTTTCACTCTCACTCTCAATTCTGTCTTGTAGTCCCGCGCGGAGTTGAACCGCGGACCCCTACATTATCAGTGTAGTGCTCTAACCAACTGAGCTACGGGACTGAATTATACTTCCGTACACTTAGATTGGTTGTACATTCTCCTGTAATTTTCAATTTGAAGATTTGAAAATGTGACAATTTGAAAATGAATTCTCAAATTCTCAAATTAACTAATTTTCAAATTGAATATATAATAATGAAGTAAACCAGACGGATATGGAAATTATGCTGACCATTTTCCATCGGTTAACAGCATACGAATTGATTTTCTCCAGAAAGGAGGTGTTCCAGCCGCACCTTCCGGTACGGCTACCTTGTTACGACTTAGCCCCAGTCACTAGTTTTACCCTAGGCCGCTCCTTACGGTTACGGACTTCAGGTACCCCCAACTTCCATGGCTTGACGGGCGGTGTGTACAAGGCCCGGGAACGTATTCACCGCGCCATGGCTGATGCGCGATTACTAGCGAATCCAGCTTCACGGAGTCGAGTTGCAGACTCCGATCCGAACTGAGACCGGCTTTCGAGATTCGCATCCTGTCTCCAGGTAGCTGCCCTCTGTACCGGCCATTGTAACACGTGTGTAGCCCTGGACATAAGGGCCGTGCTGATTTGACGTCATCCCCACCTTCCTCACGGTTTACACCGGCAGTTTCGTTAGAGTTCCCGGCATTACCCGCTGGCAACTAACGATAAGGGTTGCGCTCGTTATGGGACTTAACCCGACACCTCACGGCACGAGCTGACGACAACCATGCAGCACCTTGCAAAGAGTCCCGAAGGAAAGAAATGTTTCCACCTCATGCACTCTACATTTAAGCCCAGGTAAGGTTCCTCGCGTATCATCGAATTAAACCACATGTTCCTCCGCTTGTGCGGGCCCCCGTCAATTCCTTTGAGTTTCAGCCTTGCGGCCGTACTCCCCAGGTGGATCACTTAATGCTTTTGCTTAGCCGCTAACTGTGTATCGCTAACAGCGAGTGATCATCGTTTACGGCGTGGACTACCAGGGTATCTAATCCTGTTCGCTCCCCACGCTTTCGTGCATCAGCGTCAGTAATGGCCCAGTAAGCTGCCTTCGCAATCGGTGTTCTGTGTAATATCTAAGCATTTCACCGCTACATTACACATTCCGCCTACCTTGACCGTACTCAAGACTAACAGTATCAATGGCAGTTCTACAGTTAAGCTGCAGGTTTTCACCACTGACTTATTAATCCGCCTACGCACCCTTTAAACCCAATAAATCCGGATAACGCTCGCATCCTCCGTATTACCGCGGCTGCTGGCACGGAGTTAGCCGATGCTTATTCCCAAGGTACCGGCAAGTTCCGACACGTCGGAAGTTTTCTTCCCCTGGAAAAGCAGTTTACAACGCATAGCGCCGTCTTCCTGCACGCGGGATGGCTGGTTCAGGCTTACGCCCATTGACCAATATTCCTCACTGCTGCCTCCCGTAGGAGTCTGGTCCGTGTCTCAGTACCAGTGTGGGGGATCACCCTCTCAGGACCCCTAAACATCGTTGCCTTGGTAGGCCGTTACCCTACCAACTAGCTAATGTTACGCATGCCCATCCCGTACCGATAAATCTTTAAATATCAAAAGATGCCTCTCAATATCTTTATGGGGTATTAATCCGAATTTCTCCGGGCTATCCCCCTGTACAGGGTAGGTTGCATACGCGTTACTCACCCGTGCGCCGGTCGCCACCAGAATATTGCTACCCCGTGCTGCCCCTCGACTTGCATGTGTTAAGCCTCCCGCTAGCGTTCATCCTGAGCCAGGATCAAACTCTTCATTGTAAAAATTTATTCTTAAGTCTCTTTACAAAAATCAATCCGTGTCTCAATTCAAAAATACTAACAAGTTTCTTTGACGAGATATTCCCTATCTCGTCTGGTTGTACTTCATAATTTCAAAGAACTTTTATCCTCCGTAGCCTTGGCGCAGGAGGACCCATTCGTTTTATAAGCACTCTCTTTCGGAGTACTATTTGCTTTTGGGACGACAAAGATAATGGTTCAAAAATTCCCTGCAAAGATTTTCATCTTTTTTTTAACTGAATTTTTAAAATAATATCACACCATTAATTATCTGTCTGAGGAAAAATGCTACTTTCGTAAATATTTATCTGATATGGCGAACATTGTAATTATCCCTACTTACAAGGAGAAAGAGAACATCGAGGCAATAATTAACGCCATATCATCCCTCGAAATACCTTTCGATATCCTGATTATTGACGATAACTCTCCTGATGGCACCGCCGATATAGTAAAAAGACTGCAGCTTTCGATGAAAAACCTTCACCTCATCGAAAGACCCGGCAAACTCGGACTGGGTACAGCCTATATCGCAGGATTCGAATGGTCACTCAAAAGGAATTACTCCTATATATATGAGATGGACGCTGACTTCTCTCACGATCCGAAAGATCTTGTCGGTCTTTATAATGCCTGCAATAACGACAGGGCTGACGTTGCAATAGGTTCAAGATATATAAGCGGGGTGAACGTAGTCAACTGGCCTCTCTCAAGAGTGCTGATGTCATATATTGCATCAATATATGTAAGGCTGATAACCGGGATGAAAATAATGGATACAACTGCCGGTTTCATATGCTACAGAAAAGAGGTGATTGAAAAGATCAAACCAGGACATATCAAGTCAGTGGGCTACGGTTTTCAGATCGAAATGAAATTCACAGCATGGAAACTCGGATATAAAATTGTTGAGATCCCTATTATATTCACCGATAGAAAACTGGGTGCTTCAAAAATGACCGGTGGCATATTCAATGAAGCTCTCTGGGGAGTCCTCAGAATGAAACTGAGAAGCATATTTATCAGATATCCGAGCTGGTGAGGAACGGCACAAAGGCTCAGCGGCGCAACGGCGCAGAGGAAAGAGGGGGAGATGGGGAGAGGGGGAGATTGGGAGATTGGGAGATTAGGAGATTGGGAGAGGGGGAGATTGGGTGAGGGGGAGAAATGGCGCAGGGCTCAAGGCAAGGGGCAAAGGGCAAAAAAACAAAAAGATGATTCATGGGGCATTTACTTATTAATAATGCAACTATTGTAAATGAAGGAAAAACCTTTAAAAGCGATCTGCTTATAAAGGATGAAATTATATCTGCTATCGGACTTAATGGAGATATCAAAATCCCTGCCGGAACAAGAATAATAAATGCAGAAGGACTGTTGTTAATTCCGGGTGTGATTGATGACCAGGTTCACTTCAGGGAACCGGGACTCACCCACAAGGGTGATATATTCTCCGAATCAAAAGCGGCGGCTGCAGGCGGAATAACGTCCTTCATGGATATGCCCAACACTATCCCGCAGACTGTAACAATTGACGCGCTTAATGAAAAATACAGGATCGGAGCTGAAAAATCTCTGATTAATTATTCCTTTCTGATCGGAGCTACAAATGATAACCTGCGGGAGGTTTTAAAGGCTGATCCTGCTGAGGTATGCGGCATCAAGGTTTTCATGGGATCCTCAACAGGCAATATGCTGGTTGACAATGAAACTGCCCTGCGTGAACTCTTCAGGCTGGCACACATGCCAGTAAGCTCACATTGCGAGGATGAAGTCACTATCAAGCGTAACACTGAGAACTACCGGATCAAGTATGGCGACAACATCCCATTCAGCGTCCATCCTCTGATACGCAGCAGGGAAGCCTGTTATGTTTCTTCATCCCACGCCGTGAACCTTGCAAAGGAATTTAATACTCGTCTGCATATTTTTCACCTATCTACTGCAGACGAAATGAAGCTCTTCTCCAACAGCCTACCGCTTAGCCAGAAAAGAATCACCGCTGAGGTCTGCGTCCACCATTTATGGTTTGACGATAGTTACTATGAGCAACTTGGTTCGAAGATTAAGTGGAATCCTGCAATTAAGACAAGATTCGACAGGGAGGCCTTGCGCGATGCAGTGAATAATGACCTTATCGATATCGTCGCAACTGACCATGCTCCCCATACTGCGGCGGAGAAGATGAACAGCTACTTTCTGGCTCCTTCGGGAGGACCTCTGGTTCAGCACTCCCTTGTTGCCATGCTTGAACTTTATCACAAGGGCATCTTTTCTCTCTCCAAAATTGTTGAAAAGATGTGCCATAACCCGGCCATACTTTTTAATATAAGGGGAAGGGGATTTATCAGGGAGGGATATAAAGCAGACCTCTGTCTCGTGAATCCTTCTGATCCCTGGACAGTTTCCAAAGAAAACATCCTTTATAAATGCGGCTGGTCGCCTTTTGAGGGAACAACCTTCAATTCAAAAGTCCGGATGACAATTGTGAATGGGACAGTTGTATATGATAACGGAACTATAAATGAGGATTACCGTGGACAAAGGCTATTATTCGATCGATTGGTGGATGACGGTTGGGATTGCCGCGCCCTCCTTCGTCGGGCTCGCAATGACTAGTTAGTCTTCGCAACTTCATTATTTCAGACTATATAAAAGTAACTTACTTACTGGGTCATTGCTAGTCTCCGTCCGCCAGCTGGCGGATGGAGACGAAGCAATCTGCCTCCACCTTAACAGAAGGTTTATTTATTCTTTACCTCTTTCTTACCACAAACCTTACAGTACTCCTGGTCTTCTGTTCGAGAAGGATCTCCCGTCCTTCCGTTAGCCGGGTTATTGCTTCAGAGGTGTAATGCCGTATTGTAAGCATCTCCACATTTTCGTTGTAGATTGCCGAGTACTCTTTTCCAAGTGCTGCAAGAAGTGAAGAAACCTTCGGACGTTCATCATCCACACATACGTTTATACTCACAGCGCTTGCCTCAACAAGGTTAACCTTTATGCCATGAAGTGTAAAAGAATGGAAGATCTTACCAAGACTGTCACCCATAACGAATGAGAAATCCTTTGGAAGAATTGAAATCAGGATCTGCTCTTCTTTCCTGATATAAACAGGAAGAAGTTTCCTTAATACCGCATCTGCCATTATAATGGTGCCATCTTCAGCCGGATTGATGAATGACCTGACGCGAAGAGGTATACTCTTATTATGAAGGGGCTTAATTGTCTTCGGATGAATTACTTTAGCCCCGGAGAAGGTCATTTCCACTGCCTCCCTGTACGAGATCTCTTCAAGCTTCTCTGCATCAGGCAGCCATTTAGGATCAGCATTCAGAATACCGGGCACATCTTTCCAGAAAACAACTTCTTCGGCATCAAGCATATTTCCCAGGATGGCAGCAGTATAATCTGAACCTTCCCTGCCAAGAGTTGTTGTATGCCCTGTGAACGTCCCGCCAATGAAACCCTGAGTCACATATACCCTCTTCCTGGCAAAATCGAATGAACTCCTTACCCTTACTGCGCTCTCCTCCCATAAAATACCGGCATCCCTGTAACTGTTATCCGTGATCAGTATTTCCCTGATATCCAGCCACTCTGTATCATCGATCTGCGTTTTCAGATACTCCGATACAATTATTGTTGACCATATTTCTCCATATGATACAACCTGGTCATATTCAAGATCATATTCATATCGCGGCTTTGATGCCAGGTACTCCCTGAGTTTTGCAAACTGAATATCGATGTTGACTGAGAAGGGAATATTACCGGGAGAGAGTTCTTCAATTACTGATTTATGGTAAGAGTAAATCTCATCAAGACAGCTCTTCCAGATATTATCAGAATCCATCCATGCTTTCAGCACTTTCTCGAGAGCATTGGTTGTCTTGCCGAAAGCTGATACAACAATGACAAGATCTCCCCTTTCTTCACTTATTATTTTGAAGAGATTTTTTATGCCAACTCCATCCTTAACAGAAGCACCTCCGAATTTAAAAACCCTCATTATTCAATAATTTGGCAATAAAGATACTCAACCTGTATTAATCAAGCAGAAAATTAGTTTTGTATCTTCACGTTTTAATTGACCTCCTGAAAACAAAATGAACTGCCATGAAGAGCTACAAGATCACAACCCTGAACGACTTCATTACTCTTAAACAGAAAGATTTCCCTTATGCAAAAGGGGAACTGTCATCACTCCTTCATCATATAGGGACTGCTGCCAAAATGGTAAATAAGAAGATAAGCAAGGCCGGGCTAATTGATCTGATAGGCAGTTCGGGCGAGATAAACGTACAGGGAGAAAGCCAGCAGAAACTCGATGTGTATGCCGATGAGGTATTTATCGGGGCGCTTCTTTCAAGCGGGGAATGCTGTGGAGTGGCAACCGAGGAGAACGAGAACGAAATAGTCTTTTCCGACACCTTTGCCTCTAAGGGTAAATATGTGGTATGCATCGACCCGCTTGATGGTTCATCGAACATCGATTATAACGTCTCAGTGGGTTCAATATTCTCAATTTACCGGAGGTTAACTCCCCGCGGCGAGAAGGTAAGGAACGAGGATTTTCTGCAGGAGGGATCCAGACAGGTGGCCGCCGGCTATATTATCTATGGTTCCTCAACAATGCTTGTCTATTCAACAGGTTTTGGCGTGAACGGATTTACTCTCGATCCTTCCATTGGTGAGTTCTGCCTTTCACATCCCGACATCAAAACCCCTTCCGACGGATACATTTATTCCGCAAACGAGGGAAACTTTTTTCATTTCCCGCAGGGGATAAAAAATTTCATCAGGTACTGTCAGGAAGTAGACGAGCCGACCCGAAGGCCCTTCACTTCGCGATATATAGGCTCGCTGGTCTCAGATTTCCACAGAAACCTGCTTAAGGGAGGTGTTTTTTTATATCCCGAGAACGAGACTGCTCCACAGGGCAAGCTCCGGCTTGTTTATGAATGCAATCCTATAGCATTCATCGCGGTACAGGCAGGAGGCATGGCCACAAATGGGAAACGCAATATTCTGGAAATACAGCCATCTTCGCTTCACCAGCGATCGCCCTTTTATGTCGGATCAGGAAACCTTGTGAAGAAGGCAATGGATTTTCTTAATCATTGATGCTATCATTTCTTCTCAATTATTCGCCGCTTGGCTCAGATAGTTATCTTTGCGGTCTGATTAAATCAAAACCGGGCCATTAAACAGTTTAGATGAAAGAGAACCAGATCATCGATCGCTACACCAATCATCCTCTTATCCCACCGCTGATTGATACAATCAATGCTGATACTGCCTCGAAGATCAGGATCGGGGGGCTTTCCGGTTCTTCAAAAGCTATGGCGGCGGCGGTGGTCTTTAATAAAACCCAGACTACACATGTTTTTATTATCCCCGAAAAAGAGGATGCAGCTTATTTCTATAACGACCTGGTTTCACTCCTGGGGGATGATTCGGTTTTTTTCTTTCCCTCAAGCTATAAGCGATCGGTACAATACGAGCAGACAGAGCCTGCAAATATTGTTCTCCGCACAGAGGTTCTGAACCATCTGGCTTCAGGAAAAAGAAAAGGGATAATCGTTACCTATCCCGAATCGGTGATGGAGAAGGTGGTAAGCAAAAGAAATCTCAAAAAGAATACCTTAACAATAAACAAGGGGGATAAAATTTCGCTGGAGTTCCTTGAGGAGATGCTCCACGAATACAATTTTGAAAGGACCGATTTTGTTTATGAACCCGGACAGTATTCAATAAGGGGAAGTATAGCGGATGTCTTTTCATATTCGGCTGACCTCCCCTACCGGATCGACTTCTTTGGCGAAGAGGTTGATTCAATGAGATCGTTTAACACCGATGACCAGCTTTCTGTAAGCACCCATAAGCAGATAGCAGTTATCCCAAATATACAGGATATCTCAATAGAGGAGATCAATGACTCTTTCACTGATTTTTTACCTCCATCATCGCTTATCTGGTTCGACGACGCTAAATATATCAGGGAAAAAGTAAACAATATCTACTTCCAGACAACTCAGAGGGAGGAATCGGGACAGATTGCCGACAAGAAGGAGATTGTAATGACGGGAAATCAGCTTCTCGATAATTGCATTAAATTCAGGATTGCTGAGTTTGGACGACAGAGTCTTTTTGAACCTGAGGCGAAATTTGAGTTTTCAACGGAAGCTCAACCGGTTTTCAACAAGAATTTTGAATTGCTCACAGGGAAACTTCTTTCGAACAATACAGAAGGTTACTCTTCGTACATTGTCTCAGAAAGCGAGTCGCAAATAGAGAGACTAAGGGAAATATTCGCGGAGATAAATCCGGAGGTGCACTTTATCCCCCTGCTCCTGAATCTGCACAGCGGGTTCACCGACAATGACCTCAGAATCTCAGTTTATACCGATCACCAGATATTCGACAGGTACCATAAATTCAGGATCAGGGGATTCTTTACAAAGAAGGAAAGCATTTCGGTTAAGGAGCTTACCGGGCTCAATCCCGGCGATTATGTTGTACACATCGATCATGGAATTGGCAAGTTCGGAGGGCTCGAAAAGATTGAGGTAAACGGCAAGATCCAGGAGGCTATAAAACTGGTTTACAGAGACAATGATATACTCTATGTCGGAATACATTCGCTGCACCGGATCTCAAAATACAAAGGCAAGGACAATGCTGAGCCAAAGATCTACAAGCTGGGGTCAGGTGCATGGCAGAAACTGAAGCAGGCAACAAAAGCCAGGGTGAAGGATATTGCAAAAGACCTGATACTCCTCTATGCAAAAAGGATGGCCTCACCGGGATTCTCATTTTCGCCCGATTCATACCTGCAGCGCGAGCTTGAGGCATCATTCATTTATGAGGACACTCCTGATCAGATAACTACCACAGAAGCAGTGAAGAAGGATCTGGAGAGCGATCATCCAATGGACAGGCTAGTGTGCGGTGATGTAGGTTTTGGCAAGACTGAGATAGCCATCCGGGCAGCTTTCAAGACAGCCTCCGACAGCAAACAGACTGCTGTCCTGGTTCCGACGACAATACTTGCCCTTCAGCATTATAAAACTTTCTCTTCGCGTCTGAAAGGATTTCCCTGCAATGTTGAATATATCAGCCGTCACAGGAAACCGGCTGATCAGAAGAAGATCCTTTCAGAACTTGCTTCCGGGAAGATTGACATTTTAATCGGTACGCACAAGCTGGTAGGCCAGGATGTGAAATTCAAAGATCTCGGGCTTCTGATAATTGACGAGGAACAACGGTTTGGTGTTTCTGTGAAGGAAAAACTAAAGAAGATAAAAGCACATGTCGACACTCTTACTCTGACTGCCACACCGATACCGCGCACACTGCAGTTCTCGCTTATGGGTGCACGTGACCTTTCAATAATAAACACCGCTCCACCTAACAGGATGCCGATAGTAACCGAACTGCACGGGTATAATGAAGATATCGTAAAAGAGGGTATCGAGTATGAAGTTGCCAGGAACGGGCAGGTCTTCTTCATACACAACAGGGTGGAAAATATTAAGCAGATTGAGTCGCAGATAAACCGGATCTGCCCCAATGTAAAAACAGCTATTGTACATGGACAGATGGATGGGACACATGTTGAAAATGTGATGTTCGATTTTATACAGGGCGATTATGACGTGTTGCTTGCCACAACAATTATTGAATCGGGCCTCGACATCCCGAATGCAAACACCATTTTCATAAATGATGCTCATCATTTCGGTCTCTCAGAACTTCACCAGTTAAGGGGACGGGTAGGAAGGTCAAATAAAAAGGCTTTCTGCTATCTTCTTGCTCCTCCCCTCACGACCCTCACCCATGAGGCAAGGAGAAGGCTCAAGGCTATAGAGGAGTTCTCAGAGCTGGGAAGCGGGTTCAACATAGCAATGCAGGATCTTGACATACGGGGATCGGGAAACCTGCTTGGAGGAGAACAGAGCGGTTTTATCGCTGATGTAGGGTTTGAAACCTACCAGCGCATTCTGAATGAGGCGCTAAGCGAGCTTAAGGAGAGTGAGTTCAGGGAACAACCAGAGAATGATAAGGTTGCCGTACAAAGGCCTAAGCCAGAAGATCCGAAGGCCTACGTAAAGGATTTTCAGGTTGATACAGACCTCGAGATCATGTTTCCTGATGAATATGTGTCTAACATTTCTGAAAGGATCAGGCTTTACAAAGAACTTAATGAGATCGGTTCGGAAGATGCCCTTGAATTGTTTGAGAAGAGGCTGACCGACAGGTTTGGCCCTCTTCCCGCTCCTGCTGAAGCCCTGCTCGATATTGTCAGGATCAAATGGTCGGCTGTAAGGCTGGGAATTGAAAAAGTCCTCCTTAAGAATAACCTTCTTATTGCCTACTTCATTTCTGATACCAGGTCGCCGTTCTACAGCAGCTCACAGTTTGTTTCGATAATGAATTATGTGAACCACAGGCAGAAGCAGATGAACATGAAGCAGAGTGCAGCAAAACTGAGCCTCACAATAAGTGATGTGAGATCGGTTAAGACGGCGATAAGGATTCTTAATGAAATAAGTAGTGCCTAGAGTTTGGAGTGCCTAGAGTGCCTAGAGTTATAAGAATTTAAACTTTAGGCACTTTAGGCACTTTAGGCACTTCCACTTATATTTCATAATTTTGCTGAAACAGGGAAATCATGAATCTTATAATTGACATCGGCAATTCAAGCACGAAATTTGCAGTCTTCGACGGGAAGAACAAGGTAGCATCTTTTCATTCAAGAGATCTCGGCTGTGATAAGGTTGAAAAAAAACTTGCTCCCTTTAAAATCACGAAGTCGATAATCTCTTCGGTACGCAATACTCCGGAGTTTGTCTTCGATCTGCTTACTGTAAATATCCCCTTTGTTCATATTCTTTCATCCCGGTCGAAACTCCCGTTTACGATCGAATATGAAACGCCCGAAACACTTGGAACCGACAGGATAGCTGCGGTTGCCGGGGCCTATGAGTTATTCGGGGCATCAAATGTCCTGATAATTGATGCGGGTACCGCAATCACTTACGATTTTCTCTCCGGAAACTGCTTTAAAGGGGGCAATATCTCTCCGGGATTGAATTTACGTTTCAGGGCTCTTCATAAGTTCACCGGGAAACTTCCTCTTGTTCCGCTTAAGGAATACTACTCCTTTCCCGGGAAAAACACAGTTGACGCGATTGCAGCCGGAGTAATTACAGGGGTTATATATGAAATAAATGAGTATATTCGCACGTTTGAAAAAGATCATAACGAAATCAGGATTGTGCTGACAGGCGGAGAGAGCAGTTTTCTTAAAACCAGGATTGACCATCAGTTAACATATTTGCCTGATATCGTGCTTGATGGACTAAATTATATTTTAGAGTACAATGCAACATAAACAGTTACCAGTTATTTTTATCTTATTGCTTCTTTCTGTTTTTACAGTATCAGGTCAAAAACTGGTCAATTCTCCTTATTCGAGATTTAATATCGGGAAGCTTGAACCTCAGGGCCCGTTCAAATCGCAGGGTATGGGAGGTACAGGTACTGCGATGCGCGACAACACTTCAATCTTTTACACTAATCCGGCATCGTACAGCAACCTTGATACTACTTCGTTTGTTTTTGATTTTGGTTTTGACTATAGTATGAATTTTGTCTCTCAGGGCAATACAGACTATTTTTCGGACGATATTAATTTTGACCATCTGCTTATGGGTTTTCCCCTGAGGAAGGGTTGGGGCGTTGCCATCGGAGTGGTGCCTGTGAGCAACGGATACTACAAAATGTTCGATATTGTCGGGCAGGGAGATCCCAACTATGATCCCATGACAGGAGCATACACTTCATTCTTTTCCGGCGAAGGGAGCCTCAGCAATTTCATTCTGGGAACAGGTTTCCATATAACAAAAGATCTATCCGTAGGGGCAAATATGACTGTGCTCTTTGGAAATCTCGGAAGAAAATATTCAGTTGATTTCAGCGACTTCTTTAATTCATTCAATAATAGCTCAGAAGAGAATATTCAACTTGGAGGCATCAACTATGACCTGGGACTTCAATATACTAAAATGCTGAAAAATGATTATTTCTTCAGCGCAGGTTTATCCGGAACACTCGGGCATAAATACAATACAAACTATGAGAGGTATTCATTCAGTTACACAGCATATGGGAACAGGGATACCATATCATATGTTGTGGACGATGTCACCAAGACCTATATTCCGGGATCTGTAAGGGCAGGCCTTGCCCTGGGCAAGAAAAATAAGTTTACGGCAGCTTTTGACTTTACAGCTGCTAAATGGAATGAATCTGCGTTACCCGGAATCAATGGATATGCAGCCAATACAAGATCATACCACCTCGGAATGGAATACATACCTGAGAAGTATTCTAATTTCAGTTTCCTGAGAAGAATTGAGTACAGGGCCGGAACTCATTATGGCGACAATTATGTCATAGTGGAAGGAGAGCAGGTTAAAGAATTTGGAGTGAGCTTTGGACTGGGAATCCCGATGGGGCTTTCGCTCTCTGATAAACGTTCGTTATCGAGATCAAATTTCATGTTCGACTACACAAGAAGCTATGGATCGGGAAATCTTCATAATGAGAACTATTTCACCTTTGGCCTGAGCTTTAATTTTTACGATTTCTGGTTCGTCAAGAGGAAGTATGACTAAGATATCTTGCTTTATTGCATTATGATCATGAAATTAAGGATACATAATCTTCTCCTTGCCATATCTGTAGTGTCGCTCCTCTTTGCATCGTGCGAGAAAAGGCTTGATAACATTCCGAAATCTGAAATTATTAACCTCCCTACATCAGCCACTTACGACCTCGAAACGATTCTGACAGATTCAGGGCTTGTACAGCTCATAATGACAACTCCCCTTGTTGAACAGTACGATAACATTGAGAAACCATATTCTGAATTCACAAAGGGAATCAAAGTATTTTTCTTCGACGGAACCAAAGATACGATGGCGCTGGTGACTTCAAGGTATGCTAAATACGTACAAGCTGACAGGCTTTGGGAGCTTAAGGATAGTGTTATTGTTCTGGATGATAAAAATGTAAAACTCGAGACGGAGCTTCTTTACTGGAGCCAGGAGAAAGACCTTATATACACCGACCGCTTTGTTAAGCTTACCGACGAAGATAAAATTATGACAGGCCTTGGATTTGAGGCGGACTCACATCTGAAGAAAAAGGTGATTAAAAAGCCATGGGCGATAATATACCTGAATGAAGGGGAGTAGGACTTTCCCCTATCCCGATAGCTATGTAATTCTTCAGTATTTCGGTAACAGATTTTATAAATCTGGTATGCTCCTGTTTATGCGAAGTCTCTCCTCCTTTTGAAGGAGGAGTACCCCGAAGCGAATGCGAAGGGGGGAGGTGGTTGACTGGTTAAGTAATTAACATTAAGTATTTTATGGATGACACCTAATCAACCACCCCGGCCATCCTCCTTACGTCGGCTGGCCACCCCTCCTTCAAAAGGAGGAGAATTCTGTTATTGTATATCATCCACTAAGTTAGCAAGATAGCTAAGTCCCAGCATTAAGCCTACTTCAGGATTTCGTTGCAATAGTTACCCAGCTTAAGAAGATCCTCCCTCTTTTCGATTTCGATGCTGTTCTTTTTGATATAATCCTTCAGTTCATTCTCCTTTGCCGGGAAAATCTTAAGGAATTGCCTTTCGGAGGTGAACTTCTTCATCTCATCATTTACTTTTGCCCAGTAAACCTTCTCGGAAGTTACTACCACATTATCAGGCAAATCAAGAGTTCTTATCTGATTACCACCCTTAATACTGTTAAATGACTCACTTGAATTTGTCTTTGAGGTCATGCCATATGCTGTAGGAGTACCCTGGTCGGTGTATTTGCTTTTGTGCTGGATATAGAGTGAGACAGTTCCTTTTGTGATAACTTCATAGAATACCTTTTGGACCGGCACAAATTTACTTGCTCCAATAAAAATTGTATCCACAGAATTGATATTCTCCAGGGCCATATATTGTCCCTTATTGTTAAAGATCATCTCTTCATCAACAGTATTATAGTTGAAGAGAGCAGAATAATTATCGCCGCTCTTCATTTTCACAGCACCCTTTGTAAAGGATGGAAACACGAACTGGGGCAGGGGGTTTGTGCTGCCTGACTGGGCAAAGGCAACTTCAGTTGATAGCAGTAGAACAGCCGCAAAGAAAATTCCAACGAGTGTCTTCATGATATACTTTATAAGGCATTCAAAAATTCAGAAACAAAATTACTCTTTTCTACAATATGATCCACATTAATAAAACTATCAAAATTTGTACCAAAAAAAGAGGTTGACTGTAATAGTCAACCTCTTAATTTATATTATACCTCGGTTATCTCGCTCCCTTGTATGTCCATGTTTCATCAAAAGTAAGTTCTGATGTTTGGAGGATCAGGAACAAGGCTTGGCTGTTTCATCCAATACTTTATTGTAACCTTTTTGGTAGCAAGGTCCATTTTATTGGCACCTGATGGATCAAGTGCAGGCATCCTGGTATTTCCGGGAGGGTTGCCCCATGGATTTGACACAGCTGTAATTGCACCTGTTGTCGGGTTAAAGGTAAGATTCAAACCGAAACTTCCGTAGTAGCTTGTAGCACCTCCGCTCACAATAGGATGAACAGGGAGGTCCCAGTCAGCGAATATACAGTCGACTGAATTCTCACCTGTGGTAACCAAAAGATAATCGAATGGATAATATCCGGTAAGACCGGCATTTAATACATCGACCATAGGTGAATTAGCTGTAACACTATATTTACCGTCATATTTGTTTTTAACAAGAACCTGAGCAACGATTGTATCGTTGGTAGCAAGGCTCTTGGAGCCTGTTCCTGATACTTCAGTCAGCTTATACGCAAAAGCATATTGCTTGGTGAAATCAAAGGAAGCAGCGCTTGGGACATTCAGTAAAATCGGCTTTGTAAATTCGCCTGCACCGAATTCAAGCGTAACCTTTCCGGCAACCGGGGCTGGATTTGTTGTTCCCAAAGTAACTGGAAGAGGGATGAATGATGTTTCATTAACATCATTATACTTGGCAAGGATAGCGCCATTTACGTCAAAATCGAGTACCACGGTAGTTGCAGAACTCAAAGCTGTCGCGCTGTTGGCATCTCTCCTGACTTCAAACAGCACACCAGTCTGAGGTGTGGTCTTGGCATCGAGTGCCAGCAGGCTGAAGTCTGCAGGAGAGAATTTAATAAGTGTCTGCCCAGCGTCACCCATTGACTGCTGCTCTGGCAAGCAGGAGACCGCAAGAGCCGCAAGGAGGAAAACACCAGCTGCAATTTTTATTGATTTATAGAATGTTTTCATACTATTTGATTTTAAATTTTTGAACTCTTGATTTACTGCTTATCCCACCAAACTCTTCCGTTCATCTTATCGCCAACACCGGCAGGAAGAATCCTTGCAACAGCCTCTTCAACACCGGCTTTTGTAAGAGAATAGTCAGTAGTGCCATACATATACCTTCTGGGTATTTCTTTTGGATCATTTGTAGCATCGGGAGCAGGAAGCAGTGCAGGAACACCAAGTCTCCTCCAGTTGCTCCAGCCCTGTATCCCGTCGGGAAAATATGCAACCCACTGCTGCAGACCAATTTTTGCAACATTGGCGCCTGTTCCGAATGCTGAAGTAAGGTCAACATTTGGTCCGGCAAAGTATGCTGCATCTGGTGTGGCAAGTCCCCACTGATCGAATGATGCACCGATACCAGCAACGTATAGCAATTCTGTGTTTGCAGTCTCTGATGTCCATCCCCTGTCGGCAGCCTCGGCACGTGCAAGAAGTACAGACTGGATGCTTTTACTATGAAAATGCGGATCAGTCTGTTCCCTGTAAGCAGGAGCAAAAACATAAGCATAGTTTGGGTTAGCATTTGTCCAGGCTGTAACAGTCTCACGCTTATAGCCATAAGGAACACCCTGGGTTGATGCTGCCCCTGTTGAGGTTGCACCGAAAACAGAAAGACGTGAATCACCTCCTAAAGTACCAAGAGCATCAGTCATAGTCTTGCTCTCTCCATAGTCCTTACGTCCGTCATACATATTATAGTATGGGTTCCTGAAGTTCCCTCCAACGTAATCGAGCTTGAAGTTATCTGCGTTTGTGGAAATATGACCTGCTGCATCAGCTAACGCTGCCTTGAACTGGGTTGCAGCATAATCGGAAGCTCCTGGATACTGCTTTGACAATCTTAATGCCATTAAGCATTCTCATTGAGTTGGCAAGCTTCTTCCATTTTGCAATGTCACCATTGTATGCGATATCACCTTTAATAGGAGCACCTGTTGTAAATTGAGCAACTGCTTCAGTGCATTCCTTAATAAGGTCTTTGTAGATCGATTCCTGTGTGTCATACTTCACATTAGGATCGCCTTTCAGAGCATCTGTGTAAGGAATATCGCCCCAGCGGTCAGTGATTGTCCAGAAAATATAGGCTTTCAGGATCCTTGCGATTGCTATCTGGTTTTCATTGGCTCCATTGAGAGCAGCTGTTGCTTTTGTAGCATCATTTGTATTTGTAATGATGATATTCTGCAAGATCGTACAATGATCCCGAATATGTACCCATTGGTGAAGCAAGGTTAGCAGCATACTGCGAAAAATCGGGATACTGAGTTTCAGATATGAACTGGCAGTACAATGAAGGACCGTTAGCTGCAGCAATAGCCACCTACTCCTGACAGCACGTTTGTCAACAAGGCTGCTGTATTCGGCTCTGTGGTGGCAGCCGGGTTAAGGTTTGTGTCGCCAAAATCTTCAGGAGTTGCAGGAGACAGCAAAAACCGTCACCGCAAACATGAGAATTAGTAATTTATATATTGATTTTTTCATTTTTTTCAATGTTTTAAATGTTTCTGACTGGCTTATCCCTAGAAGGTGATCTTAAGGTTTGCTCCAAATGAACGTATTCCGGGGAACTGGCCAGATTCACCACTGGTTGCAGAGATCTCAGATGGATCAAAGTCATCATTGGTCTTGTTCCAGATGAGCCATGGGTTCTGAGCAATAACTGAGAATGTAGCATTTGATACATACTTGCCTAAGCCGCCAATCTTGGCAACCGGGATATTGTAACCAAGCGATACCTCACGCAGTTTGAAATATGACAGATCATATACGAATGAATCGAAGATCTTGTTGTTATACAAACTGTGATAGTACTCCTGAGCGTCAACATAGTAATCCACTGCAGATCCTGAAGTCTCATCAACTCCGAATACATGAACACCGCCGCCGTCAGCGACCGGGTCACGGATTGGAATACCCTTGTCGTTCAGACCGGATGTCCTGGCAGTAAGACCTGAGAATGAACCCCACATATCAGAAAGTGAGAAGAATTTACCGCCAAACTGATAGTCGAAGTTAACTCCAATGTTGAAGTCCTTAAAGACCCTGAAAGAGTTCTGGATACCACCGGTATAGTCGGGAAGAACGCTTCCGAAGTTCACGTTAGGATCTGATACATAGAAACCTGAAGATGTAAGCATAGGATTTCCGCTTGCATCGCGTTTCATACCGCTTCCATAGAGCTGACCCCATCTCATGTTAACTGCATGGTACATGTTAGGAGTTGTAGCCGACCAGATCTGCTGAACAAGGAATTTGTCGATCCCTTCAGCAATTTTTACAACATCGTTCTCGATAAGGTAAGCGAAAGAAACGTTCAGATCCCATCTGAAGTTCTGCATGTTGACCGGGTTAAGGCTAAGAGCAAGGTCGAGACCTTTCTTTGTAATCTCACCGGTATTAAGAAGCTTTGATGTAAAACCGCTATAGTTTGCAATCGAAACTGCATAAGGAATATCAATTTCTGTTCCATCCCAGTATGTGGCAGTCAGACCAACCCTGTTCTTGAAGAACCTGAGTTCTGCACCGATTTCCTTCATGGCTCTTACAGCACCGCTGATAGCAGGATCAACAAGCTGATCGGGAGTTCCCATCAGGAAATTGCCGTTCCACTGATACTGACCAACGCCATATGCAAATCCGGGATACTGATATGCACCGAGCTGTGTCGGGATCTCTCCCCATGAAGCACGGATTTTTCCGAAGCTCAGCCATGGACAGGTCAAGAAGATCGCTGAATACAAATGAACCTCCGAATGATTTTGCGAGGATCGAGTTGTTATCAGGAGGAAGGGTTGAATACCAGTCGTTACGAAGTGTAAATTCAGCAAAGAGGAAATCCCTGTAACCGATATCACCCCTTACGAAGGCTGCATTGTAAGCAGTTTCGCTGCGTCCGTTACCTATGCTGGGCTGATCCTTTGAGTTAGCTATAGTATAAAGGTTTTTAATGTTGAAACCGTTAACTGTATTTGCTGAGTTACTCTTTGATATTGCACCGGAACATGTCGGTACCTGCGTTGGCATTAACACTGATATCACCGAATTTCTTGCTGAAAGAAAGAAGAGTTTCGAAGTTCTCCCTGTTTGAGTAGCTGGTTGAGGTTCCATAATAACCTTTTGCTTCAGGAGAGTTCCCTGTTGTCTGAGTACCTGAATCATTCAGATCGGTGCTGTATTTTGATTCAGCCCATACGTTATTCTGCTGCCTTCTGTAGGTAGCTTTGATAGTAAGGCCGTCGATTATCTTGTACTGGAGGGAGATATCACCGAAAAGGCGGTCTGCCCTGTTGCTTATATTTACAAGATCAAACCACTTGTAGAAGTTATACCAGTAGTTACCTGCGTAAAAATTCTTGGGAGCGGCAGGGTCATAAACAGTCGGGTTGTTATGGTTCCAGCTTGCCCAGATCCCGTCGGGAGTTCTTAAATCCTTCAGCTCCTTCATTTTAGCCATGTCTACATCCCTGTGGAACCACTGGTTGAATGAACCTGTAGACTGGTTTGAATAACCATCGTCAAATTCACCGTCGGTAAAGGTGGTGTAGAAGTTGACGTTGGCACCGAAGGTTAATTTTTTTGTTATATCATATGTTGTTTTTAAGCCGAGGTTGGTCTTGTTAAGCCCGGTTCCCGGGAGTAAGCCTTTAACATTTACATTACCGATAGTTGCACGGATATTGAATCCTTCAGAAACCTTTGAAAATGCAACACTGTTGTTAAGTGTAGTACCTGTATTGAAAAAGTCTCTTGCATTATCCGGCTGAGGGGTAAGCTTTGCTGTTTTGAAAGAACCTTCATGGCCAGCATACCATGCATACCAGGGAATATACTCCTGACCTGCCATTCTCGGGCCCCAGCTGGCATCATCGGAATAGTCGTGATAATACTTGCCGTCGAGTGCCTGCCAGTCAGCAGGGTCAATACCTGGTCTGTAAGTATACTTTGTAAGATTGTATTCAGCACCACCGGCATAATCGTTCTGGTAGTTAGGCATAATATAAACATTCGAAGCCACAAAACCTGTGTTGACTTCAACACCCATTGTCTTGTTGCCGCTTACCTTTGCTTTTTTGGTTGTGATGATAACTGCACCGTTTGCTCCCTGCGCTCCAAGAATTGCAGAGGCAGCCGGACCAGATAGAACACTTATGTCTTCTATATCATCAAGGTTAAGGTCGCCTGAGTTTGGAAGGATTGTTCCGTCAACAACATAAAGAACACCACCAGCACCTGTGCTGAAACCTGATTCCCCACGGAGACGGATCTCACCAGTCTGACCAAGTTTTGCAGCTGACTGGCCGCGGAACTGAATACCGGCAACCTTACCTGCGAGTGCGTTGTTTACGTTTGTCTGACGAGCTTCTGAAAGCTTATCTCCAGAGACAACCTGGTTTAGGGCTGAAGAACTTTTCGGGGCTCTTTTGATCCCATAACCACTAGTTACGATAACTTCCTGAAGACCTATGAGGTCCGATTCAAGAGCGATATCAATAACTGAGCGACCTCCAATTTCAACCTCCTGAGTTTTCATCCCGATAAAGGAGACCACCAGTGTGGTTGCATTTGCAGGTGCAGAGAATGAATACTTTCCAGATGCATCAGTTACAGCACCTACTGTGGTGCCCTTAACTATTACCGATGCTCCGGGAATTACACCTTCTCCCTGAACGGAAGAGGTGACTGTGCCAGAAATGACTTTTGTCTGGGCCATTGCCGAGTAGCCAGCAACGAACACAAACAAAACAATCAGCAGAAATAGTTTCTTCATACGAATTAGTTTTAGGTTTTAATTTAACCCGCCAAATATATGGGTTATGATTCTAATCTCCAAACCAAATTCCCTAATTTTCATATTTCAATATGATCTTTGTCATATCAGTGACTTTCTCATAATTTAATTTTCACCCCCAATTAAACCATAGTGACTCAATTAAAACACTGGTAATAAAGAGGTACCCCCACCAAATTCAATAGGTCAAATGAGAAAATAAGTGATTTTATCGAAAAACAACCCTGAATATGTCCAGATAACAAAAAAACAGATCCCTATATATATAAAGGTATAACCTGATTGTAATTGAGGAATTACCGGGTAATTTGATAATCCCTGCAGAGAAGGATTGCAACCAATTCCTATGATACTTGTGTAAAAACGTCGCAATCCTAATCATCTGCAATAATGCAGGGAAGGGTCGTGACCATTCCCTACAATTTGGATTTCAATTTGTTATAATGTCTGAAATATAATGGAATCGTCTCAATTCCCCTCAAAAAATTTAGAACAGGATAATTCTCATTGGGGGAATGAATTGCATCAGTATCCAGACCAAAACCCATTAATACTGATTTTATCCCGAGAACCTTCTCAAATGTGGCAACAATAGGAATACTTCCTCCGCTGCGTACAGGAATCGGCTTTTTGTTGAACACCGCCTCCACGGAAATAGCGGCAGATTTATATTCCGGTGTATCGAGAGGGCTGATATATGCCTCACCACCATGAAGGTATTCAGCTTTTACCTTGACTCCGGCAGGAGCAATGGCCAGAAAAATGTTTTTCGAACAGACCGGCGATCTTTTCAGCATTCTGGTTTGCGACAAGACGCATCGATATCTTAGCAGAGGCTTTTGACGGCAGAATTGTCTTTGCTCCTTCTCCCGTATAGCCGCCCCATATGCCATTAACGTCGAGAGTCGGCCTTATCCCTATCCTTTCCAGATCACTGTACCCGCTCTCCCCATTCAGATCTTCAACTCCAACCGATTTCATAAATGCATCGCGGTTGAAAGGTCTTTCAGCCATTTCACGTCGCTCCTCGTCACTGCATTGAAGAACATCATCGTAAAAACCGGGAACAGTTACCCTCCCATTTTTGTCTTTCAGCGATGCAATCATTTCGCAGAGCACATTACAGGGATTAACTACAGCCCCTCCGTAAAGACCTGAGTGGAGATCGCGGTCAGGACCTATAACCTCAACCTGCATATACGACAAGCCCCTTAGTCCTGATGTTATTGATGGAGTATCCAGCGAAATCATAGTTGTGTCGGATATAAGTATGACATCGGCTGCCAGCATTTCCCTGTTTTCAACACAGAATTTTTCGAGATTGACTGATCCGACTTCTTCTTCTCCTTCGACCATGAACTTGACATTGCATTCAAGGGTTCCGGTTCTGTTCATCAGCTCGAAAGCCTTCACATGCATAAACAACTGTCCTTTATCGTCGTCAGCACCCCGGCCCCAGATCTTTCCGTCATGTATTACCGGCTCAAAGGGCGTAGTCTTCCAAAGCTCCAATGGTTCAGCAGGCTGAACATCATAGTGGCCATAGACCAGTATAGTCGGCAGCGAAGGAGAGATTATCTTTTCACCATACAACACAGGGTGGCCGGCAGTAGGAAAGATCTCTGCCCGGTCGGCTCCGGCAGCAATAAGGCTTTCTTTCAGCCAGGTTGCCGCACGTAACATATCGTCCTTATTTTCTTCTTTTGCGCTTACCGATGGAATACGGATCAGCTCGAATAATTCTTCAAGGAACCTGTCCTTGTTTGCATGCGATATAAGATTTTATTGTTTCCATAACTATTTCTTAAGTGTTTTATTCCTTCTCAATTCATCAGCAGCAATACAAAGTTCTTTATAGAGTTGTTCTCCGAGAGCCCTTATCAGCGGCTCCTTCAGAAACTCAAAAACATAAATACCCTCATCAGTGCCTGTTGTTCTTGCTGAGGAACAGATTTCAAGCTGCTGGTAGTTAATTGCCCTGAAATCAGAGTATTGTTTTATCCTGATCGGGAAAAGATGACATGACAATGGCTTTCTGAAGGAGATTTTCTTATCTGCCCAAGCCTGTTCTATGCCGCAGAATAGCATGATCGCCTTTCATTGCAGCATAAGCACACTCTTCGTTATTTACAAGGGGAGTTACCGAGTCATTTTCAAAATCCCTTACATGCTTTTCCATTTTTCTTCAATTGCCGCTATCCCTTCAGGTCCGGAGATAAGGTTTTACCTCTTCCCAGATATCTTCCAGAATAAGTGTCTCTTCTACACTTAAAGGAGCACCCGAGTCGCCATACCTGCAACAGTTCCCAAGGCAAAGCGGAAGATTACATCTGAACTTTTTCTCCAGTATGTCGAAGCTGAATATGGTGTCGTCGATACGGAGCATGGGGATTGATGTCTATACCAGTATTTTACCAGTCATCTCCGAAGGAATTGCAACACCCATGATTGTAAGAAGTGTCGGTGCCACATCAGCAAGGATTCCTTCATTTATTTTCTTATAATCATCACTAACCAGGATACTTGGCACAGGATTAAGCGAATGTGCTGTATTTGGCGACCCGTCCTCATTCACAGCCATATCGGCATTACCGTGGTCAGCAATCACAAGCACATCGTAGCCTGCCTTCCGGGCAGCATCAATAACAGCACCCGCACACTCATCAACAGTGGCCACTGCTTTCTCTATTGCTTCGTACACACCCGTATGTCCGACCATATCCCCATTCGCAAAATTGAGACAGATAAAGTCAAATTTTTCTGTTTTAATTGCCTCAACTACGGCATCCCTGACTCCATAAGCGCTCATCTCTGGCTGCAGGTCATATGTTGCCACTTTCGGCGACGGGATCATTATCCTCTCTTCATTGTTGAATTTCTCTTCCCTCCCGCCTGAAAAAAAGAAGGTGACATGAGCATATTTCTCTGTTTCCGCAATCCGGAGCTGATGCTTCCCTGCAGCAGAGAGCACCTCCCCGATCGTATTATCGGCATTCTCCTTGGGATAAATGATATGAAGCCCCTTGAAAGTGGCATCGTACGGTGTCATAGTGCAATAATATAATGGCAGGGTCTTCATCCCTGCTTCGGGCATATCCTTCTGTGTAAGAACAATCGTAAGCTCCTTGGCCCTGTCGTTCCTGAAGTTGAAGAATACAATTACGTCCCCCTCTTTAACCTTGCCAACAGGATTTCCGCTCTTGTCGGTGATCACTATCGGCTTCATGAATTCGTCTGTCACTCCGGCATCGTATGAATTCTGCATGGCAGCAATGATATCTGTTGCAGGGGTCCCTATTCCGTCAACAATCAGATCATAAGCCTCTTTTACGCGCTCCCATCTTTTATCCCTGTCCATTGCATAAAACCTCCCGACAAAAGAGGCTACCTTTCCGTTTGAATTCGCGAGATGACCGAGCAGGTTTTTCATGTAACCGATACCGCTTCGCGGGTCAGTATCGCGACCATCGCCAAAAGCATGAATAAAGACATTTTTAAGCCCGTAGTCCATGGTCATATCGCAAAGGGAATAGAGGTGTTTATCAAGTGAATGAACCCCTCCGTCGGACATCAGTCCAAAGAAATGTACCTGCTTGTTATTATCCCTTGCATATGAGAATGCATCTGTAAGAACCTTGTTCTTTCTTATCTCTCCTGTTTTGCACTCCTTATTGATCTTTACAAGGTCCTGGTATATGACCCTTCCTGCGCCGATATTGAGATGGCCAACCTCAGAGTTACCCATCTGTCCTTCGGGCAATCCGACATCTTCGCCGGATGCATGCAGCTGTGAGCTGGGATAGTTATTCCTGTACCAGGTAAGGCGCGGCGTCGGCACCTGGCTAATGACATCTGATTTTGATCCGTCGCCGATTCCCCAACCGTCGAGTATCATTAATAGGGTCTTCTTGGTCTTCATTTTATACTAACTTAATATATATAACAATCAAAATGCAAAAAAGTCAAAATCACAAACTGAGATTTGATTTAATCCGGGAATATAAGGTATTGATATCAAGGTCAAACCCGTCAACTATGATCTCAGCCTGGCAATACCATTTCTCGCGCTGTGCGAGTTTTTCACTAATAAATTCAAGCAACTCATCGCCTTTCAGGCCCTTTATAAGCGGGCGTTCTTCGCGGGCATTCGAAAGCCTGCTGACGAGCTGCTCCGGAGTCAGTTTCAAATATATTGTAAGACCCGTTTCAAGCATGTACGACATATTATCTTCGTGGCAGGGGGCACCTCCTCCCGTTGAAATTACAAGCCCCGATTCTGATCCAAGACTCCTGAGAATGTCCGATTCCGCCTTACGAAACCAGGCTTCTCCATGTTTTGAAAATATTTCAGGAATTGCAAGATCAGCATATTCTTCGATTTTCCTGTCGAGATCAATAAATGGCCATCCTAGAAGCGACGCCAGCTTCTTACCTGCTGTAGTTTTTCCACTCCCCATGAAACCAATGATATATAAAATGGGGCTCTTGGGCATCACAACTCGAGCTTCATCTGTGCGGGATCCTCATGTGCAGGAGGCTGAGGAGGCTCCTCTTCACTTTTCTCCTCCGCAATAGCAGGCGGGGTTTCTTTAATTACCTTTGGTTCTATCTCCTTAATATCCTCAACCATATAGCTGGTAAGCCTCTTGCCTTTTGCCTTATAACTCTTCACTCCAATAAATTCCGAGACCTCAATTATCTCATTCTCCCTCTCCTTGTGCTTACCGCCGAAATGGATCTCAAAACGCGGATATTCAACCTCGGTTATGCTTATCAGCCTCGAACCCGGTTCCTCGCTTATGAAACAGACTGGTTTTTCAGATTCCTCAATTACGAATCTCTTCAGATAATAGAACTGCTGCTCACTATCCCAATATACAACAGAATAGACTCTCCCGGGCCTGTATTTTTCAATAATAAGAATATTGTCTTCAAAATGGTTCGAGAGATCAAAGCCGGCAATCCTGAATAATCCGCTCTTTGTAACAACAAGGATTTTATCATCGGCGCTGAACTCACCAAGGAACAAGCCCCGGCCATCGACATTCAGACGAAAGACAGCATCGTCGAACCAGATCTTTCTGCCTCCCAGTGTCGACAATCCTTTTTCCTTGAGGCTTATCTTATGAACCGCATTCTTCGTCAGGATATTTCCCATCGACGATTTTCCCTTGATGACCATCTGGCCGAAATCAAACTCAAAGACAAGCTTCTTAAGCCTTGCTTTTGGTTTATGATGGACCCTGATGACTTCAGCCTCCCCGTTCGGGTTTACACTCAGATATGTGATTTTCGAACCTGCAGTTCCCCTTGTAAGGTTATATTCCTTATCGCGGGTCAGTCCCGAAATTGCGCATCTCTTTGCAAGCAAAGGACCGTCCTTGCCATCCTGGTATACAATGTTATAAATAGTTCTCTCGTCATTCTTCAGGAAGACCTGGGCATACAGAATATCACTTCCTACAAAGACCTTTTCAGCAACCTTTGTGATAAGATAAACTCCATCCTTCCTTATAACAATTACGTCATCAATATCAGAACAGTCGCAGACAAATTCATCTTTCTTCAGACCTGTCCCGATGAATCCCTCCTTATAGTTAATGTAAAGTTTAGCATTATTTGCGACCACTTTTGCAGCTTCAATGGTATCAAAGCTTCTGATCTCTGTCTTCCTCTCCCTGCCCTTTCCGTACTTTTTCTTTATCTGTTTGAAGTAATTTATTGTATAAGGAATAATGTTGTTCAGATGGTTCTTCACCTCTTCAAGCTCCGTCTCGAGACCTTTTATGTGCTCATCAGCCTTCTTCGCATCAAACTTGGAGATCCTCTTGATCTTAATCTCTGTAAGCTTTATTATATCTTCGCGTGTAACCTCTCTGATCAGCAGTTTTTTGAATGGTTTGAGTCCTTTGTCGATAGCAGCAATCACCGCCTCCCATGTTTCACTCTCTTCAATATCGCGATAGATCCTCTCTTCAATGAAAATTTTCTCGAGCGACGACATATGCCACTCCTCCTGAAGCTCTGATTTTCTGATCTCAAGCTCCATATTCAGAAGTTCCACCGTTTTATCTGCAGAGTGCTTAAGGATGGTGCTTACGCCCATAAACGACGGCTTATCGTCAACAATCACACAGGTATTCGGAGATATTGAATATTCACAATCGGTAAATGCATAAAGGGCATCAATTGTCTTATCGGGTGAGACTCCCGGCACCAGATGCACGACTATCTCAACATCTGAAGAGGTGTTATCGTCAATCTTCTTTATCTTGATCTTCCCTTTATCGTTCGCCTTGATGATCGATTCAATAAGGGTTGTCGTTGTCTTTCCGAAAGGTATTTCAGTTATTACAAGGGCTTTCTTGTCGATCTTCTCAATCTTTGCCCTTACCTTTATTGCTCCTCCCCTCTGGCCATCATTATATTTCGAAACATCAACCATTCCGCCTGTCGGGAAATCGGGCCAGATCTCAAAATCCTTTCCCTGCAGGTAATTTATAGTTGCATCAATAAGTTCATTGAAATTATGAGGAAGGATCTTTGATGCAAGCCCTACAGCTATGCCTTCAACTCCCAGGGCCAGAAGCAAGGGGAATTTGACAGGGAGGGTGACAGGTTCCTTATTTCTTCCGTCGTATGATAATTTCCATTCGGTTGTTTTCTGGTTAAATACTACCTCAAGGGCAAATTTAGAAAGCCTCGACTCAATATATCTTGGCGCTGCAGCTCCGTCGCCGGTAAGAAGGTTTCCCCAGTTTCCCTGAGCATCAACGAGCAGATCTTTCTGTCCAAGCTGTACAAGAGCATCACCTATTGAAGCATCTCCGTGAGGATGAAACTGCATTGTATGTCCGATGATATTCGCAACCTTGTTATAACGGCCATCATCCATCCTCTTCATTGAGTGGAGTATCCGGCGCTGAACAGGCTTAAGGCCATCGTGAAGATGGGGCACCGCTCTTTCGAGAATTACATAAGATGCATAATCAAGAAACCAGTCCTGGTACATCCCCGACAGGGCTGTTACAGTATGGAGAGCCGCAGGGCCCTGAGGCTCTTCTGCTTTTCCTTCCTCAGTATTCTCGATATCCAGATCCAAATCTTCCATATTGAATTCAAACCTACAGGTAATATTTACTACAACTCAGCTTCAACTATATCCTCTTCAACTCTCAGGTTTTCGATTATGAAATCCTGCCTGTCAGGAGTATTCTTACCCATAAAGAATTCAAGAAATCCGTTAACCGAGTCATTCTTCTTCATTCTGACAGGTTCAAGACGCATATCCTTACCAATGAAGTTTTTAAACTCATCGGGAGAGATCTCACCCAGCCCTTTAAACCTTGTTATTTCCGGATTGGGGCCCAGCGCCGCAATAGCTTTTGCCTTTTCTTCGGGACTGTAGCAATAACGGGTCTCTTTTTTGTTTCTGACCCTGAAAAGCGGAGTCTGAAGGATATAAACATGCCCTTTTTTCACAAGGTCGGGAAAGAACTGCAGGAAAAAGGTGAGCAAAAGCAGCCTTATATGCATCCCATCGACATCAGCATCAGTTGCAATCACAACATTATTGTACCTGAGGTCTTCAATCCCGTCTTCAATATTAAGGGCAGCCTGCAAAAGATTGAATTCCTCATTTTCATAAACAATCTTCTTGGTGAGGCCAAATGAATTCAGCGGCTTCCCGCGAAGGCTGAATACAGCCTGGGTCTCCACATTTCTCGATTTTGTGATTGATCCGCTTGCCGAATCACCTTCGGTAATGAATAAAGTTGAATCGAGCTTATTTGCATCATTGGCGTTATAATGAACCCTGCAATCGCGGAGTTTTTTATTATGCAGGCTTACCTTTTTAGCCCTGTCGCGGGCCAGCTTCTGAATCGAAGAGATAGCTTTGCGCTCTTTCTCCGAATCCTGGATCTTTTTAAGGATAATCCGGGCGGTCTCGGGATTCTTATGGAGATAATCATCGAGCTGTTTCCTGATGAATTCGGAAATAAAATTCCGCACCGAAGGGCCTTCCGGACCCATATCCTTTGATCCCAGCTTTGTCTTTGTCTGCGATTCAAAGATAGGCTCTTCCACTTTGATGCTTATTGCGGCAATTATTGAAGAACGGATATCTGAAGGATCATAATCCTTTTTATAGAAGTCGCGGATTGTTTTTACAATAGCTTCCCTGAAGGCTATCAGATGAGTTCCTCCCTGGGATGTATTCTGACCGTTGACAAAACTGTAATAATCCTCTCCGTACTGCAGACCATGAGTAAAGGCAACCTCAATATCTTCACCCTTAAGATGAATAATGGAGTACAGCCCCTCCTTATTCATATTCTCGTTGAGAAGGTCTACCAATCCGTTGCGGGAAAGAAATTTATTCCCGTTAAAATTGATCACCATCCCTGCATTAAGATATACGTAGTTCTTCAGCATTGTGTCTACGTATTCGGAGATGTAGAAATAGTTTCCGAACATCCCCTCATCGGGCTGGAAGATTACTTCAACGCCATTCTCCTCGGTTGTTGGTTTGAGAGGATGGTCCTTGATCATCAGGCCATGTTCAAATTCTGCAGCTTTAATCTCGCCGTCGCGTACAGATCTGATAATGAACCGGGACGATAATGCATTAACTGCCTTTACCCCGACGCCATTCAGTCCCACCGACTTTTTGAAAGCCTTTGAATCGTATTTAGCGCCTGTGTTCATCTTTGATACAGCATCCACCAGCTTACCGAGAGGGATTCCCCTTCCATAATCGCGAATTCTTACCTCCTGACCGTTTATCGACACATCGATCTTCTTGCCGTAACCCATCATATACTCGTCGACGGCATTATCCATCACCTCCTTCAGCAGAACATAAACGCCATCATCCTGTGAAGAGCCGTCACCAAGCTTTCCTATATACATACCCGGCCTCAGCCTGATATGTTCTCTCCACTCAAGGGTTTTAATATGTTCTTCAGAATATCCAACTACCATTTCCGGGAAATTTTGCGCAAATATAACTAATTAGAAGCGCCGTTTTTTGTGAATTTTTCAACAATCATGAGGTTTTTTTATCTCCTAATTACCACAATAACAGTGGATGTAGAATAGTGACCTGATTGATTGACAATTAGGAAGGGAGGAAAAATGTTGATAAAAGAGAGCTGCCGGGAACTTGTTCAAAGCTAGAATTTGTACTTAAATCCCAGGGAGAGAATCTGAGTCTCGTAATAGTTTTCATAAACAGCTGTAAATCCCTCCCCTTTTATCTCCTGTTTGATGCCAAAATCATTGAAAATATCACTGAATGAAAAGGTTAGTTCTCCTTTGCCCTTGATAACTTTCTTTTTAACCCCCAGGTCAATAGACGACCGCGAGAATTGCTTTCCCTGGGCAATATTCTTTGGGGTATAATAAAGAATAGTCAGCTGGACTTGAGTTTCCTTTGGCAGTGTAAACTGGTTGTTCAGCTTAATATCAGCTGAGATATCTGTTGTCTCTTCAATTGTAAACGGCCTTTCATAAGGAAAGAGAAGTGTGCCGGTAAAGGCATCTATTGTGTTCTTGTACCAGTTCACACTTGCTGTCAGTTTCCAGAAATCAGCAAGGGTCTGATTCAAAATCACTTCCATACCAGTATTTCTTGCACTTCCCACATTACTGTATACTTTGTTTACAATGTTATAGTCGGTGTTTGTTGTATCAATACTGTATATCCTGGTATATGGGTCTGTTATTGAGCGAAAATAACCGGCAAGTGAAATGGAACCCTTCTCCCATATTCGTTTGTACGACAGTTCATAGGTATTTGTAAACTGCGGACGCAGATACGGATTCCCGACTTTTAAAAGTTCCGGGTCATCATACTTTGGAAATACCCTTAACTCAGGTTCGCCTGGCCGGTCCACCCTTTTATTGAAATAGACAGAAAGATTATTTGTCTTATCAATCTTTAAAGTGAATCTGATGTTTGGATAAATATTAAAATAGTTATAGGAATCATCATTTGGATAATAAATATTTACCGGATCGAGATTATAAAATACTCCAGCCTGTTCTGCCCTTAATCCTCCTTCAAAGTCGATTTTTTTGCTCTCAAAAACCCAGTTCAGATACCCGGCATAGATATCCTCTCCCCAGTCAGACCAGTCGCCCAGTCCGGGATATATTATCGACTCTTCTCCTTTTTCTACAGTATAGGTGACAGGAATTCTTCTGACCTGGATTTTTGTACCTGCTTCCAAACGGCCGGTCCTGAGCGGCCTCACATAATCCAAAGTCATATTCGTTGTGTATTCAGTTGCCAGGATATGTGTGAAATCATTTGAAATCCTTAAAGAGGAGCTGTCATTAAGGTGATACGATTCATCCTCCCATCCTTTTGTATGTTGAATACCTGCACTCAATTCATGCCCGGGTTCTTCAAATTTATGCTTATAAGCCAGGGAGTAATTCATAAATCCGGTTATCTCATACTCAAGCCACGACCAATACCTGTACCTTTCCGAAGTGAGCATATCGATATACGGAACCTGTGCTGTATCGTGATGGCTCTCATAGTCATAAATCATTGAGAAGGTTAATGTATTATGATCATTAAAATTCAGATCAGCTCCTCCTTTTATTATGTACTGTGTCTGTTTGCGGTTTTCCGGGACCTGTGAAGCAATTACAGCTCCGTTGTCATAAGTTCGGGTAGTGAATTCATTATTAGGTAATCGTCTCTGATTCAATATTTCAGACTGGAAAAAAAGATTGATCTTCCCCTTTCTGTAGTTCAGGTCAAGACTTGGGATGATCTTATGATTCAAAGAATAGCTGCCAAGCTCGGTCGGCAAGTCATCCTTCCTTTTTGAGAGAGCTCCTAAGCCAAGAGACAATCCTGCACTTCCGTTAAACCCGGTTTTCGTCTCCTTTTTGTAAATAATATTTATGACACCTGCCATCCCTGAAGCGTCATATTTAGCTGAGGGGTTATTAATAATTTCGATCTTTTCAATATTGGAAGCCGGAACACTTGATAATCCTTTCTGATTCCCAAACCCAGTAAGACTCGACTGTTTCCCATCGATCAGGACTGTCACTTTATCGCTTCCCCTGAGTTCCACTTTTCCCTCCTGATCAACAGTTATCCCGGGAAGGTTTCGCATCACATCAAGTGCTGATCCCCCTGCCTGAGAAATATTGCCTGCAACATCAAAGCTTTTTTTATCGAGGCCGGCAGATACAAGGTTCTTTTTCTCAGAGATAACCACTTCACCCAGGGTTGATGCCTGGGGATCAAGTTCAATTCTTCCAAGGTCAAAAGTTTTATTAAGCCTTCCTATCAATAAGCCAATTGTTTTTGATCCATATCCAATGAACGAGCAGTTTGCATTGTACTCTCCCTGTGGTATTCCGGTAATAGAAAACCTCCCTGTCTCATCTGTCACTGTTCCGGTTAGAAGCCTGCCGTCGGAAGCGTAGGTTAAAGTGACAGTTGCCAAAGGCAGAGGTTCTCTTGACAGCTTATCAAAAATTCTTCCTGACACAACAGCATCTCCCTGACTAAAAGCCAGCAGGTTAGAAAACAACAAAAACAGACTTAGGCTAATATTTTTCATCAAAGCAGGCTATTAACCATCCTAAGACAGTTTAAAATCACAAATTATTCCAGAATTCCCATCTGTTTCATAAGAAGCGCTGCATTCATCTTTCTCGTAATGCCTTCCCTGAGCTTATAATCGAAGAGAACAGTTTCTCCGTCAATTTCTATTTCAAAACACCTGTTTATGACAACACCCGGGTTCTCCTTCTCCATTTCACCCAGGGAGGTGTCGTGAGTCGCAATCATTCCTGATGCGCCAAGATTCACCATTTGCTGGAGGAATAACTTTGACCCCATGCTTTTATCGGCCGAATTTGTCCCCTTAAGGATTTCGTCAAGTATAAAAAGCATCTTTTCACCTGAAGCGATCCTCGACTTGAGGGTTTTAAGCCTCCTGAGTTCTGCATAAAAATACGATTCATTATTCGAAAGCGAATCAGTAGTCCGCATGCTTGTAAAAAGCCTCAGCGGGACAAAACTCATAGAGGAAGCACATACCGGAGCCCCGGCCATTGCAAGTATATAGTTAACAGCCACTGTCCTTAGAAAAGTGCTCTTGCCGGCCATGTTGGCTCCGGAAATTATGCAAATCATTCCCTGATGGCTGAGTGAAAAATCATTAGAGACCCTTCTGTTTTCATCGATAAGCTGATGGCCAAGGTTTTCAGCTGAGAGAAGAACCTTATCGTGGGAGAGCTCAGGAAACGCAAACGACGGATTGTTATATGAATAATTCCCAAGCGATATAAATGCATCAATCGTGCCTATCATCTCAAGCCAGACAGGAAGATGATCCTTGTTTTCTGATTTCCATTTATTAAGCCTGATTAAACAATGATAATCCCACATTATGAGCCCGTTAAGCATTATAGCAACGAGGAAATTGAGCCTGGTGTCGAAGGCCTGAATTATGCTGCCTAATTTTTTTACCGAAGCTGAAGCCGATCCTGCGCCTCCGGAAATGTTTTCCCTGATCTCCCTAAGAACTGTGGATGAGAATTGCTCATTATTAAATACTTTGAGCAGGTCATTCAGAGATGAAAGGAAGCTGTACTTTTTCGATAAGGCATTATGAACCCTGTTGGTCTCCTTAAGCCCCGCAGCAACGAACATAAGGTTTATAAGAAAAAGGGTTGTAAGGAATGAGTAGTGAATATAGCCTGAAATTAAAAGCACTAAAGCTGCTAGAGTTATTGCCGGAAGAAGAAATACGACGACCTTCTTAGCAGGGGATGGTCCTTCTTTTGAGGTCTCGTCCATCCATTGAGTCAGTGAGCGGATATCGTTCTTTTCAAGAGGCTTCTTCATGCCTCTGGCCAGGAATTCATGCCGCCAGCTGACTTTGGATGCAAGTTCCTTTACTGCTTCCTGCCTCAGCTTCAGGCCGGCAGAAAGAGGATAGGGATCGGAGAGCCATCCGGCAAGGATATCGCGCCCGAATCCGCTTACTGTCCTGTTAAGATATTGAAAAAGTGAGGCCTCGCCAAACAGGTCAACGTCGTTTGAAAAATCGTGAGAAATATCCCTGTACAGATTCCCGGGTTCAAATGAAGATATATTGCCGGCTGAAGCGGCTGCTTCGTTTCTGCAGATTATGGCGAGGTTACAATAAAAGTCCTTTTTATCGTTATGGAGCGACCAAAGCCTGAGCAACCAGAGAAAGAGAACTATTACCCCGGGGATGACCAGAATACCGGCAGTATTGCTAAATGTGAATCCGGCCCAGATAAGTGCGGCACCTCCGACAAATGAAACTAACCTCAGGATTGAAAGGCTGAACAGAATTTTCTCTTCCCTCCCTTCCAGAAGGCTGTACTCCTCTGCCATTGTGAGATATCTCTCACGCAATTCACTCTGTTTCATAATACTAAAAAGCCACTGCAGTTACATTCATCACGCTTCGCCTTGTATAATTGTCTATTCCCTTAAGATCAAAATCCCAGGTCCACTCTTCACCGAGCTTTCCGGAAGGCAGTTCAATCAGAAGAGTCGGAACACTTTCCTCCTGCCCTTTTCTGTCTGTAAAGATCTCGGCAGTATCGCTTATAAGAATTGAAGGATGCTTTTTCAGGAAACTGAGATGACTGCCCTGAATCTCAGATCTGAAACGTGTATACTCTTCATCCGGGATCCTGGCTTTGCTGCGCAGATAATCAACAGGCAGAGATTCCAATTGAGTAATAATATTAAGCGAGATCACAAGTCCCGGATCAAAATCAGGTTCATACTCCGGGATCCTGATATTCTCAAGAGATTTCATCCTTTTAAGGAATGAATAGTTTCGCAACTCTTTATAGATCTCTTCAATCAAGCCTCCTGTCACATCATTTTCAACAAGAACAACATTTTTAAGGACGGAAGTCTGGCTGACAACATCCGGAGGATGAACAATGTCGACAAGGAATACTTTTTCTGTTTTCTCTGAAAGCTCGGCAAGTGGCAGTTCGAGAAGCCATCCGCTGCCAAGCACTGTTACCCTTTCGGGCTTATAATGGTCGAGAGCCTTCAGTATAAACCTCCTGCAGTTCTCATTATGGCTCTCCCATCCTCCTTCCTGGTTAAGATGCCTGTAAATAAGCCTGCTCTGGTAATCGTAATATCCCAGCTTACTGAGAAGTCTCTTATAGTAATTGCTATACCTCATATTGCCTGAGCTCCAGCCCTTAGGGATTTTAGTCCGGCGGCCATACTATCGTGAACCCATTTTGCAAGCTCGTCGGGGTTTTCGGTAACGAATGAGGCCGGAAGAATTGGGTCAAGTATTCTGATATTTATGTGATATCCGTTGCCGACCCGAAGTCCGTGTTTGGGAAGAATACCTCCCGTTCCGTCAATAAGAACCGGCAGTATCGGAACATTAGCCTGCATGGCCAGCTGAAAAGCACCTCTTTTGTAGAAGCCGATTTCATTGTCTTTCGATCTTGTTCCTTCCGGAAAAATCATAATGGAAGTCCCTCTCCGGAGGCAATTCAGCGATTTCTCAAGCATTTCCTGCTTACTTTGTTCATCACCCCTGTTAACAGAAATATAGTCTGCCATTTTCAGGTACCAGCCGATAAAGGGGACTTTCTCATTTTCAACTTTGGAGATCCATTTGTATCTGTACCTGAGATTGTTAATAAGGATGGTGTCGAGCATCGACTGATGGTTTGATATAATAACGTAAGTCGTACCATTAATGATCTTCTCTCTCCCCCTGATATCAGCTTTCCAGATCGGGAGAAGCCAGGTAAGGAAAACACTCTGGTAAACAAGCGACCAGTGAACAAATGCGCGTTCCCTGTCGAAGGGGAGAAGAAGCAGCCATACTAAGAAGGTAAGAGGAAAAAACAGCACCATAAAGCTAAGTGCTATTATCCACGCAATTATCGACTTTATTATATTCATATTTAACTTGATAATTCATAAACTTCTAAAAAGATAAAAGATAAAAGGCTAAAGACAAAAGGTTAAAATATTCCAGGCAACTAAAATAACTTAAAAATATCTTCTTCAGATATATTAATGTTTTCTGATTTAAAAACATTCATGAGATCGTCAGGCATATGTCTGCAGCCGATCAGCTTATCAGAAATATTTACAGGATTATCGCTCAGGGTAAATGAACAAGCTCTGATAATCCCATCCTTCACAAACAGGGAGCAGGAACACTCATTGCCTTCAAGCAGGAAAGTGTTTTTAAAATTGTATTCGGGTCCGTAGGCATAATTCCACTCCCAGGTCATGTATTTCGATTGAGCCAGAGCTTCAGCCTCAGCAAGCTCTGAGGCTGAAATTTCAAATCCTGAGTAAATGATCTTTTGTTCTGTAAAATAGCTGCGCAATGCCTCCTTCACAGAGTTGGCATCACTGAACCCCTTTAAAGTCTCGCCAAGATTCATCACTGATGACGGGTTTGACAGAACAGCCCTTGTTTCATAGCACGTAAAGTCCTTTCTGAGTGAATTTCTGAGCGACTCAAGTGAAGCATCGAAGAGCAGGGTTCCATGATGAAGGACCCTGTTTTTGAAAACATGTTCTGCATTGCCCGAGATCTTCAATCCGTCAACCCTGATGTCGTTTTTCCCTTCAAACCTTGCATTCACTCCCTGTGATTGAAGGAATCCGATGACGGGTCCGGTATATTTTCTGAAATCGATCTGTTTGCCTTCCTGAGAGTTGCTTATGAAGGAAAAGTTGATGTTCCCCTTATCATGATATACTGTGCCTCCTCCTGAGATCCTTCGGATTACGGGTATATTATTCCCGGAGACCCAGGAAGTATTAACCTCCCTGTGTGCGCACTGGTGTTTCCCGATTATCACCGATGGGTCGTTAATGCTGAGAATCAGGAACTCCTCATTATGCTTTTTAAGGAGTATCTCTTCAACAGCAAGATTTAAACAGGGATTTGCTGATTCATGAGTGAAGTACAACATAAACTACTCTTTTAGCAGATCCTTTTTCTTAAGTATCTTTTTGTCTATCAACACATAAAGCTGATAAACACTCCAGCCGATCAGGGCTCCCAGAAGCGAGCCGCAGATAACATCTGCAGGGTAGTGCACTCCCAGGTAGATCCTGCTGTATCCTATAACGGATGCCCACACGATAATTGCTATGGTATACCACCTCCTTCGTATGAACATAAGGCTCAGAAGAGCCACGTTAAATGAATTGGTAGCATGCGATGAAACAAAGCTAAAGCCCCCGCCGCATTCTCCATTAAAAAGATGTACCAGGCCCTTGAGAGAAGGTTCGTTGCAAGGCCTCAGGCGCTGGAAATTATTCTTAAACACCTGGACAGAGATCTGATCGGCCAGTGTAACTGCAAGGATTATCATAAGAACTATGACGAAAAACTTCCTCTTATATGTAAGAGCAAGATAAACAAGAATTGCAGCATAAAGTGGGGCCCAGATCAGCTTTCCGCTTATGGCATGCATCACCACATCGAAAAACGGTGAGTTTAATGAATTCAGAAAGAGGAATAGCTGCCTGTCGAGGGTTTCGAGCATCAAATGGATTTATGAATTATTAAGCACTTTCCAGATCATATCCTTCAGAGTGACAAGACCTGCACCGGTCACAGATGAAATAAACACCCTGGGGATATCAGGAAGGTCATTCCTTATCTCGTTAATAAGCTCTTCATCAAGCATATCAGTCTTGGAGATTGCCATTACTCTCTTTTTGTCGAGAAGTTCCGGGTTGTACATCCTGAGTTCATTTACAAGTATCTCGTATTCCTCACGGATATTTTTACTGTCGGCCGGAATAATGAACAGCAGCATTGAATTTCGTTCAATATGCCGCAGAAACCTTATTCCCAGGCCTTTTCCCTCATGAGCTCCCTCAATAATACCGGGGATATCGGCCATTACAAACGACTTGTCGTCCCTGTAAGCTACAATGCCCAGGTTCGGGACAAGAGTAGTAAAAGGATAATCGGCTATCTTGGGTTTGGCTGCTGACACTACTGACAGCAGTGTTGATTTGCCGGCATTGGGAAAACCCACCAGACCAACATCGGCAAGGATTTTAAGTTCAAGGATGAATTCATCCTCAATACCAGGCTCTCCCGGTTGAGCATACCTTGGAGCCTGATTTGTTGATGATTTGAAATGAGTATTACCCTGACCGCCCCTTCCTCCTTTAACAAGAATCTTTTCGTCGCCGTGACCGGTTATCTCGAAGAGGGTTTCACCTGTGGCGGCGTTCCTGGCGATTGTGCCAAGGGGGACCTCAACTGTTACATCCTTTCCATCAGCGCCGGTCGATGTTTGCCTGCTTCCGCCCACGCCGTTACCTGCAAAGATATGACGCTGGTACTTAAGATGAAGAAGAGTCCACATCTGGTTATTCCCGCGAAGGATAATATGTCCTCCCCTTCCTCCGTCGCCTCCGTCGGGGCCTCCCTTCGGTTCAAATTTTTCGCGTCTGAAGTGAGCGGAGCCAGCTCCGCCGCTTCCTGAGCGGCAGTAAATCTTGATATAGTCAACAAAGTTTGATCCGGACATATTTATTGGATTTCTCCCTTAAAGAAGTTTCTTCATATAATCAACAAGCCTGTTGAATATATCTTCAATTGTTCCCATCCCGTTAACAGGCTGATAAATGCCTCTCTCGCGGCAGTAGCTGATAATGGGTTCGGTCTTGGATTTATATACATCGATTCTGTTTTCGATAACGGCAGGATCTTTATCATCAGGTCTTCCTGACAGTTCAGCCCTGGCAATAAGCCTCTTTACAAGCTCATCATGATCAACATCAAGAACGAGCATGCTGTCGATCTTCATTCCGCGCTTATTAAGCATCTCTTCAAGAGCCACTGTCTGTGCAACAGTACGCGGGAACCCGTCAAAAAGGAAGCCGGCAGATCCTTTGCTGCCATCGACCTTATGGGCAATCATTTCTATTACAACCTCATCGGGAACAAGTTCCCCTTTCGACATTATCAGACTCATCTTCTTCCCCAGCTCTGTGCCGGCAGCGATCTCTGCTCTAAGCATATCGCCTGTAGAGAGATGCAGAAGATTGAATTTTTCAGCCAGACGTACTGACTGTGTTCCCTTACCTGAACCCGGAGGGCCAAAAATCAGAAAATTAACCATAGATTGAAGTAAATTTGAATTATGAATTAATGAATAAGCGTATAAATTGCAGGAAGATTCCGGCCATAACCATTATAGTCGAGGCCATAGCCGACTACAAAGTCGTTGGGAATTTCGAAACCAACATAATCGATCGGATAATGCTTGGTATATGCAGCCGGCTTGTATAAAAGAGAAGCTATTTTTATTTCTCCTGCCTTTCTGATCTCAAGCTCTCCCACAATTCTTTCGAGCGTGCCGCCTGTGTCTACTATATCCTCAATAACGATAACTGTCTTCCCATTCAGATCGTCATTCCATCCAATCAGCTCCTTAATGGTTCCCGAAGAATTTGTCCCTTCGTACGAAGCCAGCTTGACGAAAGAGATCCTTGCCCTGAGGTTGATCTTTCTGAAGAGACTTGCGGCAAAAAGAAATGCCCCGTTGAGTATTCCCATAAAGAGGACCTCTTTCCCGGCAAATTCAGTATTTATCTGAGCTGCAAGGCCAATGATTCTACTCTCGATCTGTTCTTCAGAGATCAGCTCCTTAAATGATTTATCGAGTATCCGGACCTCTTTCATTATTACAAATATTTGGGGCACAAGCCGGTGCAAAAATATGAAAAATTTAGCTTATTTTTGTCGTCTCCGGAAGTTAATTGTAAATTAAATATATGGAACCACTCGTAAGTATAATAATGGGCAGCACGTCTGACCTTCCAGTAATGGAAAAAACAGCCTCCCTTTTGAATGAATTCAGGATCCCTTTTGAGATAAATGCTCTTTCTGCACACAGAACTCCTGATGAAGTTGAAAAATTTGCCAAAAATGCCGCAGCGAGAGGTATTAAAGTCATTATTGCAGCAGCCGGAATGGCTGCTCATCTTCCCGGAGTAATAGCCTCCATGACATCAGTTCCGGTGATCGGAGTTCCGATAAACGCCTCTCTCGACGGTCTCGATTCGATATTCTCAATCCTTCAGATGCCTCCGGGGATTCCCGTTGCCACCGTAGGTGTTAATGCATCTCTGAATGCCGGCATACTTGCTGCGCAAATAATTGCCACCGGCGACAAGGAGGTGATGAAAGAGGTTGTTAAATACAAGGAGTCTCTCAAAAAGAAGATCGTCCAGGCTAATGAGGAGCTGAAGGCTGTTAAGTTTCAATATAAGACAAATTAAGAAGTGCCTAGAGTTTGGAGATTGCCTGAGAGTTCCCTAGTATATTAAAAATATTTCGTAACTTCGGGTATTAATCAGAAAAATTTGAGCTCGCTGCTGAAATTATCTGTTTCCGTTTCTTGTATTTTTCTCTCTTTAGCTGCCTCCGCGGGAGATCCTTATCGTCCTTCGGCCGGGGCCGGCGAAGCAGGGATGGGCTATGTATGCATAATGAGGAAGGGGTTCTGGTCCTCGTTCCACAACCAGGCCAGCCTTGGAACATCAAACTCCATTTCAGGCGGGATCAGTTATGAAAACAGCTTCGGGATCAAAGAACTGGGAAGAAGAATGTTTGCTGTAATATATCCTGCGGGAAAAACAACATTTGGAGCCAGTTGTTCCCATTTCGGATATTCTGATTTCAACAGGATCACAACAGGTCTGGGATGCGGAATGGCACTATCTGATAAGATTTCTGCAGGGGTACAGATAGACTATTTTTCTGAAAGGAGCAGCGGGGAGTATGGAAACACAAATGCAATTACTTTTGAAACAGGAATAATCGTTAATCCAGGGAATGATATTTCTATAGGGATTCACCTGTTTAATCCCCTCCCCCGTTCTGTAAGGAAACCATATCTGCCAGCCATCATAAGAGCCGGCGCTGCGAAATATCTTGGCGATGATCTTATGGCAGGGGTCGAACTCGAGATGAGAACGGGAAGCACAATTGTGGTAAAAACAGGATTCGAATATGAGGCTGCTGAGAGGTTCTGGCTGAGAGGAGGATTCAGCACTGCCAATAATTCATTCAGCTTCGGCATAGGGTATGGGGTGAAATTCGCTCAGCTCGATCTTGCCTTTGCCAGCCATGACAGACTTGGAATTACTTCCACTGCCTCAATGATCTTCAAAATCAAATAAATGAAATCCAAATGGAACAAATGAATGAAGAACAATCGAATTTTGAACAGCGAAGTCTCAAATGAACTCATCGATGACATTATGTTAATAACCTGAATGAAAAAGCTTCTTTTACTATTACATATTCTAACCTTTTCACTTTCGGGCTTCTGTCAGAATTCCAAGCTCTCCGAATCAATAATAGGTATTGCAGAGCAACTCGCCTCACATGAGGAAATCCCGGAGGCTGTGGACAGCTACACTGACCGCCTGTATGAGCTTGCCGAGAGCCCGGTGAGGATAAATTCAGGATCAGAAAACGAAATATCACGGCTCTTCTTTATCAACGACTTCCAGGTTAAATCGCTTGTTGAATATATTAAATCATCCGGCAAAATAATGTCATTCTATGAACTGGCCAACATCCCCGGCTTTGATATCGCAACAGCAGAAATGATAATGCCCTTCTGCACCCTTGAAACGGCAGGCAAGGCTGGAAAGGGACCTTCAGGAGTGGCCGGAAGGCTTATTACTAATCTCGCCTTTAAACCCGGCGAGACTGACACCTCCTTATCAGGGTCGCCAATGAAAGTACTGACAAAATTCAGGTTCGCTTCAGGCGGTTTTTCAGGCGGTTTCACTGCTGAAAAAGATCCGGGGGAGAAGCTGGCAAATCCTCTCCCCGACTTTCTCTCAGCGTATGTTTCATATTCAGGAACCGGGTTTTTGAGGAATATCACTGTTGGTGATTACTCCATACGGTTTGGGCAGGGGACAAACACCAACTCATCTTTCAGACCTGCTCTTTCTCTCACTTCACCCGGGTATATGTCGGCACGCGAGGAGATAAAACAATATACCTCATCCGATGAGAATAACTTCTTCAGGGGGATCTCCGCTGATTTTGCGATAAGGGACCTGGGAGTAATAATTTTCTATTCGTCAAACAAAATTGATGCGACAATCTCCCAGGGCCCCGACAGTACCGGTAATCATATTGAAAACTTTTACCTGACCGGAACACATACGACCCCTTCGCTGCTTCTTAAAAAAGATGCGATAACTGAGACAACATTCGGAATGAATCTGTCATACAGCATTCGAAATTTTAAAATAGGTGCCTCATTCTCAGAAGGGAGGCTGTCGCTTCCATTTTATCCTGCAGGGATTTCTCCTGAGGAGGTATTTGATTTCCGCGGGAAAAGCAATAGTGTCGCTTCATTATACTACACGAGCCTTTTAAGAAGATTCCTGCTGTTCGGAGAGTTCTCAGTGAGCGACTACAGCAACTATGCTGTTGTCCAGGGATTTTCATTCAGACCATCAGACCGTCTTACAATAAACCTTCTTTACAGGAACTATGCTGCCGGCTATTTTTCATTTCACGGCAACGGTCCCGGAACCGGTTCATCAACCTCAAACGAAACAGGATTATTCGGAAATTTCAGCTTTGAGGCAGCGAAACACGTATTCATAAGCGGCGGCTGTGATGTTGAAAAATACCCATGGCTGAAATATCTCTGCAGCTCTCCAACCTGGGGTATGCGCCATGAAGTAAGGATAAGGGCAGAGCCATCCGTGAAGGTGAAAGTCGAATTATCATATTACAAAAGGATGTCGATGAGCGACATAGGAGGAAGCAACGCAATACCGCAACAGAAAAAACTGACAACTTCTTCTTTTAAGGGTGTTGCACGCTATTCTCCAACAGAAAACATTTCTCTGGCATTCCGTATTGATTACCGGAATGCAATGCCTTCCGACAGCAAAGGAGTACTTATGCTTCAGGATATAAACTACAAATTCAGGAAAATCCCCCTGACAATATGGTTCAGATACTGCCTTTTCAATACCGACAGCTGGGATTCAAGAATATACACTTATGAGAATGACCTGCTGTACAGTTTCAGCATCCCTGCCTTTTCGGGTGAGGGAAGCCGGAGCTACATAATGGCAAAATGCGACATCGGAAAGAGAACTGAAGTAAGGTTAAAATATGGAATAACTACAGTTAACTATTCAAAACCAGAATACAGGGAAACTGATGAAATCAGGTTTCAGATGAGGATATGGCTGTGATAATGGCGCAACGGCGCAAAGGCTCAATGGCGCAGCGGCACAACGGCCCAGCTGCTTAGTGTTAGTACGGTGCAGGGTATAAATTTTCAAATTCTCAAATTTTCAAATTCTCAAATTCTCCCTTTCTCCCCCTCTCCCCCTCTTTTTATCCTCTATCTTTCTTCCGGGGTCTTAATATCCCTTATGTTAAGCTGGAGAGTCTTATTACCGCGAAACTCATTCATTTCAACAGAGTAACATACATCGAATGGATTTCCTCCCCTGATGTATTCGAAGTGGTTTGCCTGGTTGAATGCAATTGCAGGGAAGCTTTTCTGTCCGGTTGACTCCTGGCAGAGATCGAGCTTGAGGTGTTCCCCGCTTGAACCCACCATTCTCCCTGCCCCTGTATCAAATACATTCCGGGAAACAAAAAGAGGCGACATATTCTCAGGTCCGAAGGGCTGGAAGAGACTTAATGATTTGAAAAAGTCATCATTTATTTCGGAGAATGATAATTCAGTATCGATAAAAATCCTTGGCAGCAGCTGATCGTCTGTAATTGTTCTGTTCACATATTTCTCGAAGCGCTCCATGAATGGAATTATATTCTCTTTTTTAAGAGTTAATCCGGCAGCAAACATATGCCCTCCGAAGCTCTCAAGTAGGTCACTGCACGACTCTATTGCCTGGTAAAGATCATAGCCCTGGACGGAACGGGCAGAACCTGTCGCAAAACCATTTGATTCGGTAAGTATCACTGTAGGCCGGTAATAGGTTTCAATCAGCCTTGATGCTACAATGCCAATAACCCCTTTCTTCCAGTTGGGATTATAGAGTACAGTAGTCCGGGAATTTACGGTCCTCTGGTCTTCCGATATCATGCGCATTGCCTCGGTTGTAATTATCCTGTCGACACTGCGCCGTTCGATGTTGAAATTATTGATCTCTTTGCTGATACCGGTAGCAAGACGGGTATCTGTTGATACAAGAAGATCCACGGCCTTGCTGCCTGTTTCCATCCTGCCTGCTGCGTTTATTCTCGGGCCTATCTTAAAAACAACATCTTCGATTGTGAGGGCTCTTGTTACTTCCGATTCACGTATAATTTCCTTCAATCCGGTGCAGGGTGAATCATTCAGTTGTTTAAGCCCAAAATAAGCCATTACCCTGTTCTCTCCCGTAATCGGGACAATATCAGAAGCTATGCTCACCGCAACAAGATCGAGATAGTGTGCTATCATACTAAAAGGGATCCCGTGGACCCTGGAATATGCATGAATAAGCTTAAATCCTACACCGCAGCCCGATAGTTCCTTATAGGGGTAACTGCACGATGGCTGCTTGGGATCCAGCACTGCGAGCGCCCTGGGGATCTCATCGCCCGGATAATGATGGTCGCAGATAATTACATCCAGCCCCTTTGTCCGCGCATATTTTACTTTCTCCACTGCTTTAATCCCGCAATCGAGGGTAATAACTACCTTGCAATTGGTTTGATATGCAAAATCGAGCCCCTGAAAAGACACCCCATATCCTTCTTTGTACCTGTCAGGGATATAATACTCAACGTTCGAATACTGCTCCTTCAGAAATGAGTAGACCAGCGCAACAGCTGTTGTTCCGTCAACATCATAATCTCCATAAACAAGTATCCTCTCATTCTTCTTGACAGCAGTGGAGATCCTGTCAACGGCAATATTCATATCCTTCATAAGGAAGGGATCATGAAGATAGTCAAGACTGGGATTAAAAAAGGAATCAGCCTCCCTGGCAGTGGTAATATCGCGCTGGACCATGAGGTTAGCAAGAGATTCAGACACACCAAGGGCTGCTGCAAGTTGCTTCACAACCGAAACATCCCCCTTTTCCTTCACGATCCACTTCTTTTCCATTCGTTGTTAATTAGTCCATTCCAGATCAAACACCCGCTGAAGGTTTTTCTTCACAATGCTCCTGACATAATCGATATCCTGCTGTTTCCCGAGCTCCTTTTCAAGAGATGTAACACCTTTATCGGTGAATCCGCATGGATTAATATGATTGAAATACGAAAGGTCCGTATTAACATTGAATGCAAAGCCATGCATTGTAATATACCTGCTTGCCTTCACACCAATTGCACATATCTTTCTCGCCCTGCCCTTAACTTCAGGATCGAGCCAGACACCTGTGCCGCCTTCGAGGCGCGAGCCTGTAAGCCCAAACTCAGCTATCGATAAAATGATAACTTCCTCGAGTCTGTGGATATATTCCTTTAACCCGATATTAATCATATCAAGGTCAAAAATGGGATACCCCACAATCTGGCCCGGACCATGATAGGTAATATCTCCGCCCCTGTCGATCCTGTAAAAAGATGCATCTTTTGCCCTGAGCTGAATATAGTCAAGAAGAAGGTTGTTCTCCGAGCCGCTTTTCCCCAATGTATATACATGAGGATGTTCGACAAAAATCAGTGTTCCCGGGAGAATGTTTCGATCAGGATCTTCTGCCGGCTTCTCCCTTTTCTTGTTTTCGACAAGCTCTGAAAAGATCATTGTCTGAAAATCCCAGGTCTCTTTGTAATCTTTTCTTCCAATATCCTTATATTCAACCTTATAACTCAAGAGATTATCTTTATTATGGTGATGCCAATATAATCAAATTAATCGAGCCTTAACATGATTTTCTGCATGAAAAGAAGACCGGACAAGAGGCTTGCTCTCAACAAATGAGAAACCTGTTTTTAAAGCCAGCAACCTGTAATCTTCAAACTCTTCAGGTCTGACATATTCAACAACTTCCATATAGCCCGGCCCGGGCTGCAGGTATTGCCCTATTGTAAGAACGCTGCATCCGGCAGCGGAGAGATCCTGAATTGTCTCAACGACTTCTTCCTTCTTCTCTCCAAGGCCCAGCATAAAACCCGATTTCGCAACCCGGCCCATTGAAGAAATATAATTTATTACTTTAAGACTCCTTTCATATTTTGCCTTTGTCCTTATAGCCGGAGTGAGCCGTCTTACTGTCTCAATATTATGGGAAATAACATCCGGCCCGGCATCAATGATCAACTGTATATGTTCGGGATTGCCGTCAAAGTCAGGAATAAGTGTTTCCATTGTGATTCCCGGATTACCCTCCTTCACACAACGGATAGTTTCTGCCCATACTGATGCCCCTCCGTCGGGCAGATCGTCGCGGTCAACAGAAGTGATTACACAATGCCTGAGGTTCATCTTCCTTATCGATTCCGAAAGTCTTGCAGGTTCGAGTGGATCAGGAGGAAACGGCCTGCCTGTTTTTGTTGCGCAGAATTTACATGCCCGTGTGCAAATATCCCCGAGTATCATGAATGTTGCAGTGCCTGCATTCCAGCATTCGCCTATATTCGGACAATTGCCGCTCGTGCAGATTGTATGAAGCTGATTGTCAGTCACCACCCGCTTAACCATTGAATAATTCGTCCCGCTTGCCCTCTGCATCTTAAGCCATGCAGGCAATCTCCTTCTCTCTTGCATTCCGGATTGTATTATGACCTGCAAATTTACCATAATTCTTAAGCTAAAAAATCATATATTTGTTAACATCCAAAAAGAGTTAATTTATAATCAAATTATATTGAATATGGCTAACAGTGATTTAAAAATAAACAGAAATTATCAGACAGTCATCGGTGAGTTCCCAAAGGTAGGAATACGTCCAACCATCGACGGAAGAATGATGGGTGTAAGGGAATCATTGGAAGATCAGACAATGAATATGGCAAAGAATGCAGCCAGCCTGATCACCTCAACTCTTAAATATCCAAATGGAAAACCAGTTGAATGTATTATTGCCGACACCTGTATAGGGGGTGTGGCAGAAGCTGCAATGTGTGAAGAAAAATTCAGCAGGAACGGGGTTGGTGTGAGTCTTACTGTTACTCCATGCTGGTGCTATGGGAGTGAAACTATTGATATGAATCCGGGAATACCTAAAGCCATATGGGGCTTCAATGGAACAGAACGACCTGGTGCCGTATATCTTGCTGCTGCACTTGCAGGTCACACAATGAAGGGATTGCCCGCTTTTGGCATATATGGCCACGATGTTCAGGATTCAGGTGATCAGCATATCCCCGGGGATGTCAGCGAAAAAATATTACGGTTCGTAAAATCAGCTCTTGCTGTATCGATAATGAAAGGCAAATCATACCTTTCAATGGGTTCCGTTTCGATGGGGATAGCCGGATCGATTGTCAGGGAAGATTTCTTCCAGGAATATCTCGGCATGAGAAATGAATACATCGATATGAGCGAGTTTAACCGCCGCCTCAATGAAGAGATTTTTGACAATGATGAATATAAGAAAGCCCTGGAGTGGTCAAAAAAGTATTGCAAAGAGGGAAAAGACCTGAACAGCAAACCCAAGACAAGAAAACAAAAAGACAAGGAGTGGGAGACAGTTGTTAAGATGACAATCATTGCACGCGACCTGATGGTTGGCAATCCTAAACTTAAGAAACTTGGATTCGGAGAGGAAGCCCTGGGACATAATGCATTGCTTGCAGGTTTCCAGGGACAAAGGCAGTGGACCGACCATATGCCTAACGGTGACTTCCTTGAGGCAATTCTGTGTTCATCATTCGACTGGAACGGAATCAGGCCTCCTTATCTGGTTGCAACCGAGAACGACGCTATGAATGGAGTACCGATGCTCTTCGGTTATCTTCTTACAAATACAGCCCAGATGTTCTCAGATATCCGCACATACTGGAGCGCCGATGCAATAAAGAGGGTTACAAAGATCAAACCAGAGGGACTTGCTGCAAACGGAGTTATTCATCTTATCAACTCAGGTGCCTCATCGCTTGATTTCTCAGGACGGCAAATGAAGAATGGGGAAGCCTGCATAAAACCATTCTGGGAGATCACTTCAGGCGATGCAGCTGCTTGTCTTGAGGCAACACAATGGCCTCCGGCAGACACAGGTTATTTCAGGGGCGGCGGCTTTTCGTCGCAATTCGATACAAAAGGTATTATGCCTGTTACAATATCGAGAGTAAATCTTGTCAAAGGACTGGGTCCGGTCCTCCAGCTTGCTGAAGGGTGGACCGTAGAGTTACCTGAAAAGATGAATAAGATCCTTACAGACAGAACCAACCCAACCTGGCCGACAACCTGGTTTGTGCCAAGGCTGACCGGCTCAGGAGCATTCTCTGATGTATATTCCGTGATGGCTAACTGGGGCGCAAACCATAGCGCCTCGAGCTTCGGACATATCGGAGCTGATCTGATAACACTGGCCTCAATACTCAGAATCCCGGTGTGTATGCATAATGTTAGCGATGAAAAGGTCTTCAGGCCAAGTTCATGGAACGCATTCGGCATGGATAAGGAGGGTTCGGATTACAGGGCCTGCCAGGCTTACGGGGCGATGTATAAATAAGGTGCGGGGTGCAGGGTGCGGGGTGCGGGGTGCAGGGTGCGGGGCTGAAGAAAAGCAGGCCTGGTTATAAGTTAAAAATCTATTGAATAATTGCTGGTGATGGAGGCAAATCCGGATAAAAAGATTATTGAAATTGATGAAGTTACACTACGGCACCTTAAAAGTGCAGGAAAGTGGAGCATGTTCATTGGCATAATAGGATTTATACTCCTTGGAATAGTTATTGTCGGCGGGATTCTGGCAGGAACATTTCTGGCAGCTTTCAATTCAGGAGATACAGGCTCGAAAATGCCGGATGCAGTTATTATGGCCATAGTACTAATCACCGGGGTGATCTGTCTGTTCCATGTTTTTTTCCTTGTCCGCTTCTCAAAACACGCCTCAAATGCTGTTAGCCAGAAGGACAGCACTGAGTTTAAAAAAGCCATTAAAAGTCTTAAACTGTATTTTATTTATATCGGTATTCTTATAATAATTCTTATTTCCGGTTATCTTGCTGCACTTGTAATTTCAGGCAGCTCAGTTTCCCTTGTCTGAAAATCATATGCAAAAAGGCGATATAACTATAGTATTCGATTGCGGTGCAACAAATGTAAGAGCCGTTGCCATTGACAAAACAGGTAAGATCCTTGCATCTGCTTCATCACCGAATAATACAAGGCCCGATCCGGAATACCCCGGATACAGGATCTGGGATGTAATGGAGATCTGGCAAAAACTGTGCAAAGCTGCCCAAAAAATAACAAGTCAGATCCCAAAAGAAAGGATAGCAGGAGTTACTGTTACTACATTTGGCGTCGACGGCACTCTGTTCGACATACATGGAAAGATGCTTTATCCGGTCATCTCGTGGCAGTGCGAAAGGACCAACCCGGTTATGGCAGGAATCAGCAAGTACATCCCTGTCGAAGAGCTTTACAACGAGAGCGGGGTTCTTCCTTTCACATTCAATACCATCAACAAACTTATCTGGCTTGTTGAAAACAGACCTGAACTTGTCGAAAAGAGTCACAGGTTCCTTTTCATGCCGTCCATTTTCTCCTTTTTTCTGACAGGAGAGATGGTAAATGATGCAACAATGGCCGGCACTTCGATGCTTACAAGCCTTGCAAAAAGGGGATATTCGGAAAACATCCTCTCAAAGATCGGCTTCATTCCCGAAAAGCTTGGGGCACTTGCTGAACCCGGAACTGTAACAGGGAAGATAAACTCAAAAGCTTCTGCCGAGACATCCCTTCCGGCCGGCATTCCGGTTGTTGCAACAGGCCATGATACACAGTTTGCAATTTTCGGTTCGGGGGCCGAAATTAACCAGCCTGTCCTCAGTTCGGGTACCTGGGAGATCCTCATGGTACGGTCATCACGATTCAAGTCGACAAAAGAACAGATGGATTTATCTATCACCACCGAACTCGATTCAAGGCCCGGTTTATATAACATCGGGAACCAGTGGATAGCTTCCGGCATTCTGGAATGGGCACGCAGAAATATGTATGGGGAGATAAAAGATGATGTGTTTGAATTCATGATATCAGGAGCTGAAAGAGTTCCTCCCGGCTGCAATGGAGTAAAAGTGATCCCGCGGTTTTACGAAGAGCTTAAAGGAAAGCCCGGAGGCCAGATCCTCGGACTGACAATGGAATCGACAAGGGACGAGATCTACAGGGCAATGCTGGAAGCTCTCTCTGAAAGGTTAAATGAAGGCAGAAGTGCACTTGAGGAAGCCGGAGGTTTTAAGACGGAGAGCATATTGTGCGTGGGAGGAGGATCAAGGAACCGTCTCTGGAACCAGTTGCGGGCCGACTTTACGGGAGTAAATCTCAAGATAATTGACCATAAGGAGACAACTGTTCTCGGCGCCTCTCTTTTCGTCCAGGCCGCCTGCGGAAATGCCGACTCACCTGAAGATGCCAGGTCGGCAATTGACTACAAAACTGAAATAATACAACCAGCAATACATTTAATATAATTGCTCCTTGCCGTTGTGCCATTACGCCATTACGCCGTTGAGCCTTAATCTTTAACCATGAGTATAGCCTACTACAACGGGAAGTTCCTTCCCAAAGACGAAATCAGAATTAGTCCCGACGACCGCGGATTCCTGTTTGCAGACGGAGTATATGAGGTTGTACGATGGTATAATGGTTTCTTCTACGACATGCCCGGCCATATGACCCGCCTTGGGAACAGCATGAGGGAGCTGCGTCTTCAGTGGACAGGCTCAGGAAGCTTCCCTTCGATTGCCGAAGAACTTATAAAAAGGAATGACCTGGCCGGCACGCCAGCAATGGTTTATCTCCAGGTCACCCGGGGTGCTGCCAGACGAACACATCATTTCCCTTCACCGGGTATTGATCCCACAGTGTATTCCTATGCCTGGGACTTTGAACCCGATACAGAATCAAAGGAAAAGGGGATCAAGGTTATGCTTAAAGAGGAGATAAGGTGGAGCAGATGCAATATTAAATCGATTGCTCTGCTGCCTAACACACTGAGCTACCAGGAGGCAACAGAATTCGGTTATAAGGAGTGCATTTTTGTAAGAAACGGACTGATAACCGAAGGATCACATTCCAATTTTTTTGCAGTTGTCGATGGAGCTCTTTACACACACCCCGAATCGAACAATATCCTTTCGGGAATAACCCGGAATAATGTCCTGCGAATCGCAGCAGAAGCAGAAATAAGAGTAAGGGAAGAGGCTCTGCCTGAAAACAAATTGAGATTTGCCACTGAGGCATTTATTACAAATACCTCTGCAGAGGTCACTCCTGTAATTGAAGTCGGAGGAAATACAATCGGAACAGGAGCTCCCGGAGTAGTGACAAAAATCATCAGCGACAGATTTGCTTCTGAGACATCTGCTCTCCGGAGATAAGGAGACCCCGGTCACAGAAAGCTGATTTTTTCTATATTTGCACAAATTTTCAAAACTGATGGACAACAATAATTTAAGCGAACAGGAGCAGATACGGAGGGAAGCTCTCGAAGAGTTGCGTAAAATCGGAATCAACCCCTACCCGGCCGCTGAATATAAAACCAACGTTTTTGCACAGGATATTCTTGACAACTACTCTCCCGAAAAGAATAATTTTCAGGAGGTAAGCCTTGCAGGAAGAATAATGAGCAGGCGCATAATGGGGAATGCCTCGTTTGCAGAAATAATGGACTCTTCAGGAAGGATTCAGATATATGTGAGACGCGATGATCTTTGCAAGGGCGAAGACAAAACAATGTATAATACCGTTTTTAAAAGGCTGCTCGACATTGGTGATATCATAGGCGTGAAGGGTCATGTCTTTACAACACAGATGGGAGAGATAACTGTTCATGTTGATGAATTTATACTTCTTAGCAAATCAGTTCGTCCGCTTCCTATTGTCAAGGAAAAGGACGGGATTCTTTTCGATGCCGTGACTGATCCTGAAATGAGGTATCGTCAGCGCTATGTCGATCTTATAGTCAACCCTCACGTCAGGGACGTATTCCGAAAGAGGACACGTATTATTCAGTCAATGAGGGAACTCTTCAATTCAAAGGGCTATCTCGAGGTTGAAACTCCGATTCTTCAACCGATACCGGGAGGAGCTGCCGCGCGTCCTTTTATAACCCATCATAACACACTCGATATGCCCCTTTATCTGAGGGTCGCAAATGAACTATACCTTAAAAGGCTTATAGTCGGCGGTTTCGAAGGTGTTTATGAATTTGCAAAAGACTTCAGGAACGAGGGGATGGACCGCACTCACAATCCCGAGTTTACTGTAATGGAGATATACGTAGCCTATAAAGACTATAACTGGATGATGAATTTCACAGAAGAGATAGTAAAAAAGGCAGCTATAGACCTTCATGGAACAACAGAGATAGTTTACGGCGACAAGACAATCAACCTGAATCCTCCGTATAAAAGAATAAGCATGACCGATGCCATCAGGGAGAATACCGGTATTGATATTTCGGTTATGGACGAAGATGAACTCAGAAAGACCTGCGATAGTCTGAACGTGCCTAACTCCCCTGAAATGGGAAAAGGGAAACTTATTGACCAGCTTTTCGGAGAAAAATGCGAGCATCATTATATCCAACCGACCTTTATTATTGATTACCCCACTGAAACATCTCCGCTTACAAAAATGCACCGGAGCAAACCGGGTGTAACAGAGAGATTTGAACTCATGATAAACGGGAAGGAAATAGCCAATGCCTACTCTGAGCTTAATGATCCTATTGACCAGATGGAAAGGTTCCAGGATCAGCTCAGATTATCAGAAAAGGGCGATGATGAGGCAATGTTCATCGATCTCGATTTTGTAAGGGCACTCGAATATGGCATGCCTCCAACCTCAGGGATGGGAATAGGAATTGACAGACTTACAATGCTGCTAACAAACCAGCCCTCTATTCAGGATGTACTTCTCTTTCCTCAAATGAAACCCGAAGCACATAAGCCAAAAACTGAAAGCACCAGGGAAGCTTATACTTCACTCGGAATACCTGAGGAATGGGTTGAACCATTGAAGAAACTGGGATTTACATCTCCCTCAAAACTTAAGGAGGTTGAAAAACATACCAAACTACACCAGGATCTCTGCGGATATAACAAGAAAAATAAGCTGGGACTTCAGAATCCTTCACAGGATGAGGTTCTCGCCTGGATAAATCATGAATGAAACCGATAATTTTTACAGTCATTTGTCTTTTCATTAATTGTATTTTATTTTGTAAATTGCAGCTCATCTAAAAAGGATATGCCTGCAATTAAAAAAGTTATAGCATTTCTGTTTCTTGCAGCCTCACTTGCTGATTCATCTGCCCAGGAATCGGCCTTTAATCCCGTGCCTTTCTGGATCTATACTCCTTATGTATACAATCCGGCTATTGTCGGTACAAAGGATTTCCTTACCGTCGACATGAATGCCCTTTTCAAGGACAAGATCAATACACAGATACTCGGCGGCAATGTAAGATTCTCAAAAACAAGTTCAGGCTATGGCAACTCACCAGATATACTTGAATTCAGAAATACCGGTTTCGGAGCATCAGTCTTTAATGGGGTGAATGGAAATTCGCGTAACATCGGAATAAGCGCAGCAGCATCATACCAGATCCCTTTAAGTTTCCGGAAATTGTCATATCTTTCTTTCGGCCTTTCGGGTAAAGGAGTTTACAATATGTATGATAGTCTTGCTGCAGGAACAGGGGGATCGGTAGGAAAGACCTTCCATCCGAATTTCGACGCCGGTCTTTATTTCTATACGCCCTCATTCTATACGGGATTGTCTGCAGCCAATATCCTTAATGACCCTGAAATGCCTGACTCACTCGGAATCTATGGGATCCCTGCTGCACGTCAATACTTTTTTACAGCAGGTTTCAAGATCCTGATCAGCAAAAAACTAAATATAGTTCTGGAACCATCGCTAATCGCTTCAGTGAACGATTCGACAATTACTGAAGCTTACAATTATATCAATCCGGTTATAAAGCTCTATGTTGAGAACTTTTGCATCGGCAGCTACTTCCTTAATGAAGGTAATGTCTCATTCTTTTTCCAGTACAGATTCCCCAGTATGTATGTAGGTGCCTTTTTTGAAGTCCCTAAAAAATCTCCCTATTTCAAAACGGAACCTGTAATTGAGTTTACTCTTGGCCTGAATCTGACAAAAGATAAATCCAGACTGTCAAAGAGCAGCCGCTGGTAAACACATCAATAGCATAAGGAATGAACCAAAAAATACAGATATTGCTTTTTTCTTTCGCCAGCCTGGGACTTACATTTTGTGGTTCAGGCGAAAAGACCCGGAGCAGTACTGTTCCGCAGAGCAGTAGTGTTCAGGAAAAGAAACCGGCAACTGTGACAGTAAACCCGAAAGATAATTTGTCAGTCGAGGTTGATTCTTTCAATCTTGTAATCTATCCTCCGTCAACAGGGGTTCAGTTTTATAATGATGGTATTCTTTTCCTTTCCCCTTCAAAGAATCAGGAACGAATGCTTCCCGATCACATCTCCTTTGGCACCACAGAAGCATATTATACTACTCAGGCCGATTCCATGCCTGCAATAAGTACGTTGTTCTCATCTTCGTCGCTTTTCAACTATCCGTCCGAAGCGGTTACTTTCACCTCCGACTACAAAACAATGTATTATACAAGGATCCCGAAAAAGGATACTAAGGAGAAAATATACAAGGCTGAATATGTCAGTAAGGGAAAGAAGAAATCAGGCTGGATTTCAGAAGACATGCCAGTTGATTTCTGCAAAACGGGTCAGACATATTCACATCCTGCCTTGTCGCCCGATGGTAAAATGATGGTTTTTGCATCCGACCTTGGGGAGGGATCAGGTAAAATGGATCTCTGGGTCACGAGGAAGGAAGCGGATAAATGGTCTGCGCCCGAAAACCTTGGAAATATTATCAACACAACCGGAAATGAGTTTTACCCCTTCATTGATAAACAGAATAACCTTTTTTTCTCATCAGACGGTCTGAAGGGTTATGGCGGATATGATATCTTCGTCAGCCGTTTCAATGGAAAAAACTGGGAAATCCCGATTAATCTCTCAGCAGCCATTAATTCCGGGAAGGACGATGTAGCATTCAAAACGGACAGTAAGACTTCAACACTTGCCTTCTATTCAACTATCGATATACAGGACAAGAGTAAGATCCAGCTATTCAGGGTCACCCCTGCAGCAGGGCAGTCAGGCGAAACAATGAAAGGGCTGGCAGACCTTCTGTACGATATGGGGTTGTCGGATAAAAGCTTTACTTATAATATCCCGGTTGCACAAACAGCTGCCAAAGAGCCTGAACCGGTTCAACCCGTGAAAAAGGAGGAGGTAAAACCAGCAAAAGCAGTTCCGGCTGCAGTTCCTGCAGTTGAAAAGGTAAAACCTGAAACAGTAGCACCTGCCGTAAAAAGCGATGTAGTTGTCTACAGAGTACAGTTCCTTTCAAGTGTCAAAGCCACGCGGATCAACAGTTTATAAGCTCAATGGGGTCAACTACAAAACCTACGAGTATCTTTATAACGGCGCATACAGGAGTACAATAGGCGAATTCAATACCTATAAACCAGCTCTTGACCTTCAGAATGCGTTGAGGCGCTCAGGCGTAAAGGAAGCATTTGTTGTTGCTTTCAAAAACAATGTCCGTACACTTGATACCTCCCTGTTCAAATAGTTGTTGACGTTATGCTAAATGTCCTTAAACATCCGCTGTTAACACATAAGCTTGCGCTCCTGAGGCGAAAAGAGACAACAACAAAGGATTTCCGTGAAACCCTCGAAGAGATTGCAGGCTTAATGGCTTACGAGATAACCCGCGACCTGCCGGTAAGGCAGATAACAATCGAAACTCCCCTTGGGAAATGCGATACTCAGGAGCTTGCAATGGATATTGTAATCGTACCTGTATTGAGAGCAGGGCTGGGGATGGTCGACGGCATCCGGAACCTTATCCCGGCAGCCAGAGTAGGCCATATTGGGATGTATCGCGATCATGTCACCCTGAAACCGATGACTTACTATTCAAAATTTCCTGATAATATTCCTGCAGCGGTGGTTCTTGTTCTTGATCCCATGCTTGCAACAGGAGGAAGCGCCAGTGCAGCTATTCAGGTACTCAAAGACCAGGGCGCCAGAACAATAAAACTTGTTTGTGTTGTAGGCGCTCCCGAAGGAGTCGACCGGATCAGAAAAGACCATCCCGATGTTCAGATTTATCTTGCAGGCTTTGATGAAAAACTCAATGAACACGGCTATATTGTGCCTGGTCTTGGTGATGCAGGTGACAGATTGTTCGGAACAAAATAGACAAAGATCTCTCTGATTGCTTATTTTAAGTAAACCCCTGATTAACCTTTGGGTTAGTTTGGTGTTTAATCCCTAAAGCGAACTCCCGAAATGAATGAAGAGAATGTAATAGAGGTAACGGATGTATGGAAATCATTTAAAAGCGTAAGGGCGGTTCAGGGAATAACTCTGAAAATCCCAAGGGGCAGATATATTGCAATCCTGGGACCCAACGGAGCAGGAAAAACAACCCTCGTGGAGATGATTGAGGGAATTCAGAAGCCCGATAAGGGAGACATTATGATTATGGGGAAACGGTGGAAGGACAATGAGGATGAACTTCACCGGCTCATTGGCCTCTCCCTTCAGGAAACAAGGTTTATAGACAAACTAAGAGTCTCTGAAACGCTGCTTCTCTTCGCCAGGTTCTTTGATCTTGGAAAGGACAGAGTTGATGAAATAATTTCCGTCACCGGACTTGAAGAAAAGAGAAAATCATATGTTGTGAATCTTTCAGGCGGACAGAGACAGCGGCTGGCTATCGGACTTGCACTCATTAATAAACCCGCAATTCTGCTGCTCGATGAACCTACAACAGGGCTCGATCCGAATGCCAGGAGGGAGATCTGGGAAATACTCCGTAATCTGAAGGAAAGGTCTGAAACTTCGCTGATCCTGACAACTCACTATATGGAAGAGGCTGAAAACCTGTGCGACTATATAGTTATTATGGATAATGGCAAAATATTAATGGAGGGTACCCTGGAGCAGCTGCTAGAAGCAGCCCCTGAAAGGGTTGAATACCGGAAGAAGACTCTCGACGACCTTTTTGTAGCACTTACCGGAAGAAAGATAAATGAATAGAATTATTCAGATTTAACCAGTTCCGGCAGCTTACTTCTGCCCTTTTCCTGGAGCTTGTAAGAGAACCCGGAATCCTCTTCTGGGGCTTTCTTTTCCCAATTCTCATGTCGCTGGGACTGGGTCTGGCCTTCACAAAAAAAAGCGACACCATCAGAAAAGTTGCAATAATTACCGAATCAGGATCTCAGGAAAGCAGCATTGAGAAAACTCCGCTTGATGTGTTTCTGAATAATAACTGCAAGAAAAACGGGGACACTACTTCTATCGACTGGAACTACACGTATGAGATAAAAGATGATAAACTCGGAAATTCAATATTCCTGTTTTACTATATGAAATGGGATGAAGGGATGATACTTCTGAAGAGAGGGACTATCAATCTTTTGCTTTCCTCCTCTGAAGATTCAGTCAGCTACCACTTCGACCCGATGAATTCCGATGCAGAACTTACATATCTGAAGCTAAGCAATGCTATCGGCAGGAATAAAGTTGTGCAGGAGATCTGGCAACTCAGAAATAAGGCCGATGACAGTTACCGGAACAAGGTATATTGATTTCCTTGTCCCCGGTCTGATCTCTCTTGGCGTAATGATGTCGTGCATGTGGGGAATAAGCTACGGTATAATTGAAAAGCGCTCGAAAAAGCTTCTGAGGAGGCTTGTCGCTACACCAATGAAAAAATCGCATTTCCTAATGGCGCTGATAACAGTCAGGATTACATTGAACTTTCTCGAATCAGTGATCCTCCTTTTATTCTCGCTGCTTGTATTCAGAATCTCTGTTCAGGGAAGTATTACAGCGCTGATCCTGCTTTATCTTGCAGGGAACATTTCATTTTCAGGTATAGCGATCTTCGTTTCTTCCCACACTTCAAATACAGAGGTTGGAAACGGGTTAATTAATTTTGTTGTCACCCCAATGATGGTTCTTTCAGGAATTTTCTTCAGCTACCAGAACTTCCCGGAATGGAGCCTGCCCGTGATAAAAAACCTCCCGCTTACAATGCTGACTGACGGGATAAGGAGCGTCTTCAATGAGGGCGCCGGATATAATGAGGTTGCCCTTCCCATCCTGATACTCACTTTAACAGGTATCGTCTTTTTTACAGCCGGGCTTAAAATATTCAAATGGCATTGAAAAATATTTCTCAGTTAATGCAACATTAAAATTTTCATTCTGTCTTTAAGTTGAAGTTCAGAAATAGAAACCAACAGAAAGAAAAAATGAAAAATCTGAGATTATTGACCCTCACCCTTGCGATTATTGGCACATTTGCTGTTGCTGAAGGACAGTGGAACAAAACAGTTCGTGGAAACGGGAAAGTTGTAACAAAGGAGCGAAACGCAACAGCCTTTACAGAGCTCCGGGTAAGTTCAGGTATTGATGTATATCTGAAACAGGGAGAGAAGGAATCAATAAAAGTTGAGGCAGATGAGAACCTTCATGAATATATTCTCACTGAGATAAGAAACGGAGTTCTCAATGTTTACACCGATAACGTGAATATCCGTGAAGCTGAGAGGGAAAGAGTTTATGTGACAATGAAAGATATCAGGTCGGTAAAAGCATCCAGCGCAGGGGATGTAGTCGGGGAGACACCGGTAAACAGCGACAGGCTTCAAATTTCAGTAAGCAGCGCAGGCAATATCAAGCTCGAAGTTCAGGCAAAGGCCATTAATATTGACATCAGCAGTTCAGGAGATGTTAACCTCAGGGGAGCAGCGGACATTCTTGAAGCTGATCTAAGCAGCGCAGGCGATCTGAATGCCTTCGATCTTCAGGTGAGAGAGGCCGATGTATCTGTATCAAGTGCAGGAGATGCAGATATCAGCGTATCAGAAAGGCTTACGGCAAGAGCATCAAGTGCCGGGGACATCAACTATATGGGTAATCCCAAATATGTAGATGCGCACTCCTCAAGTGCAGGAGGAATCCGTAAAAGATAGTTTCAGCTCTATATATATTTACCCCGTTTAATTTTAAGGGCCGGCGGAGAATATCCACCGGCTTTTTTCGTATTGCCACATGATTAAAAAATTATTAACTTGTCGCTAAACTGAATATCATGCCAGAAATAAAAACAAACCTATTTAAACGGAATATATGAAGAAAATTAAATGTACATCTTTTGCCTTGCTTTTCATTTCAGCTGTACTTCTTATTTCAGGCTGCAAAAAATGGACTGAAACGGGAAGCGGCTCTCTCAGAATAGTGACCAATGAGGGAGGACAAACTCTGGGTTATGACACCACTTCAGGTGTTAAATTATTAACAGACAAAGGTTTGGCTTTCAAGGATCTGAACCGGAACAATAAGCTTGATAAGTACGAGGATTGGCGTATCAGCTCAGCTGAAAGGGCGAAGGATCTGGCTTCACAAATGAGTATTGAACAGATTGCAGGTCTTATGCTTTATAGCGCTCACCAGGCTATTCCTGCAGGAGGTACAAGGTTTGGGGCCAGCACCTATAATGGCAAGCCTTTTGCCGAAAGCGGCGCTGATCCCTCCGACCTGAGCGACCAGCAGGTAAAATTCCTTACAAATGATAACCTGAGGCATGTCCTTATTACTTCAGTTAAGAGTCCTGAGACTGCCGCAAAGTGGAATAACAAGATGCAGGCATTATGTGAAAGCATTGGATCGGGCATTCCTGCAAACAACAGTTCTGATCCAAGGCACCGTTCATCGTCAGATGCTGAATATAATGTCGGATCTTCAGGGCAGATATCAATGTGGCCGGGTTCACTTGGCATGGCTGCTACTTTTGATCCATCAGTGGTAAAGCTATTTGGGCAGACAGCAGCAAGGGAATACCGCGCTCTTGGAATTACAACGGCCCTTTCACCGCAGATCGATCTTGCTACTGAGCCACGATGGAGCAGGGTAAACGGGACTTTTGGCGAGAGTCCGGCACTTTCTGCCGACATGGCCAGGGCTTATGTTGATGGATTCCAGACCTCAGATGCCGAAAAGGAGATTGAAAGCGGCTGGGGGTATACCAGCGTAAACACAATGATGAAACACTGGCCGGGAGGGGGACCTGAGGAGGGCGGACGCGATGCCCACTTTGTCTATGGCAAATATGCGGTCTATCCCGGAAATAATCTTGCTGATCATTTAATTCCGTTCACAGAAGGAGCACTTAAACTCGAGGGAAAAACAGGAATGGCTTCGGCAGTAATGCCTTATTACACAATATCGACAGGTGTAGATACAAAGAACAATGAAGCAAACGGGAACAGTTTCAACAGTTATATTATTAATGACCTGCTAAGAGGCAAATACCAGTATGATGGAGTTGTCTGCACTGACTGGGGTGTTACAAAAGATGCTACAGCGGTTGATGGTTTTGGAACCACTCCCTGGGGTGCAGAAAAACTTACTGTTGCAGAAAGGCATTATAAGATAATAATGGCAGGGGTAGACCAGTTTGGAGGGAATAATGACGCAGGCCCTGTGATCGAGGCTTACAATATGGGTGTAAAGGAATACGGCGAGGAAGTTATGAGAAAGAGGATGGAACAATCTGCTGTCCGCCTTCTGAAGAATATTTTCCGTACAGGCCTTTTTGAGAATCCATACCTTATTGTGGATGAAACTATCTCTACGGTTGGAAATGAGGAATTTATGAAAGCAGGATATGAGGCCCAGCTGAAATCGGTTGTGCTGCTCAAGAACAGGGAAAAGGTGCTGCCCCTTGAAAAGAATAAAAAAGTATATATTCCAAAAAGACGCACACCTGCAGGATTTGATATGTTCAGAGGTGCCACACCTGAAACTGTGGATTATCCTGTTAATATTGACATTGTAAGCAAGTATTATACTGTTACTGATAATCCGGAAGAAGCTGATTTTGCACTGGTTCTTATCGCAAGTCCGAATTCCGGTACAGGTTACGATCCTGCCGATGTCAAGAAAGGTGGAACCGGTTATGTTCCGATAAGTCTGCAATACGGCGTTTACAGAGCTGATGAAGCCCGCGATCCCAGTCTGGCAGGAGGAGATCCTCTTGAGAATTTCACAAACAGAACCTACAGGGGAAAATCAGTCTCAACCACTAATGCAGGAGATCTGAAGATGGTTATCGATGCCAGGAATGCAATGAAATCCAAACCGGTAATCGTTTCGATATCGATGTCAAAACCAATGGTTTTCAGTGAGTTTGAGAAATCAGCCGATGCAATACTTGTTAACTTTGAGGTGCAGGCCCAGGCAGTGCTTGATATAATATCAGGTTCAGCTGAACCATCGGGATTGCTCCCGCTTCAGATGCCGGCAGATATGAAAACTGTTGAACTGCAGAAAGAGGATGTACCCTTCGACATGACCTGCCACGTTGATACCGAAGGCAACAGTTATGATTTTGGTTTCGGCCTTAACTGGAGTGGTGTTATAAGGGATGCCAGAGTTGAGAAATACACTAAGAGGTAAAATAAATCTTTTTAATAAAGAAATTCCATGTCGGCACCGATTACAAATCGGCGCCAGCGTTTTTCCTAAAATTGCTGGCGCGGATTTGCAGATATCGGCTATGCAAGCTTATGCTTGTTCACAAATTCGTCTATGACCTGTGAGAGATTGGGATCACCAATCTCCTGAAGGTCGTAATAGACCCTGGTATTGGGTTTTCTGATCTTTATAATCCTGTTAAGGTCGATAGGTGTTGCGATTATCACGCTGTCGCACTCGGTCGAATTGATTGTTGTCTCCAGGTCTTTCAGCTGCTCCTCTCCATATCCCATCGCAGGAAGGAGGGTTCCTATGGCAGGGTACAACCTGAATGTTTCACTTAAACGACCTACTGTGTATGGACGAGGATCTACAAGCTGTGCAGCCCCGAATTTCCTGGCAGCCACAACACCTGCACCGATCTTCATCTCACCATGGGTAAGAGTAGGTCCGTCTTCAACAACAAGCACCCTTTTTCCCTTGATAATGGTAGAATCATCAACCTTTATCGGAGAGGCTCCGTCAATTACCGTAGCTTTCGGATTGACTTTATCTATACTCTCCCTAACAATCTGAATGGCTTCGGGTGAGGCACTGTCCATTTTATTTATTACAACAACATCTGCAAGCCGAAGAGTAACTTCTCCGGGATAATACCTTAACTCATGTCCCGCCCTGTGTGGATCAGTAACAGTGATCATAAGATCAGGTTTATAGAATGGGAAGTCATTATTTCCGCCATCCCAGAGAATAACATCACAACCAGACGGGTCATTCTCAGCAGCATGAACTATAGCTTCATAATCAACTCCGGCATAAATGACATTACCCCTCACTACATGAGGTTCGTATTCCTCCATCTCCTCAACTAGTACATTTATGCTTCTCAAGATCAGCCACTGTGGCAAACCTCTGCACTTTCTGTGCAATAAGATCACCATAAGGCATCGGATGACGGATTGCAACCACTTTCAGCCCTTTTGCCATAAGCAGTTCAATTACTCTCCGCGAAGTCTGGCTTTTGCCGCAACCGGTCCGGATTGCTCCAACCGCAATTAGAGGCTTTTTACTCTTCACCATTGTATCAGAAGGCCCGAGCAGAATAAAATTGGCTCCTGCGGCATTAACAATTGCACTCACCGACATCACCTTCTGATATGTGACATCACTGTACGAAAAAACGCACTCTGATGCCTGAAGCTTACTTATAAGTTCAGGGAGGTTCTCTTCAGCAAATATAGGAATACCGTCGGGGTATAGTTTTCCGGCAAGTTCAGCAGGATATTTCCTGCCGTCGATATCGGGGATCTGGGCAGCTGTGAAGGCAACCACATTAAAACTCTCATTATCTCTGTAACAGGTGTTGAAATTATGAAAATCACGACCTGCAGCACCAATTATGATGACATTTTTCTTCGTCATAAAACCTCCTTATTATTATGAAACTATTTTAAAAAGCCAGGAAATATCATTTTTAAATGACCCAACAAATTTATAATTTGCATACTGAAATTCCGAGGTTTTAATTCTAATTTTTGAATTACCGTCCTTCTGTCCTGTAAGATTGATTATTAATAAGTTAGTAATAATAATTCATTTTTTGTAATTATGTTAAAGAACATGTTTTTAACATAATTAACTTTATGACAATTTTTCGTACTATTATGTCACGATATGAATGTGCTTGCCCACATATACCTTTCCGGTGATTCTGATAAAATAATCATTGGCAATTACATAGGCGACTATGTAAAAGGCAAGGACTATCTCAAGTATCCCGATCAGGTAAGGAGGGGCATAATTCTGCACAGGCACATCGACGGATTTACTGACCGGCACCCGGTCGTTCATCGCAGCAAGATCTTTTTTACAAGAAAGTATCATAAATACTCCGGTGTCATTACCGATATTATTTATGACCACTTTCTTACCAAGGAGTGGGATTTCTTTTCAAGAAGGCCTTTGGAGAGTGTTACTTACAACTTCTACAGGGCGCTTGTAAACAATTATGAGATAATGCCTGACAACGTAAGGGAGATGATGCCCTTCTTCATAATCAACAACTGGATAGAATCGTACCAGACCCTGAACGGAATAAGGCATGTTCTGAATACCTTAAGCAAGAGATCGTCCCTGCCGAATGAAACAAGGTTTGCCATGCATGCACTGAAGAAGAACTACTATCCCCTGCAGGAAGACTTCATGGAATTTTTTCCCCAGCTGATCGATTATGTTGAAAAGGATTTTGGGATAGAGATTTCGCACAGGATTACAATGCCTTTCTGATCAGATAAGATATTCTGCCCTGCTCGCATCGAGCCTTAAAAAAATAAACAGAAGTATGGTGAATGCCCACAGGGAACTTCCTCCATAGCTGAAGAAAGGCAGAGGTATTCCAATTACAGGAACCAGTCCGATCGCCATTCCTATGTTGATGAAGAAATGGAAAAAGAATATTGAAATAACCCCGTAACCATAAATCCTTGAGAAGAGTGCCTTTTGTCTTTCCGCCATAATAACCAGACGAAGCATGAGGAACATATACAACCCGACAACAGTTAAGGATCCCAGGAAGCCCCACTCCTCACCGACAGTACAGAATATAAAATCAGTGCTCTGTTCAGGAACAAATTTGTATTTTGTCTGGGTCCCGTTAAGATACCCTTTGCCTGCAAAGCCCCCCGAGCCTATTGAGATTATCGACTGGTTAACATTATATCCTTTACCGTGAGGATCAGACTGAAACCCAAGCATAATATTTATTCTCTCCCTCTGGTGCGATTTAAGCAGATTGTTAAATCCATAGTCGACAGAATTAATGAAAAGGAAACTTCCAACCAGGAAAATGTAGATTATAAGCAGGGGTTTTGCCCTCTTAAGGAAGATATAGTATGCATACGGCAATCCTGAAATAAAAACTGCAATTAAAGTAACTATCTCGATACCAAGCGATTTTATAAGAAGTATGTCAATTGCATACAAAAGCCCCGTTATAAGAGCAAAAACACCGATACCCATTGCAGCTACCCTGATTTTCCTTGTAACAAACCATACCATTGCACCGGCTACCCCGACAAGCGAAAGCGTCAGCACAAGGTTATTTACCAGGAGAGTCAGGAAAAACAGAATGACCATCAGTACCCCCGAAACAAAAACATAGATGCTCATTCCCTCTCTGAAAAGCACCAGGAAGAGTGCAAAAAAGACCAGTGATGAGCCCATGTCAGGCTGAAGAACAATAAGGATCGCAGGAAGAACGATCAGTGCAGATGCCTGCATAAAGGCTGCAGGTCTGGTAAGGTCGTGCCTGCCTCCGCTCAGATAGGAGGCCAGGGCAAGGGCTGTCGCAAATTTTGCGAACTCAGAAGGCTGGAGAGAGAATCCTCCTATTTCAAACCACGATTTTGCACCATTTATTTCTTTCCCGAAAATAAGTACTGACAGAAGAAGAAGGACGACAAAACCATAAATGACCCAGGCGAAGAGTGAATAGAACCTGCTGTCGACGCTTACAACAACAATTGCAAGAACTATTGCTGCAAGTATCCAGATAAACTGTTTCCCGTAACGCTGCGACATGTTGAGCAGCCCAGCCCTCTCTTCGTTATAAACTGCTGCATAAATGTTAAGCCAGCCAAGCAGGATCATTATCAGGAACAGGGCGATTGTCACCTTGTCGATATTATATAATATGTTTCGGTTGCTTCTCACTAATCCATCAGTTTCAGTTCAAGCATTCTGGTTTCAAGAGCCTTATTTACAACCTCTCCCTTAATATACCTTTCCATGAGAAGACCGGCTATAGGAGCTGCATATGTTGCTCCAAAGCCTGCATTCTCAACATAAACGGCAATTGCAATTTTAGGATTATCCCTTGGAGCAAAGGCTATGAATACAGAATGGTCCTCGCCTCTGTTCTGGGCAGTCCCGGTTTTCCCGCATACAACAATATCCTTGATTGCTGCCACCCTTGCTGTTCCTCCTGTAACCGCACCCTCCATTCCATCAATGATCTCCTCAAAATTCTGAGGATCGATGCTTATAGTATGCCTTTTTGTAAAACGCTCATCGGTGATTGGACTTCCTCCTATAGCTTTTACAACATGAGGAGTATAAAAGTACCCTCTGTTTGCGATGGCAGCAGTCATGTTAGCCATCTGAAGAGGGGTGGTTCCTACCTCTCCCTGCCCGATAGCCATTGAAATCACTGTGAGAGCTTTCCATTTATTCTTCCCATGATATGTATCGAAGTAACTTGCTTCGGGAATAAACCCGGGAAGTTCATTCATAAAATCAGAGCCAAGCTTGCTGCCAAAACCAAACTCGTTCAGATAGCCTTTCCATTTACCGTAGGCTTCCGATACATTTTCGTATGCGGTATTTTCAAGTATTCTTCTGAATGCCTGGCAGAAGAAAGCGTTGCACGAATTGGCAACTGCTCCGGAAATGTTAAGAGGAGAGCTGTGGGCATGACAGGCAACAAAAAGATAACCATGGTTGCATCCGAACAGTGTAGTCGGAGTAATCACTTTCTCCTGCAAGGCAATTAATCCGTTTATGGGTTTAAATGTCGATCCCGGCGGATATTGAGCCATAAGAGCCCGGTTAAAGAGGGGTTCAAGTGAATCTGCTCTCAGGAGGGTATAATTATCAGAACGAGCTCGTCCCACAAGCAGTTCAGGATCGTAGTTTGGAGCTGATACAAGCGCCAGCACCTCTCCCGTCGCCGGGTCAAGTGCAACAATACTCCCTCTTTTGTTCTGCATGAGAAGTTCGCCATATGCCTGAAGATCGAGATCTATCCCCGTTTCTATATCTGTTCCCTGAACTGCCACTGTATCGAGTCTCCCGTCAGCATAGGAACCCTTGATCATACTATGAACATCAACAAGAAGTATCTTAACCCCTCGCGTCCCTCTCAGCTCTTTTTCATAGACTTCTTCAAGTCCGCTTTTCCCTATATAATCGCCGGGTTTATAATACGGATTCTTTTTTATTACATTTTCATCAACTTCGCTTACGTAACCAAGCAGGTGCGATCCCACAGGCTTCGAGTATTTCCGGAGTGTCCTGGTCTGTACATAAAATCCTGTATACATGAATAACTTTTCCTGGAATCGGGCATAGGTCTCATTTGATATTTGCTTCAGGAAGACAGATGGGGCACGCCGGGAATAGATAACAGCAGCCTTCATTTTCTCCCTGAAGCTGGCAGGGCTGATCCCAAGCAGAGAACAAAATTCAGCCGTATCAATCTTTGAAGTCTGTGAGGGCACAACCATAAGATCATATGCAGCCTGGTTATAGACTATTAATTTCCTGTTCCTGTCGTAAATCAATCCCCGGGCAGGGTACTGGGTAATGTATCGCAATACATTATTATCGGCAGAAAGTCTGTAGGTTTTTGTAACCACCTGTATAAAGAACAACCTTATTATAAGGACAGATGATGCAAGCACAATAAGTGCCATAACAATATATTTCCTGCCAATGAATGGATCTTTCATAACCTTTTCAACTACCTCCGTTTTCTGTACGACTCAATAAGAAGAATAAAGGCCACCGAAAAAACAGAGCTCAGAATAACTCTCAGCATCGTTCTGAAGAAATCAGCAAACCGGAAGACCTCGAGATAAAACAGAGCAATATGGTGAATCAAAACAATTACTGAAGTATAGATAAAGAACCATCTGAACCCGTAGGCTGAGATCGAAGGGTTGGGACCCGATTCATATCCATCTCTCGGAGAGAGAATCCTGAGCACATAGGGACGGGCAAATCCGGCAAGGAGAGTCGCAGCTGTGTGCATTCCCGGCGAGTTTGAAAAGTAATCCATTACCATCCCTGTGCCAAATGACAGAAAGAGCAGAAACCAGGCAGGAATCTCCAGCGGAAGAAGCAATATAAACAATAAATATACATACGGATTTACAAAGCCGCTGAACTGTATATTGTTGAAAACCAAAACCTGAATAAGGATCAGCAGGAAGAAAGCAAGACCAAATTTTAAAACAGTGTTGATCATTTTGCCAGGGTTTCAAGTTTGATGATCTCCTCTTTCTTCAGGTTTCCGATTATCTCAACAAAATGAAGCCTTCTGAAATCTGTTGCCAGGGCAAGAGTAATCTTATAAAAATCGCCTCCGCTCTTTTCAAATTCGCTCACCGTACCCACCACCACTCCCTCGGGAAATACTGAGGAATAACCAGTAGTCTCAATTGTATCTCCAACATTAACAACAACATGCTGAGGAATTTCGCTTAAAACTGCATATCCCGGACTTCTGCCGTTCCAGCTGACTGATCCGAAATATCCATTAGTCTTAAATCTTGCGCTTAATTTGAAATCGATATTAAGAACTGACATGGCAACTGAAAAATTATCGGAACATGCCACAATCACCCCTGCAACACCGTCAGATGTTATTACAGCCATATCGGTGCTTATACCATCCCTTATACCTTTGTCGAGTGTCAGGAAGTTTTTCTGAAGATTAACTGAATTGTCGACAACAGCTGCAGACAAATACATAAACTTCTGATTATATAAAGTATCTGAAACTGACTGAAAGGCACTTCCGGTTCTGCCAGAGATCCTTTCAAGCCTGTTGCGCAGAGCTGTGTTTTCAGCGGAAAGGCTTTTGTTTATATTAAGCAGCCGGAGAAAATTATGAGTATAATTAACCCTCCCTTCAATGCTCTGGGTAACTCCCTTGAGTCCGTTCATTATCCGGGAATTATGATAATTATTCCCGTTTGCGAGCAAATAAATTGCTATTCCTTCGAGAACAATGAATATGATCAGGTTATGATATCGTGCCAGAATATTCAGCAGGCTCCTCATTCACCTTATAGCTTATCTCATCAGGAATTGGAATCGGTCAACATTCTTCAGGGCAACCCCTGTACCTCGTGCAACAGCGTGCAATGGGTCTTCAACAACATTGAAATTGATATTGATCTTATCTGACAGACGCTTGTCGAGTCCTCGGAGAAGTGCTCCTCCTCCTGCCAGGTAGATCCCCTTGTTAACAATGTCGGCATATAGCTCAGGAGGTGTCTGCTCAAGAACATTCAAAAGAGCCGCCTCAACTTTAGAAAGTGATTTATCGAGACAATATGCGATTTCCTGATACGAAATCGGGATTTCAATCGGCAGTGAGGTCATAATGTTCGGGCCCCTTACAATAAAGTCAGGCGGAGGGTTATCAATATCCGGAAGAGCTGCCCCTACTCCTATCTTAATATCCTCTGCTGTCCTCTCTCCGATTTTAATATTATGCTGGTGACGCATGTACGATTGTATGTCGGCAGTAAAACCATCACCGGCAATCCTGATCGATTTATTGCAGACAATACCGCCAAGTGCAATGACAGCAATCTCTGTTGTACCTCCTCCTATATCAACTACCATGCAGCCTTCAGGGGCTTCAACATCGAGGCCAATACCTATTGCAGCAGCCATTGGTTCATAGATCATATAAACATCGCGTCCTCCGGCATGTTCTGATGAATCCCTTACCGCCCTTATCTCAACTTCTGTACTTCCTGATGGAATACATACGACCATCTTAAGCGAAGGAGAAAAAAACCTCGAGTTTTTTGTAATCATTTTTATCATACCCCTGATCATCAGCTCGGCAGCGTTAAAGTCAGCAATAACTCCATCGCGGAGCGGCCTGATAGTCTTTATGTTCTCATGAGTCTTGCCATGCATTTGCCTGGCAGCTTCACCAATGGCAACCAGCTTACCTGAATTTTTATCTATTGCAACAATCGAAGGCTCATCAACCACAATCTTGTCGTTGTGGATAATGATTGTGTTTGCCGTTCCCAGATCGATCGCAATCTCCTGTGTTAAAAAAGAAAATAGTCCCATTATATTGGAATAATTAATTTAGTTTTCAATGTTTAAAATGTCTGATCCCCGTCAATACCATCGCCATTCCGTTAGCCGAACAATAATCAACCGAATCCTGGTCGCGCACAGATCCCCCTGGCTGAACAACAGCAGTAATTCCGGCTTTGCCTGCAATTTCAACGCAGTCGGCAAACGGAAAGAAAGCATCAGATGCCATGACTGACCCATTCAGATCAAAGCCGAATGCCCTTGCTTTCTCAATTGCCTGCCTTAGTGCATCAACTCTTGAGGTCTGTCCGATTCCGCTGGCAAGTAACTGATTATTTCTGGCAATTACAATGGCATTCGATTTACTGTGCTTGACAATGATATTTGCAAATACCATGTCGGTAAATTCTGTAGGTGTAGGAACTCTTCCGGTTACCGGTTTCATGTCAGCAGTTCCTTCTGTACTGCTGTCGCGTTCCTGCCACAGAACTCCGTTCAGCAACGATCTGAATGTCTCTTTGCCGGAGGCAGCTTCCTTCCTCAGCAATATTATTCTGTTTTTTTTCTGTTTTAGTACCGCAAGAGCAGCCTCGGTGAATCCGGGTGCAACAATAATCTCAAAAAAGATCTTGTCTATTTCTGCAGCAACATCCTCATCAACAAGGGTGTTTGTAACTATAACCCCTCCAAAAGCAGAAACCGGATCACAAGCGAGGGCATCTTTCCAGGCATCCCTGGCCAAGGCCCTGGAAGCCACGCCGCAGGCATTGTTATGCTTTATTATCACATAGGTGTTTTCAGAGAACTCATCTATAAGGCTGAGGGCGGCATCGAGATCGAGGAGATTGTTATATGAAAGTTCTTTCCCATGCAGCTTATCAAATATTTTACCTGGATCGCCATAAAAGACGCCTTTCTGATGTGGATTCTCTCCGTAGCGCAACGGATAAGCTCCGTTAATGCTCTCACGGAAAGCAGGTATTCCCGATTTTTTGTTGAAGTACCTGAAAATTGAAGTGTCGTAGTGTGAGGAGGTTTGAAAAGCCATGGCGGCAAAATGCCTCCTGTCGGTAAGCTCTGTAATTCCGTTTCGCGAATTCAGCAGTGCAAGAAATTCGGAGTATTGCTCCCTGCCCGATACAATAAGTACATCATTATAGTTTTTGGCGGCAGCCCTTATAAGCGAAATGCCCCCGATGTCGATCTTTTCAATTATCTCATCCTCATCGTCAACAAGCCGCACCGTCTCCTCAAAGGGATAAAGATCGACAATCACAAGATCTATTTCAGGAATATTGTACTTCGAAAGCTGCTCCAGGTCTTCACTGTTGGACCTCCTTGCAAGAATTCCCCCAAATACAGACGGGTGAAGGGTTTTTACCCTGCCGCCGAGTATTGAAGGATATGTTGTGAGATCCTCCACCTTTTCTGCTTCAATTCCAAGATCACTTATAAAAGCGTATGTCCCTCCTGTTGAAAAAATCTTTATTTTCAGATCGTTCAGCTTCCTGACAATTTCTTCCAGCCCGTCCTTATAAAAAACGGATATCAGAGCACTACTGATTCTTTTATCACTCATTATTTGACATTTACGAAACTGATTGGCTAAGCTTTCTTATGGCGTCTAAAAATAGATATTTTTTTTAATAACCTCAATACATTAAGATTATATAAGTTGAATAATATTAATTTTTATTCTAAGATAAAAGGTTAACGGTTAAAGACAAAAGAGGGCCGAGCGTTAATTCAGGTTAAATTGATTATCAGCAATCAATGAATTTCGTATATTTGACCCTCGATTAATAAAAACCATTTGGAAAACAATGTTTCTGAAACTTTTTAAAGAGGGTGTTATTTTTGCGTTCCACTCTGTTATTGTTAACAAGTTAAGGACCTTCCTTTCGCTATTCGGAATTACTATCGGCATTTTTTCTATCATATCTGTTTTCACGGTACTTGACTGGATGGAGAAATCGATCCGCGACAGTATATCTTCATTAGGCGACAATGTGATTTATGTCCAGAAATTCCCATGGTCGTTCGATCCCAATCTGGCCTGGTGGGATATCATTAAGTGGCCTTCAATATCTGAGCGCGATTATGAAGCCATTAATAAAAAGTCAAGTAAAGCTGAAACGACATGCCTTCTTTTATCTCAGCCGGAGGATGTGAAATTCATGAAAAATCTGGCCACCGATGTGCCCGTTGCTGCAATAACCCTTGAATTTGAGGATATAAGATCTTTCGAAATCGACAAAGGCAGATATTTCTCTCCATACGAAGGATCATCAGGAAAAAATGTGACACTGATTGGCGCTGAAATAGCTTCCAAGTTATTTGAAAATGCCAATCCAGTAGGGAAAGAGATTTCAATTGCAGGTTTTAAGACAATTGTCATAGGTGTAATGAAAAAAGAGGGTAAAGGGGGGATAAGCGACAGCGGTATGGATAATGTGTTGCTGGTTCCTCTTGAATATGGAAAGACCTTCATCAATATGCGAAACAGGTTTGTTGACACACAGTTAATGATCAAGGCGAAACCCGGAGTCACAGCTGAGGAGTTAAGCGATGATGCAACAATGATACTAAGGGCTGCCCGAAGGCTTCAGCCCGGAGAGATCAATAATTTCTCAGTAAATAAAGCCAGCATGTTGTCGCAGGGTTTTGATGCTGTATTTGTAGGGATAAACATAGGCGGCTGGGTAATAGGAGGCTTCTCAATTCTTGTCGGAGGTTTCGGAATTGCAAATATCATGTTTGTATCTGTAAGGGAAAGAACAAATATTATTGGTATTCAGAAAGCTCTGGGTGCAAAGAGGTTTTTCATACTTCAGCAATTCCTCGTTGAATCGGTACTTCTCTCTGTTATCGGAGGTCTGCTAGGGATTATTCTGATTATAATCGGCACAACAGTGATTAACTATCTGTACGATCTCGATATTTATCTTACTGCAGCCAATGCCTTGCTTGCCATCTTTATTTCAGGCCTTATAGGGGTAGTGGCGGGTTATGCTCCGGCTTACGCAGCAGCAAAGATGAATCCGGTTGAGGCAATTGGTTTCTCATTCTGATTTTACACGGTTTTCATCAATCCACCGGGTAAGCTTCACAAATTGTTCAACTGAGAGTTGTTCAGGCCTAAGCCCGAATTCGGGATAATCTTCTCTTGTCAGATCAAAAGCTGCCTTAACTGAATTCCGGAGTGTCTTCCTCCTTTGGTTGAAGGTTGCCTTCACCACTCTGTGAAAGAGCGCTTCATCGCAGTCGAGATTTATCACCCTGTTCCTGGTCAGCTTCAGGACTCCCGATTTTACCTTTGGAGGCGGTGTAAAGTGTCTCTCCGAAACAGTAAAAAGATATTCAGCATTGTAATATGCCTGCATCAGCACGCTCAGTATGCCATAAACTTTTGACCCTGGCTTTGAACAGATCCTCTCAGCAACCTCTTTCTGAAGCATACCGGCTATCTCAACAACCTTATGGCGGTGATGAAGGGCCTTGAAAAAAATCTGGGAAGAGATATTGTAAGGGAAATTGCCGATTATTGCCATCTTATCGGGAAAGAAAGAATCGAGATCCATTGCCAGAAAATCGCCATGAATGATTTTAAGTTCCGGAGGGAAGTTTCCCTTAAGGTAATCAACCGACTCATTATCGATCTCAATTACCCTGAAATCGTTATAACCCCGCTCCAGCAGGCAAGTTGTAAGAATTCCCATTCCGGGCCCGATCTCAAGTACAGAACCGTAACCTTCACCTGTAAGTGAGCCGGCGATCCTTTGAGCTATCCCGGTGTCGTTAAGGAAATGCTGTCCCAGACTTTTCTTAGGTCTTACCCTTCCCATCAGCCTTCTGCTATCAGAATTAATGAAGACTTCTTCCAAATTTTCTTTTCAGAATCGGCAGCTTCAGCGATTCAAGGAATACGATAAACTTCTTAAGCAAATCGTAATAAAGAGTCAGAAACATCGAAATAACCATTATCCAGATTAATCCAACATTAAAGACCAGAGTGCTTATTTTCAGATTGCCAATCAGCTTATAAGGAGCAAAAAAGTGTGATCGCCCCACCCTTGAGCCCGGGGCCATAAACACAGGATCAGCTTTCTGAATAAACCTGTCTCCTGCGTCATAGATCTTACTCTTAGTCAAATTATTAAGAAGGATATCGGCCAGGTTCTCATTGTAGTTCCTGTCTCTGAGCTTCAGGAATTCGTCTTTACCTATTTTACCGACAATTATATTGTAAACAGAATCATGTTCAGCTGAAAGCCGCTGACTCTTCAGCCTGAAAATTGTCCTGATGCTGTCGATATATTCTATTGCCTGATCAGCTGCAGAAACATTGAATCCATCATAGTTCATCTTTGCCAGCCAGCTCCCCGGAACTACTCCTGCCTTTCCTGAAAGGTCGTTAAGATGATAACTTAGCTTCCTGAGGTTTTTTATTGAAACATCCCTCTCTTCTTCAACTTTTACAGTTTTAAGTGTCTCATTTATTGTCGATTTCAAAGCAGGCAAAAGAAAAGAGGCATACCAGTCATTCTGGCTCTTTTCCATATTGATGCTGAAGAATGGCTTGTTGAACCTGTTGTTTTTGAACTGTTCAACGCTGATTGCCTCATAAGCCCACCTGGTTGCCATAATATCGCCGATGACCGGAACGTAAATCTTTTTGCTCATCGACTTGTGAAGCTCATCAAACTTGATCATGGCTCCACCGAGAAGTAACTGGGGAACAAGAATAAGAGGTATAAGGATATAAATGCTTACGGCTGTCCTCATCCCTGCAGAAATATTCAAGCCGAGCATATTTCCAAAGCAGGCTGTGGAAAAGAGTACTATCCACTGGCCGAGAGGAAGTCCCCTTACCTCGAGTATGGTGTTGGCTACAAGAACAAATGAAAGAGTCTGGATTGCCGACAGGGAGAAGAGGAAGTTTATTTTTGACAGAAGATAACTCAGCCTGCTCAGATCCAGGAATTTCTCCCTTTCAAGTATTTTCCTGTCTCTGAATATCTCTTCGGCACTTACAGTAAGTCCAAGGAAAAGAGCCACTATTATCGACATGAAGACAAAGACAGGGTAATTCTTGTTCTCAGCAAAAACGTATGTTCCTCCTGAACTGTATTTCGAGATATACCCCAGTATGATTGCCAGGAGGGGGGCCTCAAGCAGGTTGATCAGCATATACTGTTTGTCGGCAAACTTGCGTGTCAGGTTTCTTTCAATGAATGTCCTGATCTGGTCGAACTTCCCGGGTATCCTGAAGTTGCTTTTCGGGACATCACTCTTCACAGGTTCAGAATCAAAGAGGGGCATCATCTTTTTCCTGTACTTTTCGTACCATTCAACAGGTAAAATCTGCCTCTCCTTGCCTGGAAGCCCTGAACTGTCAATTACCTTAACCTCGACAATCTGAAGGATGCTGTCGGTCTCAACATTTCCGCAGCTGGGGCATTCACTTTCTGCTGCGTTTGCCTGTGAAGTTTCTGTTTTGAAATAGACCAGAGCCTCAACAGGATCCCCGTCATAAATCATGTACCCGCCCTTGTCAAGAATCCAGAGCTTGTCGAACATCTTTATAATGTCGGAGGAGGGCTGATGAATTATTCCAAATACAAGTCTTCCGCGTAAAGACTGATTTCTGAGAAGACTCATTACCTTCTCTGAGTCAAAGGAAGAAAGGCCGGAAGTTGGTTCGTCAACGAAGAGTACCGCGGGTTCGCGCATGAGCTCCAATCCTATGTTGAGCCTTTTTCTCTGTCCCCCGCTTACCTTCTTGTTCAGCAGATCACCAACCTGAAGGTCTTTAATCTCATAAAGGTCCAGATCCTGAAGAACCTTATCAACGGTCTCTTTCAACTGGGTTTCGGTGAAATCGCCGAAACAGAGCCTCGCGTTAAGGTAGAGATTCTGGTAAACAGTAAGCTCCTCAACAAGCATGTCATCCTGAGGGACATAGCCAATCAGTCCTTTTATATCGTCAGCATCGGAATGAATATCATGGCCATTTATAAAAATATGCCCCGAAGTCGGTTCTATTTTCCCATGCAGAAGGTTAAGCAGTGTAGTCTTTCCTACACCACTGCCTCCCATTATTCCGATGAAGTTGCCTGAGTCGACTCTGAAGTTCATTTTGCGCAATCCGTTGTCAGAATTCCTGAAGTGGAACTCTACCTCATGTCCTTCAAAGACAACCTTCTCACTGAAATAAGTTGAAACAAATTTTTTATAAATCTTCGAATAATATAAGGGTTCAATACCCTGACCCTTTATGTTGACTCCTCTTTCGAGCAGATACGGCCTGCAGGAGATTATATCCCTTCCTTTGAAATAAAGAGTAAGAGATCCGTCATATGTAATAAGAAGTGTTCCGGTACTCTCGATATGCAATACTGCCAGGTGTCCTTTGAATCCCCGCACCCTGATATGCCTCCACTTATCATAATTCTTATAAAGCCCGGCAACTGAATGCTTAATATTGTCGCTTTCAACAATAAGTATGCACTCCGGTGAAACATCGTCATACGATCTGCCAATCATGAAGGCGCAGGCATTGTCATATTCCTTCTTTGAAATATTGAAGGTCCGCGCAACGATATCGATTATCGTCTTTTCCTGTTCGGAGAAATTGCCATCTTCAAAGGCAAATTCAATCAGCTGAAGAAATACTATCATTCTTTCCTCAATGAATAGTCCCTTCTTGATCTGGCGGCATATGTTTGTTATCTGGAATGAAATAAGGGAGTCATCGTCAGATAGTTCTTCCTTGTCAATGCTTTTAAGTTCATTGGAATAAAACTCAAGGTTGTTCTCAAACAGGGCATAGTATTCCTCTTCCAGATCCCTGTTAAGATATCGTCTGAGATAACTTCGCAGTATCTTCTTGCCACGCGATGATATTCCGGCAGGATTGATTGTCGAAACAATAGCGAAAATATGAATTAAGGCAAGCAGTACTGATTCCCTCATAAAAACCTAAGTAAAAAAAAGACCGCAAAGGATTATGCTTTGCGGTCACCTTTAAATATTATAATTACTGAACAATTTGTTCTCTTATTCCTGTTATGGCTTTTGTAATATCCTTAATGTTGGCTTCAGTCAGGCTTGATGAAAGTCCTTCATAAACTTTGGCAATAGGTTCAAGTTGTTTTACAAAATCGCTGATGCTTGGATCGTTCATATATGGCTTTGTAATATCAATAAAAGTATCAAATGAAGCTTTCTGTTCCAGAAGTACTTTAGAGATACCGGCAACATTGTAGGCAGCCTCTGAAACATGAGTTGTCAGATACATCCCTTCAACCCATGCACCGCCAACGACGAGAAGGGCAAGCGTCTGCTGATCATTCTCGGAAAGGTATATATAAGACTCTTCGAATGCTCCGGTAAGCAATTCAACGAGCTTATCCCTGTTATCGTAATTCTCCTTAATCCTGGCATACAGATCCTCGTTATATATTTTCGACATATTAAGTTCATTCGAGAGACTGCGGATTGCATCCATGTTATTAATTACGTCCTGCTCCATGTTATAGAGGGTGGCATAACTAAGGTCGGCACCATATACTCCAAGATTTACAGCCCTTTTTGTGCTGCTGAAATATTTCTTTGTGTTTTCAACAGGGTTCGAGATCCCCAGGTTGAATCCGACTTCAAGTTCAGTGAGCATTTTAATAACCTCGGCTGATGTCGGCAGAGGGTAAACATTTTGTTCTATCTTCTTTTCCAGCGTATCAACTGTCTCCTTTTCATCAACCTTCATCTCTTTTTTCGCTGCCCTGTCCTTGCATGAATTCAGGCCAATAATTCCTGTTATCAGTAATGGGATTATTAAAAATGCAGTTACTTTTTTCATATTTTAAGTCCGTTTAGATTGTAAAAAAATCATTTTGAAATCGACCATAAAAGTAATAAATATTATTTAAACTAATAAGTACCTTTTTATATATCTTTACGCCCCTGAAAATATATCATTTTTCAATGACCTGGAATTTCGATGAAGCCTGCCTCAGAGAGGGAACAAACTGCATAAAGTATGACCTCAGGGAAGAGGTTTTCGGTAATAAAAACGTCATCCCGATGTGGGTTGCCGACATGGATTTCAAGACTCCAGGGTTTATTGTTGATTCACTTCGCAACCGGCTTGATCACGAAATTTTAGGGTATTCATTCCGCCAGCCTGAATATTACACTTCAATTTTAGAATGGTTCAGAATCCGTCATAGCTGGCAACTCGAAAAAGAGTGGATAAGTTTTTGCCCGGGGATTGTTCCGGCGCTTAATTTCTGCACTCTTGCCTATACAAACCCGGGTGACAAAATTATTGTTCAACCGCCTGTTTATTTCCCTTTTTTTTCTGCTGTTGAGTCGCATGGACGTCAACTGGTTTACAACAAGCTTGTTGAGTCAGACGGCAGATATTCCATGGATTATGAATCGCTTATCGGATTAATTGACCGGAAGACGAAAATGATAATTATCTCAAATCCTCATAATCCCGTTGGAAGAGCCTGGACAAAAGAAGAACTTGAAAAGCTAGCCCTCATCTGCATTGAGAATAATATCGTGATACTATCCGATGAGATACACTGCGACCTGGTACTGCCAGGTTTTACCCACACACCTCTTGCTTCAATATCGGAAAAAATAGCGGAGCGGACAATTACATGCATTGCCCCCAGTAAAACATTCAACCTTGCCGGCCTCTCTACATCATCCCTGATTATTCCAGACCCCTCCTTAAGAAAAGCATTTTGCAGGGTTCTCGATAATTTTCATGTGGGTAATGGCAACATTTTCGGAACAATTGCTTCGGTATCAGCATATTCTGATGGAGGGGAATGGCTCGGTGAGCTGCTCGGGTATCTTGAAAAAAACATCGGTTTAGTTGAAGATTATTGCAGCAGGATGATCCCTGAGTTAATCACTATCAGGCCGGAAGCCACGTATATGATATGGCTCGATTGCCGTAAGTTCGGCATGTCAGGGAAAGAGTTACAGAATTTTTTTGTAAATCGTGCCGGTGTAGGAATGAATGAGGGATCCACTTTCGGACCCGGGGGCGAGGGATTCATGAGAATGAATGTTGCTACGACGCAACAGACAGTATTAAGGGCGATGGAACAGATTGAAAAGGCTGTCGCAGCTATCCGCTAACAGAAAAAACAGATATATGAAAAACAGTTTGCAGGTAAAGTTGACTCTCGAAGATGGTACAGTATACCTGGGCCGTGCTTTTGGATCGGAAATCCCGGCTGCAGGTGAAGTTGTATTCAACACAGCAATGACAGGTTATCCTGAGAGTCTTACAGACCCCTCCTACCGTGGTCAGATCCTTTGTCTTACCTACCCTCTTGTAGGTAATTACGGAGCCCCTGTAAAGAGCGAAGAAAATGACCTGTACCAGTTCTATGAATCCTCGTCGATACACATATCCGGACTGATTGTCTCTGATTATTCCTTCGAGTACAGCCACTGGAATGCCACAGAAAGCCTGGGTGACTGGCTGAAGAGAAATAATGTTCCCGGAATATACGGAATAGATACGAGGGCCCTGACAAAAAGGATCCGCGAAAAGGGAGCAATGCTGGGAAAGATAGAACCCGCAGGAACCAGTATCGGCTATTACGACCCCAACAAGGTGAACCTTGTGGCAGAAGTAAGCACTCATGAGAGAAAAGTATACGGCTCCGGAAAATACCGGATTGCGCTTGTTGATTGCGGTGTCAAGTTCAATATCATAAGGAACCTGTTAAAAAGGGATACTACAATAATCAGGGTGCCGTGGGACTATGATTTTCATAAAGAGGAATTTGACGGTTTATTTCTTTCTAACGGACCAGGCGATCCAAAGATGTGTGAAGCTACAATCAGGAACATAAGGAAATCATTTGAAGGGGATAAGCCTGTATTCGGGATCTGTCTCGGAAATCAACTAATGGCTCTGGCGTCCGATGCCGATACCTACAAGCTCAAATACGGTCACAGAAGCCATAACCAGCCGGTGCTTCTTGTCGGTACCGACAAAGCATATATCACTTCGCAGAATCATGGTTTTGCAGTTGACAACAAGACTTTAGGAAATGAATGGGAACCGCTTTTCATCAACATCAACGACAAGACCAATGAAGGAATGAGGCACAAGACCAAACCGTTCTTCTCAACCCAGTTCCATCCAGAAGCCTCAGGCGGCCCTACAGATACCGATTACCTTTTCGATGTCTTTATTGAAAATATTGAAAAATCATTACGATAGCATTGAACTTCCAGAAGTCAGACTCTCTGACAAATCCCGGTTAGGACAATCCACGTAATCCTACCTGATTATTTTGAGTGTTCACACGGGTAAAAACCGGGTAATTCTTTGTGCTTTTCAAGTATAAGCACTGTTTTTCAGCTCTCCTGTTACCTATATTTTTGATTTCATGAATATGTGGAGAAACACTTATTGTTATTCACCTGGTTCAGGCCTGTTGATACAATACCTGAGATTAATATAATTGTTTGATAATGATCTTTAAAAATCAAACCCTCGAAACAAAACTGAGAATAATCATTTCTCTGTTTATTACAATCAATCTTTGCTGCCTGGCAATTTTTCTGAAAAACTTGTCTGCCGGTATAATTTACCAGCAGATTGTGCTGATATCGACGATAGTTGTAATCTGGATAATCTGCATTTTGGTCATTTTACGATACTTCAGAAAAAATATTGTGAATCCTCTTAAGAAGGCTGCCAGGATTTCAATGATGGCTTCAGTAGGCTCGCTCTCTGAAAAGATCGGATATGAAGATGAAAGCGAGATAGGACAAATCTCTCAGTCGATTGACACAATAATCCAGAACCAGCAAAATCTTGCCGAGTTTACAGAGAAAATAGGAAACGGCAACTTCGATATCGAGTATAAAGTTCTGAGTGAGCAGGATAAACTGGGTTCCTCGATTACAAGCATGCGCAATAACCTGCAAAAAGTCGCAATAGAGGAAAAAAGAAGAAACTGGGTTTCTGCAGGGCTGACCTCATTCAATGAAATCCTGAGAGAGGAAGAGGAAAGCCTCACGGTGTTATGCGACAAGTTCCTGTCAAGGCTTGTTAAATACCTTGAAGCCAACCAGGGAATGATATTCCTGCTTAAATCGACAGGCAGGGAGCAAAGGCATCTTGAGCTTGAAGCTGCATATGCCTGGGACAGAAAAAAGCACATTAATAAAAAGATTGAAATAGGGGAAGGCCTGATCGGCCAGGTTGCGCTTGAGATGGATAAGATTTATCTTACCGATGTTCCTGATGAGTTCATAACAATCACCTCTGGTCTTGGAGATGCAAATCCGCGAGCGGTGCTTATCTCTCCCCTTATTTTCAACAATGAATTGTTCGGCGTCATCGAACTGGCATCATTTAAGACTCTTAAAAGCTTTGAGATTGATTTCGTTGAAAAACTTGCTGAGATCCTTGCCTCAACAATTTCAAGGGCAAAAACAAATGAGCAAACACAGAAACTGCTCCGCGATTCGCAGAAGCTTACAGAAGAGCTCAGGGCACAGGAAGAGGAAATGAGACAGAATCTCGAAGAGATGAATGCCACACAGGAGGAAATGCAGCAAAGAGAAGTGGAGAGAGTCGGGATATTTACTGCAATCAATAACACCCTTGCTACGCTGGAATTCAGCATGGAGGGGAAGATTATAAATGCAAATGACAAGTTCCTTGCAATGATGGGATACACCCTCGAAGAGGTGATAAACAAGAACGACAGGATGTTTGCCGACTTGGCAAATGAGCCTATCGAGGTCTTTAATGAGTTTTGGAAACAGCTGCGTGAAGGGAAACTTCAGAACAGCGATTTCAAACGCATGACCAAAACAGGCAGAGAGGTTTGGATCAATGCTTCCTACACTCCGGCACTTAATAAAGACGGTATACCTTATAAGGTCATTGCTCTTGCAACTGACAAGACAGAAAAGAAAAATGCAGAACTGGAAACCCAGCGCCAGGCAGAAGAATTACGCATACAGGGCGAAAAACTGAAAACATATACGAGCGAACTTGAGGATATTAAACAGAATCTCAGCGAGAAACTAAATGAGGCAAGCACAGGCCTGAAAAAGAAGATCGAGGATATTGAGACTGAAAAAGCCAAGAATATTGCAATCCTGGAAGGATGCGTTGACGGAGTGGTAAGCTTTGACCAGAATGGAATCACTGAGTATTTCAACAATGCCGCAGAAGAGATCTGGGGTATTCAGCGTGATAAAGTCCTTGGAAATAAAATTGAAAACATCATACCTCTTACACTTGAACAGAACAATGGATCCATCTCTGCTTACTGCATGAGTAATGGCAACAGGAAAGAGATAAGCGTAAGAACCGAAATCTCCTGGATTGACAAAGACGGTAAAGACTTCGATCTTCTTGTAACACTCACCAGAGCCAGGGTTCAGGAAAATGAGACCTTTACAATCTTTGCCCAGAGAATTTCAGTTGACCTATTTTAACAAATGACTAACACAATCAGATTTTTATGAGCCCCAGCCGAAATATGACTAACGTAGTGAAGATAGAAGAATTAATAAGTGTGTTCCACGACATTGAAACAAAGATCGGAACACTGCACCAGAACTCCTCCCAGGTTTTTCTTCAGCTAAATGAATTTTTAAAGGATTATTTTAAGAAGAATTCGATAGTCTCAGCCAATGCGACTCAGATCTTCGACACTATTCTGGGCAACAAGGAAATTAGTCTCACTGACGAACTTAACCATATTTTCGGTTCACTTCAGAAGTATAAAACAGCTACAGAAAATGAAATCGATGCAAACCTGGGTACCTATACTCAGATAAACAGCAAGATTAATTACGTATCTCTTCTTATACGCAACTTTAAACAGGATCTTATAACATTCAAATTCCTGACAACAAATTTCAGGCTCATATCAAACAATGAAAGTTTTAAATCAGCTTCACTTGAATCGGTAAAAAACTGGGACAATGCACTTGTCAATATTCAGTCGTGGCTAACCGAGATCGGGAAAGAGGTGGGAAGCCTCAGCTTCTCCGTCAACAGCATGCACAATAACACAAAAGTGTATTCTCAGAATGCAATTAATAAGAGCTTCAGCTTCTACAAAGAGCTTGAATCAGCTATTGAGATTGTAAACAGGAAAAACCTCGAATCGGAGAGTTACATTCCTATCCTGAAGGAAAAGATAAACAATTCTGCCGGGAATATAAGCGATATAATTAAACATCTGCAATATCACGACATTATCCGCCAGAAGGTGGAACACATTCAACATTCTCACTTCAAGATTATTGCAAGCCTTAATAAGGAGATGCCCGCATCGGAACTGAATGCAGAAAAGGAAAACGAAAAGTTGTTTTCACTTATAGCAGACATTTCAGGTCTGCAGGCTGCACAGCTTATCCTTATCACAAAGGAATACCAGAAGGCTCTTGAGGTAATCTCCGCCAATTTTCAGAACATGACAGATGATCTGTCTGCAATTTCCACAATATCGCACGAGTTTTCGTTCGAAGATGAGAATTCAGACACTACACTCATACGTCATGTACAGGAGAGACTCGACAGATCGCTTCGTCTTCTGGATGAGTATAATTCAAATCCGCTGAACGAGGAACTGCTGACATTAAAACAGCAGATTACAGCGTACTCCATAATAATACCGAACAAAAAATAGTTATCCCGCTTGAAAAACTTGAATCACTCCATAATATTAAACAGGTTGCCGGAAAGAATTCAGAAAAGGATGATGAAGGGTAATCTTCTTATAACAACACAAATTGTTATCGCTTGCCAGGGATATCATTCAGAAGAAAGAGGATCTTTTTAATGAAATGTCAAATATTGCCGGGCTCTCTGAGAAATTCCTTGCAGAAAGCGAAATAGAGGGATTCAGAAGTATCCTTGAAAAGGAACAGATCAGGATTATGGTTCATATCAGCAAGACCCTCGAGAGTCTTGATAATGAGAGCAGGCAGCTTGATGAAGTTCTGCTTCAGAACTGGAATATCAGGAAGGACATCATTAACAGGTTAAAGGAAACAATCATACAGGCTGACTACTTCGAACAATTTGAAAAAGTGCTGAGTGTCATAATTGATCAGTTGAATACTCTGAATAGCAGGCTGATAAAAGACAACAGCGTGAGAGACAAATCAGATAAGGTTAAGAACCTGAAGGAGATTGAAAACTATTATACTGTAGCAAGCGAAAGGATAATTCATCAGAAAGTGATTAATGAGGACAGCGAGATTACGGTGCATGAAAAGCCTGATTCAGAAGAAGATATGGAACTTTTTTAATGACTTGAAAAATGGAAAACAAAGCTTTTAATATAAGCAGCCGTAAGGATAGGAAAAAGGATGTCCACCACATTACCCTGGAGGGAGATCTTGGAATTAATCAGATTGAAAAGGTTAAAGCCGGAATTGAGTCTGTTCTGACCGATTGTAAAGAGCTGGTCATTGAGTTGAGAAATATCGATGCCATTGATCTTTCAACAGGACAGCTTCTGTACTCCCTGAAAATGATCGGGAACATGAATGGCAAAAAGGTTAAGATAGATGCTATTCTTCAGGAGAATACCTTCTCCTACCTCAAGAACTGTGACTTTAATGTATTTATTTAATAGCAGAAACAAACACAAATTATTATTTATATGGAAAGAACTATTTTGATTGTTGATGATTCTGAGAGTATCCGGGAGGTAGTCTCCTTCACACTCGAGAATGAAGGTTTCAAAGTAAAGGTAGGGGTTGACGGGCAGGATGCCATGAAGCATCTTAACGGGGATAAAATCGATCTCATTATTACTGACCTCTACATGCCTGTCATGAATGGAATTGAACTTATTAAGGCAGTACGAAACAGCGCCGAATATAAGATGATCCCAATTCTTTTTCTGACAACCGAATCGCAGGTTGAAAAGAAGCTGGAGGCAAAAGAGGCCGGTGCAACCGGATGGATTATTAAACCATTTGTGCCTGCCAAACTGATTGCCGCAATTCATAAAGTACTCAACTAGTAATTACGTCAGCCCATACACGATGCCGGGTTTTCAGGCCGGGGAATAAAGTAAGTTATCATAGAATGGAACAATTCAAACAGAAATTTATAGAGGAAGCAACCGATCTGATACACGATCTGGAAAAGTCCTCCCTTGAACTAAGTAAGGAACCTACAAACAACAATCACATTGAGGTAATTTTCAGGGCAATGCACTCTCTCAAGGGGGGCAGCGCCATGTTTGGGTTTTCAACTATCGACTCATTTACACATCATCTTGAATCAGCTTATGATAATGTACGGAAAGGGATGCTGGCAGTAAACGACAGGCTGCTTGATCTTACCTTCAAATCGATCGACCATATCCAGATATTGCTTAAGGAAGATGACCGTCTTTCAGCCGCTACCATAAAAAACCATGAGTCGCTTGTTAAAAGCATCACTGCTTTACTGGATGGCAATTCGACCATCGGGGCAGATTACAGAAGTGATCAGAAGCGAGACTCCGCAGACATCACAGGATAAAGGTACTTTCTATATTCAGTTCATCCCTAAAAGAGAAATTTTCAGGAACGGAACAAACCCACTACTGATTATTAATGAACTGGCCTCCCTCGGACAAAGCAGGGTGTTCACAATTACAGCCGAAATTCCCGAATTCAACGAAATAAATGTACTCTCATGCTACACCTCCTGGGTTACTGTACTGTCAACTGAATCGACTGAAGATGCAATACGCGATGTATTCATGTTTGTCGACTTCGATTGCGAACTTGTTATTAAAGAGTTAAGCAGCAAAAACCTGTTCAATAACGGAGAGTTCAGCAAAAGCCTTGAGGATCTTTATAACCAGGGAAGCAGACTTCAATTATCTGAGGTCGAAAAACTGGCATCGGTTGCAGTCAATCAGATATTTTCTCCCAAAACACCTGAATTCCAGGAAGATAATTTCAGGAATAAAGAACAGAACATATCAAGCATAAGGGTATCTTCTGAAAAGCTTGATGAACTGATAAACCTTGTAAGCGAACTGGTTACCCGACAGGCCGGTCTCTCTCTGATCTCGGAAAAAATAAACAGCAAGGAACTTCTTGTAATTGCGGAAGATATTGAAAAAATATCACGCCGTCTAAGAGATAATACATTCAGCATGAGACTCATTCCGCTCGAAAACATGGTTACCCGTTTTCAGAGGCTGGTAAGGGAACTTTCAATTGAGTTAAACAAGGAGATTATCTTTCAAACCGAAGGCACAGATACTGAGCTTGATAAAAATATGATTGAAGGACTTATTGACCCTATAATGCATATAATCAGGAATAGTATCGATCATGGTATTGAAGACAGGGAAACAAGGAAAAAGGCGGGAAAACCTGAAAAAGGGAAAATACTTCTGAAGGCTTTCTATTCCGGTTCAGAAGTCATTATACAGATCTATGATGACGGCAAAGGGATGGATACCAGGAAAATACTGGAAAAAGCCATTAAGAGCGGGGCGATTCAGGATGCCGCAGGCATGAGTGAAAAAGAGATCCTCGAGCTTGTTTTTCTCTCCGGATTCACAACGGCTGAAAACATAACGAAGGTGTCGGGAAGAGGAGTCGGAATGGACGTTGTTAAAAGAAAGATAGCCGACCTGAGAGGTGAGGTTTCAATTAATACTGAGGTTAACAAAGGGACAACAATAACGATAAAGCTTCCGCTTACACTTTCGATTATTGACGGCCTTCTGGTCTCAATCGGCAGTTCTTCCTATATAATTCCTCTAAGCGCTATAAACAGGTGCCTCGAGTTTAAACACAATGACCTTGTAAATGCTGCGAATAACCTTATCTATATTAACGACGGACATATACCTTTTACAAATCTGAGGAAAGAGTTTGGAATCAAAGGCTCTCCTCCCGAGGTTGAACAGGTAATTGTTATAGAATATGAGGATACTCTTTTTGGTCTGGTCGTCGACCATATAGTCGGAGAATACCAGGCTGTTCTAAAGACTCTTGGAATAATGTATAAGAATCAGGATATTATTTCGGGGGCTACCATCCTCGGAGACGGAACTGTTGCATTGCTTATTGATCCTAATAAAATCATAGGCAGGTATGCATACAGAAGAGAGTCTGTAGCAGAATAATTAAAGAAGTAAATATTTAATGTTAAAACCATTATTATCAAATTATGAATACTGATCAGCAAGCAATTCAAACTTACCTCTCATTCAGGCTTGGCGAGGAAGTTTTTGCTATAAATGTGTCAAAGGTCTTGAATATTCTGGAAATGAAACCAATTACAAGGGTGCCTAAGTCACCGGAGTACATGAGGGGTGTTATAAATCTCAGGGGAACAGTCCTGCCTGTTGTGGACCTTCGTTTAAAATTCAGTTTGCCCGAGAACGAGATCACAGTCGACACCAATATAATTGTGTTGAGCATTGATAAAGAAGGAGAGCCGGTAACTCTGGGAATTCTCGTGGATTCTGTCAAGGAGGTTCTTGAATTAAAAACAGAAGAGATTGTACCATCACCTACAATCGGCACCAAATATAATTCAACATTTATTGAAGGATTGTGGCCGGTGAATGAGAATTTTATCATGATCCTTGATATTGACAAGATATTTTCAGTCGATGAGGTAATTAATTTCCAGGTATATTTTTCAGAAAACACAAATGAATAAATTAAATTTAAAAATCATCACAAAGGCGATGGAAAAGGTGAACAATTTTTCAATTCGTCTGAAACTTTTAATTGCATTCGCAATTCTGATTTTACTGCTTCTGATAACAAGCATTACAGGATACCTGGGAATGAAATCATCGGGCAAAGCCCAGGATGCAATGGCTAACCAGTATCTGCCATCCCTGATAAGCATCACCCGGATTCAGTACCTGCAGTCTGAAATAAAGGCCAGCCAATCGGGGCTGCTTGTTAATGATTACGTTGTAGAGGAAAAAGAATACCTCATCGACATCATACAGAAGCTCATGAAAGACCTTGAAGCGGAGATGAAAGTCTTTGATTCAATACCCAGGGCTAATGAAGATATTGAAAACTGGAAGTCTCTTCAGACGGCAATAAAGGAATGGAAGAGTACCGGTGACAACTGCATAAAGCTTGTTGAGGAGCGGATTGTCTTGACGGAGAGCGGTGTAAAGGTTACTGATCCGTCGGCCACTGCTCTTGATGCCATGATACTGGAAGCATACAACACAGACGTACTCAATGCATTTGTGCAGTGTGCAATCAGCGTTCAAAGCATCCTCGATCTTCAGAAAGAACATATCAAGACCCAGGACGCTTACTCAAAAGGCGAATTAAAGAGTGCAGCAATTATACTTATTATTGTCTCAATATCCGGACTTATTCTTTCAATTTTTATTGCCTTCTGGATAGCGAATAATACAGGCAGGATAATCGCATCTATCGTTAGCCAGACAAATGAGATCGTTGAAGACACAATTGAAGGAAAACTCGATTCAAGGGTTGACACTGCAAAAACGAACTTTGAATTCAGGGAGATTACTGTTGGAATCAATACAATTCTTGATGAACTGATCCGTCCTGTTAAAATGGCAGCCGATCATGTTGAGCGAATTTCCAAAGGGGATATTCCTCCGGTAATAACAAGAAATTATAATGGCGATTTCAATGACATTAAGAATAACCTGAATCTCCTCATTGAATCAAATAATGAAATCGCTGCCAAGGCAAAACTGATTGCAGCAGGCGATCTGACTGTTGAATTGAATAAACGTTCGGAAAATGACACATTGATTGAGTCGCTGAGTGAGATGATAAAATCAATAGCTGTTACCGTTTCTGATTTCAGCTCTGCGGCAGAAAACATCTCGTCGTCGAGTCAGCAGATGAGTTCAACAGCTCAGATGATGAGTCAGGGAGCAACAGAACAGGCTTCATCCGCAGAAGAAGTATCTTCTTCGATGGAGGAGATGTCGGCCAATATCCAGCAGAATACAGAAAATGCCCAGCAGACACAGAAGATTTCACTCAAAGCTGCTGAAGGCATTAAAAAGATAAACAGCGCATCGGACCAGGTAGTGAAATATATGGAGGAGATCGCTGAAAAGGTATCTATTATAGGCGACATAGCGCGGAATACTAATATCCTGGCATTGAATGCAGCCGTCGAGGCTGCCAGGGCAGGAGAACACGGCAGGGGTTTTGCCGTTGTCGCTTCGGAAGTGAGAAAACTGGCCGAAAGAAGTCAGGCTGCAGCCATTGAGATAAATGAGCTCACTCAGACAAGTGTTTATGCTACTGAGGAGTCGAGCAGGTTATTGACTGAAATTGCGCCTGAAATTGAGAATACTTCAAAACTGGTACAGGAGATAGCAACTGCCAGCCTTGAACAGAATGCCGGTGCCGAACAGGTCAATAATGCAATACAGCAGCTCAATCAGATCACACAACAGAATGCTGCTGCCTCCGAAGAGGTGGCCACAAGTTCGGAGGAATTGTCAGGCCAGGCCGATCAGCTGCTTGAGAAGATAGGATATTTTAAACTTCCCGATGAACTGAAATATTCAGCAGAAACAAAGCCAAAACCTCAGGTTGCTGCCAGGGAGAAGATCTTCAGCTCTCCGGTGGATGAACGAAAAAAAGTTACTAAAAAAAGCAGTTCCCTTAAAAGTGGTTTCAACTTCAACCTCGATAAGGGTGATGCCATCGATAATGAATATGAGAAGTTCTGACAATAAGACCTGGCTGCAGAGATGAACGACCAGTTTGCAAAGATTACGAGGTATTATGAGATGCAGATGAAGGATGCTGATTTCAGGAAGCTATCCACCTTCATCAACTCAGAACTTGGCATCAAGATGCCTCCTGAAAAAAAGATCATGCTCCAAAGTCGTCTTCAGAAAAGACTTAATGAGCTCCAGTCAGGCTCATTCAGGGAGTATATCGATTTCATATTCACCGCTGCCGGGAAAGAAGAACTGATAAATGTTCTTGACATCGTAACAACAAATAAAACTGACTTTTTCAGAGAACCTCTCCATTTCGATTACCTGACTGAGAAAGTGCTTCCTGAATTTGCATCAGGAAATGTCAGGTCTGTCCTAAAAGTCTGGAGTGCAGGCTGCTCAACAGGGGAAGAACCTTATACCCTGGCAATGGTTCTTTCCGATTTCAGGGAGCTAAACAGGGATTTTGATTTTCATATTACTGCCACGGATATCTCTACCCGTGTTTTAAGAAAAGCAGCAGAGGCAATATACAACGAGGACAGGGTTGCTTCAATGTCATTGACTAAAAAGAAAAAGTACCTGCTTAAGAGTAAAAACAATACAAAGAGAACTGTCAGGATTGTTCCGGAATTAAGATCAAAAGTGAGGTTTGCCCAGATGAATTTCATGGATGGTTCCTACATCACTGACAATCTGTTCGATATTGTTTTTTGCAGAAACGTGCTTATATATTTCGACAGGAAAACACAGGAAGAGGTTATAAACAAACTTTGCGCCAGGCTTAAACCCGGAGGCTATTTTTTTCTTGGACATTCTGAATCAATAACCAACTTCGATGTGCCATTGAAACAGCTCCAGTCGACAATTTTCAGAAAAAATATTGAATCATGACTATATCAGATGAGGAACTTCTCCAGGAACTCGATAAGAGATTCAAGGAGTGCAAAAATACACTAAATGAACAAAAAGAGCTGGGCAGGCAACTTGTACTTGCCAATAAAAAGCTCGTGGAATCAGAAGCTCTGAAAACTCATTTCATCTCGAATATTACAAATGAGATAATAAATCCATTTGCTTCAATACTTGGTCTCTCACGGAATATCCTGATGGTGAGGGAAGGAGATTGGGATAAGGTAAAAAACATGGCCCGCCTCATACACTCAGAGGCTTTCAGCCTTGATTTTCAATTCAGGAATATTTTCGAAGCAGCCAATATTGAGGCGGGTGAAATATTTATTGAGGCGTCAGGCATTAACCTTTCCGAACTGGTCAATAATGTTGTGGAATCCTTCAGGCACGAAGCCGAAAGGAAAAACATAACAACAGAGGTAAAAGAGAAACTGGCCGGTCGTCCATTTATTTCCGATCCGGGCAAAATTAGCCTGATAATCTCAAACCTGCTTAGCAATGCCATAAAATACACAAGCGAAAACGGGAAAATTACAATCATACTCGACTATTCAGGAAATGAGCTTATTATTTCCGTAATTGATACAGGATTAGGAATTAATGAGGAGAGCCGGGAAGAGATTTTCGACAGATTCAAGAGACTTGACGATCAGATTAACTCCATAAATGTGGGCCATGGATTGGGGCTCTCAATAATTAAATCGATCCTTGAACTGCTGAACGGGAGCATTGAATTTAAAAGTGAACCGGGAAAAGGTTCTGAGTTTTTAGTAAAAATACCCGAATCAGACAGCAATACGAGCATATACAACTTATCAGGAGATGACAGGTTAGGCCTCGATGGAAATAATGAGATATTCTGATGACTGAGAATGATTATTCGACATATTACCTTTTTCCATCCACAATATTTGTAACAAAAGAACCCTGCCTGGTTACTACAATTCTGGGATCGTGCGTTGCTGTATGCCTTTGGGATACTGAACTGAAGTACGGTGGAATAAACCACTTCATGCTTCCTCTCTGGAACGGGAAAGGACTGGCGTCGCCGAAATATGGTAACATCGCGATACAAAAGCTTTATGACAGAATGATTGAGCTTGGTTGCAGCAAAAAGAATATTAAAGCAAAACTGTTCGGAGGAGCTGATATTCTTCAGACCTCCTCTTATCAGTTTAATATCGGCACCAGGAATATAGAAATAGCAAATGAATACCTTAAGGATCTGAATCTTTTCGTGGCTGGCGCGAGCGTGGGCGGACTGCATGGAAGAAAAATACTCTTCGATACTTATAAAGGTATTGTTATTCAAAAATATATAGGAAAGAATAACTGAGCAGCAGAAGGATATTTTGAAAAAGATAAAGGTTTTAATAGTTGACGATTCTGCTATGGTCCGGCAGGTTTTGAAGGAGATCTTCCAGACGGATCCATTGATTGAAGTGCTCGACACGGCATCAAATCCATACCGTGCAGCCCATATACTGCAGAATGAGCTTCCCGATGTGATCACTCTCGATATAGAGATGCCAAAAATGGATGGTCTTACTTTCCTGAAGAAGATTATGGCTCAGCACCCAATTCCAGTCATCATAATATCGAGTCTTACTGCAGCTGGTACCGAGAGTGCCATCAAGGCAATGGAATACGGGGCAGTAGATATTATCACCAAGCCGCACATGGCTACAAAACAATTTTTTGAAGAGTCGAGGATTTTGCTTTGTGATGCGGTGCGGGCAGCAGCAATGTCGAAGTCAATTCAAAAAAGCAAGCCCGCTCCCTCTCCTGCTCCTACAGCGCCGAAATACAGCGCCGATGTGGTTATTGCTGCTCCAAAAAAGAACAGTACAGTTAAAAACACCGATCCGGTAATTGCCGTAGGAGCATCAACAGGTGGTACCGAAGCAATCAGAATCATGCTCGAATCATTGCCTCTTGATACTCCGGGAATTGTTATTGTTCAGCACATGCCGGAGAATTTTACCAGATCGTTTGCCAACAGGCTCAATGAATTATGCAAAATATCGGTCAAGGAAGCCGAAAATGGAGATTCGGTTATAAGAGGAAGGGCTCTTATTGCTCCTGGAAACAAGCATATGCTTTTAAAAAGAGATGGTACAAGATATTATGTCGAGATAAAAGATGGGCCGCTTGTGAACCGCCATCGTCCTTCAGTAGATGTCCTGTTCCGTTCTGCTGCCCGTTATGCAGGTCCCAATGCAATTGGAATTATAATGACCGGCATGGGCGATGACGGGGCGCGCGGACTACTCGAGATGAAAGAAGCTGGTGCTGCAACAATTGCCCAGGACGAAAACACCTGCGTTGTTTTCGGAATGCCCAAGGAGGCAATTAAACTTAATGCTGCACAAAAAGTACTCCCCATCGAAAAAATATCTCCCCATATACTTTCACTGAAATAATAAGTCCCCGACCTGTACTCATTCCACGTGTATTCCATTCCTGTAACAGGTATAAATACGCGGAGAAGATATGAGTACTTTCCCTGCGAAATCAGGTGTATTACTGTTTTTGCTCTATTCCCTCCTTAGTATTTTTGATAACGTCCTTTGATGGCTTCATACAGATTATTTGCGGCTGAGCCTGAACAGGATTTTAGAATTAAAGTAACAATTTATCCTTTCGATGACTGATCTTAATGAAATAGAAATAAAGAGTATAATATCCCTGGTCCGCGAGGCTAAAGGAATTGACTTCACCGACTATGCACAGTCATCACTGAAGAGAAGAATTATCAGGTTCTTTGAAATGCACAATGTTAATGACCTTCCTGATTTCAGGAAAAGGATGGTATCAGATGAGGCTTTCCCCGGGCAATTCATTAACGAGATTACAGTAAATGTAACTGAGATGTTTCGTGACCCCTCTTTCTGGACTGCCCTTAAGGAGATAATCACGATCGGTCTTATTGACAATCAGGTTATAAACATCTGGCATGCAGCTTGCTCCACCGGCGAAGAGGTGGTTTCAATGGCAATTTTACTTAAGGAAACCGGGATACTTGATAAATGCCGGATAACCGCCACTGACCTTAATATAAATGCATTAAATACTGCAAGAACCGGAATTTACCCTCTTAAAAACCAGGAATTGAATGCAAAGAACTACGAAAAAGCAGGCGGAACAGGAATGCTTAGCTCTTACTACTCCGTAAGCGATAAGACTGTTTGTTACAATGCGGACCTTTCAGCAAACACAAAATTCATCTATCACGATCTGTCGAAAGAGGGGACCATAGGGGTCTTCGACATTATAATCTGCAGAAACGTGTTCATCTATTTCAATTCCGAGCTCCAGGACAGAGTCGTGGATATATTCAGCAGAAGTCTTAAAAAAGATTCCCTCCTGGCAATCGGTTCAAAAGAATCAATAAGCTGGAATCGTGCCGCAAGAAATTTTACCAATCTGAATTTTGAAGAAAAGATATATAAAAGGATCTGACAGTTTTAAAAACAATCTCTGACGCATCAATTGAAGACAAGTTATAAAATAGCAGTAATAGGAGGATCAGCAGGAAGTTTCAACCTGGTCAGAAGGATACTGGAATCTCTGTCTGCATCGTTTCCTGTCCCTCTTGTTTTATGCCTCCACAGGCGCAGGGACATCAGAAACGGATTCGTTGAATCGCTTAACCCCGGTTCAAACCTGAAAGTGCTTGAACCTCTGGATAAGGATCCGCTGAAAAAGGGCTTTGTATATCTTGCTCCTTCGAACTATCACCTGTTGATTGAGACAGATGAAACTATCAGCCTGTCGACCGGAGAGGAAGAGAACTACTCGAGGCCGGCAATTGATCTGACTTTTGAATCAGCCGGCGAAGCATATGGAAATAAAATGATTGCCATAATCCTTTCAGGTGCAAACTCTGACGGGGCTAAAGGTCTCTGCAGCGCTAAAAGAAAAGGGGCTCTGACAATTGTACAATCGCCTGAGGATGCTCCCTTTGAAACAATGCCCCGTGAAGCACTTAAGCTATGCAATCCTGACCGTGTAATGAGCTGCGACGAAATAATAAGTTTTTTAAAATCACTTTAGTCAAATGAGAGATTTTTTCAAAAAGAAAAGCAGCCCTCAGGCTTTTGCTTCTGAAACAGCGAAGAGTGAAATTGTTTCATCGCCCCTGGAGGAAGCTACCGGGAGGATAATGAACCAACTGCGCGGTTCAGATAACAATTTAGAACTTTTCGCATTTGATCTTCTCAGCAAAATTGCAGGAGAGAAAGAAATACTGCAGGGGCTTTTCCTTATTTATGACGGCAAAGGTGCATTAACCTGTCTTGCCGGATATGCTTATAATAAAGAGACTACAAGTGACCTGACATTTGAGTTGGGAGAAGGACTTCCGGGGCAGGTTGCAAGGGACAGGAAACTTATCAACCTGAAAAATGTGCCTAATGGCTATATCATTATTAAGACAGGACTGGGACAGGCGTCTCCGGATTCGCTTATAATATTCCCTGTATGCCACAGGGATACACTCCTGGGAGTAATCGAACTTGCTTCATTTCACAGGTTTACAGCCGAAGATGAAGAGTTCTTTACGTTATTGTCGGAAAAGGCAGCAGAAGAGATGATGAGGATAACAAAAAAGGAAGAGAAGAAAAATGCATAGGTTCGGGAAAACTGAGATCTATCTGATGCTTGTTGCCGGAATGGCAGCAGCGGGACTCATTACAGAGCTGGTGATTTTCTTTTTTGCTCTTGTCCCGGTCAGCCTGAATCTGTCGTTTACTAATATCAGACTGCTCTTTGAGGAACATAACATATTCTATCTGGCAAACCTGATTCCTTTAATTTCTGCAATTACAGGGTATTATATGGCAGACAGATACCTGCAGATCAGAACTAAGGAGAAAGAGCATTCCATTCTGTACAAAAAAAGCATTGAAAATATTGTCATGTTTGCAAAAAAGATTGAAACAGGGGATTTCTCCCATGCATACGAGACTGTAAACGGGGAAGAGGACCTCCATACCAGTCTTGAAAACATGAGGAAGAGTCTCCTTTGTTTCAATCAGAAAGAGTCAGAAAGAGGAGAGATTGCAGGAATCATTGCTGAAGCCAACGAACTGCTCAGATCAATAAATGAGACCAGCCGGCTTGGGGACGAAATATTAAGATTTCTTTCAGGCAGGCTGGAGGGTGTTGTACAGGCAGCTTTTTATCTTGCCGAAGAAGACCCCATTAATGGGAATAAGCTAAGAATGACATCAACCTTTGCATTTGACAGGAAAAAACAGATGCAATCGGAATTTCTGTTTGGTCAGGGGCTGGTCGGTCAGGCTGTTTTGGAAAGGCAATACATAATGCGCACCGAAATACCCGCAAATTATGCTAAAGTAACTTCAGGGCTGATACATCATATGAAACCGAAATGTATCCTGATAGTTCCCCTCATCGATAATGATATTGTTTACGGAGCAATTGAACTTGCATCATTTCAAAAATTCACGGCACTTCAACTCAGGTCTGCTTACAGAGTTCAGCGAGATTATTGCGAGGACAATCAACATTGTAAGAGTGAACGAGAAGACCCTTATTCTCCTGAGGGAATCAGAAAAAATGAGAGAGAACCTGGCTCAGAAAACAAAGATGATGCAGGTCGCAGATGAAATGATAGCTGCAAGACAGGAAGAACTTACAAAAACCAATCTGAAACTTGAAGAGCAGATCCAGGAGGTGCATAAAAGTAATCAGAAGACACAGACGCTTCTTGAAAACTCGCTGGAGGTTATTTTTATATATACCCGGTCAGGCATAACCTCATATGTAAGTCCGTCTATCCAGCCAGTATTAGGTTATTACCCTGATGAAGTAACCGGAAAACCCTTCTCTGAAAATGTCCATCCGCTCGACACAACAGGCTTTACGAAATTCATTAACGATATCCGTTCATTCCCTGAAAGAAAACATAAACTCCAGTACAGGTATTTCACAAGAAGCGGTGAGATAATATGGATGGAGGCCATTGGCAAAAATTCACTCGACGGAGTTATGCAGGGGATTATTGTTACATCAAGGGACATTTCTGAACAGCTTCTGGCTGAGAAGGAACAGAGAATCAGGGCCAAAATGCAGGCCCTTTCAGAGAACAGCACAGACATCATAATGAGGATAGATATTTTCAGCAGATGCACCTATGTCAACCCTGTAATTGAAAAATATACAGGCCTCAGTATCTCTGAATTCTTAAACAAACCGATAAACAGTATAAATCTTGAAGAGTCAGTAATAGCCTTTTTTAAATCGACACTCGAAGAAGTTGCCAGAACACGTTCAAAATCGAAGAATGAGCTTGTATTTCCGGTTTTTTTAAGAAACAAGATAATGGATGTAAGCGCAATCCCTGAGTTTTATGACAACGGGGAGGTTGAGTCGGTCTTGTTTGTTTGTCACGATATAACCCAGGCGAGGAAAAGAGAGGAGCTTATAGTAAAGAAGAATAAGAGTATTAAGGACAGTATAAACTATGCCTTTCACATTCAGAGTTCATTGATGCCTACAGAAAAGACTCTGCAATCGTGCTGGCCAAACTCTTTTATGTTTTATAAACCGCGCGACATAGTAAGCGGCGACTATCCATGGCTTTATCACAATAATGACAATATCTATATAGGGGCCGTTGATTGTACAGGACATGGAGTCCCGGGAGCATTGATGTCGATAATCGGATTCTTTCTTCAGAATGAGATAATACATAATTCAGACACTGATACTGCAGGCGAGATCCTCGACAAGCTTCACACAAACCTTGTAAGGTTACTCCGGCAGGAAGAAGAGCAGAGTATGATAAACGACGGGATGGATGTTTCATTCTGCAAGATCGACCTGAAGAGCAAAACGATTAATTACGCCGGAGCCCACAGACCACTGTATTTTATCAGGAACGGGGAACTGACTGAAATCAGAGGTGATCGTTTCCCTGTTGGAAGCAACCAGTACAGCAACAGGAAAAAATTCAGGAACCATACCTTCAATATATTAAAGGGAGATGCCATTTTCCTTACTACAGACGGATTTTCAGACCAGTACGGAGGGCCTTCAGGTAAGGAGAAATATATGAGCGGCAATGTGAATATCCTGCTTAAGGAACATGCAGGGTCAAGCATTTTCCAGATAGGAAAGGTTTTTCGCAAAACATTCGAGGACTGGAAAGGAAACAGTGAACAGACCGATGATGTATTAGTGATAGGACTAAAATTTTAACAGTAACAGGATGAAAGGGGACAACTGTATACAAATGGAATTCATCGAACAAATAAGGAGGCAGATTTCTGAATTTGAAGTGATGCTCGCCTACAGGGGAGAAGTGTCACAGGAGATAATACTTGCACTCCTTGAAATGACTGAGAAAAAACTTGACTCTTCCAACATTGCTGTGAGTATTAAATCGAAAATCTTCAATGTGATGGTTGGTTGCCTTCAGAACATCAATTTTCACAGTGTCAAAGACATACATTCCAAGTCGAATATGTTTGTCATAGGAAGAATTGAGAACGGATATTCAATCTGCAGCGGTAATGCAATAAGGAACGATGAGGTTGCTCCACTTAAAGAAAAGCTTGACAGGATCAATGAAATGACCGAAGAAGACCTGAAGGATTTTTACCAGGAATGGCTGACCAGCAGAAACCTGAATGAAAAAAAGGGGATCGGACTGGGACTCATTGACATTGCAAGGAGAACCGGGAACTTACTAGAGTTCGACTTTTATGAGATCGACAAAGACCACTGCTATTTTTCATTGAGAACCCTCATCAGTACGGGAAATCATCCCTTGTCGAACAAGCTGGCTGAGGGCTCAGTGACTGGTTTAAAACCACTTAACAACATGTTCCGGCTTTTCCGGATTATGAAGGAGAATGAAATAATCCTTATCTATTCAGGTGATTTTTCACAGGATCTTACAAAAACACTTCTTGCGTTTACAGAGAGGAAGCTTTCCTCTGATATAATCGGAGATCAGGCAAGGAAGAAGATTTTCAATATCATGGTTGAAATGCTTCAGAATATAAGTAAAAACAACATAAGGGAGGACTCTGCAATAAGCATGCATTCACCGGTTTTCATGATAGGAGAAACAGATAGCGCCTACAGCCTTATCTCATCCAATATGATCTTGAACGCCAATATTCAATTCCTGAGGAACAGGATAGAGGAAGTTAATTCGCTCGATGCAAACGGGCTGAAAGAGCTTTACAAAATGGTAAGGCTCAACAGCACATTTTCCAATGTTGGAGGAGCAGGCATCGGCATTATAGATATGGCACGAAAATCCGAAAACAGGCTGACCTACAATTTCGATGAAATAGATGAAAAGTGTTCAATGTATTCTTTGCTAATCAAGGTATCAAAAAACAATAATTAACCTACATAAATATGGAAATAATAAATATTGCACCCACAGAGGACACTCCAAAAATCATCCTCGACAGCTTAAAGCCGCTATTTGAATTTTCAGGCAGATCGTTGCCCGAAGATGTTGTAAGTTTCTATAAACCTGTCCTTAACTGGCTCAATGAATTTGAAAAGAATCCGGTTGTGAATGCAGAATTTGAATTCAAACTGGAATACTTCAATACGGCTTCATCAAAACTATTGCTTGACATCCTTCTTAAGATCAACGATATTTTCCTCGATGGAACGCCTATGAAAATAAAATGGTATTACAAGGAGCTCGATCTTGACCTTAAAGAGGCCGGTGAAGAGTATTCAGAACTTGTTGAACTTCCTTTTGAACTTATCGCATTTTAGAAATTACACCATAAACCTGATATGAGCGAGGAAATCTTAAAAGCACTAATGCAGCTCTTTGCAATAATCTCCAAACAGGATGAGGGGATTACTGACCATCAAAGAAGGTTTGTTGAATCATTTCTTATGTCGCAGATGAATAAGGAAAAGGTTCAGGAGTATCTCCGTCTTTATGATGAAATGACAAGAGTTGATGAAACAGCTTCAAGAGAACCCTTGCAGGGAAAGAGTGAAAAGCTGACTTCAATGAAGGATTCGGTCAAGACCCTTTCAATATGCAGGAAGATAAATAAAACTTTATCGCAGAAACAAAAGGTTATTGTGCTCGTCAGGATCTTTGAACTGCTGAAGGCCGAGCAGTTGTACACGGAGCAGAGAATGAGCATAATTGAGACCATATCAACGGTTTTCAACATATCAGCCGAGGAGCTTTCGCTTATCAGCAATTTTTGCAGGGAAGAAGATGGACGATATCTTAATTCCGAGGATATTCTTCTCATCACGGATGAGAAGTCAGGTTTAAGTGAAAGCGGAAATAAAAACAGGTATCTCTATTCAAATGGTCTCGACGGCAATATCTCCATACTCAGGGTAAGGAGCGTGGATCTCTATTTCATAAAATACAAAGGGTCGAGCGAAATAACTCTTAAGGGACTAAGCTTCAATAAAAACAGTATTTACCTTTTCCCTCCGGGCAGTACAGTAAGATTGCCAAAAGGGACAGTCTACTATAGCGATATAGTTTCAAAATTCCTGAAAGATGAAAATATCAGGAATCTTTCATTCATTGCAGAAAACATCACTTTCAGATTTGCAGGCGACAAAACCGCTCTTCACAATATCAATATTAAGGAGGAGTTTGGGTTAATTGGCATAATGGGATCCAGCGGGTCAGGAAAAACTACCCTGCTGAACATTCTTTCCGGCATTGAAAAACCTGCTACCGGAAACGTAAGGATTAACGGGATCGATATTTCTGAATCTGCAAGTTATGCCAAAGCACTTATCGGATATGTAGCCCAGGATGATTTTTTGTTTGAGGATCTGTCGGTTTATCAGAATCTCTATTATAACGCCAAACTTTGTTTCAGAGATCTTTCTGATAATGAGATAGATGAGAGAGTAAATAACACCCTGATTAACCTGGGGCTTTCAGAAATCAGGGATATTAAAGTTGGAAGTCCGCTCAATAAGAAGATCAGCGGAGGCCAGCGGAAGAGGCTTAACATTGCCCTTGAACTTATCAGGGAACCTTCCGTCCTGTTTGTAGATGAGCCTACTTCAGGCCTGTCATCAAAGGATTCAGAGAATGTAATGGACCTTCTTAAGGAACTATCGCTTAACATGAAACTGATCTTTGTTGTCATCCATCAGCCCTCATCCGATATCTTCAAGATGTTCGACAGGCTTCTTATGCTTGATAATGGAGGTTATCCCATCTACTATGGCAACCCGGGCGAATCGCTTGTATACTTTAAACAGATCACCGACCAGATCAATGCCGAAGCCGGTGAGTGCATGCACTGTGGAAATGTGAATCCTGAAATGCTTTTCAATATAATCGAATCAAAGGAGGTCGATGATTATGGCAGGTTCACAAAGAACAGGATCAAAAGCCCTTCGGAATGGAATGAATTGTTTCTTAAGAATCACAAATCAAGGGAGATTGAGGAGATCAGTGAGAAGAGGGAGATGCGACTTAATATTCCCTCGTGGATAAATCAGTTTAAAATCTTTATCAGCCGGGATGTCATTTCAAAACTGGGAAACAGCCAGTATCTTTTGATAAACATACTTGAGACACCATTGCTGGCTGTTTTGATGGCTGTAATTATAAAGTTTTCATCCGGGGAGGGAGGAAAATATGTCTTCAGGGATAATGATAATATCCCACCTTATATCTTTCTTAGTATAATAATTGCTCTTTTTGTCGGGCTTTCTGTAAGTGCTGAGGAGATTTTCAGGGACAGGAAGATACTTAAAAGGGAGGCCTTTCTCAGTCTTAGCCGTTCGAGCTATCTGTTTTCCAAGATTGCCATTCTGTTCACACTTTCAGCTGTTCAGACACTGACATTTGTTCTTATAGGCAACTCTATCCTTGAAATAAAAGGGCTGTATACTGAATACTGGGCTGTCCTTTTTACTGTCTCATGCTTTGCCAACATACTGGGCCTGATAATTTCGTCAAGCTTTAACTCGGCAGTGACTATATATATACTGATCCCGCTGCTGGTCATTCCTCAGATGGTGCTCGGCGGTGCCATGTTCAGTTTTGACAAACTAAACTCCGTAATTGGCGGAGGGGAAAGAGTTGCCCCGGTAGTTGCCGATGCCATGCCATCGAGGTGGGCATATGAAGCGCTGGCAGTAACTCAATACACAAGCAATCCTTATGAGAGGATCTTCTATGATTTTAATAAAATCGAGAGTCAGGCTAACTACAGGCAGGTATACTTCATTCCGGAACTTGAAAGTCTGCTTAAAGAGTCGGAAGAACTGGCCGGGCAAAATGATGATTCTTCAAAGACACTTCTGAAACAAAATCTGAACATACTGAGAAATGAAATTCAGGAGGAAAGTAACAGATGGAACGACCTGGAGAAACCTGATTTAAATATCCTGAGCCCTGAAACGTTCAAAGCCGCTAACACTGAATCTCTGTTTGATTTTCTGCAACAGGTTAAAGGAAAGTATATAAAACTCTTCAACGTTGTTAACGGAAAGAAGAATGCGGAAATAATTAAGCTTGAAAACGAGATGGGAAAAACCAGGTTCACTGATTTTTACAGAGGGAATTACAATGACTTTCTCGCCAGTCTTCTGAAGAAGAAAACAAACCAGAAAAAACTGGTTCAGGAGAATGACAGAATTGTTCAGATAATTGACCCTGTGTATACCGACCCTGACGGCAGTCAGCTCATATCTCTGAGAGCTCATTTCTATGCACCATACAAGTTTTTTGCAGGTATCCGGGTCAGCACACTCGTTTTCAATCTTGGCGTAATACTGTTTTTCACAATTATATGTTATGCAATCCTGTATTATAACATCTTATTGAAGATGATGAATTTATTCACGAGGAAGAAATGAGATTCCTGATGACAGACGGGCAAAATTGATTTTGTACAAAAGAAATAATGACGGAAAGATGCACAGGAAATATAAGGTAGTAATAATCGATGATCATAACCATTTCAGGAATGGATTGAAATATGTTTTAAGCCAGACGGAAAACATAGAGGTCATTGCGGAAGGTTCAAACGGACTTGAGTTCCTGGATATTATGGAGAAGAAAAATCCTGATGTTGTCCTTATGGACATTTCAATGCCTGAAATGGATGGGATAAAGGCCACGCGGATAGCCACCAGGAAATACCGCGGACTCCCGATAATTGCTCTTACTATGTTTGACGAAGAAAAATATTGTACCAGAATGCTTAATGCGGGAGCGAAAGGATTCATCTCAAAGGACCTGGAAAGCGAAAAGCTGATCATAGCAATAACCCGGGTTGCTGATGGAAGAAGCTATTTTTCGAATGACATCCTTAACAAGCTGATAAGGGCTAACCTGTGGTACGACAAGGGTAATCTTGACAAGGTTAAAAAGGATTATCACCTCACAGAGATGGAAGAAAAAGTCTTAAGGCTGTTATGCCTGGGTTTAACTGATTCAGAAATAGCGGCTGAACTTTCAGAAGAACCTGAGAGTGTAAAGGAACTTGGAAGCGGATTACTTGCAAAAACCCAAACCTCAAATATGGCGAACCTGGTTTCTTTTACTTTAAGAAACAGGCTTCTCCGGTCAGCCTGACTCACCTCTTCCCAGAACAAGGTCTGGCAATAATATTATTCTCTTCAGGGGAAATTGTATTATCTTGAACTCTTTATATCTTTACAGTATGGACAAGTATGAGGCCAGTCCTGCCAGGATACTTATTATCGATGATGAACCTATGGTTTATTTCATCATCAATAAAATATTGCTGGCAGAAGGATACCATACCGAATACGCTGACAGCGGGGAAGCTGCATTCAAAATTATAAGCAGGGGTGATACCGATCTTATTCTGCTTGATATCATTATGCCTGTAATGAATGGTTTTGAAGTATGTAAAAAACTGCAGGAAAATCCATCGACAAGTATGATCCCTGTTGTTTTTGTTACCGGTGTCGAAGACCAGAAGAGCTATATAAAGGGGTTTGAAGTAGGTGCAATTGACTACCTGTATAAGCCAATCCATAAGACAGATTTGATCATTAAGATTCGCAACTATCTGAGGCTTAGTCGATATGAAGCCGAACTGAAAAGAAGTGAATTAAGGTACAAAAGCATTGTGGAGGATCAGACAGAATTCATTTTCAGATGCCTTCCCGATGGAAATATCACCTTTGTCAACCAGTCATTCTGTACTTTTCTCGAAAAGAAGATCGAAGACCTTACAGGAAAGAATATTTCAGATGTCTTTATCTGCAGTGGCCGCAAGGAAATCCTTCAGGAGCTGCAAACGTTGACAATAACTAACCCCGTGGTAACCCGTTCGCGCACTTTATGCGGCAGCGACGGTAAATTGGTAAGCCAGCAATGGGCCGACAGAGCCTTATACGATCCGGCCAACAGGCTTGTTGAATACCAGGGAGTCGGAAGAGACGTTTCGGTGCAGAAAAGATATGAGGATTCGATAAGGGCAATTACAGACAAAACAGCAGGAAAATCAGGCAGGGATTTTTACAATGTGCTTATAAAGGAACTGGCCAATATAATTAATGCTGATTTTGCCTTGCTTGGTACCATCACGGAGGACGACAAATCGATTGTCAACACCTTTGCGATCTGCCATAAGGATAAAATTCTTAAAAACTCAAGCCTGAAGATAAATTGTGAATCTTTTGAGAGCTATTTTGGCCCTAAAAATCCAAAGAATCAGAACTGTTTTTCAGGCCCGTGCCGCGAAAATTTTACTATTAACAACACTGCTATAAAGGTTATCGCCGGAATTCCTCTGTTCGACAAGAATGATAATCAGATAGGAGTACTTTTTGTTATGGGTACTGAACCCTTTGAGATATCGGATAACACTTTCGATATCATCAAGATATTCTCAATCAGGGCTGCCGAGGAACTTGAACACGAAATTTCCGACAGAAAACTGAAAGAGAGTGAGCAGAAATTCAGGAATATTTTCCAGAGCAGCATCGACGGTATTGTGATTTCCGATATGAACTACTGTGTTCTTGAAATGAACAGAGCTTTTATGAACACTTTTTCGCTGATGCCCGATCAGGTAAAACAAAAAAAACTAACAGACTTTGTACGGAAATCGGATATTCCCAAACTTAGTGAGTGGCTTTCGGTATTAAGACAAACCCAGTCAATTAATCCGCTTGAGATAAGAGGCATAATATCAGGAAGAAAGATTATAACGATGGAGATCAACAGTATCGTTATCGACTATGAAGGGAATGATGCAATTTTATCGATACTCAGAGATATTACCGACAGGAAGGAAGTGCACCAGAAAATCCTGAATACAGTTATTGAAACTGAGGAGAAAGAGAGGCAGCGTTTTGCTCAGGACCTTCATGATGGGATGGGACCTCTTCTTTCAACAATAAAACTCTACACCAGGTCAATCTTAACTGCAAAAGATGATAAGAACAAAGCAGAAGCCCTTGAAAAATCACTTGAGACAATAGATGAAGCAATATCAAGCATTAAGGAAATTGCAAATAATATCAGTCCGCATGTTCTGAAAAACTTCGGCCTCGTAAGTGCTGTGGATTCATACATCAAAAAATTCACAGTTACGAAAAAACTGGCAATCTCATTCAATTCTGATGTAAAAGTAAGGTTCGACCCTAACTTTGAAACATCATTATTCAGAATAATAATTGAACTGATAAACAACACTTCCAAGCATGCATTCGCCGACAATGTAGTTATTCACCTTAATTTCACCGAGGGAGTTCTTACACTTATCTATCTCGACGATGGCATAGGCTTTGATTACAAGCATGTGACCGAAGAGTTGACGGGGCATGGGCTTACAAATATCACAAACCGTGCAAAGTCGCTTGACGGAGAAATGATTATTGAAACCGCACTGAATAAGGGATTTTCTATAAAAATAAACATCCTGGTATCAAAGGATTTAATTATTCAATAAGAAAAATCGCATATATTTGAGCTGCTAATAAACAGGAGACCATGGCAAAAAGAAAGCACGGAATCATTATCGTGGATGACCATAAGATATTCCGCGATGGATTAAAGTTTGTTATCAACCAGATGGATGACCTTGAGGTAATTGCAGAGGCATCGAATGGAAAAGAATTTCTCAGCATAATTGAGAAACAGGAAGCAGACATCGTCCTGATGGATATTTCCATGCCGCAGCTCAATGGCATTGAAGCTACAAAAGCAGCTATCGCCCTCTATCCCGGAATTAAGATACTTGTTCTCTCGATGTTCTGCGATGAAGAATACTACTTCCAGATGGTACAGGCCGGAGTTATGGGCTTTGTTCTGAAAGAATCAGGCAAAGACGAGCTCGAGGATGCAATCAGGGCAGTATTAAGCGGCGAAACATATTTCTCGCAAAACCTGCTGAGGGATATTATCGTGAACCTTCATTCGCCGGGCAAACAATCAAAAGAACAGAAAGAGCAGGACTTTAACTTCACAAAAAGGGAATCAGAGATACTCAAACTAATTTGTGAAGGATATTCAAATAACCAGATAGCAGATAAACTCTTTATCAGCATCAGGACCGTAGAGGGACATAAATCGAACCTTATCAGCAAGACAGGAGTCAAGAATACAATCAGCCTGGTTATGTACGCCCTGAAAAAAAACCTTGTAAACCTTTCATAACTGCTTTGCCTTTTTAGCATTTCCGCTAAACAAAATTATTAATTTTAGCTGTTAACCAGGTGAAAAACCACGTATTTTCACTCATTTTACTCAGGTAATATTGACAGATAATCAGGTACTTTTGCTGATTCTTCTCTCCTCCCGGCAACATATTTTTGGAATATTTAGGAAATAGAAAGCGGTATGGTAAAAATAAAGATTCATAAGGAGAGATTGATTAAACAAATCACAACCCTTTTACTTGTTACAGTGCTTGCCCTTGTATCACTCAAGTCATATTCACAGTGCACTGCCTTATTCAGCGCAAACAAGGATCCGCTTCAGGGATGCGAGGTACTGACAGTCCAGTTTTTTGACCAGAGTACAAACGTACTCTCAAGAATATGGGATTTTGGCGACGGGACACCCACTGTGACTGCACAAAACCCGGTTCATAGTTTCAATGCAGGAATTAAGGGCGACACCACGTATACCGTAAGACTTACAATAACCTGTGCTTCCGGTACCAGCTCAGCTACAAAACTGGTATCAGTATATGCCCAGCCCAAAATCGACTTCACTTCAAATAAAAGTTCAGTTTGTGCCATCAGAGACTCAATATGCCTGACAAACCTGACAGGTTACAATCCTCAGAATTCATATCTCTGGAACTTCGGTGACGGCACTGTTTCAAGTAAATACGAACCATGTAAAATCTATTCCACACCAGGCACTTACACTATAACCCTGAGCGTCACAAACAACCGCGGATGCCTTGATACAAGGACTAAAACCAATTTTATAAAGGTAGAACCTGTCCCCAGCACTGCATTCACAGTAAGCAGTTCCTCAGGTTGTCTTCCATTTATAGTGACATTCTCTAATACAACTGATCTGAGCCAGGGCGAATTCAAATTATGGACCTGGGATTTTGGCGATGGAAGCCCAAAGGTACTGGCATTTAATCCTCCCTCCCATACATATACTGCTGCCGGTGATTATAAGGTTACCCTCGGCGCAACTAACAATCTGGGCTGTTATAATTTCTCTTCGCAGAACATCTCGGTGAAATCCTCCCCTGTCGCTGCCTTTGAAGCATCATCACCAATATGCGAAAACGGAGCTGCAACATTTACTTTTACCGGAACTTATACGAACCTTCCTGTATTTGAATGGAACTTTGATTCTCCTTCAACTGTTACCGGCCCGGCGCAGGGGCCGCGACAGGTAAAATGGGACCTGCCGGGAACAAAAACAATTACCCTCACAGTAGATGAAGGAGGCTGTAAATCTGCTTTTTCCGATAAGGTTCAGGTAGTTCCTGTAGCAAAACCATATATCGAATTACTTGAATTCGGCGATACAGTCTGCACAGGTGAATCTGTGACTTTCACGTCAATGCCTGAAGGTTACTCAAATTACAGATTCTATGTCAATTCCAATTTAGTTAAGAACTCAGCTGAGAATTTCTATACAGGAACAGGATTTACCGATGGGGATAAATTATTTGTGAGAGTTACAGATGCTGCCGGTTGCTCCGAGATAGCTGCAAATCCCTTAACTCTGCATGTTTTACAGACTCCTGCAATAACTCTTTCCTCATCAGCTCCTGCAAACAGCATATGCAAAAACGGCAGCATTACTTTTACTGCTTTACCAAACAGTTATCCAAGTTATAGTTTTTACGTTAACAACCAGCTGGTCCAGACCGGAGCAGCCAATAGTTTTACATCTTCAAATCTGTCCGATAAGGATCTTGTATACGCCACAGCAACTTATAAGGTGTGCCAGAGTGCAGTAACACTGCCAATTGCTGTAACTGTTATCGATCCGCTTCCTGCCCCGCAGGTATACTGCGGCACATCAACACTTACTTCTGTTGAATTCCGATGGGACCAGGTGACAGATGCCACACAGTATGAAGTAAGTGTGAATAACTCATCATTTACAGTACCCAGTTCAGGATCAGCTGGTCTGTCGCATGTTGTTACAGGTCTGACCGCAGGAGATAATGTAAAAATAAAAGTAAGAGCACGTAATAGTTCACCTTGTGCAATTGGAATCGAATCTCAGGAAGTTACATGTTCTCCTATTATTTGCACAGGCATATCATATACCCAGGTAAAACAGATAATAAACATCTGCCAGGGCGAAAACGCGCTTCTTGAAATAAAGGATATTAATGTTGCAAGTTATTCAGTTGAATGGAACGGAGGATCTCCTTCTTCAAGCCTGACATACACATATCTGCCGACAGGGAGTACGATGATTCCGGTGAAGGTTTATAACCTCAGCCAGACCCTCTGCCCTCCTGTTGAAAAGAAATTTGATATCAGGGTAACTCCGAAAAGCATTGTAAAACTTAACTCATCCGCACAGGGAGACAGTATTTGCACAGGCGGCTCTGTAACGTTTACTGTGACCCCGTCAAACCTTGAAAACTATGACTTCTATAATAACGGACTTCTTTTACAATCGGGTCCTTTTAACTCTTATACAGCATCGGGGGTAAAGAGTACCCAAAAGTATTATGTGAAAGCCAGCAACGGGACTTGCGATCTGAATTCCGATACACTTTCCCTTACAGTTATCGAAAGGCTCAGGACACCACAGGTTTTCCCGGGAACATCGACAAATACAAGTGTCACTTTTCAGTGGGACCAGGTACAGGATGCAAAAGGCTATGCAGTCAGTGTCAATAACGGCCCGTTTATCAGCCCTTCAACAGGCAATGCAGGTCTTCAGCATACTGTGTCGTCGATGAAACAAGGGCAGGCAGTAACCCTGACAGTACTGGCACTTGGCAAAGATCCCTGCGGAAACAGCAACATCTCACAACCTGCAACTGGTTATGCTGAACAGTGCCCCTATGTAACATTCAGCCTTGAAACCTCATACAATATATGCAAGGGTGATTCTGTGAAGCTTGCAATTCTTGATATCAATATTACTGACTTTACGGTAAAATGGGGGTCGATGGCTCCTTCAAGGGCGAGGTCTGTATGGGTTAAACCCCTCCGGGATACAGTTATTGCAGTAAGCGTGAAGAGCGAAGGCCGCCTGCTTTGTCCTCCGGTGACAAGGTATGTGGATATAACAGTTGGCAAAACACCTGCTGCATTAACAATCACAAGTTCTGATCCCGACAACAGGGTGTGTTTTGGCGAATCAATTAAATTCACTGCAAACCCTGGCGGTTATGATTCCTATATTTTCCTTAATAACGGACAACTGCTGAAAGAGAGTCCATTTAATGAATGGACCAGCGATGGAACAAAACCCTCATACAAAATCTCGGCTAAAGCAGTTAACGACGGTTGTGTTTCACCGCTCAGCAACATACTCAGTGCCGTTTCATTGGCCAGGCTTCAGACACCCCAGGTTAATATCGGAACAACAACAACGAGTACGATTTCGTTTGCATGGGATACTATACCCGGAGCAGTTGGATACATGGTAAGCATCAACAGCGGGGCCTATATTTCACCCTCCTCAGGACCGGCAGGACTGACTCATACAGTCACTGGTCTAAATCCGGGCGACCCGGCAATAATAAATGTAATGGCTCTTGGCAATCCCGACTGCAGCAACAGCCTGCCTTCCAATGCAATAACAGGATATGCAAACAACTGCACAGGGATTTCGTTCAAGATACAACCTTATCAGAGTATATGCGAGAATGTGATTGTGGGACTTAAGGTCAGCGACATTAATGTTCCAAACTATTCAATATCGTGGAACAGCGGGACTTATGGCAATGAAACCCTGGTTACTCATACTGCTCAAAAAGACACGATCATCACTGTAAGTGTGCGCGATAATGACAACACAGGCTGCCCGGCTGCCCTGAAGTATTTCGATATCAAGGTAAAGAAGGTGGTGCCGGTGACAATCAGCTCGGATGCTGTAAGAGATACCATATGCGATGGAGATGTTCTCACTCTGACGGCAACAGGCGGATTTGAGAGGTATCTCTTTATAGATAATACAACTGTGTTGCAGGATTCTTCGATCAACTTCTTAAGTACCTCAACCCTCACAACAAATAACAGCATCTTCAGCAGGGTGTACCAGAACGGATGCCTGAGCGAAACAAACCAGGTTCATACAACTGTTCTTATAATGCCGGAGCTTACAATTACTGCATCGAGGAGCGGATTAATCTGTGAAAATGAGCCTGTTGACTTTACTTTCACTCCTGGTTTCAACAGATATGTTGTCTCAAATGGAGTTTCTGACCTGGCACAGACAACATCAAACAAGATAACTCTTCCGGTCTCTGACACTGTTATTACAGTAACAGCATTCAACGGCAGATCTTGTTCTGTGGCTGCCAAAACAAAAATCAAGTATGATGTAAAGCCTCGCCCGTCAACAAGTATATCCTGCTCAGCCGATTCGATCTGTCTTAATGAATCTGCTACTTTCTATGCTCTTCCGAAAACACTGAACAGGTACGACTATTACAAGAACAACATCATGGTTCAGTCATCAGATGCCACCAGCTATGCTACTGACTCTCTGAGGGTAGGTGACATAATCTCTGTAATCGGCGTTGATGGCAACGGATGCAAGAGCCAGCCTGCAGTATCAGCATTCCCCTTTGTTGTTCCTTCGCCAAATACAATGATAGTTGCTTCAAGCGACGGAGTTTGCCTGAACAGTTCAGCTACGCTTTTAATGGTAAAGGATCCGGCGTTCACACAGGCTCAATATTACTGGAGCACAGGGCAGCTTACTGATGAAATCACTGTAACTCCGCTTGTTGATACAAGATATAGTCTGTTTTATTCTGATCTTGTTTGCAAGAATGTCAGGATAGCAGACAAAACAATCCTTGTTGACAGTAACCCTGTTCCGGATGCAAACGCCGGAGCTGACGTGACAATCTGCATAAAAGACAGCATAATGCTCAACGCTTCCGGGGGACAGAAATATCTATGGAACAGCAGTCCTGGTCTGACCACACTTAATGTCAGCAATCCATATGCAAAACCTGAAGTGACAACGGTTTATACTGTGACGGTTACAAATCTGTACTGCAAGGATGTTGACTCGGTTAAAGTAACCGTCGACCTCTGTCTGGAAGGACTTACAGATCCCGTCCCACAGATAATTTCGCCGAATGATGACGGAATAAATGACTTCCTTGTAATCTATAATGTTGACTACTTCACCGAAAACAGCCTTGTAATATACAACAGATGGGGCAACAGGGTCTATTCCGCAAAACCCTACGACAACACCTGGAGCGGCAAATCAGATAAGGGAGAACCATTACCCGATGGAACATATTTCTGGGTTCTTGATCTTGGAAACGGAAACAAATCCGAAAGCGGATATATAGTAATTCACAGGTAGATTCATAGAGCTATGTTGAGAAAACAAATTTTATCAATAGTAATAACGCTGGTAGCGATCATTGATGCTGCAGGCCAGCAGGACATTTCCTTCAGCCAGTATGTATTCGACAAGATGCTGATAAATCCGGCATATACAGGCAGTTCAAAATGGCTGGTTGGTTCGATAAAGAACCGTTCTATGATTTCGGATATTGAAGGAACACCAATGACAAATATCTTCTCTTTTCAGGCTCCCTTGCAGACAAAAGGACTTGGACTTGGCGTTAAAGTGATACAGGACAAGATTGCTGTCACAAACACCCTTGCTGCAACTGGTATCATTTCGTACCATATAGGACTTGGCAAAGGCAAATTATCCTTTGGTCTCGAAGGAGGGGTTAACAACAGCAGCTATAATTACGATCAGCTTGTCAGGATCATTGGTGACGATCCGGCTTTGCCGTCGGGAAAACAATCAGTATTGATGCCCGATATTTCAGCCGGCGTGTTCTACCAGAATCCGATTTTCTATGTCGGAGGAGCTGCCTATCATCTTTTCAATCAGAAAAAAAGCGTTCCAAGTTATGATCAGAACGAAATGTATGTGATGGAACAGAGCTACTATGGAATGGGCGGTCTGTTCATTGATCTGAGCAAAAATATTGTATTTGAACCCGGAGTGCTTGTAAAATATGTTGCCGGATCGCCGGTGCAGATCGATGTAAACGCAACAGTTGTATTTGTTGACAAATTTGCCTTAGGGGCATCATACAGGACTGGCGATGCAATAGTAGGTATGGTGAAAATCGACATCACGAAAAACCTGAAGGCAGTATACTCATACGATTACCTCATATCTGAATTGTCGAGTTTCTCAAAGGGCAATCATGAAATAAGCATAAGCTACGGGATAGAATTACTGCCGCCGCCGGCGAAGAAGGTTATTCATCCAAGGTATTATTTCTAAGGTTGACCGGGAAAAGATAAATCAGTTCTATTAAAGACAAATGAAACACGAAAAATATAATACTGCTCAGTTTATGGCAACTGCAGATAACGGAACCTTCCAGGGCTTAAGATTCAAGCCACGGATTGCAAGGAGAAATTTTATTGTAAGGGTACCAATAATAATGATTCTCCTGCTGCTCTTCCCTCTGGGTGAGATCTTTTCACAGAAGTTCCTCAATGAAGGAAATAAATATTTCAACAGGAACCTGTTTGAAGAAGCAATCCCGTTTTACCTTAAGGAGATCGAAAAAGGCTCCGCAAAAGCCAAGCCTGAAGCACGCGAAAAGCTTGCGAGCTGCTACAGGCTGACCGGAAGATTTCTGGAGGCCAATGAGATGTATAAGCTGATCCTCGACAAGAGCCAGAAAACAAATAAGCCTGAGAATGTACTTCACTATGCCAACTCGCTTAAAGCCTCGGCAAGATATGCAGAAGCTGCCGAACAGTTCGAGAATTATATAAAACTGATGCCAAACGATCCGATGGGAAAAGTATACCTTGAATCGTGCACAATGGCACAGGCATGGCTCGATCAGCCTGAGGAGTCGACAGTCAACAACCTTGATCAGATTAATACTGAACGATCGGATTTTTCACCGGTATTTTATAAAGACGGGATTATCTTCACCTCCGACCGGGAGGGAAGCACCAGGAAATTCATAAGTGTGTCCGGAGCAGTAAATGAAACAATGACAGATCTCTGGTATCTTGACCTTATTCAACTGAATAATGAAGGTGCGGCCATTGAGAACTTTTCGGGGTTGAATTCCGATTCGCATGACGGAACGGCTACATTCACCCCTGACCAGAAAAGAGTATATTTTACAAGGACAATAATTGGCAAGAAAAATAAAAAGACAAACCTGGTACTCAACTCCCTTCAGGTTTTCTACTCCGATATTAACAGCAAGGGCGAATGGTCTGAACCTGTAAGTGCCTTCTCATTCAATAGTCCGAACTACTCAGTGGGACAGCCTTGTCTCACACGCGATGGCAAAAGAATGTATTTTTTCTCTGATATGCCGGGGGGAAAAGGTAAAACAGATATCTACTACACAGATCTGCAGGCCGATGGCAAATGGGGCAAACCAGTGAATCTGGGAGAACCGGTCAATACTTTCGGGGAGGAGCTTTTTCCATACATTGAAGGAAATGATACTCTTTACTTTTCATCCGATACACATCCGGGTATGGGGAAACTCGATATCTTTTATGCAACAAGGAAAGATGGCAGCTGGGGTAACATAACAAACATGAAACCCCCTGTAAATTCAATCGGCGATGATTTTGGAATTACTCTCAGCAGGCACCAGGATTTTGGATTTTTCAGCAGCGACAGATTCAACGGGAAAGGGAAAGAGGATATTCTGACTTTTTATAAAGACGGCCCTCAACTGCTGCAGTTTGTCGGATACAAATTACAGATAGCCGATCGCAGCCTTTATAACGGAATTACCTATAAAATTGCAGAAGAAGGAAAGCAGGAGAGCGTTGCCCTCGAATCGGAGAATGGCTTTTACAGTCATATGCTGAAGGAGAATACCTCATATAATCTTACTTTGCGCAAGAGCGGCTTTTTCTATGACCTTATAAATATCAGGCTGAGCAAAGATCCCCAGAAGGAATATTTCATGGCTGAAATAAACTCACAGAATTCACCTGTCCTCATCGGAGGGCTGCTGGCCGAGCAGTCATTTAAGATTCAACCATCAACTGTTAAGGAATCAGGAAAAAACGCTGTTTCGAAGCCTGATACGATAATTGAATTAAAACCGCTGCCTGAGGTGGCAGTAGTTCTCCGGGAAAACCTTTCCGATGTTCAGGTTGCAATAACAAATGCAAAAGGATATTACAGCCTCTCCGACACGCTCGAAAAGGGCAGGCTCTACACAATACATGCAATGATTAATTCGGAAGGATATCTTGCCGGAGCGACAAAAGCCGGGGAGAAAAAGATCAATGTCCCTGCCCGGATTGTTGCCCCTGTAAGTGTCAGCGGGGTTATCAGGGATGGTTCAACGAAAAAAATCCTGGCTGATTGTTCTGTCAAGATAATCAAGGATGCAGAGAACATTTTTGAAACAAGTACAAACACCAAAGGCTTATTCAAAATTCAGCTGCCCGGAGAGACCAGTTTCCAGGTTATTGTTACGAAGAAAGGTTACTTCCAGAAGAACACTGATTTCTTCTCCGACAAGGCAATAAGTGATGCAAATCCGTTGGAGATACTTCTTGCGCCGCTTGAAACAAACAAAACTGTAGAACTGAAAAACATTCTTTTCGACTACAACAAGGCAGATCTGAGACCTGAATCAATAATTGAGCTCGATAAACTCATGGATTTCCTTACAATAAATCCGGATATTCTGATTGAACTGAATGCCCATACCGATTCGCGCGGAGAGTATTATTTCAATATCCAGCTTGCAGAAAAGAGAGCGGAAAACGTTAAAAGATACCTTACAGGTCACGGCATAAGCCAGAACCGGATTATTACCCACGGATACGGCGAAACATTCCCCCTTGTGGCTGATGCCAGAACAGAAGCGGATCATGCCAAGAACAGAAGGGTTGAATTCAGTGTCATCGACAGCAAGTCTGCAGAAAACCAGGGTGCTGCCCTGCCCGCAGGATTGAACGGTATCACTGCCTTCCCAAAATCGCCGTATAGCGCAAAATATCCATTCCCTGAGGTAACCCAGCTTCAGCCCGGTATTTCGTACAGGCTTAAAATTGCAGAATCAGCCACACCTATGCCATTCGACACTTTCAAAGGGCTGTTCCCTATTGCAGTAGCAAAAGATAAGGCAAGCAACAAGTACTTTTATTATGCAGGATACTTCACAACCCTCCGCGAAGCAGAGGATGGAACTGAATTTGTAAGAAACAAGTTCTTCAGAGAGTCTGAGATAATTGCCTATAAGGATAATGACCAGATAACAATCAAGGAATCACAGGAACTGGCAAGGCAATTGGGGGCAGGCGGATCAATAAATGCATTGGGTCAGGAAACTGCTGCATCAGGCGATGCTCTCCCATATTTCTCAGTCCAGGTTGCTGCATTCAAGGGAAATGTCAGTGCTTCGGCAGTATCAAAATTTGAAGCCATGGCAAGTGATTATACTCTGATAAGGCTGAAGACCGACGAAAGTACTGTATTCTCAATCGGAAGGTTTGCGACCTACGAAGAGGCCTATGCTGGAAAGGGAAAACTTGCCGAGACCAAAAAAGCAGTTGACACGTTTATAATTGCCGTTTATATGGGGAAAAAGATCCCGATAAACGAAGCAAACAGAATGATAAAAAAGTAAAATAGTATAACCATAATCAACAATAAGAATGAAAATCAAGAAAATAATCTTATTTCTCGGCATAATGCTCCTGCCGGGATATGCTTTCGCCCAGTGCGATTCAGATGCTTTCCTCGATAATTGTGCTTCAAGGCTTGAGACATACACCTTCATTAAAGCCTTTAACACAACAATGAAAAAGAGTGAGAAAACAGAATACTCTTATGTCTTCTCCAAGGGCTCGAATTATATGGTGATCGTCGGCGACCTGAAGATAGCCGGTGAAAGAATGATTGTTACCCTTTATGACCGGAATCACAAACTGATTGCAAGCAGCTACAATGCGAAGACAAAAACACACTACCCCGATCTTTTGTACCCCTGCTCAGCAACAGGAGTATATTATATGGAAGTGACCTTTGAAGGCACAAAGGGTGGTTGCGGAGTCTGTATACTTGGTTTTAAAAAGAGTGAATAAAAACTATAAGAAATAAATTATCTGAAATGAAATACTTAATCTTCTCCATAATTATCAGTCTGGCGCTTCTCAGTTGCAGGAATTCGGCAAATAAAAACGAAAACGCAGACTTCAGCAAGCTTGTCAATGAGAGTGCCGACGACAGCGTTCTTGCCATTGATGAAGAGTCGATGAATAATATCATTCAATCATTGCCATCTCCGCTTGAGATCTCATCAAAGATAAAGGAATCGGGTGTTAAGTTCGACGAGCAGCTTCTTAACAAAACAAATAATTCAGATCTTTATTCTGTTGATGTTCAGAAAGCATTTGCTCTTGGAATCTATGCAGGCGACCTCGGTTACATCAATATGTACGGCAAATCATACCTGGCAGTCGATTACCTTAGCAACTATCAAAAAGATTGCCGACGATCTGCAGATCGGTCAGTTCTTCGATTTCGAAACACTTAAAAGACTGGGAGCAAACAGCGAGAACCTCGATTCCCTGCTATACCTGTCAACTGTCAGTTTTGAAAAAATGGACCGCTATCTCAGAGAACAGAAAAGGGGCAAACTAAGCGTTCTTACTGTAACCGGAACATGGCTTGAGAGCATACATCTTGCAACAAGTGTTGTTAAGTCACAGCCAGAGAAGGATTTGATTGAAAGGATAGGCGAACAGAAAATGATCCTCGATCAGCTTCTGCTTGTTCTTTCAATTTATAAGAACGATGAATATATCAATGAGCTTATCTCATCACTTGGCGAACTGAAAACCGAATATGACAAAGTAACTGTGACATACGTATATAGCGAGCCTGAGACAAAAGAGGTAAACGGCCGCCTTGTTATAGTCGACAACAGCAAAACAGAAGTCAGGCTTGATGATGAACAGCTGAAACAGATAACAATGATTATAGAAAAGATAAGGCTCAAGCTTATCCTTAACACATAAAAAGCCTAGCCGGATACGTGCTTCATCATCTTATCTGCAAGCTCAACAGCTGAGGTGTTCTTAAACAGTTTCATCCTGTTTTCAAATATCTCAGCTATTTCTTTGTTACAGAGGTTGCCAATACTTCCTTCGTGGACATAATCTGAAATAACAGTCTTTGAAAAGGAGGAGTTTTTGACCATTTGCGAAACTGCCTTGTAAGCATCTCTGAAAGGGATACCCTCCTTGACCAGCCTGTTAACCTCCTCAGTGCTGAAAATAGTATTATACAAAGGATTGTCTGTGATATTCTTTTTTATTCTTATGTTATTAAGCATCAGAAGCATAATATCAATGCATTCCTTAAGCTCTCCGAACGCGTCGAAAATAAGCTGCTTCAGAAGCTGAAGATCCCTGTTATATCCCGAGGGAAGATTGCTTGTCAGGATTGCAACCTGGGACGGAAGTGTCTGGAGAACATTGGTTCTGGCTCTTATAAGCTCAAAAACATCCGGATTCCTCTTCTGTGGCATAATACTCGATCCTGTAACATATTCATCAGGAAAATCGATGAACCTGAACTCAGTGCTCATATAGAGGCAGATATCCATTGAGAAGCGCGACAAGGTCTGGGCAACCGAGGAGAGAGCTGAAGCTATTGCCATTTCTATTTTCCCCCTGCTGAGGCTTGCATATGCAGAATTATAAAGCAGATCATCAAATTCAAGCAGGTCCGATGTCAGTTTTCTGTTAAGAGGGAGAGTAGTTCCATATCCTGCTGCAGTCCCCAGAGGGTTCTGGTTATTAAGTACACGCGCTGCGGAGAGCAAAACAACATCATCGGCAAGTGATTCGGCATATGCACCGAACCACAGTCCAAATGATGAAACCATTGCAGGCTGCATATGTGTGTATCCCGGGAGGAGTACCTCCTTGTGCTGTTCGCTCAGGCACTGGAGCCTCGAGAATAACTTCCTTATCAGAATTGAAAGTTTATCAATCTCCTCTCTTGTATAAAGGCGGATATCAACAAGCACCTGGTCGTTTCTCGACCGGCCGGTATGTATCTTTTTTCCTGTTGTACCCAGTATCGACGACATCTCCTTTTCAATCTGGGAATGTATGTCCTCGACATCCTTTTCAATCAGAAGAGTGCCTTCCTCATCCCACTCGAAGAGAGAATGAAGTGCCTTCAGCAGATCATTTTTCTCAGTCTCCGATATAAGCCCGACATCCTCAAGCATAATTACATGTGCCATCGAACCGATAATATCCCATTTAGTAAGAGCCAGATCGGTATGCCTGTCTTTGCCGGCAGTGAATTCTATTATTGCAGGTTCAGGGTTAATACCTTTTTCCCAGAGTTTCATATTGTTTTTAGTTAAATATTTGTCCCCAACCTTAGTTACTTCTTGCTACTGGCTTCAATAATAGCTCTGTGCGCCATAAGCCTAATTGCGTTTATCCTTATAAATCCCTTGCTGTCAGTCTGATCAAATCCACCTTCAATATCCATGCTTGAGAGCTTACTGTCGTAGAGTGACGACGGCGATTCGCGCCCTTCAACTATCACATTGCCCTTGTAAAGGCACAGATGGACAGTTCCGTCAATCAACTCCTGGCTCTTTTCTATGGCGGCCATCAGAAAGTCCATTTCGGGACTGAACCAGAAACCATTATAGATTAGTTCTGCAAACTTGGGAGTCAGCATGCTTACAAGCCTCATCACCTCCCTGTCCATTGCAATTCCTTCTATATCCTTATGTGCTATATGCAATACAGTTGCCGCAGGAGTTTCATAAACGCCCCTCGATTTAATACCTACAAACCTGTTTTCAACCATGTCGAGCAGGCCTATTCCATTCTTCCCCGCAAGCTCATTGAGGTAGACATACATTTCGTATGTGTCCTCAAACATGCTTCCGTCATCCTTATTTACGAGCTTGACCGGCAGACCGTTTTTAAAGTGAATAACTATGCGTGTTTCTTTATCCGGGGCATCCTGGGGCATTACCATCTTCTCGAGCATATCCTTTGTGAGAGTAAACATAGGATCCTCAAGCACTCCTGCCTCATGACTGATATGCATAAGGTTATCATCCTCGCTGTATGGCTTGGCTATGCTTGCCTTGACAGGAATATTGTTTTCGGAGGCATATTTCAGAAGGTCTGTCCTGCCTTTGAATTTTTCAAGAAACTCCCTGTCTTTCCATGGAGATATTACCTTCACTCCCGGCATAAGGGCATAGTAACACAATTCGAACCTGACCTGGTCATTTCCCTTGCCGGTAGCTCCATGAGCGACAGCAGTTGCTCCCTCTTCCTTTGCAACCTCAATCTGCTTTTTGGCAATAAGCGGACGTGCCAGAGCAGTTCCAAGAAGGTACCTGTCCTCGTAAATTGCATTTGCCATTATGGCCTTAAGGACATATTTGTCGATAAATTCGCGCTTAAGGTCTGCAATAATTACCTTTGAAGCTCCAAGCAACAGTGCTTTCTTCCTGCACTCTTCAAAATTCTCTGCCTGGCCGACATCAGCAACAAATGCAATTACATCATAGCCTTTTTCAATAAGCCATTTGAGTATTACCGAAGTATCCAAGCCCCCGCTGTAAGCCAGCACCACTTTCTCTTTCATTGTTTGTTTGTTTTAGATTATCACTGTTTTTATTTTTGCTTTATCTGTTCATGTATCCCCGGAAGTATTATTTCGAGACAGGCGTGAAGCTGCCCGTTTGTAATCCCATCCCTGGGAATAACAAGGATTGTATCATCGCCGGCAATTGTTCCTGCAATCTCATACCTGCCAGCTGCATCGATATAGAAGGCCGTATTGCTGGCATTGCCGGGAAAGGTCTTTATAACCATCAATCCCTGTGCTTCGACAAGCTCTCGTATCACCGGAACAATGTTCATCTTAAACGGGGCTGACGAAGCTACTGAGCTGCCAGGCATTGAGTAGCGGTAACCGCCCGTGCCGTCAGGCACCCTGGCCACGCCAAGCTGCCTCAGATTTCTCGACAGGGTAGCCTGAGTACAATCAATCCCTCCTGCCTGAAGCTTCTTTATCAATTCCTCCTGGGTTGATATGATCTCCTCTCCTATTATCTTCTCAATTGCAAGTAAACGGGCTGTTTTCTGCATTTTTATTCATTTATCATGCAAATATATTCATTTTTCTTTAAAAACAAATTCCAATTAAAAAATTGTGTTATTTTTGAGCCACAAATCTGGAAAATGGAACATACGGTAAAGAAGGTTATAATCCTGGGATCGGGAGCGCTTAAGATAGGCGAAGCAGGCGAATTTGATTACTCTGGCTCTCAGGCTCTTAAGGCGCTAAAGGAAGAAAATGTCAGTACTGTTCTGATAAATCCGAACATAGCAACTGTACAGACCTCAGAGGAACTTGCCGACAAGATCTATTTCCTGCCTGTTACGCCATATTTTGTAGAAAAGGTCATAATAAAGGAAAAGCCTGACGGAATACTTTTATCGTTCGGTGGTCAGACAGCTCTGAACTGCGGAACTGAGCTTTACAAGGCCGGAATTTTTGAAAAGTATAATGTGAAGGTTCTTGGAACACCTGTATCTGCAATAATGGACACTGAGGACCGGGAGTTGTTTGTAAAGAAACTTGATGAGATTGATGTAAGGACACCCAGCAGCATTGCGGTAAACACAGTAGAAGATGCCATAACAGCAGCTCAAAAACTGGGATTTCCGGTAATTATCAGGGCAGCCTATACTCTGGGTGGCCAGGGCAGCGGTTTTGCCTCTGATGTAAATGAACTGAGAGTGCTTGCCTCAAAGGCTTTTTCATATACTACACAGATACTTGTTGAGGAGTCGTTGAAAGGATGGAAAGAGGTTGAATATGAAGTTGTAAGAGACCGGTTCGACAACTGTATCACTGTTTGTAACATGGAGAATTTTGATCCTCTGGGCATACATACAGGAGAGAGTATAGTTGTTGCCCCTTCACAGACTCTCACAAACAGCGAATATCATAAACTAAGGGAACTTTCAATAAGAATAATAAGACATATCGGAATAGTAGGCGAGTGTAATGTTCAGTATGCCCTTTCGCCCGATTCGGAGGATTACAGGGTAATCGAGGTAAATGCGCGCCTCTCGCGCTCCAGCGCACTTGCTTCAAAGGCAACAGGCTATCCGCTTGCCTTTATAGCAGCCAAACTCGGACTTGGCTATGGGCTTCATAACCTGACCAACTCAGTTACAAAAAACACAACAGCCTGTTTTGAGCCAGCCCTCGACTATATAGTCTGCAAGATCCCGAGATGGGATCTGAACAAGTTCGAAGGGGTTTCGCACCTTATCGGCAGCAGCATGAAAAGTGTCGGCGAGGTAATGGCTATTGGCCGAACCTTCGAAGAAGCCATTCAGAAGGGTTTAAGAATGATAGGCCAGGGCATGCATGGTTTTACAGGCAACAGGAACCTTGGTTTTGAAGATATTGAAAAGGAGCTTTCAGAACCCACCGATATGCGTATCTTCTCTATAGCCGAGGCTCTTGAAGCAGGAATGCAGGTGGATCGCCTGTATGAACTTACAAAAATTGACAAATGGTTCCTCTATAAGCTCAAGAACATAATAAATATTAAGGATGACCTGTCGCAATATGAGACACTCGAATCCATACCCCTCAACCTCCTGTCGCACTCCAAGATAAACGGGTTCAGCGACTTTCAGATAGCGCGGCATGTTCTGAAGTCGGGGGCATCAGATATCCACAGCGATCTTATGCGTGTGAGGGAATACCGCAAATCGATGGGTATTGTACCATATATAAAACAGATAGATACCCTGGCAGCCGAATACCCTGCGGTAACCAATTACCTCTACCTTACCTACAGCGGATCGGAACACGATATAATATGCGAAAACGACAAAAGATCAATCATTGTTCTCGGATCAGGAGCTTACAGGATCGGTTCAAGCGTTGAATTTGACTGGTGCTCCGTAAATGCAATTGATACAATAAGGAAAGAGGGGTTCAGATCGGTAATGATAAACTACAATCCGGAGACTGTAAGTACCGATTATGATATCTGCGACAGGCTTTATTTTGATGAACTTACCTTTGAAAGGGTCCTCGACATTATAGACCTTGAAAATCCTGGAGGAGTTATTGTATCTGTCGGAGGCCAGATTCCGAATAACCTGGCAATGAGGCTCTATAACGAAAAAGTCCCTGTGATTGGCACATCTCCGGTATCGATCGACAAGGCAGAGAACCGGCATAAGTTTTCTGAGATGCTCGATCGTCTGGGGGTAGATCAGCCCCAGTGGAAAGAACTCTCTTCAATACAGGATATTTTTGATTTTGTCGACAGGATGGGATTCCCGGTGCTCATCAGACCTTCATACGTCCTTTCGGGTGCCGCCATGAATGTGGTCTCAAACCGGAATGAACTTACACACTATCTTGAACTTGCGTCCCAGGTTTCGAAGCAATATCCTGTAGTTGTTTCTGAATTCATTGAGAATGCGAAGGAGATAGAGATTGACGCTGTTGCCCGCGACGGAGAAATGCTTGCATATGCGATCAGCGAACATGTCGAATTTGCAGGTGTCCACTCAGGCGATGCGACTATGGTGTTCCCGGCCCAGAAGATTTATTTCGAGACAGCCAGGAGGATTAAGCGTATTTCAAAACAGATTGCCAGGGAATTACAGATCTCCGGTCCTTTCAATATTCAGTTTCTTGCAAAAGACAACGAAATAAAGGTTATTGAATGCAACCTGCGAGCCAGCCGAAGCATGCCATTTGTCTCAAAGGTTCTTAAAACAAATCTTATTGAACTTGCAACAAAAGTTATGCTTGGAGTGCCTGCGGAAAAGCCTGTGAAAACGATCTTTGAACTTGACTACGTAGGAGTAAAGGCACCTCAGTTCAGTTTCTCGAGGCTTGCAAAAGCAGATCCTGTGCTTGGTGTTGACATGTCATCAACAGGCGAGGTAGGCTGTATCGGAGAGGGTTTCTATGAGGCCATCCTTAAAGCCATGTTTTCAGTAGGATATCGTGTTCCTAAAAAGAGCATTCTGTTGTCAACTGGTCCGGCCCGTTCAAAAGTAGAACTTCTGAACAGTGCCAGGGCTCTCAGGGAAAAAGGTCATAAACTGTATGCAACAAGAGGGACTCAGCTCTTTCTCGAGAATGCAGGTGTAGAGGCTCATGTTGCATACTGGCCCGATGAAGATAAATCACCAAATACCATAGATCTTATCAGAAGCCGCGAGGTCGATCTGGTTGTCAATATCCCAAAAGACCTTAGCGACAAGGAATTAAACAATGACTACTCGATACGAAGAAGTGCAGTCGACTTCAATATACCGCTTATTACAAATGCAAGGCTTGCAAGTGCCTTCATTCTTGCCTGCTGCAAACTTAGTATTGATGACCTGGAGATAAAGAGCTGGGATGAATATAAATAACGGCGTAACGGCACAAAGGCGCAACGGCACAACGGCACAAAGGCGCAACGGCGCCTGACCGCAGGACCGCAAGACTGCAAGACCGCAAGACAAATTATAACATGATTACTATTAGAAAAGCAAAACCCGCAGATGCCCAGGCAATCATCGATTTCCAGCAGAAAATGGCATGGGAGACAGAGCAGTTAATGCTTGCACCCGACACTGTTACAAAAGGGGTGAATGCTGTCTTCGCAAATTCAGCTCACGGACAGTACTGGATAGCAGAAGAGGATGGTGCGATACTTGCATCTTTACTCATAACTTATGAGTGGAGCGACTGGAGGAATACCAATGTATGGTGGTTCCAGTCAGTATATGTGTTACCCGAACACAGGAGAAAAGGGATTTTCCGGCAGATGTACAATCACATTAAGAATGAAGCTGATAAAGCGGGTGTTGCCGGTCTGCGGCTGTATGTTGAATCGAAAAATACAAGGGCTCAGAATACCTATGAGGCTTTGGGAATGCAGTGCGAGCACTATACCATGTACGAATGGCTTAAGGATTGAGCTATGAGCTGGCTTCCGGCTATAGTAGTCCTACCCTATCTTGTATTAATGCTATGGATCTATTTCAAACTCCTGAGAGCAAAGCCTTTTAAGGTTTTGCCTTCAAGGCCGGCATTTGTGTCGGTGATTGTCGCATGCCGGAACGAGGAGCTGAACATTCCACTGCTTTTAAACGATATTGCCTGTCAGGATTATCCTTATGAGCTCTTTGAGGTTCTTGTCGTTGATGACAATTCGGATGACCGTACTTCAGAAATTGTTGCACAGGATAGCTCCGGGCTTGACCTGAAATTAATCAGGAACAATGGCAGAGGGAAAAAAGAGGCAATCAGGACAGGGGTGCTAAACTCCACTGCCGACCTTATTATTACAACTGATGCCGACTGCCGCATGGGGAAAAGCTGGTTGCGGACAATTGCATCTTATTATGAAACAAGCAGTATTGATATGATAATTTGCCCTGTCATGACCACCTCAGGGAAGGGATTTGCCGGAAAATTCCAGGAGCTTGAATTTCTCGGGCTGCAGGGAATAACGGCAGGTACGGCACTGGCTGGCAATCCGACGATGTGCAATGGTGCAAACATGGCATTTTCAAAAGCTTCTTATTTAAAGAATCCTGGCAACCTCCATTTTGAAATAAATTCAGGAGATGATATTTTTCTTCTTCACAGCATCAAAAAGCAAAGCGGATCAGAAATTGCGTGGCTCGAAGCAAATGATGCCATAGTAAGAACTGATCCTGAAAAAGGGCTCAATTCCTTCATGAAACAGAGAAAAAGGTGGATTTCAAAAAGTACCAGTTATAATGACTATTTTACTATTCAACTGGCTCTTGTAACATTTGTTACAATTGCGGCCCAGGGAATCCTGATGTTTGCCGCTATAGCAAATCATTCACTGGCAGTATCTTTTCTCCTTGTTTTCACCCTGAAGTCGATCCCTGACTGGTTGCTGATTCATTCAACTGCAGTCAGATACAACAGGAAAGCTGTCCTGGCCTGGTTTTTACCTGCCCAGCTGGTCTATCCCATCTATGTATTTGCCCTGCTTTTCTGGCCTGTTCCGGCCGGTAGAAAAAAAACTAGTTACCCATCTCCGAGAGGAATTTGATCCTCACGAGCCTGATCTCCTCTTCTTCAAAATCATTTCCAAGTTCCTTGAAGGCTTCCTCAAGAGAGTCCGATTGAGCCTCCTCCCTGAAGTAAGAATAAATATCATGCTGACGCTCTTCATCGATCATTACATTGGTATAGTAATCGAGGTTTATCCGTGTGCCTGAGTTTACTATAGCCTCAATCTCAGAAATAAGTTCTCCCATTTCAAGTCCTTTAGCCTCAGCAATGTCTTCAAGAGGTCTTTTCATGTCGATGCTCTGGATGATGTACACTTTGATACCCGACTTGTTAACAACAGATTTGACAACCATATCGAGAGGTCTGATAATCTCCTTCTCCTCAACATATGATTTTATCAACTCTACAAATTCGGCACCATAGCGCTGGGCTTTCCCGGAGCCAACACCGGAGATATTCTGCAGTTCTTCTATTGTTATCGGATATTGAATAGCCATATCCTCGAGCGAAGGGTCCTGGAATATCACAAAGGGAGGAACCGCCTTTACCTTGGATATTTTTTTCCTGAGATCCTTCAGAATGCTGAAAAGCTCCTCATCAACCGCTGATGTCCTGGCTCCGAATGCATTCTCCTCGTCGGTGGTGTCTGCATAATCATGATCCTCGGCAAGCATGAATGAGACAGGCTTCTCAAGGAATTCAATCCCCTTTTGAGTAACCTTAAGAAGTCCGTAATTTTCAATATCCTTTGTAAGAAACTTTGCGATAAGCGCCTGCCTAATCACCATATTCCAGTACTTTTCGTCCTTTTCCTCACCGATACCAAAGAACTCAAGTTTATTATGCTTGTATGATTTAATGGCTGAGGTAACCTTTCCCGACAGGATATTTGCAACATGGTCAGCTTTAAATTTCTCCTTAACAGCCAGGATAGTCTCAAGAACGCTTACAACCGACTCATTTCCTTCAAACTGAGCCTTTGGGTGGAGGCAATTATCACAAGCCTCACAATTGTCCTTGTCATACTCCTCGCCGAAATAGTGAAGCAAAAGCCTCCTTCGGCAGACTGATGATTCGGCATAAGACACAGTTTCAAGAAGCAGTTGTTTTCCTATCTCCTGTTCGGCAATAGGTTTCCCCTGCATGAATTTTTCGAGTTTCTGTATATCGTTATAGCTGTAATAAGCGATGCAGTTTCCTTCTCCCCCGTCGCGGCCTGCCCTGCCTGTCTCCTGGTAGTAGCCCTCAAGGCTTTTCGGTATATCATAATGAATGACAAACCTGACATCGGGTTTATCGATACCCATGCCGAAAGCGATTGTTGCAACAATAATATCAGCCTCCTCCATCAGGAACTTATCCTGGTTGGCGGTACGTGTTGCTGAATCCATTCCTGCATGGTAAGGAAGCGCTTTGATTCCGTTTACCTTGAGCACCTCAGCCATTTCCTCAACCTTCTTCCTGCTAAGGCAATATATGATGCCTGATTTCCCGCTGTTGTTTTTGATGTACTTGATGATCTCCTTCGATACATCCTGTTTGGATTTCACCTCATAGTAAAGGTTCGGCCTGTTGAACGACGACTTGAATATTTCTGCATCGAGGATCCCGAGATTCTTCTGAATATCGTGCTGAACTTTTGGTGTTGCAGTGGCAGTCAGGGCAATTATCGGTGAGCGGCCGATAATATCGATCAGCGGCCTTATCCGCCTGTATTCAGGCCTGAAATCGTGCCCCCACTCTGAGATGCAATGTGCTTCATCGATGGCATAGAAGGAGATGTTTATATTTTTTAGAAAATCAACATTCTCCTCTTTGGTGAGCGATTCGGGAGCCACATAAAGAAGTTTTGCCTTACCTGAAAGCACATCCTTCTTAACCCTTATAATCTCTGTTTTTGTAAGGGATGAATTAAGAAAATGAGCGACATCATCAGTAGTGCTGAAGTTACGCATGGCATCGACCTGGTTCTTCATGAGTGCAATCAGCGGCGAAATAACAATAGCAGTACCTTCCTTCATTACCGCCGGCAGCTGATAGCACAGAGATTTCCCTCCCCCGGTTGGCATAAGAACAAAGGTATCCTTTCCTGAAAGGACATTTAATATAATAGGTTCCTGATTACCCTTGAATGTATCAAAGCCAAAATACTTTTTCAGGTAATCATGAATAGCAGATTCATTCAACATATAATCTTTAAACGTTTGAAAAAAGGTTGCCGGAAAGAATTACTCTTTACAGTCTATATAAAATTAATAAATTTTCAGACAAAAAAAAATATATTTATTCCTCATTTTACAGAAATAATCAGGCAATTGACAGCCATCATTAATAAAACCACTATTTACAGATATTGTTTTGCAGAAGAAGTTTTATCATCTTTACAGGCTGATTTTATAATTCATATAACAGGGAGACAATGTTGAACTTTTTTAATAAGGGGAAGAAGGGCGAAAATGAGATGTCGTTTCTTGAACATCTTGAAGAGCTTAGGTGGCACATAATACGCTCTGTATTAGCAATTTTTGTATTCATGATTGGAGCCTTCATCTTCAAATCCTTCATTTTTGACACGATAATACTTGCGCCTAAAAGTTCCGACTTCATAACAGCCCGCCTGCTATGCCGGTTCGGTGAATTTCTGAGTACAACTTTCAACAGGGAAGGTTTTTTAGCCCTTTGTATTAACACAAAACCAATTCAGCTAATCAATATTAAGATGTCGGGACAGCTCACTACCCATATTGCTGTTGCAATGGTATCAGGAGTTATCCTTGCGTTCCCTGTTGTTTTATGGGAGTTCTGGCAGTTCTTCAAACCAGCCCTCCGCGCCAATGAAGCAAGATATGCTTCAGGAGCTGTTGCTGCTGCTTCACTTCTCTTTTTTACAGGTGTGCTATTCGGTTATTTTCTTCTTGCCCCGCTCTCTTTCCATTTCCTTGGGTCATATGAGATCAGTACTGAAGTCGCCAATCAGATAAACATCAGATCCTACATCGGAACCCTTACCTCTCTCTGCCTGGCAACAGGTGCTATTTTTGAGTTGCCTATACTCGCTTTCTTTCTGACAAAGATCGGGCTCATTACACCAGCATTTCTTAGAAAATACAGAAAGCACTCAATAGTGGTCATATTCATTGTTTCTGCAATTATCACCCCTCCCGATGTCTTTTCGCAGGCGCTTGTAAGTATTCCGCTTCTTATGCTTTATGAAGTAGGTATATTTATATCAGCCAGGGTGATGAAGAGTAAGGAGAAGGAACATGATGATTTCATGAAGGATGAGCCCTCCCCTGAAACACAGGCTACTACATGATAGTATAATTGTATGAGACTATATACAGAAAATCTTGTAAAGAAGTACCGTGCCAGGACAGTTGTTGACCACGTTTCAGTCGAGGTTGAGCAGGGAGAGATAGTCGGGCTGCTCGGGCCGAATGGTGCCGGCAAGACAACTACATTTTATATGATTGTAGGGCTTATCAGACCTAAAGAGGGAAAAATCCTTCTTGAGGGTGAGGATATTACATTTCTTCCTGTATACAAGCGCGCAAGGAAGGGTATTGGATACCTTGCCCAGGAGCCATCGGTCTTCAGAAACATGTCGGTTGAAGATAATATCCGTGCAGTCCTGGAGGTGTCGGGTCTGCCCCGTCTTGAACAGGAAGAGCGAATAGAAAATCTGCTCACTGAATTCGGACTGCAGAGAATAAGACGCAGCAAAGGCATCCAGCTGTCTGGCGGCGAACGAAGACGAACAGAAATTGCCAGGGCCCTTGCCCTGAAACCAAAATTCATTCTTCTCGATGAGCCTTTTGCCGGAGTTGACCCGATTGCAGTGGAAGATATTCAGGAAATAGTGTCGAAACTAAGAGATAAACAGATAGGTATCCTTATCACAGATCATAACGTTCATGAGACTCTTTCGATCACCGACAGAGCATATCTTCTTTTCGAGGGACGTATCCTGAAATCGGGCACAGCATCTCAACTTGCAGACGATGAGCATGTAAGAAGAGTATATCTGGGTAAAAACTTTGAATTGCGAAGGTAAATCCTCCTCTTTGATTTGATAAATATTTATTATACTTTTGCGGAGATTTTTTCCGCGGATGTGTCGTAATTGGTAGCCGAGCAAGACTTAGGATCTTGTGTCTTCGTGACGTGGGGGTTCGAGTCCCTTCATCCGCACAAATAACAAACCGCCATTAACCTCTGTAATAGTGCGTTTTGGCGGTTTTTTAAATCAATATGCAAGAATATGAATATCACCAGAGAAAACGTCGATGAACTGAATGCGCTGCTTAAGGTTGATGTCCTGAAAGCTGATTATGAAGAGAAAGTTGAAACCGTACTCAAAGATTACAGGAAAAAAGCAACTATCAAGGGTTTTCGTCCGGGCATGGTGCCGATAGGACTCGTAAAAAAAATGTACGGGCGTGCTGTACTCATTGATGAAATTAACAAGTTAGTCACGGAGAGTATTCAGAATTACATTACTGAAGAAAAGATTGAGATCCTCGGTGATCCTATGCCCAAAGCTGATGAACAGGATAAACTTGATTTTGACAGCCAGGAAAATTTCCATTTTACTTTCGAGCTTGGCCTCGCTCCTGTAATCGACCTTAATCTCTCAAAAAAGACAAAGGTAACGCAGTACGATATCACAATAGACGAAAAATTAAGAAACGACTACCTTAATAACTATACCCGACGCTTTGGTGAGCTAAGGAAAGCCGAAATCATTGAAGACAAAGATGTGGTGAAGGGAAAGATTGAAGCCCTCGGCAAAGACGGCAATCCTGTTCCTGAAGGGCCTGTAGTAGAAGAAACATCCCTCAGTGTCGACATTATCAAGGATAAGAAGATCAAAAAACAGTTCATCGGAACAGCACTAAATGCATCTGTTGATTTTGACCTCAGGAAAGCATTCCCCAATGATAGTGAGATTGCCGGATTGCTTAAAATGAAAAAGGAGGAGATCTCAGCTATTGACGGAAACTTCAGGTTTTCAGTCAATGAGATAAGCCGGTTCCATCCTGCAGAAGTCGGACAGGAGCTTTTCGACAGGATCTATGGCGAAGGCACAGTGACTTCTGAGGAAGAATTCATGAAGAGAATCGAAGATGAGATAGCCGGAAACCTTAAGCGCGAAAGCGATTATAAACTAATGATGGATATCAAATCAGCAGCATCGGAAAAGACAGATTTCCAGCTCCCTGAGGAATTTCTGAAGAGATGGCTTGTAAAGGTTAATGAGAATACAACAGCTGAGCAGATCGAAACTGAGTTCGACAGCTTCAGAAAAGATCTGAAGTGGCAGCTAATCAGAAATAAGGTGGCACGCGAAGGCGGGGTAAAAATAACTGAGGAGGAACTTCTGGCTGAGGCAGCCAACATAACAAGATACCAGTTCCAGCAGTATGGCCTCTTTTATGCAAGCGACGAACAGATAACCAATTATGCAAGGGAAACCCTCAAGAGAGAGGAAGATGCAAAAAGAATAGCTGATAAGATCCTTGAAGAAAAGGTTATTCTTCTGATGAAGGATATGGTAAAACTTGAAAGCAAGAGTGTAACAGTCGAAGAGTTTAACAAGCTTTTTGAATAGAAAGAAGCACAACTGACCGGATTTTTATATTTTATTATCTTTGTAGTATAATTAAAATCATGAAGATATGAGTATTCTAGACGATTTTGGAAAATATGCGAGAAGCAAGCGCGGAGTAAGCAGCCTGAATCTCCACAGGTACACTTCTGTTTATGGAAGTTATATATCACCGACAATTATAGAAGAACGTCAGCTTAATGTTGCTTCAATGGATGTATTCTCCCGTCTTATGATGGACAGGATAATATTCCTGGGTTTGCCCATCGATGACTATGTTGCCAATATAATCCAGGCCCAGCTTCTTTACCTCGACTCCTCCGATCCTGGAAAGGATATACAGATCTATTTCAATACCCCGGGAGGATCGGTCAATGCGGGACTTGGCATATACGATACTATGCAATACATTTCAGCCGACATTGCTACTATTTGCACCGGGATGGCAGCATCAATGGGAGCTGTGCTTCTTACAGCCGGCAAAAAGGGAAAAAGATCGGCCCTTAAGCACTCAAGGATCATGATTCATCAGCCAATGGGAGGCGCAGAAGGACAAGCATCTGATATTGAGATCACTGTACGTGAAATTGTTAAGCTGAAGAAGGAACTTTACGAGATAATTGCCCTGCACTCCGGAAACACCGTGGAAAAAGTTGAAAAAGACTCTGACAGGGATTACTGGATGACATCACAGGAGGCAAAAGATTATGGCATGATCGATGAGATCCTGCAGAAAACCCAAAAATAATGAAAATGGATAAGTGTTCATTTTGCGGCAGGACGAAAAAAGAGGCCAATATACTGATTGCAGGTCTCGAAGGTCATATCTGCGACCATTGCATCGAGCAGGCCCATGGCATTATGAACGAAGAACTCGGGAACAAGAAAAGTGTAGCATTTGATACTATAAATCTTCTTAAACCGGCTGAAATAAAAAGTTTCCTCGACCAGTATGTTATTGGTCAGGATATGGCTAAGAAAATAATATCGGTAGCAGTTTATAACCACTACAAGCGGCTTATGCAGAAGCCCGATGCCGAGGATATCGAAATTGAAAAATCAAACATAATTCTGGTTGGTGAAACAGGAACGGGGAAAACACTTCTTGCCAGAACTGTGGCCAAGATGCTTCACGTGCCTTTCACAATTGTCGATGCCACTGTTCTAACCGAAGCCGGATACGTCGGAGAGGATATTGAAAGCCTGCTCACAAGACTTCTGCAGAACGCCGATTATGATGTGAAAGCAGCCGAAAAAGGGATAGTTTTCATTGACGAGATCGACAAGATAGCCCGCAAAGGAGATAACCCCTCAATTACAAGGGATGTGTCGGGAGAGGGTGTCCAGCAGGGGCTTCTTAAGCTTCTTGAGGGCTCTATTGTCAACGTGCCTCCCCAGGGAGGAAGAAAGCATCCTGAACAGAAGATGATCCCGGTCGATACCAAAAACATTCTTTTTATTTGCGGAGGCGCATTTGAAGGCATCGACAAGAAGATTGCACAACGTCTTAATACACAAATAGTCGGATTTGGAGCCACAAAGGTGAGGGAGAAAGTTGACAAGGATAACCTTTTACAGTATATAGCTCCTCAGGATCTGCGATCATACGGACTGATACCTGAAATAATCGGAAGACTTCCGGTGCTTTCGCATCTCGATCCTCTCGACAGGAAAGCGCTCAGGGCTATTCTTACCGAACCAAAGAATGCTCTTGTAAAACAATATATCAAACTCTTCAGTATGGACAATATCAACCTTACATTCAGTGAGGAAGTACTTGAGTATATTGTTGATAAAGCTGTGGAGTTCAGGCTTGGCGCACGCGGACTGAGGTCAATTTGCGAGGCCATAATGCTCGATGCAATGTTCGAAATGCCGTCTGCCGGCACTGACGAGCTGGAGATCACAACCGACTATGCCAGCATAAAACTCGAAAGGATCAACCTTAAAGTCCTTAAAGCATCTTAGAAGGTATAAAACAAAAGGCAAAAGATAAAAGTAAGAAGTCTTGCGGTCTTTCCGGAGTGTTATTTCCTTCTCTGATATATTACATATGAATAAGGAATCGCATCAGGGGAATCTGATACGAACTCCTCAGTGTCTGTAACCTGCCATATCTCCTGATCAATAACAGGGAACCAGACATCAGCCTGAGTCTTTTTATGAACATGTGTAATATAAAGCCTGTCGGCATGTGGCATGAACTGCCTGTAGATGCTGCCTCCACCGATTATGAATACCTCTCCTTCATTACTGCATTTCTTAATTGCATCTTCAATTGAATAAGCTGTTACAGCTCCTTCAAAAGTCTCATTCGGATTGTCTGTTATTACAATATTAGTTCTTCCCGGAAGAGGTCTTTTCGGTAATGATTCCCAGGTCCGTTTACCCATTATTATGGTATTGCCTGTTGTCAGCCTCCTGAATCTTTTCATATCTTCAGGAAGGTTCCATAGCAAGTCATTGTTCAGGCCTATGCCCCAATCGTCCGAAACAGCTACTATTATTGAGATCATAATTTAAAATTAAACAGAGATATCACCCTTAATATTCGGGTGGGCAATATAATTCTCAAGGGTAAAATCATCGAACCTGAATTTCAGGATGTCTTCGACAGAAGGGTTTAGTGACATCCCCGGGAGCTTATATGGCTCTCTGGAAAGCTGCAACTTAACCTGGTCAACATGATTGAGATAGATATGAGCATCGCCGAGAGTATGAACAAAATCACCTGGTTTTAATCCTGTTACCTGAGCCACCATAAGTGTTAGCAGCGAATATGAAGCTATGTTGAAAGGCACTCCGAGAAAAATATCTGCGCTTCGCTGGTACAGCTGGCAGGAGAGTTTGCCATTTGCAACATAGAACTGAAAAAGAATATGACACGGAGGAAGTGCCATTTTCTCAAGCTCCCCGACATTCCAGGCGCATACCAGGTGCCGCCGCGAATCGGGCGATTTCCTGATGGAGTCGATCACACCAAGAAGCTGATCTATCCTTCTCCCCCCTTCAGCCGGCCACGACCGCCACTGATACCCGTAAACCGGACCAAGATTACCGTCTTTATCAGCCCATTCATTCCAGATCCTCACCCCGTTTTCATTCAGATACCGTGTATTGGTATCTCCCGAAATAAACCAGAGCAATTCATGAATGATTGACTTCAGATGGAGTTTTTTTGTTGTGAGAAGAGGGAATCCCTCCTCAAGGTTAAACCTCATCTGATACCCGAATACACTGATGGTACCGGTACCAGTCCGGTCATTCTTGACTGTTCCGGTACTCATAACATGATCGAGAAGATCGAGATACTGCTTCATAAAGAGGCCTCAGCCTTTAATTTTCTTTCGCTTTTCAATTTCATCCCTGATAGCAGCAGCCTTTTCATAATCTTCGGTTTTTACGGCTTCATCTATCATCTTGTATAATTCATCTTCGGAATATGAATCAAAGGTTGAGTTTACCGATTCTAAAGTTGTATCTGTTTCATCAGAAGCCGATAACTCCTGATCGCTCTGGCTGATTGTAATTCCTGCTTTATCGAGGATCTCCTCCATGATAAAAATGGGGCAGCCGAACCTTAAGGCAATTGCTACTGCATCAGAGGTTCTGCTGTCAATCTCCAACTCCTTCTCACCGTTCGTACAGACAAGCTGCGAATAAAAAACGCCCTCCTCAAGTTTGTATATCATTACTTCAACCACAGAAATATTGAATTCATCTGCGAACTTTTTAAACAGATCGTGAGTAAGAGGCCGGGGTGGTTCAAGGTTCTCAAGTTTTATGACAATAGCCTGCGCTTCAAAACCTCCTATTATTATAGGTATCCGTCTTTCACCGTTCTCTTCACTAAGAATCAGCGCATAAGCCCCAGATTGAGTCTGACTGTAAGAGATCCCCATGACCTTTAATGCAACCCTCTTCATGCCAATAATTTATGCGCTTTAATAATACCTTGCAGCCGTTGTTAATGACAAATATAAAGATATTAGAAGTAACACGCCGGGATTACTTCCTCTTTTTTATCAACATAGGCGCTTCATCAGGTTCTGATCTGACATCAGAACTGTCTGAACGAAACAGCAATGCCTCTTGCAGGTTAAGCCGATTTCACTGAAAGCCAAAAAAATCACTGCAATGGTTTGTAAATAATCTAATTTGTATATCTTTGCAGTCCGAAATTGAATAAATCCGCAGGGGCTACTGAAGTTATATGATCATCGTATCGTATGCGCCTCACGGAGTAACGTAAAATAAAAGTAAAATGTACGCAATCGTTGAAATTGCAGGTCAGCAGTTTAAAGTAGAGACAGGGAAAAAGATTTTTGTTCACCGTCTTGAGGCAGAAGAAGGAGCCGAAGTTAAGTTCGACCAGGTTCTGTTAATTGAAGATGAAGGAAATATTACAATCGGAGAACCCACAATTAAGGACGCTCTGATCGAGGGTCTTGTTATAGACCATCCCAGAGGTGACAAGGTTATTGTTTTCAAAAAGAAAAGGAAAAAAGGTTACAGGGTTAAAAACGGACATCGTCAGAACTTCACCCAGGTTGAGATCGTAAGCATTAACGGGAAAGGCGCAATCAAAAAAGCAGCTCCTAAAAAAGAGGCTAAACCAGTTGAGGCAAGCGTAGCAGAAGAGCCTGTAAAAGCGAAGAAAGCTCCAGCTAAAAAAGCTGCTGTTTCGAAAGAAGAAGCCCCGGAAAAGAAGGCAACTGAGAAAAAGGCTGCTGCAAAAAAACCGGCTGCAAAGAAAACGACCAAAAGCAAGGAATAATAAGTTTAATAAGTTAATAAAAGCATAGAATTATGGCACACAAGAAAGGAGCAGGCAGCTCACGCAACGGTCGCGACTCACAGAGTAAACGACTTGGGGTGAAACTCTTCGGAGGCCAGGCAGCCAAAGCAGGTAACATCATTGTTCGCCAGAGAGGTACCAAACATAATCCAGGCCTCAATGTTGGTCTGGGAAAAGACCATACTCTTTTTGCTCTTACCGACGGCGAAGTCGAGTTCAAGAGGAAAGGCGACAATAAGGTTTATGTTTCGGTGAAGAACGTTAACGAAGCTGACTGAAATTCTTTTCCGGTTCAGGAAATTAATTCAGCGGTTTTTTAATAATTTTACAGCAGGCTTCTCAAAGCCTGCTTTTTTATTAACCCATTATCCGATATGTTAACAATAAACCTTATCCGCGAAAAAAAAGAGTTTATAATCGAACGGCTGAAAATAAAGAACTTCAGCGCTGAAGAGAGTATAAACAGAATCCTGGCACTCGACGCCGCACGTCGGGATATTCAAACCAAATCCGACCTGTTGCAGAGCGATATGAACAGGATCTCGAAGGAAATTGGTACGCTTATGAGGGATGGAAAAAAGGAGGAGGCTGAAGCAGCCAAAGCACAGACCTACTCCCTTAAGGAAGAGATCAAAACACTCACAGACAAGATTATACCTATCGATAATGACCTTAGAAATGAGATCATTAAGCTTCCGAACCTGCCTCATCAGTCAGTTGTGCCCGGATTTGGTGCCGACGACAATATCAAGGTAAAGGAAGGAGGCGTGATCATCGAACTCAAAGAGGGTGCATTACCTCACTGGGACCTTATTAAGAAATATGATATAATAGATTTTGATCTTGGCATAAAACTCACCGGAGCAGGGTTCCCTGTATATAAGGGAAAAGGAGCAAAACTCCAGCGGGCACTGATCTCATTCTTCCTCGACGAGGGTGTTAAAGCGGGTTATAACGAAGTCATGCCTCCGATAATGGTAAATGAGGATTCTGGGTTTGGAACAGGACAGCTGCCTGATAAGGAGGGTCAGATGTATCATGCCACACTCGATAATTTTTACCTTATTCCAACTGCTGAAGTCCCGGTCACCAATATTTACAGGGATGTAATACTTAGTGCTGACCAGCTTCCTGTTAAGAATATTGCTTATACTCCCTGCTTCAGAAGAGAAGCCGGTTCGTGGGGAGCACACGTCAGAGGACTCAACCGGCTGCATCAGTTCGATAAGGTTGAGATTGTACAGATTGCCCATCCCGATAATTCCTATAAATCGCTCGACGAGATGGTGAAGCATGTTGAAGGACTTGTCGCAAGCCTTGATCTGCCATATCGTATCCTGAGGCTTTGCGGCGGGGATATGTCATTCACTTCTGCCCTCACTTACGACTTTGAGGTATGGTCGGCTGCCCAGAAACGGTGGCTCGAAGTGAGTTCTGTATCAAACTTTGAATCATTTCAGGCGAATCGTCTGAAATGCAGGTTTAAAGATAAGGGAGACAAACAGACAACCCTGGTACATACTCTAAACGGTAGTGCTCTTGCTTTGCCAAGGATCGTTGCTGCAATACTCGAAAACAATCAGACAGATGCGGGGATAAAGATCCCTCCGGCATTGGTCCCTTACACTGGATTTGATATAATCAACTAATTGGACAAGACCCGAAAGTCATATCTCTACGCCGGACTGGCTATCTTATTCTGGGCGACTGTACCGACAGCTTTTAAAATAAGCCTGGGAGAACTTGAGATACTTCCCATGCTCACCTTTTCTTCGCTTACCTCAGCCATTGTTCTGTTTATTGCCGTCGTGGCCGGAAGGAAGAAAGAACTGATATTTAAAAGCTCCCCAAAGGAACTGCTAAGCTCGGCAATTCTTGGATTCATAAATCCTTTCCTCTATTATCTGATCCTTCTGAAAGCTTACCAGTTGCTGCCTGCCCAGGTTGCTCAGCCACTGAACATGATCTGGCCAATTATCCTTGTTTTTCTTTCGGTTCCTATCCTTCACCAGCGAATCGAAAGGAAAAGTTTTATTGCTCTTTTCATCAGTTTTGCCGGTGTCTATATTATTTCATCACAAGGGAAACCTTTTTCAGGAGGACAGGCCAATCTCACCGGCGTCATGCTTGCAAGCGGCAGTTCAATTTTCTGGGCTCTCTACTTTATCCTTAATGTGAAAGATAAGAGGGATGAGTCAGTTAAACTGCTTCTCAATTTTATCTTCGGATCGGTATATCTTGCAGTTGCAATGATAATTACAGGAAAATGGCAGCTTGCTGTCAGTTTCAAGGGAGTTGCGGCCTCAGTATATGTAGGCATATTTGAGATGGGAATCACTTTTCTCTTCTGGCTTAAAGCACTGCAGCTGGCAAAAACTACCGACAAGGTGAGCAACCTGGTCTACTTCGCTCCTTTCCTTTCCCTGATATTTGTACACTTTATTCTTCATGAACCCGTTTATTATACAACTCCGGCAGGATTATTGCTGATAATTTCAGGGATAGTGATCCAAAACCGAAAACCTGCAAGGAGATAATTGATTACCTTTGCAAATAATTTTTTTGTCATTAAATGAAAGAGAAGATGAAGATGAAGATGATGAAGATGATGACTTTTGTTTTTGTAATTCTTTTTGCTTTAATTATTTCGTGCAAGAAAGAGGATGTGACACCTGTCGAAGATTCTGTTACGCCGGCAATGGCCAGGGACAGTCTGTATTATATAATGAAGGAGTTTTACTACTGGTATAATGTAATGCCCCAGATAACCGAAGTTACAAAATCGAATTATAAGGATCCTTACGAGTTGCTGGAGGCAATGAGGTACAAGCCCCTTGACAGATGGAGTTTTGTTGCAGACTATGATGAATTCATTGCCCAGATGAATGGGACATTTGTCGGACATGGCTTCAGGATCGGCGTTGACCAGGCTGGTAATGCCAGGATAGCAATGATATACAACACCTCCCCTTTATATGCAAGCGGGGTCCGCAGGGGATGGATTGTAAAAAAGATCAACAATACTGATGTTGCCCCGATACTTATATCAGGTGATGGCCAGGCGTATTCAACTCTGATAGGGCCCGGACAGGCAGGCATAACAAATATTTTTCTGTTCAAAAAACCCGACGGGACCGAAACAACAATATCTTCAACAAAATCGACCTTCACCCTGAATACAGTACTAGTCTATGATACCCTGCACTTGTCGACAGGAACAACCGGACATCTTGTTTTTGAATCATTTATAAATCCTTCGTCAAATGAGCTGGCAACAGCATTTGCATTTTTTAAGGCAAACGATATCAAGGACCTGATCCTTGACCTCCGGTATAACTCAGGAGGTTATCTGAATGTAGCTCAGAATCTGGCAAGCTATATTGCAGGTGACTCAAAACAAGGAGCTGTCTTTGCAAAACTGATGTATAACGATAAACACCCCGAAGCAAACAGCACCTTCGCTTTCAGGACAATTGCCTCATCAATAGGACTATCACGGCTGGTTGTTATAACTTCACGTTCAACCGCCTCTGCAAGCGAAGCTGTTATTAACGGGCTCAAACCTTTCATGAACGTTGTTACCGTTGGAGATACAACCGATGGAAAACCAACAGGAATGAATGGCTGGGATATTGGTAAAAAATACTACATATGGCCTGTCACTTTTAAGATGGTCAATTCCCTCAATGAGGGTGAGTATTTTAATGGGATCTACCCTGCAAAGGTGGTAGGGGATGACATAACTCACGATTTCACTGACAGGGAAGAGCTTTGTCTCAAAGAGGCTATACACTATCTCCAGACAGGTTCCGTATCCACTAAAGGAATTCAGCAGAGGATCATACGCCATCCGCAGTTCTCCGATAAGCCCGAATGGATGAATAATGCATTTGTTCAGGAACGATAAGACCTGATCTCCGAAATAATGAGTCAGCAGAAGGCCATTTGCAAGGAAAGAATTATACTTGGCATCGATCCCGGGACCAGCATTACCGGATATGGTGTCATAAAGACATCAGGCAACATCCCGGAATTAATCGCCATAGGATCTATAGACCTTTCGAAACATGAAGATCATTATCTGAAGATCAAGCATATTTTTGACAGGACAATAGGAATTATAGAGGAGTACCAGCCTGATGAGCTTGCAATTGAAGCTCCCTTTTATGGTAAAAATGTTCAGTCGATGCTTAAACTCGGAAGGGCACAGGGAGCTGCCATTGCTGCAGCACTTTCCCGCTCTCTTCCTATCTTTGAATATGCACCAAGGAAGATAAAAATGTCAATCACGGGACAGGGAGCAGCATCAAAGGAGCAGGTTGCTGCAATGCTTATGAACATACTGAAATTCAGTCTCGACGATATTAAGCTCGATGCTACCGACGGTCTTGCTGCTGCACTTTGCCATTTTTACCAGACAAATAATCCTGTCCAGGAAAAACGCTATAACAGCTGGAAGGATTTCATGAATAAGAATCCTAAAAGAGTAAAGTGAATACCCGGATTTAAAACACTGCATAGGCAAGAGCCACAACACTTACCTTTACATCTCCGACCTTAAGCAGTTCGTTTACGCACGACTCAATTGTTGATCCGGTCGTAATCACATCATCAACCAGGAGAATATGCCTGCCCCTGATTGTTTCGTGATCATGAACTGAAAAAATCCCTTCCACATTAGTCCACCTATCGAATCGCGATCTCCGTGTCTGAGTCGCAGAAGCTCCAGTCCGAACGAGGATTGTAACATCGACCGGCAAGCCGGTCGCGGCAGAAATTCCGGCTGAAATAATCTCACTCTGGTTGAATCCTCGTTTTCTTTTTTTTGACGGATGCAAAGGAACCGGCAGTATAAGGTCTATGTCTGAAGTGAATCCCGATGACCGGAGAGCAGACCCATAAATCCTTCCAAGTTCATATCCGACTTCCTTAATCCCCCTGTATTTCAGATTATGGATCAGTTTACGGATCCTGCTGCCCCTGTTATAAAAAGAGAATGCTGCGGCCTTTTCAATAAAAGAACGCCCCCAGAAGAGCCGGGCAACAGGATTATCAGACAACAGATGATAATTTGTACGCGGGATCAAAACATAGCATTCCATACAGATGAGATTCTCGTTCTTCATCAGATGAGAGCCGCAGCCATAGCAAAGCCTTGGAAAGAGAAGACTTATGAAGTCGTCCCACAGGTCATACAGATAATCCATGCAGCGAGCAGAATTATTTCTGTAAAGTTATGAAATCCGGATCTGATTAAAGGACAATGTTTTTGCTTATTTTCGCAGCGATCTCTTTGAACTCTTCGGGAGAGAACTTCAGCTTGGGATTCTTGAAATTTACATCTTCCATTGAATCCATTGGGATCAGATGTATATGGGCATGAGGAACCTCGAGTCCCAGGACTACCACTGCGATCCTGTTGCAAGGGTATGAGTTTTTAAGAGCGGCAGCGACCTTCTTTGAGAAAAGAATCATAGCAGCAAGCTGATCATCATCAATATCGAAGAGGTAATCAGTTTCCTTTTTAGGAACTACAAGAGTATGGCCTTTCTTTAAGGGATTGATATCAAGAAATGCATAAAAATTCTCATCTTCTGCGATCCGGTAAGAAGGAATATCCCCGTTGATTATCTTTGTGAATATTGTTGCCATGATGTTGCAAACAATTGTAATCAGAGCGAAATTGAAATGACTTCGAATGGTATGACTCCTGAAGGCACTTTTATCTGAACAAAATCACCGACCTTTTTTCCTATCAGACCCTGGGCGATGGGAGAGCTTACAGCGATCTTCCCGAGTTTCAGGTTCGATTCGCTTTCAGGTACAAGCTGGTATTCCATAACAGCATTGCTTGCAGTATTCCTGATCTTGACTTTATGCAGGATCCTTACTGAAGAGATATCGATCTTCGTTTCATCTATTATCCGCGAATGGGCAATAAGATCCTCGAGCTTTGAAATTTTCATCTCGAGCATCCCCTGAGCCTCCTTGGCTGCAGCATATTCCGCATTTTCAGAAAGGTCACCTTTATCCCTCGCCTCAGCAATCTGCCTTGAGATCGAGGGCCTGTCAACAGATCTTAACTGGTCGAGTTCCAGTTTAAGCTTATGAAGACCATCCTCTGTCACATATATCAAATCTGACATATCTTCTCTCTTATGTTAAAAAAATAAGAAGAATCCCGGGGATTCCGGAACTCTTCAGAACAAATATAGTAAATAATCCTGAGAATTACAAATAAAAATCCTGCTAAATAGTGCTTTACAAATATTTGAAGTCCGGGCAGGGGTTAATTGTATTTTCTTTTTCCTCTTTTTGTTTTTCTGTCAGCCCTTTTCTTCTTTTCCTTCTCCCTGAGCTCGGTATTTTTTTGATTTTTCTTCATACGCTCCTGTACTTCAGGAGTTTGGATATCAATAGAATTCTGCCGTGTTTTCTTTACAGCCTGTTCGTACTCTTTATCCCGTTTTTTTGCATTCTTCGCTTGTTTCCTCTTAGCCTGAGTAACCTTTCGCGGTTCCCTTACCTTTTTATCTTCTTTAATCCCCTTTGATTTCTTAAAAAGTGTCCTCTCCACCTTTTTAGGCGCATGCCTTCTTAAAAGAGGCTCCCTTACCTTGTTGTCTTCTTTAATCCCCTTCGATTTCTTAGAAAGTGTCCTCTCCGCCTTTTTAGGCACATGCCTTCTGAAAAGCTGGGCTTCGCAGGTACCATATACTGATACAAGCATAAGTAAAATGAGTAATGCTTTATTAAAAGATAACCTGTTCATTTTCAGACATTACAATAATTAGCCCTTTGCCTCGTTAAACTTATTGCATAAATATTAATTTTGCAATATGAAAAGAGCAAGGGGAACATTACTTTCAAAATTAGCATTTTTTCTTCTGACAATTGCAATCTCAGCAAGTTCGTGTGAGAATAGTAAAAATGATGTCATACCCGATGTTTATGTGAATTTCTCGCTCAACATTAACGATCCTCAGTTCCTCGACCTCAATGGCATAGGAGGAACTGTTACTGTAAATGCATCAACAAACAACTTAGGTTCATCCGCAGCAGGATATGACGGAAACGGGATAATAATTCATAGCGGACCAGACGCTTATTATGCATATGACCGGACCTGTCCTCACGATTATGAAGTTAACGGGCTAAGTGTAAGGATCAACATCAATGGCATTTACGCAGAATGTCCAAAATGCGGCACCACATATGCATTGCCGGCAGGAGGTACTCCTGCCAGCGGCATTGGAAGATATCCTCTGAAGAACTACAGAACGTCTTTCGACGGCAGGTATATCTTTGTGACCAACAACTGATTCTATTAATATCTGTAATGATCGGGCTTGTAAGGACCTGACTCCGGAACTCCAATATACTCCGATTGATCCTTTGTCAGTTTTGTAAGCCTTGCTCCCAGCTGGTCGAGATGAAGCCTTGCAACCTCCTCATCAAGCTCCTTCGATAACCTGTATACGCCGATCTCATAATTCTTTTTCCAGAGATCAATCTGAGCAAGAGTCTGATTGCTGAATGAGTTGCTCATAACGAACGAAGGATGACCTGTAGCGCAACCAAGGTTTACAAGCCGGCCCTCAGCAAGCATAAAGATTGCATGTCCGTCGGGAAATAGATATTTGTCAACCTGAGGCTTGATATTTATCAACTCGACATCAGCAAGAGCATTGAGCTTATCGACCTGGATCTCATTATCGAAATGTCCGATATTGCAGACTATCGACTGATCCTTCATTCTCCTCATGTGTTCGACTGTGATAATATCTTTATTGCCGGTTGCAGTAACATAAATATTTCCCTCATTAAGGGCATCTTCCACTGTTTTTATCTCAAAACCTTCCATCAGTGCCTGAAGCGCACAAATAGGATCGATCTCGGTAACAATTACCCTTGCTCCGTAAGATTTCATCGATCTTGCACATCCTTTTCCAACATCTCCGTAACCGCAGACAACAACAACTTTTCCTGCCAGCATCACATCTGTAGCTCTCTTGATACCATCTGCAAGCGACTCACGGCAGCCATACAGGTTATCGAATTTCGATTTTGTAACAGAATCATTCACATTAATTGCAGGAACAAGGAGTTCTCCGTTTTCCATCATCTGGTAAAGTCTGTGCACACCTGTTGTAGTCTCCTCCGATATGCCCTTCAGTCCGCTTACAGCACGGTGCCATTTGCCTGGCTCTTTTGCAAGCAGATCTTTAAGTGTTGCCAGAATTATTGCCTCTTCCCGGTTTGAAGGTTCCTTATCAAGGATCTCCGGATTTTTTTCTGCCTTATATCCCAGATGCACCATTAGAGATGCATCTCCTCCGTCGTCAACAATGAGGTTTGGACCTAATCCGCCGGGAAAAGAGAGTGCCTGTGCAGTGCACCACCAGTATTCCTCAAGGGTTTCGCCTTTCCATGCAAAAACAGGAATGCCTTTTGCTGCAATTGCTGCGGCTGCATGATCCTGGGTGGAGAATATATTACAGCTTGCCCACCTGACATCTGCACCCAGTTCGGCAAGAGTCTCAATAAGAACAGCTGTCTGTATTGTCATATGAAGAGAACCGGTAATCCTGGCTCCCTTTAGCGGTTTCTCAGCGAAATACTTTTTTCTGATTGCCAGCAGACCCGGCATCTCCTTTTCAGCTATTTCTATTTCTTTCCTGCCAAAGCCGGCAAGTGATATATCTTTCACCTGGTATTCCATTGTTTCTGTTGTTACGTTCATTTTCTTTATGATTTTAAGAGCGCAAAGTTAACAATAATTTTGTTCCGCTATATCCCTGCAAGTGTCTGCAGAGCATTAAGTTTATCATTTGTCATTTGTCTCACGAGGTCATCGGTACTCTCAAACCTGATCTCGTCCCTGAGCCTTTTCCGGAAAACGACTGAAATAGGGCTTCCGTAGATATCATTTTCAAAATCAAAAATATATACCTCTACAGATCTTGGCCTCCCATCGGTATTAACGGTGGGATTGGTTCCTATGCTCAGCACTCCCTTATACCTGTTTTCTCTGAGAAGCACTTCAACTGCATAGACCCCGTTTGAAGGAACCAGCTTATATATATCGGGCCGTATATTTGCTGTAGGAAACCCCATCACTCTTCCCAGCTTCCGCCCCTCTTCAACTATTCCGGACAGGGAATAAGGATAGCCCAGCCATCTGTTGGCCTCATCGAGCCTGCCGCTGAGCAGAGCTTCACGTATTGAGGAAGAACTGATAGATCCTTCTTCGGTATGAAAACCCTGCACCTGTTCAACAACAAAATCATGCGGATCAGCACATTCTTTTATTGTACTGAAATCGCCCTCTCCACTTTTCCCAAAATGATGGTTATAGCCAATTATCAGGTGTTTAGCCCCTATTTTACCGGCAATGATATTCTTCAAAAAATCGCAGGCTTCGATTTTGCTGAAGTTCTCATCAAATGCAATAACAATAAGATGATCCACACCGCATTTTTCGAGCAGGGATATCTTCTCCTCCATAGTTGTCAGGAAGAAAAGCTTTGATTTCCCTTTTTCAAGCACTATTCGCGGATGAGGTGTGAAAGTAATAACCACAGACTCTGCTCCTGATTCCCTGGCACGAGTGACAAGTATTTCAAGAAGGGCTCTGTGGCCGCGGTGAACGCCGTCGAAGATGCCGAGAGTTACTACCGGCGATCCAAGACTGATATTTTCATATCCATTGTGGATTACCATACTTGAATAATATGGATGCAAAATTAGTAAAGCACCCGGAACTGCAGTGCTAATATGGTTTTGTTTTTGTATTTTTATCTAAGATATCCTTTAAAAACAGATCTGATGAAAAGTGCCAGTTTCCATTTGTCCGATTCGTGGCTGAAACCCTATGCTAATGTCATAGAGAGGCGCTTTGAGAAGGCAAGGCTGAAAGAGAAACAGTTAAGCGGAAAGGATTCCCTGTGCGAGTTTTCAATGGGCCACTTCTATTATGGTCTCCACCGGACAGCTTCCGGATGGATACTCAGAGAGTGGGCCCCAAATGCCAGCGGCATTTTTATTACCGGGGTTTTCAACGGATGGCAGGAGAATGAGAAATACAGGATGACAAGGATAAACGAGTATGGCGACTGGGAGCTGGCCCTGCCGCATGAAGAGCTTAAACATGGCGATCTTTATAAGCTGCTGGTACATTGGCCGGGGGGCAAAGGGGAGCGCCTGCCATCGTATGCCACAAGGGTTGTGCAGGATGATTCGACAAAAATCTTCAGCGCACAGGTATGGGATCCGCAGGAGCAGTATGCATGGGAAGTTGAAGAATTCAAAATGCCGCCAACAGCTCCTGTTATTTACGAGGCTCATATCGGGATGGCAACCTCAGAGGAAAAAACAGGCAGTTACAGTGAGTTTACCGAGAACATTCTTCCCATCATAATAAGTTCCGGATACAATGTCATCCAGCTTATGGCCATTCAGGAGCATCCATTCTATGGGTCTTTCGGTTATCATGTTTCGAATTTCTTCGCTGCCTCCTCACGTTTCGGAACACCAGAAGATCTCAAGGAACTCATCGACAAGGCTCACCAGGCAGGAATAAGAGTTATTATGGATCTGGTTCACTCCCACTCGGTAAGAAATGTGAATGAAGGCCTGGGACTGTTTGACGGGTCGCCGGGACAATATTTCCATGTGAATGAAAGACGTCTGCACGTAGCCTGGGATTCACTCTGTTTCGATTACGGGAAGGACAATGTGCTCCACTTTCTTCTTTCAAACTGCAGGTACTGGCTGGAAGAATACAAGTTTGATGGTTTCAGGTTCGACGGCATAACAAGCATGATCTATTATGATCACGGTCTGGGTAAAAACTTCACCTCCTACAGTGATTACTTCGACGGCAATCAGGATGAAGATGCACTCACATATCTGTATCTGGCCAACAAAATGATACATTCATTCAATCCGGCAGCTCTGACAATTGCCGAGGAGATGAGCGGAATGCCGGGGATCGCCTCTTCTGTCGAAAGCAAAGGGTATGGATTCGATTACAGGTTATCGATGGGGGTTCCTGACTTCTGGATTAAACTTGTGAAAGATACTGTAGATGAGAACTGGGACATGGGTTTGCTTATGCATGAACTTACACAGCATCGTCCGGAGGAAAAGATAATATCATACTGCGAGTCGCACGATCAGGCTCTGGTTGGAGATAAAACCCTGATATTCCGTATGCTGGATGCAGAAATGTACTCAGGTATGGAAAAATCATACCATAGCTTATCCGTCGACAGGGGTATAGCTCTTCATAAGATGATAAGGCTTATCACTTTTGCATGTTCAGGTGGCGGTTACCTTAACTTTATGGGAAATGAGTTCGGACATCCTGAGTGGATAGATTTTCCCAGGCAGGGAAACAACTGGAGCTATAAATATGCCCGCCGGCAGTGGCAGCTTGCCAAAAACAGCGACCTTAAATATTACTACCTCCGGAACTTTGACAATAAAATGGTCGGGTTGCATCACGATTACAGGATCCTTGACAATATGGCGGTTGAGAGGATCTATGAGAATTCCCCCGACAAGGTCATTGCATTTATCAGGGGAGAGCTGCTCTTTGTCTTCAATTTCAACCCTGCAGTATCATTCACCGACTATGGAATACCCGTTAAGGGTAAGTTCAGGATAATACTTGACACTGACGATGCTTCATTTAACGGATTCAGCAGGGTGGATAAAAGCAGACTCTACCTATCGATCAAAAAGGAGAAAGGAGCATGATAAATGCCCCTTTATATCTTTACTTATATCTGCCTGCCAGAACTGCCCTTGTACTTAAGAGAGAGCAACTGAGGAAGGCCACTGATATCTAATCGACCCACCTGAGCAGATAGAAATCCTGCTTATGCGGAAGGTCTGTATGCTTGGGGAATATCCTTATTCCATAAAAGAATGAACCGGCTTTTTCCGGAACGAGACTTACCCTGTAGAGGCACTTCCCTCTCTGGCAGCTGACAAGGGAGAACTCCTTGCTGTCGACAAACTCGTGTTCTCCTTGTTTACCCATATGGGTGATAACGAACTCTACTCCGACATTTTCCCGTGGAATATCCCTCACATTGAGTGCTATCTCGGCTTTGTATTCCTGCCCTGAGTGGTAAACATTATCATTTGCCTTTTCAAAATTGTAATTTATCACTTCGATATTATCCCAGCCTTCTCTCATTGAATTCTTCCATGCTGCAAGCTCGCGCGCTTTTTCAAAATCGTTTGCAATAAGATGCTTATTCCTTCCTGCCAGCTTATGATAATATTTTTCAAAATAATCATCAATCATTCTTTTCATTGTAAACTCCGGAGCTATTTTTACCATAGTATTCTTCACATGGCTCACCCATTCAACAGGCACACCCTGTTCATCGGAGGTATAGTAAGCAGGAACAATCTCATATTCAAGCATATTATAGATGGTTTCTGCATCAATATCATCCTGTAGCTCCTGGTTTGCGAAAGTTCTTTTCTGTGGCAAAGCCCAGCCGGCGAAAGCACGGTATCCTTCAACCCACCATCCGTCAAGCACACTAAAATGAAGAGTTCCGTTCATCACGGCCTTTTCTCCGCTTGTACCTGAGGCTTCAAGCGGCCGGGTCGGAGTATTCAGCCAGATATCCACACCTCTGACAAGGTATTTTGCCAGTTCAATATCATAATTTTCGAGGAAGAGTACTTTCCCTGCAAACTGAGGCATCTGAGATATCTCGTATATCCTTTTTATCAGATCCTGTCCTCCTCCATCATTTGGATGTGCCTTCCCTGAATAGATGAATTGAACAGGTCTTTCGGCATTATTAACTATTGAAGCCAGCCTGTCAAGATCCCTGAAGAGGAGAGCAGCCCTTTTATAGGTTGCAAACCGTCGCGCAAAACCTATTGTAAGCGCCTTTTCATCGAGATGAGTACTTATATTAAGAAGGGTACGCGGACTAACATGCTTTTCCATCATCTCAGCCTGAAGCCTCTTCCGGATATGTGCAAAAAGGCTCTTCTTAAGTACGGTCTTGACTTCATGAACTTTTTTGTCTTCAAGAGTGTAGATCTTCTCCCAGAGCGATCTGTTGGCCTGATCGAAGTTTACTTCTCCTGTCAGATCCTGATAAACCCTTTTCCATTCGGGTGCCGTCCATGTGGGATGATGAACTCCATTTGTAACATGCCCTATGAATAATTCTTCTTTAAGATACCCGGGCCAAAGCTTATTGAACATCTCGCGGCTTACTTCCCCGTGGAGTTTACTGACACCGTTAACCTCCTGCGACATTCGTGTGGCCAGGTAGCTCATGTTGAATTTCTTCTCAGTATCTCCTTCACACTGTCCGAGAGCCATAAGTTCCGTCCAGGAGATGCTCAGCCTGCTGTGATAATGAGAGATGTATTTCCTCAGAAGGTCTTCTTCAAAAGCATCGTGGCCGGCAGGCACCGGAGTGTGTGTTGTAAACAGGGTTGATGATCTGACAACCTCAAGGGCCTGGTCAAATGTAAGATGATGATCACCTATGAGGCTTCTCAGCCTTTCAAGACTTATGAATGCAGAGTGGCCTTCATTACTGTGATAGATATCAGGTTTCTTACCCATAGCTTCAAGAGCCCTTATCCCTCCGATACCCAGAATCAGTTCCTGCCTCAGCCTGTTTTCATGGTCGCCACCATAAAGGTAGTGTGTGATAGTCCGGTCCTCGGGTAAATTATCCTCAAAATCAGTGTCAAGAAGGAACAGGCTTACTTTCCCCACCATAGCCTCCCATACACGTATCTTCACTGTACGTCCGGGCCACACCAGGTTTACCGTAAGGTGGTTACCCCCGGCATCTTTCACCGGCGAAACCGGTAGACGGGAAAAATCTTCTGCTTCATATATCGGAAGCTGTTCACCTCTCGGTCCCAGTTTCTGTCTGAAGTATCCATACCTGTAAAGTAATCCCATCCCTGTAATGTTCAGATTGGAATCGCTTGCCTCTTTCAGATAATCCCCTGCAAGGATTCCGAGACCTCCCGAGTAGATCTTGAGGCTCGGATGAATACCGAACTCCATGCTGAAATACGCAACAGAAGGATTGGCAGTATCATTTGGCCGCTCAAGATAATCCCTGAGAATACTGTGAACCCTAATCAGCTCTGTTACAAACTTCTTATCATCTTCAAGTACCAGCAACCTTTTATAATCTATCTTTTCAAGAAGAACTTTTGGGTTGTGTTTAACCTTCTCCCACATTGTCGGGTCCATGTGATGAAATAACTCTTCAGCGTCGGTGTTCCACGACCACCACATGTTATTCGCTATCGCTTTAAGCGCAGAAAGTTTTTCAGGCACATCACTCTGCACATAGATGTCTTTCCAGACAGGAACCTGATGAGGCTTCCGGACGATTAGCCCAGGCCCTTCGACAAATGCCTCAAATTCACGCGGTTGCTCTCTTCTTTCATTGCTCTTAACCAGAGCCTCCTCATAAGCCTTAAAATAATGCTGTACAAGGGTATCCCACATCGCAATTCTTGAAACTTCATAGGCCTTCTGCCGCGCAGCAGCTACTTCTGCAGGATTGAGGTTAATATAAAGGGAAATAAAATCCCTGATTCCGGCAACCACCTCTGCTGCATTATCATCTGTTCGCGTTATTATGGAAACGCCGTTCCCGGGCTCCTTAAAATATTCCCTGACCCAAAGCCCGAATCCGGCCAGGGTGGTGGTGACTGTAGGGATAGAGAACATCAGGCTTTCAAGGGGAGTGTAGCCCCATGGCTCATAATATGAGGGAAAGACAGAAAGGTCGAATCCTATAAGCAGGTCAAAATACGGAATGTTGAAGATACCGTCGCTGCCATTCAGGTAAGAAGGGACAAAGATTATCTTGACCCTTGACTCCTTATCATTAGAGAGGTTATTCTCGATAATCCTCTGCAAAACAGGATCGGATGAGGGATAATGAAGACTATGGGTAAGATACCTGTCGCCTGAGTTTACGGTTCCCTTATTATTAAGAATATCTGCTATATCCTGTCGTGGTCCCTTATGATACCCTGGCATCATTATAAAGGCAACACAATCCTTTTTTAGATCTTCCTGCTTTTGCAGCCCGCCGAGCGAATCAATAAAAATATCAACTCCTTTATTTCTGAACTCATACCTTCCGCTATTGACAACAAGGAGAGAATCCTCCGGAAGGGAATAGCCAATAACCGCCTCTGCAACTTCGAGAAGTTTTTTCCTGGCAGTATTTCTGACTTTACTGAATTTCTCCCTGGGAGGAACAAATGAATCTTCAAAACCATTGGGAGTTATAACATCCACCTCCTTGCCCAGAAAATGGCTGCATTCTCTTGAAGTTATATCGCTTACAGTTGTAAAAATATCTGCCACTGAGGCAGTTATTTTTTCGAGTGAGTGTTTGGCAACAACATTGAATTCCCTTGAAACCTGAAGAGGGTTATACTCCTCCATTTTTCCATATAAAGGACGATTGTTCCCGGCAATACAACGTCCAAGCACAGTGGCATGAGTTGTAAATACAGTAGCAATCCATGGTGCGTTTTTCTCAATGTATAATACACCTGTTCCCGTCATCCATTCATGGAACTGGGCAACGATATTATGATGATCGCGATTATAGTTTGAAAAACTTTCGATAAGTTTTGCAGCTGCATAACCAAAAAGAGCAGGTTCGATATAATCCCACTGTCCTGTAATGCTGTCGAGCTTGTATGTCTCCCATAATCCTGCAAATATCTCATTCTGCATACCGAAGTACGGCGTGAAGTCGACAAGTATTACAATCGGGTTTCCGGCAATATTCCATCTTCCTGTTTTAACTCTCAGGCCATCAGCAGCTGCGCTGCACTTCCAGTCAGCAAACAGTGAATTATCTGGTATGAATTCAGGATTTTTTACGTCTTCTCTCCAGACATCAGGTCCTATAAGGATATAATTATTGCCAAGTTCATTAACAATTTGTGAAGCTTTAGTAGAAATTACTGTATGTATCCCTCCCACTTTATTACATACTTCCCAGCTCGTCTCAAAAATAAAATCAACCGTCATCTTATGTATTTAAGTTTAAAAATATATCTATTTTTCTTTCTTCTTTCTCACAGCTGGTTTCTTCGCCGCAACACTCTTCTTCACAGGAGCTGTTTTTCTGACAGTCTTCCCTGTTGTCAATTTCTTAACAGATGTCCCGGTTGCAGCCTTTGAAGTGACCTTTATTTTTTTCCCAAGTTTAGCAATTTCTGCTAACTGTTTGTCAATAATGTCATTTTTATCAGCCAGTTCTGTAGTGAGCTTCAATATCTGATTCTGTTCAGCAGTATCAGGAAAGAGTTTATTAAGGCGGATCTCGAAATCGCTCAGGACATTCATATAATTCATAAATGCATCATATGGAGTCTCATAGGGGTTAAAGTAAGAATGAACCGCTCCGTCGGAAAAGAATTTTGTGGCCATATAGTAGAAATGGTCGCTTGTCTGCAGGTATTCCCAATCTTTCTTTATATGATTATCTTCACATTTATTGACTTTTGAAGCCAGACTGTAAAGTTTATCAAGAGCAGCTACCTGAAGTTCATTACCCAGCCATGCAGTCAGGTCACGTTCTTCATCGGCCCACGAGATTGGAGTAGGCACGCTGATAGCTGAAACAGGCTGCAGCTGATCGGCCACTTCTGAAGGTGTCATAAACTTAAACGGGGTCTTCTTCATTATTGCGGAAGGCATATGTTCAAGGAAATTAAAAATCCCTGTCTCCTTCCAGTTGTGTTCGCCAAAAGTCTCATAGTCGAGGAAAATGTTTATCAGTTCCCTTTTTACGCCAAGCTTGCTTATCCATGAAGCATATTTATCTGCAGTAAGAGGCCATTCACTCCAGTCCTGGTTTGAGAACCTGAAGGCAATATCGTCACTGAGTACAAAATTCCTGAGCAATATTTTCAGCCGGGGATTAACAGCATTACAATATAGGTAATTGGGGCTTTTCCATCCCATAACATGCTTTGCTCCCTCGGTAATCATCGATTTATAACCCATTTCGGCAACCCAGGTACCGATAGTGTCGGAATAGATAAGTTCCGTATTCCTGAAAGAGGTCGATTCCACACCAAGGAACTCTTTCATGATCTCAGCATGCCTGGTCACCTGGCGTTCAAATTCACTCCTGCTTCTTAACGCTGAAAGAGAATGGGCGTTAGTCTCAGCCAGGAACTCAACCATACCTGTATCAGCCAGCTTCCTGAAAGAGTCAAGAACCTCCGGGGCATATAGCCTGAACTGATTAATAGCCATCCCGGAAATTGAGAAACTAACCTTAAACTTTCCCTTATGCTTTTCTATCAGCTGGAGCAAGAGTCTATTAGCCGGCAAATAACATTTATCCGCTACCTTGCGCATAATCGACTCATTGGTATAGTCATCATAATAATAATTATCATGACCAATATCAAAAAACCTGTATCTCTTAAGCCTGAATGGCTGATGCACCTGAAAATAAAAGCAGATTGCTTTCTTGCCTGTTGAACTCATATCTCAAATCTTAAATTTTTCCAAGAACCCGATAATAAATATCCCTGACATGATGTGCTGAATTATCCCATTTAAGCCGGATAACCTCCTCTCTTCCATTTTTGATAAACATATTTGAGAGAGCGGGATAATTAAGTATTCCATAAATCGCATCAGCCATTGCATCAATATCCCAGAAATCGGTTTTGACAGCATGGGTGAGAATTTCTGCCACCCCTGATTGTTTACTGATAATCACGGGGACGCTTGATTGCATTGCTTCAAGCGGGGAGATTCCAAATGGCTCTGACACAGAAGGCATTATATAAACGTCAGACATTTCAAGCATTGAATAAACATCAGAACCTCTGAGGAAGCCTGTAAAATGGAACCTGTCGGTTATCCTGAGGGCAGCAGCCCTGCGCATCATCTTCTCCATCATATCTCCCGACCCTGCCATTACAAATCGCACATTTCCCATAACCTGCAGAACCTTATATGCGGCCTCAATGAAGTATTCAGGTCCTTTTTGCATTGTTATTCTTCCGAGGAAAGTGACAATCTTTTCATCGAAGCCTTTTTTGATAAGGTGGTTCTCGGAAAACTCAACCGGATCTACTGCGTTGTATACTGTCTCAACTTTATCAGGATTGATGTTGTATTTATTAATTACAATATCGCGTGTAAGGTTGCTTACAGTAATTATTTTTGAGGCAGCATCCATTCCTCTCTTTTCAATACCGTATACATCGGGGTTTACACTGCCTCCGCTCCGGTCAAAATCGGTGGCATGAACGTGTATTACAAGAGGCTTTCCTGAGACCTGCATGGCAGCTATACCTGCCGGGTAGGCAAGCCAGTCGTGTGCATGAATGATGTCAAACTCATTCTCTCCGGCGATTATTGAAGCAACTATTGAATACTTTTCTATCTCCTCCAGGAGGTTGCAGTCGTACTTTCCCGAGAAATCAATGGTGCCGCTGCTGGTTGTGTTCACAAACCGACTGCTGGATGATATCTCTGACCTTGTAAGTTTCCAGAAATCTTCAGGGTCAGTATACGGAACAATTTTAGATGATACTTCTATTTTCTCAACAGATCTTTTCATTCCCTTGAAATAAACCTGTTTGAAAGCCACCGGAACTTTATTGGCTCCAATCAGCCTGACAACAGCCTGATCCTCATCACCCCAGGCTTTGGGCACGACAAAAATCACTTCCAGATCTTTAAGCGTTGCCATGCCTTTTGTAAGACCATAGCTGGCAGTACCCAACCCGCCGGAGATATGCGGCGGAAACTCCCATCCGAACATTAAAACACGCATATCCTGTAACTATTTAATATTTGAATAATTCTTATCAAGGATGTCAATAATCCTCAGAACCTCTCCTACACTCCATGCCTGTGAGATAGCGCCATTTGGAGCATGGGGAGGATCTCCGTCATGGATCTCCGAAAGTGTGCTTACCCCATGCTCACCCATCACAGCCTCAAGGCCATAGATCAGCTTTTTAACCTTTTGCACCCCCTGGTTGCCATATACTCTCAGCCAGCCTTCGCAGAAAGGACCGAAGAGCCATGGACATACTGATCCCTGTGAGTAAGCATTATCCCTCTCTTCCTGTGTCCCTCCGAAGATACCCTGGTATAAACCATTCCGAGGCGACAGAGTACGCAGCCCCCTGGGGGTAACAAGGTCCTGGTCGGCAACATCCAGAATTCTTTTCATCTGCTCCTTACTAAGCATTGAAAAAGGCATTGATACAGCAAGAACCATATTGGGTCTGACGAAATCATTCCCGCCCTCGTCATCGTTCACATAATCAGAAAGATATCCGAGTTTTTCATTCCAGAAAAGATCTATAAATGATTTCTTTATCAACTCCGGCAGGTGCCCGAACTCCTTTATAAACTTTTTATCCTTACTGCCGGCGGCCATTTCAAGAGCATAACAGACAGCGTTATACCAGAGTGCGTTAATCTCAACGGCATACCCTCTCCTTTGTGTTACAGGCTTACCCTTTACCACTGCATCCATCCAGGTAAGGGGTTGTCCCGGAGCATCAGCATAAATAAGTCCGTTTTCGCGCATACGGATATTAAAGTCGGTACCATTTTTATACGCATTCAGAGTTGCCATGGCAGCTTCACCGTATAAATTCCAGGCATCGGTTCCCCCCTGCACTGCATATTGCTGAAGGTCCCAGAAGAACCATAAAGGAGCATCGACCGAATTGAATTTCAGATTATTTACATCTCCGTTATTGGGGAAAAGACCATTGCGCATTCTCTCAACCTGGGTGTCGAGCACCTCCCTGAACAGGGGAAGCCCATGACGGGCCAGTGCAATTCCGGGAAGAGATATGAATGTGTCGCGGCCCCATGCTCCAAACCATGGATAGCCGGCAATTATAAGTGTTTTGCCTCCCCTCTTCTCAATAAACTGCTGCGCTGCATTCCGCACGCAATTGATAAAACTGGCCCTGGGAATTTTTCCCGAGACGGTCCTGGTAAATTTCTGCTTGAGTCCCGAACTCTTCTCCTCTTTTGTAGATGCAGAGAAAACGATTACATCTCCTTCCTTTGCTTTCAGTTCAAAAAATCCCGGGCAAAAGAGATCCTCCGAATAAGCATATCCCCTTTTCTGCTCCTCAGGGTATTCGACACCAAGGTACCAGTCAGGAACATGAACAAACTCAGCTTTCTGCGAAAACTGCATATTAAGATAAGGAAAGCCTGCATACATCTTCGACCTGATACCATTTTCAATCGGATCAACCTTGGTATTTGCACCGAGATTTGCATGAGTGAGCTGGTGAATATTCCTGAATGCAAGCAAAGGTCTGATCTGAAGCCTCAAAGGTTCGGAGGCTTCGAGGACGGTAAACCTCAGAAGGAATTGTTCCTCATAATGCACCAGAAGCCTCTCCTGCTTAAGTATAACTCCTCCTACCCTGTATATTCTCGAGGGTATCTTATCGGTGTCAAAGTCTTCAATATATTTGTGCCCCTTTGGATTAAAATAGTCGCCTTTATACTTCCTGATACCTGTATTGAAACTCTTTTCATTGTTAAGAACAGTTACATCCATTGAGGATAACAATACAAACCTCTCACCGCCAAGCTCATCAATCGGGCATACCAGCAGTCCATGGTATTTTCTTGTATTGCAGCCGACAATGGTTGTTGAAGAGTATGAGCCTGCCCTGTTCGTCCTGATGATCTCTCTTCCAAGAGAAAATTCAAGGTTAACCAACTGACTCTTTTCAAACTTAATATAACTCATAAGATTTCTGTTTGAGTATTTGGAATAAGGATTAGTAAGATAACCAAAAATACTTAATTAAACAAGCTGAAGTTTCTGATGCAAAGAAAATTAATTATCTGTTAATAAAGTAGTGCCGGATGAAAAAAAGAATAACTTTGCAGCTCAAAAATTGAATTAGAACGCCTAAATAAAACTGGAATTTAATGAAGATGAAGTTTTTTTTGTATCTCGCTGCTCTTGTAGTTATTACAGGATGTCAAAACAATGCTGTTACAATTTCCGGCACACTTGACAGCCCTACTCCGGGTGAATATATTTTTCTTGATGAGCTGAAGTCCGACAGACTTGAACCTGTTGATTCAGTCAAAATAGGAGATGGGGGCTCATACAGCTTTAAATTTGAGACAGAACAGCCAGCTTTCTATCTGGTCAGATTCAGCCAGGCCAATTTCCTGACACTGGTTGTTGAACCAGGTGAGAAAATTACATTGCGCTCACATCACGATTCATTGAATTTTCCTACGACAGTCGCAGGATCAGAGGGGACAGAAAAGATTGTCGAATATAACAAAGTCCTCAGAAAGGCAATAAGCGACCTGTCAGGCCTCAATGAAACCTATATGAAGAATATTGAGAACCCCAATCTCCCGACTATTATAGACTCCCTCGATAAGGTAGCCGATGTATACCTCACAGGCATAAATACTTATACAAAAAGCTATATCGACAACAACATTGGATCCCTTGTAACTCTTATTGCCCTTTACCAGCAGGTAGCTCCTGCGGTTCCGGTGCTGAATCCCTCAACCGACCTTGAATACTTTCTGAAGGTTGACTCTTCACTTTTTAAATTATACCCTGCCTACGAACCTGTAATTTCGCTTCATAGCCAGGTTCAGCAGCTATCGGCAAATGTATCAGGAACCTCACCTGAGATACTCGAGGCAGGGGAACAAGAGGCTTTGCCTGAGATTAGCCTTCCCACGCCCGCAGGCGACACTATAAAGCTCTCTTCAACAAAAGGTTCGGTAGTCCTGCTCGATTTCTGGGCCTCATGGTGCGCCCCCTGCCGGCTGGAAAGCCCTAATCTTGTAAAGGCTTACGACAAATATCGACAGAAAAGGATTCCAGATCTACCAGGTATCGCTCGACAAAACAAAGGAAGCATGGATGAAGGGAATAGAGGATGACAAACTGGGAAGATGGATCCACGTCAGCGATGTAAAGTACTGGCAATTCTGAAGTGGCAAGCTTTACAAAATTGAATCAATCCCGGCTAATTTTCTGCTCGATAAAGAGGGAAGAGTAATTGCAAGCAACCTCAGGGGCGAAGCGTTACTGACCAAACTTGCAGAAGTATTCGGAAAATAAAATATACTTAATAAAGGCAAACGGAAATCCTGTGTTAAATGAAACGACTATTTTTCTTTCTCTCCCTCGTAATTCTGTTTTCAGGCTGCAAAAATGAAGGGACATTCACTGTAAAAGGCACAATAAAAGGTGAAAACAAAAAGAGATCAATCTCAATAAGCAGACTCGAAATAAATACACCTGTATTTATCGACTCGGCTAGGATAAATAAAAAGGGAGAGTTCAGTTTCAGGGTTAAAAGTACGGAAACTGATTTTTATCAGCTCGGCTTTTCAACTTCCGATTTTATCACCCTGCTGGCAGAGCCTGGAGAAAAGATCGGCCTTCAGTTTGAAGGGAAGACCCTTTTTGAAAAATACACTGTTACAGGTTCTCCCGGAACGGAGAAACTTCAATACCTCGATATGACTCTCGACCTGACAAAAAAGCGGCTTGATTCACTGAGGCTGGCATATACAGAGGCTCAGGAAAAGCCGGGTTTTGAGCTTTCCGGCCCTTGCTTGAATCGGAATACAATGAGGCGGTTAAGGCACAAAGGACTAAAAACATCACTTTCATTATAGCCAATACAACATCGCTTGCATCTATCAAGGCTTTATACCAGAAGATCAGCCCTGAAGCCTATGTATTGTACGATCCCAAAGACCTGCAGTTCCTTAAAATAGTCACCGATTCGTTAAAGCTTGCTTACCCGAATTCGAAACATGTGCAGGCTCTAGAAAGAGATTTTGAGAAGGAGCTTGGGCAGATGTATGCTTCAAGGCTTGAAAAACTTACAAGGGATCTTCCGGAGACAAAACTTGATCCTAACCTTGTTGATGTGAACGGCAGGAGAATTGCTCTTTCATCATTAAAAGGTAAATATGTGCTGCTCACATTCTGGTCGGCCCGTGCAGAAGTATGCCTTCGCGAAAACCTGCAGCTAAAGGAATTGTATAAGAAATACAACAAAAAGGGTTTCGAGATCTATCAGATCAACCTTGATGAGAATGAATCAGACTGGAAAACTGCCGTGAAATTTGATGAGCTGCCATGGATAAGCGTCAGGGAGGATGATCCTCTCGATCCCAAAAATGCTATACTGTATAATGTGAAGAGTGTTCCGACCAATTACCTGTACGACAGGGAAGGGAATATCGTTGCAAGCAATATTCATGAAAGAAATCTGGTAATAAAACTGGAACAGGTATTCAATTAATCGCTTAATAAATTGGCGGAGACCGGGAAAATATATTTTGCTTCTGACTTTCACCTGGGATTGCCTGCCGGGACACCTCCGATTGAAAGGGAAAAGAGGGTTGCTGCCTGGCTGAACAGTGTCGCTCCCGACGCAAGGGAGATCTACCTTCTTGGTGATATCTTTGATTTCTGGTGGGAATACAAGCTGGTTGTTCCACGGGGCTTCACACGATTCCTTGGCACTGTATCCTCCATCACCGATTCAGGAATTCCTGTCCATTTCTTCACCGGCAACCATGATATGTGGACAAAAGATTATCTTTCAGGAGAATGCGGATTAATAGTTCATAATGATCCTCTTACAGCCGCCTTTGATGGCAGGAACTTCCATCTGGCACATGGCGAAGGATTGGGCACCACAGGCATGGGATACAAAATCCTTTTATCGATTTTCAGGAACCGTATGCTCCGGAGTCTCTATTCATCTCTTCATCCCTCGATCGGAATCGGAATCGGACAAAAATGGTCGCTTAGCTCAAGGCTCGGAAAGGGAATAATGCTCGAATTTCTGGGTGAAGAGAAGGAGGACCTGATAAGATATGCAAAGACTATCCAGAAGAAAGAAAACATAGATTACTTCATTTTCGGACACAGGCATCTCGCTATGTCATACAAATTAGAGAACGGTTCTGTGATAGTGTTTCTTGGCGACTGGATACACAATGGCAGCTATGCAGTCTGGGACGGCAGCACTCTTGAATTCAAAAAACTCTATTGATCATTCTTATCTTCTACTCGTACGGTAAGGGTATAGTAATAGAAGCTGTCGTTTATCTTTTCAAAAGTGTACAGAAGTTTTTCGGATGATTTCATGGCAATATCGATAAGGCCAAGATTTCCTGTGCTTCCCGAATCGGTAGGTTTCATTCTCAGCGACTCCATGAGCAGTTCTCTCAGCCCGTCCCTGTTGTATGAATTAATAAGATCAAGTTTTTCACGCAAACGGTCAGCATTTGATGCAGTAACCAGGTTTCCTGTTGTAAGTGAATATACCCTGTCTTCATATCTTATCATTGCAACCGGCATACCAAGCTCTTTTTCATGAGTCCTTTCTGCACTGTAACGCGACACATTCTCAAGGATCTCCACGAGTATGCCGAATACCCTTTTTCTAAGGCTCGACTCAATCTCGTCCTCCATCAGCTTTGTTTCGGTCAGGAAGAGAACCTCCTTTCCAACATCAGGTGAAATGTGGCCTGACCATATCAGGTAAATATTGTTGGAAGCCATAATGTTTTCAATCTGCATTACGCCATCGCTATTGAATGGAGTAACTTCTCCCTTCCTGTTACTGCCAACGCCTCCGGGATCGACAGTTTTGCTTAAGATGAAAAATGAATGTTCGTCATTTAGCTCAATAAAATCATAATCAAGTCTGTTTCCGGTTTTTTTGGCCATTTCGAGCAGGCCAAGCCCCGCGCCTCCCTTGCTGCTGAATTCCGCTGTGCTAAGCATCTGCCGGTAGATAGCTCTTATCTCCTCGGTTCCCAGCATGTTGATCTCATCGAGTTTTAACCTCAGGTTATCAATACTGGATGATGGAAGAACATTACCGGTTGTAACAGTGTATCCATTGTCGGTCTTGGCAAAAACCACCATCGACATATCGGCATAGGCAGTTTTGCTGGTGTGGCGCGAAACGTTCTGAAGACTCTCGAGAACAAACATGAATAACCTTTTCCTCCCCAGAAAACCAAACTCAGCATACTCCATCTCCCTCTCAAGCAACATTAGCAGAGGAATTGAATTATCTGTAGTGACCGCTCCTCTGTAGACGAACATCAGGCGGTCTTTAGTCATTTTATCGCGGATAAGCCGAATAAGATCCATGTACAGAAAGAAAGGAGTGTTAGAAAACAGTCTTCAAAATTAACATATTTTAAAACAGAATAAAGCCTCTGCCTGAAAGAGAGGCAAAGGCTTCTTCATCCGGGAATTGAATGATGTTAGTTCTATTTTGCCTTAGCAGGATTTGGATGATTGACTTTGGCAAAGTATGTCTCATAAACAAATTCCTTATGGAAAGGGTTCTTATCATTGTGGCACTTCAGACAAAGCTTCCTGTCGGGAATAACCAGTCCCATTGTTTTTGCCTGGGCAACATTTTTCATAACTGCAGGCGATTTATATGAACTGCCTGGTCCGTGGCAGCTTTCGCATGAAACACCTTCTGACTGAAGGATAGTTGCTCTCAGTTTTGGATCAACCTGGTCATAGGTTGAATGACAAGCCAGACATGATGGTTCTTTCGTCGGGTCAGCAATTCCATTTTTCTTGGCATAATCGAGCGATGCCTGGTTCGAAAGCGACTTCATAGCCTGAGAATGAGGGTCCTTGAGCCATTTTGCCGTATTGGTCTCCTGTTGCCGGTTTATTGTGGCAGGCCTTGCACTTGTCAGCGCCAATATATTTAAATGTCTGACCTGAGACAATAGTTCCGGCGAGCAGCAAAGCAAAAATCATTAAAAATACTTTTTTCATAATCTTATGGTTTTATTTAACTTATCAAATTTGGGACCATTCCCTGTTTTAGTGAAACTAGGGCTCCTAAAGAAAATACAAATTATTGAAAAAATGAATACTTTGTAATAATTTTCCCTTTATGCTCAACCCGGAACGACCTTATCAATTATCTTTCCCGTTTTCTTTTCCTTCAGCATAAGCTTTACCTGCCCATCGGGCATTACCTCCTTTTTAATCAGGATGTGTTCGCTGTCATATTCTCTCAGATCAGGTCCTGAAGAAAGACCTGACCTGCCCCTCCATAAATCAAGTTCAACCGGTTCCCATCTCTTTGAAGCAGCCGACTTGTAACATGCATCCATTATTGCGTTTACAACATATCCATCATAAAAAGTTTCCTTTGGAGGTCTGTTCTGCTCAAGAGAATCAAACATATCGGTAAACATATCGGGATAACCCAGTTCATGGACTTCATCCCCGACAGGAAAAAGCCAGCCTTTATCGCTTTCTGTCTTTTCCGAGACATATTTATCAGTGCTTCCGGTTGTGAAGACTTCGAACCCTGTCCTGAGCCAGTGATCGAGGCGTATGGTACCTTCAGTTCCTGAAACCTCATCCCTGAGATCCATTCCTCCCCTGAAATTCCAGCTTACCTCAATCTGTGACAGGGCGCCGCTTTCATACTTAATGAGAGCTATTGCATGATCCTCAGCATCAATAGGTTTTACCTGGGTCTCTGCCCAGCAAACAACCTCAAGGGGTTTAACATCCTTTCCTACAAAATTCCTTCCGATCTCTATGCAATGGCAGCCCAGATCGACAAGTGCCCCTCCTCCGGAATGCTTCTTATCCCAGAACCACGCACTGTGAGGGCCTGAATGGGCCTCCCTCGAACGCGTCCATAACACCCTGCCAATTGAACCGTTATTTACCAGATTGATCGACTTAAGTGTTTTAGGGGTATATACAAGATCTTCGAGATATCCATGGAATACTCCTGCTTTTTCAACTTCCTTAAGAATTTCCATTGCCTCAGCTCCGTTCATGGCAAAAGGCTTGGTGCAGAGGATATGCTTCTTTGCCTTGCAGGCCATAAGTATCGCCTCCCTATGCAGGTAATTCGGGAGAGCAACTATTACCACGTCTGAGTCAGGATCCTCAATTGCTTCTTTCATATTCGTGGTGTACTTAGGGATGCCCCACTTTGCAGCAAAAGCTCTTGCTGACTCTTCATGGCCCGAGCATACATTTATAATTTTATCATTCCGCCGCTGGCTATGAAGCGACATAGTGTAGAACATACCAATAAGGCCGGTTCCGAGTAATGAGATTTTTTTCATTCTATTTTGGTTTTATTGTTCCGACATTCAATAAGGTTTCAAGTTCAACCTGACAATTCCGGCAAAGTCCTTTCTCCTTCTGATCAATATCCTCGACATAGGTACCCGACCTCATCACACATGTTGGAGTATGACAGTGTACCAGGCCGAATGTGTGGCCAAGTTCATGTATGACCTCTTTCTCAAACCTCTCTATAAGCAAGGCTGCGTCAGGCACCATACCGTAACGCTCATTATTAAGCCTGTAATGCGATGCCAGTCCTGTTCTGCCTGAAAGGACCGCCTGCCCGAAAATATATGTTAATATCGGAATAAAAAGGTCAACACTGAATAATCCGATTGTTTTTGCAGAGTCGGTGGAGAAAAGCATGTCAACTTCCTTAAGAAGTTTTGTCGCGTTATATTGCCGTCGTGTCGGATCAAAGAATTCACTCAGGTCGAGATGCCCTTCTTTAATCCTGACCTCCGACGGGAATTCCTTTTTAACGGCAGAAGCGATCTCTTTAAGAAAACTTTTCTCAAAATAGCCAAATGAGATCAATGTAATATTCTGCTGAACCATTCAAATAAAATTCCGGGTTTGTGCTATCCTGCATTATTATGCAGAAGATAAAAGACAACCTGCCTGCCGGCAGGCAGGAAGTAAAAAGTTAAGGAACGAAGTGACGAAATCCCGCTCTGCGGGGATAAAAGTCTGGCATTAAACACTATTCTGCTTGTTTTAAGCCGTATTTTGATATCTTGTTATATAGGGTAACCCTGTCAACCTTCAGCGCTTTAGCTGCCCTTGAAATATTCCAGCCATACTTGTTCAGAATAATTCCGATGTGAGTTCTTTCAAGGTCGTCGAGACTTTCGACGGAGCTTGCTGCAATTGTCTTCTCCACCGGAAGGTCCTTTAATGTTATCTTTTTACCGTTGCCTACAACAATAGCTCTTTCGATCATATTTTCGAGCTCCCTTACATTACCTGGAAAATCATACTCTTCAATCCGCTTCAGGGCAGCAGTTTCAATTGTTACAGCCTGACGGTTCATTGAAATACAGTATTTTTTAATGAAATAATTCACCAGCAAAGGAATATCTTCTTTACGGAGCCTTAATGGAGGCACATAAATATTCACAACATTGAGCCTGTAATAGAGGTCTTCACGAAAGATCCCCTTCTCAACCATTCCCCTGAGATCTTTATTGGTTGCGCAGATAACCCTGAAATCCGAAGAGATCTCCTTGTTGCCGCCGACACGCATAAAAGATTTAGTCTCCAGTACACGCAAAAGGTCTATCTGCATTTTGGAAGATATTGTCGCTATCTCATCAAGAAAGATAGTCCCGTTATCGGCCATCTCGAACCTTCCCTTGCGATTGTATATGGCACCTGTAAATGCCCCTTTTTCGTGCCCGAACAATTCACTTTCAAGCAGGCTCTCAGTCAGAGCGCCGCAGTGAACACTCACCATAGGGAAAAACCGCCTGGAGGAGTTTTCGTGGATAGCCCTGGCAACCAGTTCCTTCCCTGTGCCGCTTTCGCCTGTGATTACAACTGAGGAGTTTGACTGAGCAACGCTCTCAATATCCCGGAACACTTTCTTCATGACTTCGCTTTCACCCACAAGGTCCTCCACATTCTCCAGCGAAACAACCCTGCTTCTGAGAATCTCATTCTCCTCTGTAAGCGAAATCTGCTTTGAAGCATTCCTTATCAGATGTGAGAGATCGTCGGGATCAAAGGGCTTGGTTACGTAATCAAATGCTCCGTCCTTTAAAGCCTGCACAGCAGTATCTACCGTCGCAAAGGCCGTCATCATAATTACTATAGAGCTTGATTTGAGCATTTTTATCCTCCTGAGCATCTCAAGTCCGTCCATCCCGGGCATCTTTATGTCGGCCAGTATAATGTCGAAACTCTCCGACTCAAGCCTAGAAAGAGCAACAAATGCATCTTCGGCACACTCAACAGAGTATCCGTCTTCCATAAACCAGCTATACAATGAGTCTCTTACAGAGTCCTCGTCATCAACAATAAGTATTGAAATCTTTCTTGCCATTTATCTGTTTTGCTTAAATTCTTATTACAGGAAAGGCTATAGAAATTGTAGTCCCTTTGCCCAGTTCCGTTTTAACATCCACTTTACCGTTATGGCTTTTAATAATGCCATGCGCGATAGCCAGTCCGAGTCCGATACCGCTGGTATCGTGCTTTGTTGAGAAGAAGGGTTCAAAAATGTGAGGAATGTCGTCCTCAGGTATCCCTATGCCATTGTCTGTAATGTCAATTACAATAGTCTCATTGTCAGGATTCCTTGTTGACACTACTATTTCACCATTATCCGACACTGCCTCCGAAGCATTCACCAGGACTGCGACACAGGCCTGTTTTATCTGGTTGGGGCTGCAGAAAATCAGATCTGATCTGGCGCTCAGATCCCTGATAAAACTGATATTTGCTATCAGAAAAGTATGGGCCATCAGGTCGCAGGTCTCGTCAAGTATTTTATGCAGGTGCTTCGATTCAAAATCCTCCTGATCCTTCTTTGAAAATTCAAGAAGTCCCTTTACAATATCTCCGCACCTCTTTGTCTCGGTTTCAATAAGCTTAAGGTTCTTAAGAATCGTCTCTCTCTTTGAGTCAGACAGATCAGGATTACTTAACTGCTTATGAATAAGCTTTGTATAAACAAGAATGCTTGAGAGGGGATTGTTTATTTCATGGGCAACAGATGAGGACAATTTCCCAAGGGAGGCTATCCTCTCAATGTGGATGAGTTCATTCTGTGCAGCTCCGAGCTCCTCCGATTTTTTCTGAACTTTATATTCAAGCTGTTGAGACCAGTTGTGAAGTTCTTCTGTTGCAGACTGAAGGTTATCAAGCATATCGTTGAAAGCCTGCGACACCATCCTTATGTCGTCAAGCTGTCCTGGTTTAATCTGAAGGCGTGCTTCCTTGTTGCCTGACGAGACAGCCATACTCGCTTCAACAATATCGGTGAGAGGGTTTTTAATCTTCTCCCTTGTGAACAGAATCAGAAGGGTTACAAGGATCAACGTTGTTAAAGCGGCAAGGATAAAGTACCTGGCTGTTGAAATCTTCACTGCGTTGTCAAGCTCAGTGAGAGGCATCTTTATCACAAGCGAACCCAGCACAACATCACTCTCACTGTGTGCATGGCATGAGGCTGTATAGCATGAGCGTTCATTCAGTATCGGTGATCTTATAAGCAGGTGGCGGTGGCCGATATCATTATTGTGCATTGTGCATTCTGTTTTAACTCCAAGAATGACATACGATTTTTCATTGCCCGGGAACATTTCGCTGATATTAGTGTGGCAGCTTCTGCAATCTGGATTGCTATGGCTCGACGAATCGGAGGTAAAGGAGGAGTAAACAAGACTGTCCTTCGAATCATACATGTTCACATCATCGATCCCCGACATTGTATTAATGATATCGAGAGTGCTCTGGAGAGTGCTCTTGTCGTTTTCAAGCATTGAATGGTACAGGGAACCTTCAACTATTGAACCTACATTGTTCCCGTTTTGCCTGATCACGGCATTAAGATTCCCTTCATATACCGATCTGAATATAATCCCGAAAAGGATAAAAAGCAGGATCAGCGAAAGTGTAATAATTGTAACCACTCTCCCGTAGATAGAGGACCATGGGTTAAAAAAATCACTTACGCGTTCCTTAAAACTCCTCTTTTGCGTAGCCCTTTTACCGGTTAAAATCATTGAAGGTGATCTCTGTTCTGTTTAATAATTCAACAAAATATCTTTAAAATTAATTAAAAAATGACAGAGATTGTGAATTATTGCCAAATTTCGCAGTAACCTGCTCCGTATGGGTTAATCAGCAAGGTCCAAAAAGCTTTTCTCAAATTTCTGCCAGACCTCCTCAGGCAGTTCCGACAGAGGCTTATCGCACAACTCCCCTCCATCCTGGAGAATTACCATAGCGGTTTCAGGTGATTGCCTGAAAGCAACCTCACCGAGAAAATCCTTGAGTCTTCCCAGTTCTCTTTTCGACCATGCCACAGCATCTTCCGCTATGTAGCAGTTGCTTGTCTCTGCAATCCATGAAGTTGGTTTAATACTACAAACCCAGCCGTTTCCGTATGGATCATCATTCAGCAGACCCGGATTATCGTTCAACGCTGAATTAATTGTCAGAATTTCACCTGAAACCGGTGATAAAACTCTTAAATGTTTATCCTTCTGTAAGATTTCGGCAATCACATCCCCTCTCATTACAGCATCACCGCTGCTTTTTAAATGATTTACCTTCACCTCACCGGTAATGTGAAGAAGAAGATCATCCAGCCCTACTTTTGCCGAACCCGATTTTTCCATATAAGTCCAGGTGTGGTTTTTACTGTAATATATCCCCATGGGGATCTTCAGAACGGCTGAGGAAAGGATGCCGATCGTTTTTTTGAATGTTGCCCCGATTACATCTCTTCTGTTTATTAAAATCCAGAATGGAATAATGAGCAAAAGGAAGGCAATAATAATAAGGTATTCAATACCTTTTGTTTCGAAAATGTTATTGTAACTGAATCCGTCCATGACTTTGTTTATTGTGCCTGCAGAAAAAGTGCAAAGCTGGTTATTTTAATGTTTCTCTTCAGCCCATGAAGGGGAATCCCGTAATACAGGCATCCTGTTTATCACCCATCTGAACACCCATATCTCGGCAAATATTACTGCAAGCGTAACTGCCAGTTCCATCCAGGTGGGGATATAGCGCACTGCTGCATCCCACCTGAACCCTATTACGGTTACATTAAGCCTGTTGATGATAACGCCGATCATTGTAAGTATAGCCGCAACCTTGATCAGGGAAATATTTTTCCGTTGATAGCTTAAAAAGAAAAGAACCATCGGCAGAAGTACAAATCCAAGCATTTCAACAAGGTACCAGTATCCCATCGGAGAATTCAGGTAGCTTGCATTTTTGGAATGCACAAACACAAGCACCTGAAGGAAGAAATAGGCAAACATTGCCACTGCACATATTTTAGAGAGACCGATAACAATATTGTTATGTTCCTTATGGTTCTTTTCGCTTATCTGGGTGAAAAAGACCTTATTGCTGATTGAACCCTCGAAAATCACCATTGAGAGGCCTGCAAAGATGCTTGAGACAAAGAAAAGGATAGGAATAAACTCCGAATACCACAGATGGGTGGATCTTATCCTTTGCCATAAGGTAGAGTGCTCCGAGACCCGACTGGTGAAGAGTTGAGAGAGTAATTCCGAAAATAACAGCTGCAACAGTCATGCCCGAAAGAATCTTTCTTGCGCGCTTTGCACCCAGCCATTCGGCAACAGCGGGAGAGAACTCGATAAGCTGCGCAAGCATATAAAGCAGAAAATGCCAGGCAACAAGGAACAGAACTGAGCTTGTTCCAAAGCTGTTACCTATTATCGGGTTGACGACATTCCATGGCCGTCCAAGGTCGAGAAGAAGAGCCCCTGCATAAAAAACATAGGCAAGGAATCCGTTAAGGACTGTTACCCTTACCAAGGAATGGTACTTCTTCATATTTAAAATATAAACCATGAAAGTAAGCACATAGGCTCCTCCGGCAAAGGCAACACCTGTAACAACATCGAAACCAATCCATAAGCCCCAGGGAACATCCTGTGTGAGATTTGTGACAGCCCCGAGACCCTTCCAGAAGCGGATTACAATGATGATAAAGCCCAGGAGCATAACCGGGATTGAGATTATATTAAATGGAGTCAGAAAGCTTCCTTTCGGCTTCAGTTCAGAAAGCAGAAAACTGAAGATTGATTTTCCGTCATTATCTCTGTGGAGTATTATTTCAGGGCTATTGGTTTTCATTTTCATCAGAATTATTGTTTTTGGTACCTTCTCTTAATCCAAGCAGAATAGCTGGCCACAGCACAAAGACAGCAGGGACACTGTAGAGGAATCCTTTTGTCAGTTCTGGGTATGATTTGTTCTGAAGGGTGGTCTTCAATCCGAGCTCCTTGAATGGAACGCCGGCCAGGTATAGGAATCCGGTTCCTCCTGCTTCATGTTCACCATAAATATGATCTATGTACTGATCGGGATTATCATTAATCCTTTTCCTTGCTTCTTTTATCAACTCTCTTCTGGTACCGAAAGTAAGAGCTTCTGCAGGGCAGTTTTCGACGCATGCCGGTACTTTTCCCTCCTGGAGACGAGGGTAGCACATTGTGCATTTTTCTATCTTCGGATTTGAACTGTGATATTCAAATTTAGGGCTGTCAAAAGGGCAAGAGACCATGCAGTACCGGCAACCCATGCACTTGTCTCCTCTCCAGATTACGGCACCTTCCCTGGTTTTGTACATTGCCTGGGTGAGGCATGCAGCCGCACAGGCAGGTTCGTTGCAATGCATACATTGCTTTTTAAGATAGACCTCACCTTTGGCTGAAGCGAATGCATTGACAACTGTCCGGTGCGATTCGTCAGTCTTACGTACTTGCTCTGCCGAGATAGTTTCAGTCGGTGCTGGCAGTCCATTTGCTTCAGCACATGACGTTTCACAGGTCTGGCACCCGGCACAACGGGTTGAATCGTACAGAATTCCAACGAATTCTGTTTCATTTTCAGGCTTTTGTGCAGCACTCACGGGTTTTCCGACAGCTAGTGAAACCCCGGTAACTCCAACAACCTTCAAAAAGTTTCTGCGTCCCAGATTCATAATACTTTATCTTTTATTGATTAAATTTCATAAAACCAGACCTTCCTCGAAGGCTCAATGAAATTAGTCTGGAAATCCTCCCAAACCTCTGGTCCCATTGAAGAGAGCACACCATCGCGTATCTCACCTCCGTCCTGCAGCACAACCTGTGAATATGAATCCATATCTGACTGTACGTTGCTGGCAAGAAAATCGCGCAGACGTGCAAATTCCTTCTTTATAAACTGTTGTTGCCTTTCAGCCATAAAGAGCAAAGGGTTTTCGCGGGTCCAGTTTGATGGTTCGATTTTATAGATCCATCCCTTTTTGTAAGGTGATGAATTTATTACCGATGCATCATTCTCAAGTGAACTGTTTGTTTCAACTATTGTGCCTGATACAGGAGAATAGAGATCGAGTTGCTTCCCATTCTGTACTATTGAAAGAAAGTGTTCCCCCTTTTTTATCTTTTTTCCGGCTGATTTCAGCTTCAGCCTTGTAATTTTTCCCGTAACATGCTGCAGGAAATCATCCACACCAGTTGTTACAATTCCCTCCTGGTCCATAAATGCCCAGGTATGAGTCTTGTCAAAATACAGACCCGCAGGAACCACAAGAGCTTCCTGGTGCAGAGCATTCTCCGTGACCGGCACAATAGTTTCTTCTGCATACTTTATACTTCTGTAGAATTTTACCATTAAACTGGCAATTACAAAAACAGCTGCGATGGCCAGTATTGCAAGCAGGCCTGACCTGAAAATTGAACCATCTGACATATCAGGAACGGCGACAATTTTCGAACTGGTGATATTAGCAAGCGAATTTTGTCTTTCGCTTGCCAGGAGGTCAGAGTAGCCGCTGCCAGGGAGGAAGCTTTGACCGCCGGTAACTGTCCAGATCAGGAATGCGGCTGCAGTTTCATTTTCGGGTTGCACTGAAGATACAGTGTAAATATTGCTTATAAGGCTTTTTGGATATTTCCCGATCCACACACCTCTTGTAAAGGAATTCAGGTCTTCATAGATCGCTTCGGAGAAATCGAGAGTGCCGTTTCCATTTCTGTCGACAGGCAAAAATTTAATGCCTGCTGCCAGCGACTGGGTTTTATTGTCAACAAGATCTGTCAGTCTGAAAAAGCCAAGAGCATCAGGGTCAGACTGGATTGCCGAGAGCATTTCAGAAGGAGTGTCAAATCTCTTTCCCTCCTTGCTGACAGAAGAGATATTGACGAATCCTTCAATTTCCCTTTCAAGCGATTCATCATTTAAGATATAATAATGAGAAGGGACGCTGGCAGGGCTGTTTACAAGCGCTTCCCAATTCTCCGGGTCACTGGTGCCCAGGTACTTTCCGAGTTTCTCTGTTGAAATACCCTGAGTATAGATCTCCGTAATGAGGGAGTTTTTTTCATTAATAACCGGAACTACTATATCCTTTCCAATAACTGTTTTCCACAACGGATCTTTAATTGTATTTTCAAGGTTCTTTCCCTCAATGAGGCCTATCCCGTTATTTTCTGAAAGAGCTGCTGTCATATTTTCAGCAGTCGCTTCGAGCAAACTGATTTTTATTCCGGGATTTACCCTCGAATACTCATCAGCCAGTTTCTTTGCGAGGCCGGCAAGCTCAGGGGTGGCAATGATCCGCAAAGATTCCTTATTGCCGTCATTCCCGGCCTTGCTCTGGGCTTTACAGTTAATACCATTGCAGGCTAGTACTAAACTGATTAATAAAACAATTACTCTTTTCATGACTCTGATTTTTATTTATTCTTTGTTGCTCTTTACTTAATAATCCTGATTATAATAATTCAATATCAGGTCAATTATCTAAACAACTATAGTGCCAAAACCAAAAATAGACTATTACAAACTTGATTATCTGCACATTACAAGATTGGGATTTTTACCCTTATTTCAGGGTAAGTGTTGAATATATATACAGTGCTTATTTTTTAAGCACTATAAAGCACTGAAATATAGCTCGATTGAGATGTGTGTTGTATTTTTCAACATATGTTGAATTATACAACATATTTGAAGTGAAGTGAGCGGAGCCGAACCCCGACTTAACCGGCCCAGCCTTCCCTGTCGAGATTCCTGTAGTTGATTGCCTCTGAAATATGTTCAGCTGATATATTCTCTGATTCTGCAAGATCTGCGATTGTCCTGGCTACTTTAAGGATTCTGTCGTAAGCCCTGGCAGACAATCCCCTGATCTCCATCGCAGTCTTCAGCAGACGGCCCCCCTGTTCATCAAGCTGGCAGTATCTGCGTTGCATCGATGATGACATCTGTGAATTGGAATATACCCCTTTAACGGAGGAAAACCTTTTGGCCTGAATCTGCCTAGCTCTTATAACTCTGTCGCGTATTACAGTTGAATGTTCAACTTTACCTGAATCGGCAAGTTTGTCGTAATTGACCGGCACTACCTCGATATGTATATCAATACGGTCAAGAAGAGGTCCTGATATTCTGTTAAGATATTTCTGCACCATTCCCGGCGAGCACATGCATTCCTTTTCCGGATGATTATGAAATCCGCACGGGCATGGATTCATCGATGCCACAAGCATGAAACTTGCCGGGTAGTCTACTGTTGATTTTGCCCGCGATATAGTGATCACCCTGTCCTCAAGCGGCTGCCTCATAACCTCAAGAACCGAGCGCTTGAATTCCGGAAGCTCATCGAGAAACAAAACGCCGTTATGGCCAAGGGAGATCTCCCCGGGCTGAGGTATTGTACCTCCGCCGACCAGCGCAACATCAGAAATTGTATGATGGGGACTGCGGAAAGGCCTTCGTGTCATAAGTGCAGTATGATCATCTATCTTTCCCGCAACTGAATGTATTTTTGTAGTTTCAAGTGCTTCTTCAAGTGTCAGTGGAGGGATTATTGTCGGCAGACGCTTTGCAAGCATCGTTTTACCTGCCCCTGGAGGACCAATCATAATTAAATTATGTCCGCCAGCGGCGGCAACCTCAAGTGCGCGTTTCACATTCTCCTGTCCGCGGACATCTGCAAAGTCAACCTCATATTTGTTGGCTTCGCTGTTAAAGATCTCCATAAGGTCAACTGTAACAGGATTAAACCTCCGTGTTCCATTGAAAAAATCAACAACATCTCCCAGCTTCTCCATCCCATAGACTTCAAGCCCTCCGACCACAGCAGCCTCGCGGGCATTTCTGACAGGTACTATGACGCCCTTGAATCCTTCCTCCCTCGCCCTCAGGGCAATAGGCAGCACACCTTTGACAGGCTGCAGCGTCCCGTCGAGCGATAACTCACCCATCATAACATATGATTCCACTTCTCCCCTTGCTATCTTTTCATCAGCAGTGAGGATCCCGACTGCAAGTGGCAGGTCATATGATGAGCCCTCCTTCCTGATATCGGCAGGTGCCATGTTTATCACAACCTGCTTTCCGGGCCAGTGAAAATCGAGGGCCCGTAATGCCGATTCAATTCGCTGATGGCTCTCCCGCACAGCGCTGTCGGGCAAACCTACAAGAAAAAACTGGACACCTCGTGATACGTTGACTTCAATAGTCACAGTAACCGCGTCGATGCCACTTACAGCACTCGCAAATGATTTGACAAGCATAATATTTAGTTTTCTAGCACTTCAGGAAACGCAATACCAAATTTTTTAATTACACCTCAACCTTGTTACAATTACCACCACAATAAACCAGTTGTTATATCCAGATACCACTTCAATCATAATTTTTATAACCGATAGGTTTTCTTTCATTTTTCTTTTGATGAAGCTCGTCTATTCGATCCAGAAGATACCGAAATGCCTCATTTAGTTTATTATCAAGGTTTATTATCTCTTTTCTTAGTTCTTCATTTTCATATAACAGTGCCCTATAATGAGAAAAAGCCCTCATGATTTCAATATTTATACTTATTGCTTTTTCAGAACGAAGTACAGATGAAAGCATTGCAACACCTTGCTCTGTAAAAACCATCGGACAAACTGATGAGTGTTTAAGCATTGCCAGCCGGTCACATCCTTCGATGAGCAGTTCTTTTTCTTCCTTTGATAGTTCGAACATGAAATCTTCCGGGAAACGATTAATATTTCTTTTTACTTGCTCCTTTAACCGCTTGGTTTCTACACCATATAACTGTGCGAGGTCAAAATCAACCATTACTTTAAACCCTCTGAATTCAAAGACAAGAGATATATAATTCGCTATTACTAACTTATCAATCATGTTTATAGATGCTTCTGAAACTGGTCGCAAATTGCGACCAGTTAAATATTATTTAAATTTCTTCAGTCAGATAATTGCAAAATGCGAAGTATCACAGGACTGAGCCCATTCAAGCACCTTATAACACAATTGCTCTGACAAGAATAAAAAATAGTTTACTAGCACTTTAGGAAACGCAATACCAAAGATACTAAAAACAAGATAAAAGACAAAAGGATAAAGACAAAAGGATAAAGACAAAAGGATGTCTAGTTTCTAATAACACGTCCGGAGCCGGAAACCCTGACATCAATAACAGGATTCCCTTTCACATATATATTCCCGCTGCCGGATATTGCACCTGTTAGTTTTTCTTTAAAGTATAGATACGAATCTCCCGAGCCTGAGATCGTCACTGAACCTGTTTTCGCAAGGTACTTGTCAGCATAAATGTTACCACTCCCTGAAATCTTCAATGTACTCTTGTCACCTTCTCCTTCAATCAGTATATCTCCTGAGCCTGAAATGAATGCATCGGAGTTAGTGCTTCTTGTATCCTCGAGGCTTATGTTGCCTGATCCTGACAGGAAGGCAGACAGTTCGTCGCATTGTACATGCTCTGCCTTAATCTCACCTGAGCCACTGAGCTTAACTGTCACCAGGTTTCCCTCCAGCTGATCGGCGAGGAAATCTCCCGATCCGCTTATAGTCACACTTTTAAGATCTGGTGACGATACCTCGATCACCGGACGCTGCGAATAACTGAAACAGGCATTTCCGGGATTAGTCCTGATCTCAAGGACCTGACCTGAAACATCTGTTACTATATTGTCAATCAGGTTGCGGTCGGCGATTATATTTAAGCCGGTTGTATCGGCAATCTTAAAAACAATATCGAATTCCGTCGAATTTTCGATCTGGTCAAAACCAGTCAGTCTTCTTCTTTCATTTTTTATTATGCCATCTCCGTCTATACAGATCAGATTATCGATACAGGATGTCAGTGACAATAAAATTATTGCCGTAACAATCAGTTTGAGTTTCATTTTCATGACTGCTTAATCTCTTTTTCTGTACTAAAGACAGGCAAAAAGAGATTAAGTTGCATGAATGTATATTGTTTTTTACCGCCAGGAGGAGCTATGAGCGCCGGCCCACTTATGCTCCAATCCTAGAGAACTATCTTGGCATTATGTCCGAAAATATAAAAAACTCCGAATTGAAATCCCCTGTTCGTTGAGACGACGGAACTGTTTTTGTTTATATTGTTCAAGCCAACATTATATCTTAGATCGAGACCAAATCCTGTAGGAGGGAAAACATAGCTCACACCCATACTTAAGCTAAAGTCAATTGCTTCCATATCATCCTTGAAATCTGTAGTGACATCGCCATTTTTTGATTTCGCGCCAACAAGAAAACCTATCTGCGGCCCTGCCTGAAACCTGAATCCATTGTCGAACATATATTGTAACAGTACAGGTACATTAATATAATCGAGATTATAATTTATAGTCTGGCTGCCCGATGTGTATTTTGCACCCTGCGCCGAATAAACAATTTCCGGCTGAAGTGCAAACTGTTTGTTGAAGTGTATATGGCCAAACAAGCCAAAATTATAAGCCTCGCGCATGTCATATTCTGTTCCATCGTCATTATGGACATTATATAAATTACCTCCGAGCTTAAGTCCAAGGTTTACATGTCCTGCCGGTGAGCTGCTGTGCTGTGCGGCCGCGACCCCGCTGATCATTATTGCCGCAATTAATCCAATCAGAAATTTCATAGCTTTAATTTTAAATTATGTACTGCCTCTCAAAGTCCCTTTTCTTAATAAAGAACTTATAATCAACAGTAAAGGTGCAGCTATCCTCATTAAGGATTGTTACATATTTGCATATCATTATTACATGATTCACATATATAAAGACAGAGGCTGCCCTTCCTAACCCCGGGGCAGCCTCTGAACAACTAACTAATCTAACCTGACCTTATATCGCTGTACCTCCTCTTTCACCTGTCCGGATCCTGATGCATTCCTCAAGCGGAGTAATAAATATCTTCCCGTCACCAACCGAACCTGCTCCATTTGTACGGGCTGCTTTCAGAATTGTATCAACAGTGATGTCAACAAAAGCCTCATTTACAGCTATTTCAATCTTGACCTTTGGTATAAGATCCGGGACAATCCTTTGTCCTCTGTACATCTCTTCAATTCTCTGCTGACCATGTCCTGAAACACGGCTGACTGTGATCCTTGTGATCTCTGCTTCGATAAGCGCTTCGCGCACCTTGTCGAGCTTGACTTCCCTTATTATAGCACTAATTAATTTCATCCTGTTCTATTTTATAATTTGTTAACTAACTTGGATTGAGCATGCCATATCCTCTCTCACCGTGGTAAGATCTGTCGAGACCAGCCATTTCATCATCTTCAGAGGACTTGAACTTTATAACCTTGTCAAGGGCAAATATTATTACCCAGGTCATCACCGCAGCATAAACTATGGCAATTAATACTGCCAGAGACTGGACTCCAAGCTGATTCCATACTGACCAGGAGCCGCCGGCTGCTGCTGCAGCTTCCGCCATCCACGACGGTCTGATAAAGAAGACAAGCAGTATAGCTCCTGTTATACCTCCCACACCATGAATTCCGAAGGCATCGAGACTGTCGTCATATCCAAGTTTATTCTTGAGCATTATTGCCATATAGCAAACCAGCGATGCAAGGATGCCAAGAACCATTGCTCCCCAGGGCTGAACAACGCCGGCAGCTGGTGTTACAGCAACAAGGCCTGCAAGAATACCGCTGGCAAAACCAAGCGCAGTAGCCTTGCCCTGGTGTGTGCTTTCAATTATCACCCATGTTAGTGCGCCTGCTGCTGCAGCAACCTGGGTTGCAACAAGTGCCTGCGCTGTGCTCAAGCCCGAAGAGATGCTGCTTCCGGCATTGAAACCAAACCAGCCTACCCAGAGCAATCCTGCTCCAAGCATTGTAATAACAAGATTATTGGGACGTATCACCTGGTATGGATAACCACGGCGTGCTCCAAGATATAGTGCAGCAACCAGACCACTTACTCCGGCAGAGATATGAACTACGGTTCCTCCGGCAAAATCAATGGCTCCTTTTGCTCCAAGGTTAAAGAGAAATCCGTCGGAAGCCCATACCCAGTGACAGAGAGGATTGTAAACAAGGACGCTCCATAAGGCAATGAAAAAACAATATGCCTTGAATGATACTCTTTCAGCAAAAGCTCCGGCAATAAGTGCAGGAGTGATAATTGCAAACTTACCCTGGAACATCGAAAATACATATTCAGGAATCCCTGCCGACATCACATTTGTATCGATGCCTTTCAGAAAAAAGTAATCATTATTCCAGCCAAACCAGCCTCCGAGTATATTTCCCCCGAAACACATGCTGTAACCTGCAATTACCCATATTACACTTATGATGCCCATTGCAACATAAGCTGTGCATTATTGTTCCCAAGAACGTTTTTTGAGCGCACCAGGCCTCCATAAAACATTGCCAGACCAGGAATCATAAGAAGTACAAGCGCTGTGGATGTAAGCATCCAGGCTGTTGCTCCCGTATCAATAGCTACTCCGTCTGCGGCATATAATCCTGTCACGCCGGCAAACATCAGTACCAGAACTGAAAACGATCTTTTCCATCTTTTGTCCATAACTGTTAATCTTGAATTCATAAATACTAGGTTTCTCGCGACAAACATATAGTTTATTTGGGGTCTATTCAACTTTTTATGCTATTTTTTTATCTTCTAACCCATATTTTTTATGGGGGTATTAATGTTTTTTATTACTTTTTTATAACTTTAACCCCTTGTTTTTAGGGGTATTGAAATATTTATTTAAATTTTATATAAATTAGACCTGTTAAACCAACGTCTTCCTTGATCTTACAGGAATTTAACCTGCCACTCCTGTTGTGAACCTTAGCCGGGAACTGAAAAAAAGGCTAACTTTACACCGGAACAGATTATAATTCTTATTAATTCAGATCCAGCCATATGAATTACATGTTAAAGGGAATAATCCTGCTGGCACTTGCGGCATTTTTTTCAGCCTGCCCGGCAAACAATACTTCTGTAATTAAATCCCCGGACGGAACCATCAGTGTTCTTTTAAATTCTTCCCGTGGCAGTTCAATGAAAGAAACAGCAAGTCTGTCGATCGAATACATGGGGAGAAAAGTGCTGCTACCCTCTTCACTCGAGGTAAAACTTAGGGGGATTGATTTAAGTAAAAACCTGAAAGTGATCAGAACTGAATCTTCATCAAAGAACGATAGCTGGACAAACACTTTTGGGGACCGCAGGGAGATCCCTGAAAACTATAACCAGGTTAAAATCTTTCTTAAGAGCGAACAGATAAATGTTAACCTTATTTGCCGGGTATATAATGAAGGAGCAGCCTTTGCCTGGGAAATACCTTCCCAGGGGAACAGAGATTCAATAACAGTAGTAAGCGAAAACATTCTCTTCAGATTCCCTGCTGATTATAAAGCGTGGTCTGCGCCAAGAGCCCAGGCAATGTACAGCAGGGTGGCGTTAAGCAAGATTGACCCGGGGAGCGAGAGGCCCCTCTTAATAGAATATGACAGCACTCTGTCGATTGCTCTTGCTGAAGCAAAACTTGTCGATTTTGCCCGGATGAAATTTGACCCTGACTCATCGGGGGGTATTTCAATAAAGAGCCGGCTCGATGGAGAAGTCCGAAAGCGTTTGCCATTTCAGTCGCCCTGGAGGGTTGTAATGATCGGCAAAAACCCGGGGGATCTCCTTGAAAAAAATTACCTCGTCCTTAATCTCAATGACCCCTCTGAAATCAAAGATGTGTCGTGGATAAAACCCGGAAAGGTTCTTCGCGAGGTAACACTCACAACTGCCGGGGCAAAAGCAGCCATTGACTTCACATCAGCACATAAAATGCAATATGTTGAATTCGATGCAGGCTGGTACGGCCCGGAAAACAAGGACGAGTCTGATGCCAGGGCTGTCAATCTCGATCCAGCCAGGTCGAAAGGACCTCTGGATATGAAAGAGGTAATAAGCTATGCGAATTCAAAAAACATCAGGATCCTGTTGTATGTAAACAGGAGAGCACTCGAAAAACAAATTGACGAACTTCTGCCTATATATAAGGAGTGGGGAATTGCCGGAATAAAATTCGGGTTTGTTCAGGTCGGGACGCAGGATGCAACTGCTTGGCTTCATGAATCGATCAGAAAAGTTGCAGCATACCGGATGGTTGCAGATGTTCATGATGAATACCGGACCACCGGTTATTCACGCACTTATCCCAACTTCCTGACAATGGAAGGTATCAGGGGAGATGAAGAGAGCCCAACCAATTCACATACACTGATAACAATGTTCACAAGGATGCTTGCCGGTCAGGGCGATAACACAATATGCTATTACAATGAGAGGGTGGAGAAAAAAATGGGCTCTCATGCTTCACAGCTTGCCAAAGCTGTGTGCATCTTCAGCCCGCTTCAGTTCATTTACTGGTACGACAAGGCATCACCGAAGCTCAACAAGGATGATGGATTGTGGGGAACAACAAACTACATAGGGGATGAGCCTGAGATTGAGTTTTTTGATAATGTTCCGACAGTGTGGGATGAAACGAAAGTGCTTCAGGCAAAGATCGGTGAGTATGGAGTGATTGCCCGCAGAAAAGGTGATGAATGGTTTATAGGCGGAATAAACGGGGAAAATGAACGAACCCTGGGAATCAACTTCAATTTTCTTGAATCCGGGAAAAAATACTCAGCGAAAATCTACAGCGATGATCCTTCTGTCAATACCCGAACTCATGTAAGAATTGACACAAAGGATCTTGATAATAAATCTTTCTATTCTGCCAGCCTTAAGGCAAATAATGGGATTGCCATACATCTGAAACCATTTTAGTCTTTAGCACCAGTATCTTGTCAGAAGAAGTAAGAACAATAGAACAAACGATTTAAGATTTAAGAAGTGAAATCCAATTCAGACTTCGCTTTCCGGCTAAAAACGAGCAGAGACGTTGTTTGCAACGTCTCTGCCCAAATAATAATTGATATTAGTCTATAAATCTACCCCTTCAGGCTGTCTACAATTTTGCAGAACTACCTGAATATTTGATCATTTCGAGATTGGCTTTCAGACCATCAAGAATAATGAGTGACCAGGAAAGTGTGTTCTGCTGGAAGATCAGCTCACCCCAGCCTGATTCAGCGTCCGGATCAGAAAAATAGAACAGCCCGGGAGCAGCCTTAGCCATAGCCCCATATCCCGGTGTATTCTGCATTTCAGAGATCAGGTTCTTAAGGCTTTTCTCAAGCCTTCCTCCAATTGGTGCATTTTCCGAAGATGATAATGCAGCTGAGGCAACATTTCTTGAGTCAGGTCTATAGAGGTTTCCGGCATTGGCGCTCCATTGTTCAAGGGAGCTTTCTTCGGATTTTAAAATTACCCCCTGGTACTCCTCAACAATTTTCAGAACCTCATCGATCTTTATATTGACAGGATTTTGTGAATCCACGGCGGGCATCTTTGCCAGAACTGTCTCAAGTTTATTGTAGTTCCTTGCCAGGTTATAGCTGTCTTCAATTTTAGTTTTTGTGACATTCAAGGCAAGAAGAGCCGAAAAAACCGAGTTAAGAGCAAGAAGGAAAAGCACAAAAACGGTATTGTAAATGTTGAAATTCTTATTTTTTGCAGTAATTGCCAGGAAAACAGGCAGAAAGACCACATAAGGGAATGGAAGAGCGATAGTCAGCAGAACTCCTGCATAGGGCCAATGCTGTATTTTGAAAAGCATTGCGGTGAACACGACGAAGCAGGTAAGAGCGGTGACAATATAGAGTGGAAGGCTTTCTTTTCTCTCTTCGGCCTTATACTGATTGATAAGTGCTGCGGGGATGAAAACAACCGCCAGAGTTACAAGGCCCAGAGTCAGTAAGATCCCGGCCCCCGGGAAGTGGTTAACCTTGAATATCAAACCCGTAAAAGTTACAAGGGCTGTGATCAGGCCGAGAATATATAATTTTTGTTTCATGTCTTTTTCTTTAATTGGGGTTATCATTTAGCTGCAATAGCCTTAAGAACATATGATTCAACTGTGAGGACACTATTTCTGAGAAGAGCAAGCGAATGAAGTCCCGACAACATTGAGATCTGCACCTCTTCATTTGTTGCTCCGGGGAGAGATAGTGAAGCATTCAGAAGGTTCGTATATTTATCTGGCTGCACAGCTGAAGCAAGGCCTGAGATGTAAGAGCTGTAATCATCAAGAGCCGATTCCAATGCGTTCCTTGAATCACATCCCGGCAAAAGATGATCTCTGACAGGATATGGGATGAAAGGATTCCTGAGTTGTTTATACTGGATCTCCTGACCATACTCTGTATTCTTAATCACATACAGGTCAGTAGCAGGCACACCCTGGACTCCCATTGCCTCTGCGATCATTCTTCCCTCTACCATGCTGATAGCGGAAAGAACTTCAGCACTTTTAGCTTCCGCTTTCTGCATCTCAGTAAAACTCAATGAATCGCGGTATTGGGCCAGTAGTGCTTTATTACTGGTAATACTTGCCTCACAAAATGTCTTTTGATTTTCAAGTTGAAAATAATATCCGGCATCGTATGAATTCTGAAGATTGAGGTTGATAAGGGCGCCGGGGACAACTATAATGAATAATCCTATTACAAGGTATATAAATGGAGCCCTGATATTTTTGTCGTTCTTCCAGGTAAGCCAGACAAACAATGGAAAAGCGACAACACCCATCAGAGCTATACCGAGGAGCATCATTATGGTTGCTCCAGGCCAGTGCTGGATTTTGAACAGCATGCCTGCGGTGTAGAAGATCATCCCTGCTGCGCCGAAAATATATGCAGGTCTTTTCGCCTTTCGTGTCTCATCTTTTAACAAGTTCGACAGAACAGCAGGCACGAAGAAGAATATGCCTGATATCGCAGCAAGAGCCAGAATAACTGCAGCCAGTGGCCAATGCTGAATTTTGAAAAGAGTGCCAATTATAAAAAACCCTCCGGCAAAGAATGCCGAGATGAAAAGAAAGAGCCGTTTGCGGCTGTGAGTCTCTTTCCAGAGTACTCCAAGGGCTGAGGGCAGGAAGACAAATGCTAGGAGCAATGCTCCGAGGGTCATCATAATTCCTGCAGCGGGCCAGTGCTGGATTTTGAACAGGGCAGCAAATCCGAGCAGGATTGTACCGGCGACGCCGGAAATTTTCATAGTGTTTTTCATATTTCTGTATTTGGTGTCAACTAGATAGAGTGTTTCCTCCTGGATCTCCTTTATTCTCCGGGGACCCATTTTGGTTTTTACCTTCCGGTAGGCATCATTGAAGCTTAAGCCGGAGAGCATTTCATCTTCGACATCGCAGCACACGTGATCTATCAGGTCGTCGAGGAGGTGAGAGAACGTTATCTCCTCCCTGCTGATATCGTGCGAGATCCTGTTAATGTCGTTAATTGTCAGTTCAGGCATGGCTTAGTCCTGGCTTGGCGTCAATAATGAGTTGGAGCGACTCGATGAAATCGGTCATTTCCTTAAGTTTTTCAGCTACAAGGGAGTGGCCTTCAGGGGTAAGGCTGTAGTAAATCCTCATTCGGTTATTACGGATTTCCGATGCAGTAACGAGAGCGCCTTCGCTTTGTAGTTTATGCAAAACAGGATAAAGGGCGCCGTAGGTCAGGTTCATTTTACCCTTTGTCAGTTCTTCCACTTTTCCTGTGATTGCATAACCATGCATCGGACCTTCCTCTTTGAGCAGCTTAAGGACGATTGTCCTTAAGGATCCTTTAAACAGTTCATTTGATATCATAGTTGGGAGTATTAGATTTGGTTCTGGGTTCTGGGTTCTGGGTACTTAGTTATTGCTGGTTCTATAATTGTATTAAATATTTGTTATATAATTTTCATAGTATATATAAGCATCTTATATATTGCAAATATAAAACATAATTTATTATAAATGCAACTTTTTTTTAGTTTTTTATTAATCTCTGCTATTTTTGCCGCTGGTAACATTAACTGACACATTGTAACTCACATGAAAAGAATAGCCCTAATTTCAGGTATCCTGTCCCTCGTCACCATTACTATATTACTGTTTACAAAATGCGCCGGCTCACCCGACAGCCAAAAATCAAAAACACTTGAGATCTCTCAGGATAATAAGATCAGCCAATGGAGACCCGAAAACAGAACCGGGGTAAGCAGCGAAACAGGCCTCCTAAAATCGTGGCCTCCTAACGGACCTGACCTGATCTGGTCAGTCAGCAACCTTCCTAAAGGATACTCCTCACCATCGTTCGGAAATAACCTGATATACTTAACAGGAAATGAGGATAAAAACGACTTCCTGGTTGCTATTGATCCCGCTGGAAGCATCAAATGGAAGACATCATACGGAACTGCATGGAACCAGTCATACCCCGAAAGCCGCTGCACCCCTACTGTAGAAGGAGAAAAGGTCTATGTGTCAAGCGGATCGGGCGAGATTGTCTGCTTCAATGGCCTCAGTGGCGAAATTATATGGTCGCAGAATGCCAGCCAGCTCTATAAAGGAACTTTCGGCGAATGGGGAATCGCAGAATCACTGATAATAGATGGGGACAAACTCTACTTCACGCCCGGCGGACCGGAAACAACTGTTGTTGCGCTCGACAAAAACACAGGGACCCTCATATGGAAATCGGCCAGCATCAACGACTCTCCTTCCTATGTGTCACCGGTACTTATAGAGAGCAATGGCATAAAAATGATTGTCAATGTATTGCTCCGGAATATAATTGCAGTCAATACTGTGGATGGCTCAGTACTCTGGAAGATTGACCATACTGAGGCCCTCGACAGCAAAAAATCAAAAGAGGTCTGGGGCGACGCTCCCCTTATCAAATGCGTTACTCCTCTTTATAGCAATGGAAAGATCTATGTCACAGGCGGATATGAGCATGGCGGAATCATGCTCAAACTTTCAGATGACTGTAAAAGCGTTTCAGTTGAATGGACCGACGAAGTGCTTGACGTTCATCATGGAGGCGTTGTGCTTGTTGACGGTTTTATCTATGGCTCAAACTGGCTAAGCAATAGTAACGGGAACTGGTGCTGTATCGACTGGAACTCGGGCAAAAAGATGTACGAGGAGCGGTGGAAATGCAAGGGATCAGTGATTGCCGCTGACGGTATGCTGTATGTCTATGATGAGAGAAGCGGATTCGTCGGACTGGTTAAGCCAAACCCGGAAAAATTTGATCTCGTCAGCAGTTTCAAGGTGACCGAGGGCTCCGGACCACACTGGGCGCATCCGGTGATCCATAACGGAAACCTGTTTATCAGACACGGAAATGCGCTGATGGTTTATAATATTAAGGGTTGAAGAGGGTTGAAAAAGGTTGAAGAGGGTTGAAGAGGGTTGAAGAGGGTTTTTTAATGCATTTCAACTCCCTTAAACTCCCTTCAACCCCGTTCAACCCAATTAGCTTCTATATATCCGCATTGAATGTATCTCCCTGCTCAAAATCTCCTGTCTCCCACCCCTTCTTAAACCAGGCTTTGCGCTGAGCCGATGTTCCATGTGTGAAAGCATCCGGAACAACACGTCCCTGGTATTTCATCTGGAGCTTATCATCTCCTACTGCCGCAGCAGCATTCATTCCTTCTTCTATATCTCCCGCTTCCAGGATATTCTCCATCCTGTCGGCATAATGTGCCCACATGCCTGCCAGAAAATCGGCCTGAAGCTCCAGCCTTACAGTCAGTTTGTTCGCCTGCGTTTCTGATAGCCTCGAACGCTCATTATCTACCTGTTGAAGTATGCCTAACTGATTCTGGACATGATGGCCGATTTCGTGGGCAATTACATAAGCAATGGCAAAATCACCATATGCTCCAAACTTTGTCTTTAACTGATCACAGAAGCTGAGGTCGATATACACCTTCTCATCAGCTGGACAGTAAAACGGACCACTTGCCGCTGATGCAAAACCACAGGCCGATTGCACTTCGTCACGGAAAAACACAAGGGTAGGCTCTTTATAGGTTTTATTTGATTCTGAGAATATTGATCCCCATACAGTTTCAGTATCTTTCAGAACTACCTTAACAAACTCAGCCATCTGATCCTCTTCAGCTGTACTGGTAACCTGCTCCGTTCCGGCACCGGTATCCAGACTGTTCAGGACTTGCTGGGGATCTCCCCCAAGCAGCATCACAATTATCACAATAACAATCGTCCCTAATCCGCCGCCAACTGCCATACGTCCTTTTGACATTCCCCTGCGGTCCTCAATATTACCACTGCCCTGTCTGCCCTGCCATTTCATAATATAAATGTATTAATTGTTGCTGCTTTTTCTGCAGGGAAGGGTAACGTCCCGTGCCTGCAATTATTTAATGACCAAACTCATTCACAAATTTAGGATATAAAAGCGGATTACTGAAAAATGAATTGGTTGAAAAGGGTTGAAGAAGGTTTAAGAGGGTTGAAGAGGGTTTAAGAGGGTTTAAGAGGGTTGAATTATTCAACTCCCTTAAACTTCATTCAACGCCCTTCAACCCCTTTCAACTCCCTTCAACCCTCTATACAGGTAAAAATTTTTCTCTAATAATCTTGTCAATCCAAAAATATGTTATAAATTTGACCGTCTGGTTAAATCAAATAGTTAAACCATTCAATTAATCCATACGGTCAAACCTAATAGTCTCTTCCTATGACTGAAAACGACAAGCAAACCGAAGAAAAGATCTTCGAAGCAGCTACAGATGTCTTCCTGGAAAAAGGCCTGGATGGCTCAAGAATGCAGGATATCGCCACTCACGCAGGTATAAATAAATCCTTGCTTCATTACTATTACCGGACAAAAGACCAGCTTTTTAACAGCGTCTTTGAAATGATAGCACGGAAAATGCTCAAAAAATTTGCGCCTGTCTTTGATATAAACCTCACACTCGAGGAAAAAATAAGGTTCTTCTTCAAGGAGCATATAACCTTCCTCCAGGAAAACCCAAGGCTTCCGGGTTTTATCCTCAATGAGATAAACAGGAATCCTGCAAGAATTAAAAAGATCCTTGCCAATATTGAAATTAATGACATGTGGGCTACATTCCTTGAACAACATGGCAATGAACTTGAAAAATACAATATTACAAAAGAGACAATCCCGCAATTGATGACATCAATTGCAGCCATCAGTGTATTCCCTTTTGCAGCAAGAGGTATAATTGAAGCTATTCTTGAAAAAGCCGGCATCGATTTCAACAGCTATATCGAGGAAAGAAAACTCTTTGCAGCCGACTTCGTAATAAACGCACTTAAAAAACAGAAAACAGACTGATCCTCCAAAAACAAAAAAGTAATGAAAAGGAAAATCCTGATCCTGATAATTCTGATAGCTCCATGTTCACTTACAACCCGGGCACAGAAAATTCTGACACTGAAAGAGTGTTATGAACTGACTATGACTTCAAATGCCTTAGCCGGAGAGAAAGAAGCCTATTCAGGCATCTGGCAGGCGAAGGATCAAAACATTGCGAAAGGCTGGCTCCCCACCGTCGATGCCAATGCCACAGCCACTTACCAGTCGGATGTTGTGGAAATGGGAACTGCATTCGCATCTGTTCCGATTCCCGGGCTGGCCGATGCTTTTCCGACAATGCCTCACGACCAGTATAAAATAACGCTCGACATCAACCAGGTCATATATGATGGAGGTGCCATAAGAGGGGCACGAAAACTTGAACAGGCAGAGCTGATGATAAATCAGAAACAGACCGAAATAGACTTGTATAAATACAGGTCACAGGTAAATTCATGCTATTTCAGCATCCTCCTCCAGGAGAGGCAGCATGAATTGCTTATGAATTATCTTGAAATAATCGACAAGAGGATAAAAACAATGGAATCAGCTGCTGCAAACGGAGTGATCCTCAGGTCTGATATCGATGTGCTTGCATCTGAAAAAATTAAATTAGAACAGCAGATAAACGAATCAATAATTAAAAAAAGTGCTCTTATAAGCGTTCTCTCCGATTTAACCGGCACTCCTGTCGATCCTTCCGTAAGACTTGTTCTTCCGGATATTGATAATCCTTCCTCCGACTCAATCGTTCGTCCTGAGATAGAGCTCTTAGACCTCAGAAAAAAACAGATGGATGCCGGGATGGAGCTGACTCAAAGCAAAAGAATGCCTAAGGCTTTCGGATTTGCAAGCCTTGGATATGGAAAGCCGCCAGGGCAGGATTTCTTTCAGGAAAGCTTTGATACCTACTATATGCTCGGAGGCGGCATTAAATGGAATATAATAGACTGGAACAAGGTTAAGAACGAAAAACAGGCTATCTCGCTTCAGCAGAATGTCCTTGAAAACAGGAAGAGGGACCTGAATGAAAATCTTCGGAGACAACTTGTGCTAAAAAATGCCGAAATCATATCGCTGGGAACTCTTACCGAATCTGATATTAAACTAATTGAACTCAGGAAAAGGATAACCGCTTCAGCTGAATCACAATATGCAAACGGGACTATTACAGCTACAGAGTATCTGAATGAACTTAATTCCGAAAGACAGTCTGTTACAACAAGTGAGATTCATAAAATCAACCTTGTAATGGCAAAGGTTGAATATCTGAATATAAGCGGAAACGAAATAAAATAAGATTAAAAAACTATACATATACCTTGATTATAAATATATCAGCAAGATGAGAACACTTACCTTCATAACAATTGCAGCACTCAGTCTGTGGAGCTGCAAAGACAATTCTGATCAGGCAGATGCCTTTGGAAATTTTGAATCGACCGATGTGGTGATATCTTCCGAGACCTCAGGAAGGATCCTGGTTTTCGATCCGGAAGAAGGCACACAGATCGAAAAGGGATCAGTGATAGCGATTATTGACACTACAATTCTTCATCTCCAGGAAGCCGAAATGAATGCCGGGATGAAGAGCATCAGAACCAGGATCAGTTCCATTGATGCCCAGAATAATATCCTTCACCAGCAAATAGAGAACCTCAGAATAAACATAAACCGTACAGAAAAGATGCTGAAGGACGGAGCCGCAACACAGAAGCAGCTCGATGACCTGGAAGGTCAGGAATCCGTTATGGAAAAACAGATACTTGCCAACGATACCCAGAAATCATCAGTAATGGCCGAACTGTCACTCTATGAATCCAAAAAGGCAACACTGCGGGAACAGATTAACAGAAGTACTGTAAAAAGTCCGCTTAAAGCTACAATCATACAGAAATACTCAGAGGCCGGAGAGATTACAACTGCCGGGAAACCCCTCGCCAAATTAGCCGACTTGTCTGTAATGAAACTGAAGGTGTACGTCAGCGGAGCTCACATCGGAAAGATTAAACTCGGCCAGCAATGTACAATCAGAATAGATAACGGGGTAAAAGAATACTCATCGCTTCCCGGAACAATCAGTTTTGTATCTGAGAAAGCTGAATTTACTCCTAAAATCATCCAGACAAAAGATGAAAGGGTAACACTTGTCTATGCTGTAAGAATAGATGTTGTCAACGACGGCAGCCTGAAAGCAGGCATGCCCGGAGAGGCAATCTTTTCAGCTCTAAACAATTAACCTGATGATAAACCTGATCGAAGTAAAAGGTGTTGGAAAGAACTTCGGCACAACTGAAGCACTGAAAGATATCTCATTTTCTGTTGAGGAAGCTGAAATATTCGGACTTATCGGACCCGACGGTGCTGGAAAAACCACACTCTTCAGGCTCATCACAACTCTGCTGTTGCCAGACAAGGGATCAATAACCGTTATGGGACTTGATGCAGTAAAGCATTACAAAGAACTGAGAAAAAATATCGGCTACATGCCCGGAAGATTCAGCCTCTATCAGGATCTTTCGGTTGAGGAGAACCTCGAGTTCTATGCTACTGTATTCGGAACAACAGTACAGGAGAATTATCACCTCATTTCAGATATCTACTCACATATTGAACCATTCAGGAAGCGTCTGGCCGGAAAGCTTTCGGGAGGGATGAAACAGAAACTTGCCCTGTCGTGTGCCCTCATTCATAAGCCCCGCCTGCTGGTACTCGACGAACCAACAACCGGAGTTGATGCGGTATCAAGAGCGGAGTTCTGGGAGATGCTGGGGAAACTGAAAAAATACAACATAACAATACTGGTGTCAACACCCTATATGGATGAAGCAATGAGGTGCGACAGAGTGGCTCTGATACAGAACGGAAGCATATTGTCGATAAATACGCCGGAACTGGTCAGGGCCGGATTCACAAGAAAACTTTTCGCTGCAAGATCATCAGAGAAGTACCGTCTGATAGGCTTGCTGAGGAATGATAGTGATACTCTTTCTGTTTTTCCTTTCGGGGATGCCATCCATGTAACTCTCAAAGGCGACACAGTCACTGACTCCCTGATAGAAAGGCTGAAAAAGCATGGGATTTCCGACATAGAGATCAGTGAAACTGAGGCAGGAATTGAAGACAGGTTTCTCGAACTGATGGAAAAGGCGTAACGGCGTAACGGCACAGCGGCGCAACGGCAAAAAAACCAACCTGAAAAAAATGAACAACACTGTTATATCCGTTAAAAACCTGGTAAAGAAATTCGGGAAGTTCGTGGCAAACGATAATCTCTCTTTCGAGGTTTACAAGGGGGAGATATTTGGATTCCTTGGTGCCAACGGAGCCGGGAAAACAACTGCCATAAGAATCCTTTCAGGACTCTCCAGTCCGACATCAGGGGAAGTAATTGTCGCCGGATTCGATGCAAACAGGTATCCCGAAAAAATCAAAAGAAGCATTGGCTACATGTGCCAGAAGTTTTCGCTTTATGAAGATCTTACAGTAAAAGAGAATATTATGCTCTACGGGGGGATATATGGAATGAAGAGCTCACTTATCAGGGAGAGGGAATCAGAGCTTCTTGATAAACTGAACTTCAGGAAATATGAAAACAGGCTCATATCCGACATGCCGCTGGGATTACGACAGAAGCTTGCCTTTGCAGTTGCCATCCTTCACAGACCTGAGATTGTTTTCCTCGATGAACCCACCGGAGGCGTAGACCCTGTAACAAGGAGACAATTCTGGGAAATGATTTATGAAACTGCTGCCGGCGGTATCACGGTTTTTGTGACAACACACTATATGGATGAGGCGGAATACTGCGACCGGGTATCAATAATGAGTGAGGGAAGAATAGTGGCTCTTGATACGCCGAAAAGGCTTAAGGAACAATACAAGGCAGCTTCAGTCGAAGAGGTATTTATAAAAATAGCACGACCGAATTAAATAATTAACATCCGGATGAAACGATTTGCAGGATTTATAAAGAAGGAATTCAGGCATATTTTCAGGGATTACAGGACGCTGTTTATTCTCTTTGGGATCCCTGCTGCCCAGATACTGATCTTTGGCTTTGCTGTAACAACCGACATAAAGAATGCGGGCATAGCCTTCCTCGATCTGTCGAAGGATGAAACAACTCAGAAGATAAGCGATAAGATCATATCTTCCGGCTTTTTCACAAAGACCGAAAACCTTTTGAATTACAACGATATCGACAGGGTTTTCAAGGAAGGGAAAACCAAAGCCGTTTTAGTCTTTAATGAGAATTTCGGAAGGGATCTCATTGCCGGAGGCAAAGCTTCTGTTTCAATCATAGCCGACGGTTCGGAACCAAATACCGCCACACTTATTACAAATTACATTACAGCAATAATCTCTGATTACAACAGGGAAATTGCCGGGACTAATCAGTCGGGACCGGTAATGGTTTCCGCCGAGGTAAAAATGTTTTACAACCCTAACCTGCAAAGCCATTTCATGTTCGTACCGGGAGTCATAACCCTCATCCTCATCCTTATCTGCGCGCTTATGACTTCTGTAACAATTACAAGGGAAAAAGAGTTCGGCACAATGGAGGTGCTGCTGGTCTCTCCGCTCCGTCCCATCCAGATAATAATCGGGAAAGTGATGCCTTACTTCATTCTCTCATTCATTAATGTTCTTCTTATACTGGCCTTATCGTGGTTCGTATTCGGCCTTCCCGTGAAAGGAAGCATGACTCTTCTCCTGGCCGAGTCAATGCTTTACATCCTGATGAGCCTCACACTTGGGATACTTATCTCTACAGTGTCAAAAACTATGCAGCAGGCGATTTTTATCTCCCTTATCGGTCTCATGCTTCCGACAATACTTCTTTCAGGGTTCATTTTTCCTATCGAAAACATGCCAAAAATTTATGATTATATCAGTTCAATAATGCCACCAAGGTACTTTATAACTATAATCAAATCAATAATGATCAAGGGTACCGGGATTGGCTATATCTGGAAAGAGACTCTCATACTTATTATTATGACAATAATATTTATCGTAATAAGTGTAAGGAAGTTTAAAATCAGATTAGAATAAATAAAGGCGCAACGGCACAGCGGCACAAAGGCGCAATGGCATACTTGCCGCAAACCGCAAATCTCGTACCGCAAGCCGAAAGTAGAAAATCTGAAGTAAATTGACATTTGGTAAACATGAGAACGATACTATTTCTTATCAGGAAGGAATTCATTCAGATCTTCCGGAACAAGTTTATCTCGAAGGCAATATTTGCAGTTCCCCTGGTGCAGATGCTGATACTGGTTCCGGCAGTTACTTTTGAGATAAAGAGAGTGGAGATGACAATTATCGACAGGGACATGTCGCCTGAATCGAGAGGACTGATAAGCAAGCTTGAAGGTTCAACTTTCTTCAGGATAAAATCGGCAACCTTTTCGGAAGATGAGGCCAACAGGCTTATCCATAAGGGCAAATGCCTGATGTTACTTCAGATCCCGGATAATTTCGGCAAGGACATTTCAACAGGATCATCCGGCAGACTGCTGGCAACCGTAGATGCCATTAATGCCTCGTCTGCACAGCTGGCATGGGCCTATCTTAACGGAGTAATAAGGGATTTCAACAGCGATCTTATTATTGAAAACGGAGGTAATAAAAATCTTATGGCTGCTCCCTTTATTGATATCACCAACAGGTACTGGTACAACGAAACATTGAACTATAAATATTATATGCTGCCGGGAATCCTTGTAATACTTGTTACAGCCATAGGGTTTCTGCTGGCAGGTCTCAATATGGTACGGGAAAAAGAGATCGGCACAATTGAACAGATAAATGTCACTCCCGTAAGAAAGCATCAGTTTATTATCGCTAAAATGGTGCCATTTCTTTTAATAGGACTTGTAGACCTGGCACTCGGGCTGATAATAGGGAAAATTGTTTTTAACATCCCGTTCGAAGGCAGTGTGATGCTCATGTTCATTGCAGCTTCTGTGTTCCTGACGGCAGTGCTTGGACTGGCACTCTTCATTTCAACATTTTCCTCAACTCAGCAGCAGTATATGTTTGTTGCATTCTTCTGCATGATAGTCTTTATACTCATGAGCGGAATCTTTACGCCCATTGAAAGCATGCCAGAATGGGCACAGGATTTCGACCTCATAAATCCTGTTGCATACCTGATAAAGATAAACCGGATGGTTATGCTTAAAGGATCATCAATCCATGATCTTGGCAAAGAACTCCTGTCACTGTCAGCCATAGCTCTCGTCACCTTTGCGCTTGCAATAAACAGGTACAGGAAAAGTGTTTAGTTCTGCTTAAATATCACGGCGGCATCGACGGGCCAGTGATCTGAGATAAATATCCCCTTATCCTTTCTGAAAAATGTGTTGTGTTCAAGCACAGCTGATCCGTTCCTTACAAAGATATAATCTATTCTCCCCTGTGCCGGATTATCAGTAAAACCATTAAAGGTATAGATTGGTCCATAAGGCTTTGTCTCAGAGATGACCCTGGAATCCTTGATCAGAGGAACCGCCGAATCGGGCTCAGTCATTATCGCATACCCTCTGCTGTCGGGAGTCATATTGAAATCACCCGTAATAACGAAAGGAGAGTCCCCGGCTATCTTCTCAACTTCCTTCAGCAGTATCCCCGAGCTCATTACCCTGGCTGAATCTGAATCGTGGGCAAAATGAGTATTGAAGAAGAACAGATGTCCCTGGCTCTTCTTATCGATAAGTTCCATCCAGGTAACAATTCGAGGCAGCGATGCTCCCCAGCCCATCGATCCGGCAACCTCAGGAGTGTTCGGAAAGCCAGAAAGTCTTTGTCCTCACCATTTCAAACCTGTCGCTTCTGAAAAATACAGGGTTCATTTCGCCTCCCTGAGCACCGTCGCTTCTGCCCACTCCCACCGAGGTATAATCAAGAAGGGCCGAATCGAGATAAGAGTACTGGCGCAGCAGCACCTCCTGCATACCAAGCAGGTCGGGAACTTCACTCTTTATAAACCCGGCAACCTGGGCAGCCCTCTTTGGCCATGCATTAACTCCGTCGGCCGGATTATCATACCGTATATTTATAGTCATTACCCTGACTCTGTTATCATCACTTTCGTTTGTACATCCTGCTATAATGAGCATCATTGTGAGCAGTGTCAGAATGGAAATCCTCTTCATTATGAATTAATTTTCTCCAAATATAGTCATTCGAAAGGGTTGTTGATTGTGAATAGATGCTCCATCTCGGATTATTACCTGAAAGGTGATCTGCCAATTATTTATATATTTGTACTCTTGTGTGAAGCGGTATTACTGCGAATATATTATCCAATTTTTAAGGAGGATCTGATTGATGACTGATGTCATAAAGCTTTTGCCCGATTCGGTTGCTAACCAGATAGCTGCAGGAGAAGTTATACAGAGGCCGGCTTCCGTTGTAAAGGAACTGGTTGAAAACTCTGTCGACGCCGGAGCTGATGACATCACTGTGATAATAAAAGACTCCGGCAAAACACTTATCCAGGTTATTGACAACGGTGCAGGCATGTCGGAGACTGATGCCAGGCTCTCTTTTGAAAGACATGCAACTTCAAAGATAAAATCTGCACAGGATCTTTTTTCAATATCCACAAAAGGATTCAGGGGCGAGGCTCTGGCATCCATTGCAGCTGTGGCAATGGTTGAACTTAAAACGCGAAAGAGAGAAAACGAAACAGGAACAATAATAGTAATAAGCGGTTCCAGGACTGAATTGCAGGAGCCTTGCAGTTGCCCTGCCGGGTCAAGCTTTGCGGTAAAAAACCTCTTTTTCAATATCCCTGCCAGGAGGAAATTTCTTAAATCGGATAACACTGAGATACGCCACATTATCACTGAGTTTCAAAAAATTGTGCTCGCACATCCTGATATACGATTCTCGCTTCACCATAACAATACCGAAATCTATAACCTGGGCGCAGCCAATCTGCGTCAACGCATTATAAACGTATTCGGGAAACAGATAAACCAGGAGCTTATTACTCTGTCCACTGAAACCACACTTATAAATATTTCGGGTTTTATTGGGAAACCTGAGAATGCCAGAAGAACATATGGCGAGCAGTTCTTTTTTGTCAACAAACGCTTCATGAAACACCCTTATTTTCATAAGGCAGTTGCAGAAGCCTATCAGAATATCCTTCCGGTTGAAGCTATTCCTTCTTACTTTATTTTTATGGAAGCCGATCCGGCATCGATCGATATAAACATTCATCCGACAAAGACTGAGATAAAATTCGAAGATGAGAGATCAATCTGGCAGATCCTGATGGCCTCTGTCAGGGAAGCTCTCGGACGGTTCAATATTGTCCCTTCTCTCGATTTTGAAAATGAAGCTCTTATTGACATACCGGTCAGAAGCTCAGTAAACCGGATGCCTGCTCCCCCTCCGATCGAAATAAATGCCAGTTATGATCCGTTTAAAAGCGATGAGTCATACAATGAGAAATCGGGTTTCGTTGAACGGTTTGAAAGAGAAAATGTAGCCAGCTGGGAGAAACTCTACACAACACTCGAAAAGGAGAATGAGGATCCTGAAGGATTTCAGAGAATCCAGGAATCGGAAAGAAGATTATTCCAGATAAAAAACAGGTATATAGTAACCCCTGTAAAATCGGGAATGATGCTTATCGATCAGAAAAGAGCACATGAAAGAGTGCTTTACGAAAGGTTTCTCGAAAGTCTCGGAAAAAACCAGGCTCTGAGCCAGGCCGAGATCTTCCCTGTAACTGCCGAAATAAATCCTTCGGACTATTTCCTTCTGAAGGAGCTGGATGAGGAACTAAAGCTGCTGGGATTCAGCATTCGTCTTGCAGGAGAAAATACAATTGTTATAACAGGACGTCCCGCAGGAACAGCGTCTGAGGATCCGCTTGTGATGCTTGAAATTTTGCTTGAGGATTACAAAAACAGTGAGACTGACCCGTCAAAGGGGGCAAGGGAGAAGATTGCCGCAGGCATGGCATGCGCTTCTGCCATCCCATACGGGAAACTTTTAAGCAGGCACGAGATGGAGGATCTGATTGACACACTTTTTGCATGTGCCTCACCAAACTACTCACCCAAAGGAAAACCTGTGATAAGCATAATTACGCTCGATGAGATTGACAAGAGATTTAAATAAGAGATGAGTTTTAAATATTTAACAGATAATAGATGAACGGATTTGGAAGAGGATTTTCCGGGATACCGCCTGTGGTAAAGAATATCATCATGCTGAATGTGCTGATGCTACTTGTAACGTACATGTCAGATAGTGTGTTCAATGTTGATTTGAACAGGCTGCTTGGCCTGTATTTTCCAAAATCTGAAAACTTCATGCCTGTTCAGATACTCACTCATATGTTTATGCATGGAGGGATAGCCCATCTCTTCTTCAACATGTACGCTCTATATATTTTCGGCCAGGTGCTTGAAAACGTATGGGGACCCAAACGATTTTTTATTTATTATATGGTAACAGGAATAGGTGCGGCTTTAACACATGAAACAGTTATAGCATTTCAGTACTTCAACCTGGTGAACAATATCAGTCCTGAAAATCTTAAGATTTTTCTGAATAATGGAACTGAATTTTTCGACAATGGCGATTATGACTCTATCCAGAGTCTTTATAATCTCCTCAACACCCCTACAGTAGGTGCCTCGGGAGCTGTCTTCGGAGTCCTGCTTGCGTTTGGAGTGCTTTTCCCGAATACGCAACTGCTGCTTATCATTCCGCCGATGCCTGTTAAGGCCAAATACCTTGTAATGGCTTATGGGGCCATCGAACTCTATCTTGCATTCAGTCAGCCGGGCAGCAACATCGCTCATGCTGCCCACCTGGGAGGTATGCTGTTCGGATATATCCTGATACGATACTGGCGTAAAACAACAAATACTCTTTACTGATGGGGATACTGGACGACATAAAGGATACCTTCAGGAATGGAAGTAATCTTATAAAGCTGATCTACATAAATGCAGCTCTTTTTCTCCTTATCACACTTTTTGCCATTGCCGGGTTTCTTCTGAAGAATCCTATGATTCCCGACGGGCTGATGAGATTTCTTTCTGTTCCGGCTTCGCTTAATTCACTGATTTTGCGACCATGGACAATTATAACCTATATGTTCGTTCATAAGGATATCTGGCATATTCTTTTCAATATGTTATGGTTATACTGGTTCGGCAAGATCTTCCTTGAATATCTCGATCAAAGAAAACTTGTAGCAGTTTACCTGCTTGGAGGCATCTGCGGTTCACTCCTTTATATTCTCTCGTTCAATATTTTCCCGGCATTTGAGGGAGTTGTCGGCGAATCGGTCGCTATAGGTGCTTCCGCATCCGTGCTTGCTGTAGTTGTGGCCATATCGGCTTATGTTCCTGATTATTCTGTCCAGCTGTTCTTATTCGGACGGGTTAAAATCAAATACCTGGCTCTTGCAATTTTTGTTTTCACATCAGTAATGGACTTCTCTGTAAACTCAGGCGGCAAGCTCGCTCATATAGGCGGAGCTCTGTTTGGCTATTTTTATACACTGAACCTGCGTAAAGGTCGTGATGCTGGTAAGTATATCAACAGCCTGATAGACTCACTTGTCACTCTCTTCAAACCCGGAAAAAAAATGAAAGTGACATACAGGAAACCGGCAAACGAATATGATTATAACAAGATCAAGGCAGAGAAGCAGACAAAGGTAAATGCCATCCTCGACAAAATATCCAAAGGAGGATATGATAGCCTCACTAAGGAGGAGAAGGAGACATTATTCAGGGAAAGTCAGAAAAAATAAAGGTATATTAGCGATAATTAAGAACTCTGATTGAAAAAGGTCCTTTATAAGATCCTGCTGGCGATAAACATTCTCCTGGGCTTATCGCTTCTGATGTCATACCTTGCGGTGCATATAAATCCTGCTGCATTTGCCCTGCCTGCGTTTTTCGGTCTTGCCTATCCTTACCTTCTTCTGCTGAATGTGATTATAGCTATTGTCTGGGCAATGCTCCTAAGATATGAGGCTTTGATCTCTGTTGTGATAATTGCTGCAGGATTCACTCATTTTTCAAATTATATCAAATTCAGTAAGCCGGCGGCGGACAAAGCTGATACTTTCAAGGTGATTAGCTACAACCTTCATCTCTTCAATTATTTTGAAAAAAACAATGGAACCGGAACAGAGAAGAGGATACTCGATTTCCTCAAGGCACAAAAAGCTGACATAATCTGTATGCAGGAGTATTATGTTTCCGGGAATCCTTCCGATAAGGAGGCAGTTATAAAGAAAGGGCTGGGAGGAAACTACTATTCCCACATCAAGGTGCTTGGGAGTGGAAAGAACAGGTACTATGGAATAGCCACTTTCTCAAAATATCGTATTATCAGGAAAGGTGAGATAGTGCACGCCGGATCATCCAGTCTTACAATTTTTACCGATATAGTTATCGAAAAGGATACTTTCAGGATCTATAACAACCACCTTCAGTCGTTCAGGCTGAAAAGGATGAACCATACTTTCGTTGAGGATATGACGTCGGCTGATGATAAGCAGTCAGTGAATGAGGTTAAGGATCTGTCGATAAGCCTTAAAAAAGGGTTTGCAAGGAGGGCAGGACAGGCTGCAAAGGTGAAAGAGCATATTAAAAAGTCCCCGTTCCCTGTAATTGTAGCAGGTGATTTCAACGACACTCCTGTATCATTTGCTTACAGGAAGATCCGTAAAGATCTTAATGATTCATTTGTCAACTCAGGCTATGGGGCTGGCTTTACTTATAAGGGCAACTATCCTCCGAACAGAATTGACTTTATACTGTATGACAAATCGATTGTCAATAGTAATTTTGAAATAATAAAGATCAGGCTATCTGATCATTATCCTATTGTCGCTTATTTCAAGAAAAGGTCTTAGAATGGGAGTTTCCTGAAGTCGACATTTCCTCCTGATATAATCAATCCAACACTTTTTCCTTTGAATGCACCAGGATTCTCTTTTATTATAGCAAGTACTGTTGCAGAAGATGGCTCAATTATGATCTTCATCCTTTCCCATACCAGGAGCATGCATTCAATTATTGTCTCTTCCTTTGCTGTATAGATCGCATCAACATTGTTCCTGATGATGGCGAATGTAAGTTCACTCAATGAGGTCAAAAGTCCATCTGCCACTGTTAATGGATTAACAGAAGGTACGATTGCACCGGAAGTGAACGATATAAATGCATCACTGGCATTAAAAGGCTCAGCCCCGATTACATTTACAGAGCTGTTTAATCCCTTTAACGCATGTTGAGGTGCCGCTCAGCAGACCGCCTCCGCCTACCGGGGCAACTACCATATCAAGCAGTGGTTCCTGTTCCATCAGTTCCAGTGCTGCAGTTCCCTGTCCGCATATTACATTGAAATTATCGTATGGATGCACAAGTGTGGCCCCGGTTTCCTTTATTATCCTGAAGGTGTTCTCCTCCCGCGATTCAAGAGTTGGTTTACAGAATGTGATGTCTGCTCCGTAACCGGCAACTGCATTCTTTTTCACTACAGGGGCATTCTCAGGCATGACAATGTACGCCTTTACTCCATTGGTTCTTGCAGCCAGCGCAAGTGCAGCAGCATGATTTCCTGAGGAATGGGTAACCACTCCCCTGGCTTTTCTCATCTGAGTTAAGGACAGAACTGCATTGGTAGCACCCCTGAATTTAAAGGCCCCTACCTTCTGAAAGTTCTCACATTTGAAGAAAAGTTCACATCCAAAGTGTTCATTGATCAGCATTGAAGTCATTACCGGAGTCCTGTGTATGAATGGCTGATATTCTGGATGGGCTGCTTTGATATCAGCAAGAGAAGGAAGTTTCATTATCTTGTTTTCTCAAAAATAATAAAAAAAGGGACACACCTGAGTATGTCCCTGTTATCTTATATTCAAAGCCTGAGTGCCTAAAAAAGACTGTAAGCAACAGTTATACCGGCAAGAACAACTGATACCATCGACATCAGTTTGATGAGGATGTTAAGAGCCGGACCTGAAGTATCTTTGAAAGGATCACCAACTGTATCTCCAACGACACTGGCCTTATGAGGCTCGCTTTTCTTTCCGCCGTAGTTTCCTCTTTCAATATATTTCTTTGCATTATCCCATGCACCGCCTGAGTTGTTAAGCATACTAGCAAGAGTAAAACCTGTTGTCATTCCGCCAGCAAGAAGTCCAACAATTCCGGGAACTCCAAACAATAATCCAACAACAAATGGAACTGCAATAGCAAGCAATGAAGGAACCATCATCTCTTTCTGTGCTCCTGCTGTTGAAATTGCAACGCATTTTGCATATTCAGGTTTTCCTGTACCTTCCATAATTCCGGGAATTTCGCGGAACTGACGTCTTACTTCATCAACCATGCTGCCTGCAGCTCTTCCAACAGCTTTCATGCTCATAGCACTGAAGACGAATGCCATCATGGCTCCGATAAAGATCCCACCGAGAAGGATAGGGTTGAACAATGAAAGATCATAAGCAGTTACAAAATCTTTAATAGTAGCAGTTGAAAGCTGAACAGCTGTCTGTCCGTCCTGTACTGCAGGAACCGTATTGCTATAGAAAAGTGTATCACCAATCTGCTTGAATCCTTCCGGTGTCTTGTCAGCAAGTCTGCCAAGCCATAGTTTAACCTCTTCCATATAGGCTGCCATAAGGGCAAGAGCAGTAAGAGCAGCTGAACCGATAGCAAAACCTTTTCCGGTTGCAGCTGTTGTGTTTCCAAGACCATCAAGAGCATCTGTTCTTTCACGTACTTCTTTTGGAAGATTTGCCATCTCAGCATTTCCGCCTGCGTTGTCGGCAATAGGTCCGAAAGCATCAGTAGCAAGTGTTATTCCAAGTGTTGAAAGCATACCAACAGCAGCAAAACCAATACCATAAACACCCATTGCGAAATCGTGGAAATCCTCCTGCAAAACCGAATGCAGCAATGATACCAGCAACAATAGTTAGAACCGGTACCCATGTTGAGAACATACCAACAGCCATACCTTCAATAATAACTGTTGCAGGACCCTGCTGAGCCTGCTTGGCAATACCCTGTGTAGGCTTATATCCGTCGGATGTAAAGTATTCTGTTGACTGTCCGATGATTACACCGGCAAGAAGACCTGAAACAACTGAACCAAATACACCCCAGGTAATCCAGCCTGTGAAAGCCATAACTGCAAGAGCAACAAGAATAAGAGCTGAACTTCCTCCTGTTCCGAGCAGAAGTGCATTAAGAAGATTTTTTGGTGTTGCTGATTCTTTTGTCCTTACCATATATACACCTGCAATTGAAAGAAGAATACCAATAGCAGAAACAATCATAGGAGCAATAACAGCTTTCATCTGCATATCAGTAGCACCTGCAACAATAGGAAGAGCAGCACCAAGAGCAGCAGTAGCAAGGATTGAACCTGCATATGACTCATAAAGGTCAGCGCCCATACCTGCAACATCACCAACATTATCACCAACGTTATCAGCAATAGTTGCAGGGTTACGTGGATCGTCTTCAGGAATTCCTGCTTCAACTTTACCAACCAGGTCAGCACCAACGTCAGCAGCTTTTGTAAAGATACCACCACCAACACGTGCAAAAAGAGCCTGAGTTGAAGCACCCATACCGAAAGTAAGCATCACTGCAGTGATTTCTATAAGTTTTTCATGTTCAGTAGTACCTGGCATGAACAAAAGTTAGTCCAAGAAATTTCAGTCCATTTTCCATATGTTCAGGAGTAAAGATGGCACCGTTAAGAAGCAAAAACCAGAGAGCAATATCGAGAAGTCCGAAACCAACAACAACAAGACCCATAACAGCACCACTTCTGAGAGCAACCTGTAAGCCCTTGTTAAGCGATTTTGAAGCAGCCCAGGCAGTTCTGTTTGATGCAAATGTTGCTGTCTTCATTCCAAGATAACCGCAGAGCCCTGAGAAGAAACCTCCGGTAAGGAAGGCAATCGGAACAAACGGGTTCTGAACTCCCATATAAGCCAGTATTGTAAGAAGTACAACAAGGATAAGAAATACCTTGATAACAACTGAATACTGACGACTCAGGTAGGCCATAGCTCCTTCCCTGACATACTCAGCAATCTCCTTCATCCTGTCTGTTCCTTCTTCCTGGGCTTTCATATTCCTGTAGAAGATCCAGGCAAATAACAGTGCGAGAAGCGCTGAAATCGGCACAATCCAAAAAATACTACTAATCATGATATCTGTTTTTAAATTAAAAATTAAGGTTTAGAAACAAAAAAAAATTCACCGGTACAAAACTAATATTAGTTTTTTATTTATACAAATGAAAAGATACTGTTATTGAAATAGTTTTGTTAAAAAAACATAAATAACACATCAACAGACCGAGCCAGTAAGACTTTCCGCAATATTGAACGTAAGAATCAGAAGCTATTTGTTCTATTTCTTCTCCTTCACGTACTTATTCATCCAGTTCAATACCTCCCAGTGTTTATGAAGAATTGTTTCACGCGCTGCATAACCATGGCTTTCATTTGGAAGAAGCACGAGCCTTGTAGTTGCTCCAAAACCCTTCAGGGCAGAGTAGAACCTTTCGCTCTGAATAGGAAAAGTCCCGCTGTTATTATCAGCCATTCCGTGTATCAGCATTATGGGATCCTTAACCTTATCGGCCTGCATGAAAGGTGACATTTTATTATAAATTTCAGGAGAATCCCAGTATGTGCGCCTCTCATTCTGGAAACCAAAAGGAGTGAGTGTCCTGTTATAGGCACCGCTCTCAGCTATTCCTGCGGCAAAAAGCCTTGTATATGCAAGGAGGTTAGCAGTCATAAACGCTCCGTAAGAGTGGCCGCTTACTGCAACACGATTCCTGTCGGTGACACCCATTTCGACTGCTTTGTCTATGGCTCCTTCGGCATCTCCTATGAGCTGCTCAATGAATGTATCATTCGGTTCCTTGCCCTCTGTCCCGACAATCGGGAATGCAGCATCCATAAGAACTGCATATCCCTGGGTAACATAAACCAGGGCTGATGCGGGACTAACCCTTGTAAAAGTATAGGGTGATCCGCTTACCTGACCTGCTGCTCCGGCATCATTGAACTCACGCGGATATGCCCAGAGAAGAGTAGGCAGCGGACCGTCTTTCTGCTTATTGTAACCTGCAGGCAGATAAAGTGTAAATGAGAGGTCAATTCCATCCTTCCTTTTATACTTGACAAGCTCTTTTGTGACACCTGAAAGCTGAGGATAAGGATTTTCAAACCTTGTTACCTGGGAAAGCTTTCCATTTTTCAGATTCCTGATGAAATAGTTTGGAACGTCTGAAACCGATTGCCGGCTGGTAAGCAGTAATCCTTTGGTAATATCAAGGATAAAGGAGATTGTTTCAAAGTAAGGTGCTTCGGATCTCCAAAGCCTTGTGGTTTTGCCGGAAGCCAGATCGTATTTGTCAAGGAAGGGACGGTCACCTTCAGGAGAAGCACCCTGACCTGAAAGATAGAGCGATTTACCCTTGTCGCCAAACAGGAGCACTCCTCTTCCCCAGATATTGGGTTCGGTCATAAAACGACCCGGATTGCCATACCCGTCATCACTGTTGTATTCAAAAATTTTCTTCTTAGACTGCTCCGGGGCTGAAGGATTAAAGGAACTCTGAACTCTCATCCTTGTTTTGCTCAAGCCCTCCGATACCAGGGCAAAATTGTCAGTTCCCCAGGTTATACCGCTGAATCTCTTCTCTGTTGCAATAAACTTAACCGGGGAACCGGAGAAAGGCGCATCAAGCAGGTAAACCTGATCGTGAAACTGCATTTCCTTTTTATAATCTCCGCCGTCGAGTGCCTCCACCCAGTAAACCGATGCAGGTTTATCTGACCGCCAGTTAAATGATCTTGGCCCGGGAAGCACTGCATCATAGTCCCTCGGATAGTTTTCAATCAGAGGCTCATCAATAAGTGTTTTTCTTACACTTCCACTAAGGTCCCAGATCTGGGTGGATGAGGGAAAACTATTATATGGAACAATATATGAGAACGGCCTCCTTATAATCGACACCATTAAATACCGTGCCATCGGGCGATGGAGATACATCAGTGATCATTGCCGGTTTACCTAACATAACTGATTTTGAGCCATCCCACATCATAAGCTGCGATTTTGCGAAATATTCAAAAATCTGCTCGTCCACAGGATCCTTCAGAAGGTCCTGGTAGGTTGCCACCTGCCCTTTTTTCCCAAGATTTTCCTGAATAACAGGTCCGTCGGGAACAAAAGTTCTTAACGGTTTAGCCCCTCTCCCCGGATCATTTCCACGGTAAACAAGAGTTTTATTGTCAGATAACCAGAAAGAAGAATTTCCAAAGACCATATTGATGCTGGCAGCGATTTTTGAAGCCTGCAGGGTTGCCACATCACAGATCCATAATTCAATAGAAGTTTTAGTCTGATTTGTAAATGTAAACCGCTTACCGTCATTCGACCAGTCAGGATATCCCAGGGCAGCATCTGCAGGCAGCCCTTTTATCTCTCTTATATTTGTTCCGTCGATATTCATTAAGCGAAAGCCCTTATTGTAAGTCACTCTGCTGGGGCCGTTTACTGCAGGGTTAATCCTAAGACCTCCAAGCCTCAATTCCTCTGCTGACAGCTCCTCTATTGTAATGATGCCCGGGCGCTCGATAAGAAGGATATTTGCCTTATCGGGACTCACCGAGACCACAGGTGTCTGCGGCGCATCAACAATTTTTACTATCTCAGCAGGTGGCAGCTGATATTTCAAAGCATCCTGGCCCATCAGACCAGAAATTGAGAACAGTAATAATGCAACAGGAAATAAAGCTTTTCTATACATGATATTCGAAGTTTTAAGGAATAAGATTCTTTTCAAAGATATCAAATTGAATAAAATAAAATATGTTATAAAATAGTTGCCCTTTATTTGAACCATCTGCCTTATACATTTATTACTTTTGCGCAGAATTAAATAAATTATAAATCAGAGCTGGAAGACAATGGAAAATTTCGTAGACGATAAAATTGCAGAACGACTGGGAGGAACCGGATTTGGCAAATCAACTGTTATATACAAATTTGAACTGATAAAAAGAGCCAAGGCCGCAGCAAAAAAGGCCCATCCCGATGTAAACCTTATCGATATGGGAGTGGGCGAACCCGACTGGCCGGCCGATGAGCTTGTCGTAAAAGCACTGGCAGAGGAGGCAGGAAAGCCTGAAAACCGCTGGTACGCAGATAACGGCATACCAGAATTCCAGGAAGCTGCAGCAAAATATCTTGAAAAAGTTTATGGTTTAAAAGGGCTTAATCCGTCAGAACATATTGTGCATGGCATAGGTTCCAAACCGATACTTGCAATGCTCCCTCTCTGCTTCATTAATCCAGGCGACATCCTTCTAACTACTGTCCCCGGTTACCCGGTTACAGCGACATATACAAAATACCTTGGCGGTGAGGTGTATGATCTGCCCCTGCTTGAAGCGAACGATTTCCTTCCTGATCTTGACTCAATACCGGAAGGAGTGCTTGAAAAGGCGAAAATGCTTTATCTCTGCTATCCTAACAATCCAACGGGAGCTGTTGCCACCCCTGAATTTTTCAGTAAGGTTGTAGCCTTTGCCAGGAAGAACAATATAATTGTTGTACATGATGCTCCTTATGCCGCTCTCACCTACGATGGTTACAAGCCACTCAGTTTCCTTTCAGTTGAGGGGGCTATGGAGGTTGGCGTTGAAGTTCATTCAATGTCGAAGGCTTTCAATATGACAGGCTGGAGGTTAGGGTTTATATGCGGAAATCCCAAGGCGGTAAAAGCTTTTGCAACTGTAAAGGACAACACCGATTCGGGACAGTTCAGGGCTATTCAGAAAGCATCCATGGAAGCATTGCAGCATACCGAAATAACAGAAAGGACTGTGGCAAAATATTCGAGGAGATTCGATCTTCTCGTCGATGCTCTTAAAGAAGTGGGCTTCAGTGCAAAAAAACCAAAAGGCTCATTCTACTGCTATGTTAAGGCTCCTGCAGGCACTGAGAACGGGAAAGTGTTCAACACGGCTTCTGAGTTCTCCGAGTTCCTGATTACCGAATCACTTATCTCGACTGTTCCATGGGATGATGCCGGAAAATTTATCCGCTTTTCGGTGACTTTCGAAGCAGGGAGCCCTGAAGAGGAGAAGGAGGTTATCAATGAGCTGAAGAGGAGAATGAAAGCGCTGAAGCTTGTATTTTGATGGTTATAGCGATATAGCTTAACCAGAACTAAAAATCCTGGATTATCCGGTTATATAAAATAGATGGCTAAATTATCCGTTAATAAACGTAATTAGAGTATATTTGCCCAACCTTTTTGACAATTTTATGTCTGAAATTTCTGCTGTCATCATTACCTACAACGAAGAGCTGTTTATTGGTAATTGCCTGGCGTCGCTTGAAGGAATCGTTGATGAGATAATTGTGGTTGACTCCTATTCGACCGATTCAACAGAAGAGATCTGTAAAAAATACAAGGTCAATTTTATAAAGCACGAGTTTGAAGGGTTCAGGGATCAGAAAAACTATGCACTTCAGTTTGCAAAACACAAACATGTCCTTTCTCTCGATGCTGACGAAGCGCTAAGTGATGAGCTTCGGGAATCGATAAAAGCCATCCACGGAAACTGGAGTTACGACGGCTACATGTTCAACAGGCGCAACAACTACTGTGGGAAATGGGTCCGCTTTTCGCAATCATACCCCGACAGGCAGCTTCGTCTTTTCCGCTCAGACAAGGGAGAATGGGGCAAGATGAACCTGCACGAAAGATTCATTCTTTCGAACGGAGCATTAGTTGGAAGGCTGAAGGGAGATCTTCTCCACTGGCCTTACTCCTCGCGACAGGATCATATTGAAAAAATGATAAAGTATGCGGACATTGGTGCAAGGGAGTATCACAAGGCAGGAAAAAAAGCAACTATATTCACTCCCTATATCCATTTTTTATGGGGCTTTTTCAGATCATACGTCGTTAACCTCGGATTTCTTGACGGCTATAACGGCTACCTTATATGCTCAACATATGCAAAGTTCTGCTTCAGTAAATACAGCCAGCTGCGGCAGCTAAATCTGAACAGCAAAAAATTACAATAACTCCGATGTTCTTTGCTGAAGATATAAAAGAGGCGGTTGAGGTCCTGAGAAAAGGTGGAATTATAATCTATCCTACCGACACAATATGGGGCATTGGCTGTGATGCAACAAATAAGGAAGCAGTTGAACGGATCTTTAAAATAAAGTCACGAAGCGAGACAAAAAGTCTTCTGATCCTTGTAGACAGTGATGGAATGCTTGACAGGTACGCAGATGAAATACCTGAAATTGCCCGCGAACTGGCCGCGGTCTCTGATACTCCCCTTACAATTATTTATCCCAAAGGAAAAAATCTGGCTCCCGGAGTATGTGCTGAAGACGGATCTGTAGGAATCCGGATCTGCCACGATCCTTTCTGCAATGAATTAATAGGAAGATTCCGCAAACCGATTGTTTCAACTTCAGCTAATTTCAGCGGGAAACCATCTCCCGGAAGCTTTGACGATATCGAAAGCCAGCTTCTTGAAGCCGCCGGCTATGTTGTGAAACATCGTCAGGATGACCGGCAAAAACATACATCTTCACCGGTCATCAAACTCGAAAAGGATGGTACCTTTAAGATTATAAGGAGCTGATCTATTTCGATCTTACCTTTCCCGATCCGGAAACCCTTGCATCAATCTTCGGACTGCCGCTATAAGTAATGCTGCCGCTTCCTGAGACACTTGCCTTAAGCGATTCAGAAACATTGCAGCTGCAGTTTCCGCTACCTGAGATACTTATTGAAACTGATCCGATTTTAAGAGGATCACCTGAGAAATTGCCCGATCCGCTTATAGAAATATCAGCGCTGCCGGCGCTGCCGCTTCCTCCGACAAAAATATCGCCTGAACCGGAAATGCTGCAATCGAGTCTTTCTGCATTAATATCAGTTGTATATAACTTGCCGCTTCCGCTTACACTGAGATTCAGGTCACCGGTTTTTACTGCATTCATGATCTCGGCTCTTCCGGAACCGGAAACGCCAAGGCCGGTCAGTTCAGGCATTGTTATATATACATTGACCTTTTCATTGTTGTTCCATTTCCAGTTATCCTTTTTAATTACAAGCTTTCCGCCTGAGACATCAGTTACTATTTCATCGAGCAAGGCCTTTTCTCCCTCAAGTTCCACCTTGAATTCAGATCCGATGTTGATGTAGAGATTCCCGGAAACGCCAAAGCTGACTTTTGTGAATCCTTTTACATTCCTGGTCTCCTTAACAAAATTCATCCCTTCGGATCTCCCTGATGTAAGTACAAGTGCAGCAATAAACAATGTTAAGATTATAGTCCTTTTCATAGCTCTGAGATTTTAAAAAATTAAAGATCATTCGGAAAAAAGACAGTCTTTTTTAATAAAAGCTGCACCGCCGGGCACTTTTTTTCAGTTTATTTCAGTGAGCCCTTCCGGAAGGTCAAGAAGCAAGACCTTTTTTCTTTTGTCGACCGACACGATGAAATCCTCGTGCAGGGGGATAAGGATCTCCTTGCCTGCCGGCGAGGAGAGATTCATCAATAACTGTCCGTGAGTATCGATGATCTCACTTACAGTACCAATCAGACCATCCTTATTATCAATAATTTTAAACCCGACAAAGGATTCGAAACCGCTTGTTGATTTAGCGGTTGTGAGCTGAGTAGTTAAAAAGACCCGGCTTCCGATGAACGGGACCATCTTAATATCTGACTCATAATCAATGAATTTAAGCTTCAGTAATTCAGCACCTGAATACTCTGTGTCAGCTATAAAAAAAGGAACCGGTCTCCCTTCAATTTCGAGGAAGACCGATTCGATATGAGGTATATTTCCTGAAAAATAATGTTCTAACTTAATTGTTACGGCTCCCTCATAGCCGCTGGTCTTAATAATTCTGCCAAGCAATATTTCGGCATTATAAGCCATAGTATCGCTTACTTTTCTTAAGACTACTCCTGGGGCTTGTCTTCAGCAACCGGCTCAGAGGAAGTTTCCTCAGCTGCAGGTGCCTCAACACTCTCGTCAACAACAGGAGCTTCTTCTGCTACAGGAGCTTCTTCAACTACAGGAGCTTCTTCAGCAACTGAAGTCTCTTCAGCAATAGCGTCAGCTTTATCACCTGCTGCAGCCCTTGCGGCCATATCAGCATTTCGTTTTGCAAGTTTTGCTGCGCGTGCTTCATTGATTCTCTTCTCTTCTTTAAGCCTGTTCCCGAGATCGTCATCAGCTGATTTCTCAAGTCCGGCCTTTTTGGCTTCGATTTTTGCCTCGTTCTGCTTCACCCAATCATCAAACCTCTTATTGGCTTCAGCTTCATCGAATGCGCCTTTCGTAACACCTTCAAGAAGATGTTTTTTCATAAGGACACCCTTATAAGACAGGATAGCCCTACAGGTATCTGTAGGTAATGCGCCATTTTGCAGCCAACCAAGAGCTTTATCGAAATCGAGTTCGATTGTTGCGGGGTTGGTAACCGGATTATAAGATCCGATCTTTTCAATATACCTGCCATCACGTGGCGATCTGCTATCTGCAACCACAATGTGGTAGAAGGCCAGCTTCTTGCGGCCTTTTCTAGCTAATCTGATTTTAACTGCCATTAATTTTTACGCTTTTTTATTTAACCTGTTTAAAATTGTGGGTGCAAAGATAGCAGTAAATAAATTACTGAGCAAATAAATAAGTGCTATTTGCCGCCGAGAACGTCCTTGCCTTTTTTTGTCCAGTATGTGGTCAGTGTCGACTGTTCAATATAATAACGGTTCTCCTCATCAGGATTCTTACTGTCGATATACCATGGCAGATGCTGCGCCATGTATGGAAAGGCGGTTCGGTACATCTCTATATTATTGTTGGCATGTTTTCTTTTACCCCTCGGCCTGTAAAGAGCAAAAGTTGTATCGATTGGCGCCCTGCAGAGAAACTCATCCTTTTTAAAGTCGTGCGAAAAATGGCTTTCCCATTTAATAACATCCTCCTTCATTGCATAACAATCGGGAATGTCGTCGATCTTAAGTGAAAATCCGACCTTTTGTGCCAGCCTGTGCTTTTTCAGCATATCACGGAAGAAAAGAAGAAAGTCGTCGGGGCACTCTTCAACAGGTACCACATCGGAGTCGGTATAGACGAAGTAATTATTCCTGAATTTCTTATATATTCCGCTTAACCACAGGGCATTCATGCCAATATTCTTTTCAAGGAGAAACACCTTGTACGGACAAGTTTTGTAATACTCGAGAAGCGGCGGATATGTAGACAGGTTATCAATTATGAAAATATTCCTGTAAGCTCTCTTTTCAAGGCTTTCAATAAGCTTCTTCAGCATATCGAGCCTGTTGAAATTATTAATGATTATGGGAATATCCCTGTAATCAACCTCTTCGGGAGGCGAAATTATCTCAATCAGATATTTCACCACAGCAATCAATCTGTAATAGAGAAACTTAAAAATATTGTCGGGGATAAATATTTTCTTCATGAAGAACTTCCTGTCGCGATTAAAATCAGTTATACAAAATCATTCGGCTCCCATGTTGCTTAGCTCCATTTTTCATTTGAAGCAACAATCGAAAAAGACCTCAGCCGAACCGTGTAATACAGTAGGTTTAGTATTGTCAGCCTTCTGCCGCTTTGCAGGTAACGGAACCTGAATGGCAAAGCTTTGATAATTCTGCAATGGGTAAGAATAACCTCTCTCCAGTATGAAAACTTTTTAAGGAATCCTGAATCAGTCTTGTTAATCGAAGCGAAAAGGTTTCCAGGATGAAATGAAAGGAAAAGAACTGAATTATGGTCTGATAATGTTTTATTAAGTGAGGAGATCAGTGAGTACTCTCCTCCTTCGATATCAATTTTGAACAGCATCTTTTCGTTCTTCAGTCCATTCGACTCAATAATTCCGGGGATAGATACAGTCTCGACTTTCCAGCTTGTCGCATTATCAGCAAACAGCGAACTTGAAAGGCTGTCTCCCCCTGAAGATTTTGAGCCCAGATTCATAAAACCTTCCTCAATGGCAACGGCTTTATTGTAAAGTGTTATTCTCTTTGACCAGTCGGCTGTGCTGTTGAGTCCGGTATTCTCCTTTAGTATGCCGAAGGCGACAGGATCAGGTTCAAATGCATATGCGCTTTTTGCAAGTTGTGCTGCATAAAGGACTGTCGGGCCAATCCATGCTCCGATGTCAAAGTATACTGTCGTGTCATCTATGAAAGTGTCAAAAATTGTAAAGGAATCCTTCTCCCAGGAGTTCATGTTGACCTTATCCCAGAATACAAGATTGTTTTCACTTACATTGAAGGAGCACTTTCGGATTGTAATTTTCTTCATCTTAACTGCTTTTACTATAGAGGCATTCTGCTGATAAAACCGGCTGTAAAAATATAACTTTTATTGTGACTATTTTTAACTCCCTGTAACCCCGTGGTAAAAATAAAAAAACGGCAGCAAAAAATGCCGCCGTTTTAAAATATCTCTGTATGAGTCTTAATACCCCGGATTCTGCTGTGTTTTCAGGTTCGGGTTTGCATCAAGTTCTCTTGCCGGAATGGGGAAGAGGAGCTTGGGATCGTTATACGGAAGTGCTCCTACATTCTCTTTAAGTCTTCGCTGGTCGTGGATCCTGAAGCCTTCAAATGAAAGTTCAAGTCTCCTTTCCATCAGAATATCTGCAAGGGTTACAGACAGCTTTGCAGTATTTCCGGCCCGTGTCCATGTCCTGTTAAAGTCGACTAAGGGAGTGGCCCCGATTGCGGTGGACAGCCTTAAGTTGCATTCTGCCCTGATAAGATACATCTCAGCAAGACGGATAAGGTTTACCACTCCGTACTGGTTATTCCATTTTCCTGACCTGTATGCACCCATACCGATAAAGAAAAGGTCGCCTCTGTCATCTCCGGCAGGATAGAGGCTGAGGTGCGCCGGAAGAATATCTATATCTCCATCTCTCCCGCCATATTCAGGCACAGAAAAGAATTCTGTCATCGAACTGAACCTGTCCTGTGTTGTGATCTCAGTGGAAAAAATATCCTCAAGGGTGTTGTTATCATTATTGAATACATCTGCATAAGCTGGCTGCAACTCATACAAACCGGAGATTATAACAGCATGAGCAGCATCTCTGGCCTTTGCAAAATCGCTTTTCTGCAGGTAAACTCTTGCAAGCAGAGCATTTGCAGCACCTTTTGAAGCATATACATCATTGTCGGCAGGCAATTTGGCAGCTGCATTAGTCAGGTCGGCAATGACCTGTGTGTATACCTGCTCAACAGTATTCCTGGTGACATAGCTGCTCTCGTTTATTCCATTTGTAGGAGTCAGAATAAGTGGAACACCAAGCTGTGCATTCGGAGTTCCAGGCTCATACTGACCTCCAAAAAACCGTACGAGGTCGAAATACATCAAACCACGCAGGAATAAAGCTTCTCCCTCTACCCTGTCGCGATCTTCTGCAACGACAACTGCCAGTGCACTGAGAACATTGTTTACTGTATTGATAACTTCATATGAGTCTGTCCATTGCACTGTTGCATCTGAATTTGAAGCAATCATCGCCTTATTGAATATCTGGCGCGGATCACCATAGGTACCGTCCCATTTAATTTCGCCGGTACCTCCCAGCAATTCGCAATTGCGCAGCAGATTGCCTCCATAAATGCCGGGATCATCAAACTGGGAGTATGCCCCGACAAGGACATTCTTTACATTCTTATCCGATGTAAGAGCTATATTCTCACTGATATTCTGCGGCGGCTCCTGATCGAGATACTTGTCGCAACCTGTTAATATACCAAGGAGTGCAACTATTGATAGGGATAAATTTATTCTATTCATTGTTTCGTATATTAAATATTATTATAACCCGATGTTTATTCCAAAGACAATTGACCTTGGCTGAGGCGCGGAATAGAAATCACATCCGGATGTAATATTATCATTCAGGAAATCCGCTGAGACCTCCGGGTCCCATCCGTCATACTTGGTAAAGGTCAGAAGATTCTGTCCCTGGATGAAGAGCCTCAATCTGTCAATCTTCATTTTGCTGGTTACAGACTTGGGCATTTCATAACTGAGACTCAGGCTGCGCAGTTTAATATAGGCACCATCTGAAAGGTAGCGGCTGTTACGGCTCTGGTCTCCATTGTCCCAGCCGAGTCGGGCCTCCGGAATATTGGTCACATCACCAGGCTGTTTCCAGCTGGCAAGCTGCGATCGCAGCTGGTTATCATACCAGACACCGTTTGCGCCCATCCACTGGTCTCCGATCAAATGGACACTGTTGCCTGTTACTCCCTGGAAAGTAAAGGTCAGTTCAATTCCTTTGAATCCAAGGGTGTTTGTAAGGGCTCCCAACAAATCCGGAGTCGGTTTGCCAAGGACAACAAAATTTGCGTCCGGAAAATAATTGGTGGTTGCATCCGGATCCGGAATATTCCCTGAAGCATCAGAAGCATTAATATACCACAGGGCATCGCCGTTATCCGGGTCAACACCTGCATACTCGGCACCGTAAAAGGCCCCGATAGGCTCACCAACCTTTACAACATTCATATAGCGGGCACTTCCGTTATCAATAATTGTCTGGTCTCCGAGATTTGTAACTTCATTTTTATTGACAGAGAAGTTGAAGCTTGAATTCCATGTGAATTCACCTGTAAGGTTATTTGTATTGATAATGAGCTCAAATCCCTTGTTCTCTACATTTCCCACATTTTGCATCATTGTCGAGTAACCGGATGTTGACGGAACAGGTACACTAAGAAGAAGGTCCCTTGTTTTCTTCACATAATAATCGATCTCTCCCGAGATGCGGCTTTTAAAGAATCCGAAATCGATACCAACATCAACCTGCTGTGTTGTTTCCCATCCGAGTTCAGGATTTGGGATCTGATCCGGTAAAAGACCCGACTGGTTGTTGTAACTTCCGGCTCCATAAAGACCAAGATGTCCATAGTTCCCTATGCCGGCATTTCCTGTAAGGCCATAGCTTGTTCTAAGCTTCAGGAAACTGATTGTGGTATTGCCAGAGAGGAAACCCTCCTTTGAAAGCACCCATCCCAGCGATGCTGCAGGGAAAAAGCCATACCTGTTATCTTCCCCGAAACGTGAGGATCCATCAACACGGCCTGAAAGTGTAAGAAGATATTTAGCCTTGTAGTCGAGGTTTACCCTGGAAAAGTATGAGAGAAAACTGTATGTTGTAAGGGTTGATGATGCTCCGGTTATCAAAGCCGAACTGTACAGAGTCTTCAGTTCATCGAGCGGGAACTGTTCACCTTCAGCCCATCCGTTATCAACTGTTGTGTACTGGAATTCTGCACCAAGCACGGCACTCACTCCAACATCACCTATATTGTCGAGATAATCTAAATATGATTTAGTTGTTAAATTCTGGGTTTGCCCGTAGTTGGTAAAACCATAACCATTAACTCCGGTCCCTGTGTCGGTCTTTTCACCGTATCTTGCATTTTCCTTCAGGTTATAAAGATCAAACCCAAGTTCATTCCTCCATTTCAGACCGGGTAAGAGATTAAAGGAGAGATACCCGTTTGCAACAGACCTGTATTCAATAATATCACGTGTTGCATTTTCAACATCAATCAGCCCGTTGTAATATGTTGTTGTAGGAATATCATATAAATTCCCGTCAAGATCCCTCACAGGTGTAACAGGAGAAAGTGCCACCAGCTGCATCGGTGTGGAGAACGAATTGTCATCAGAAACCTGGTCAATGTCGGTCCTGTTAAGGCTTAAGGCGAAGCCCAGATCAATTAACTTACTTACTTTGTTGTCGATATTCAACCTTGCTGAGATCTTCTCGATTGCGTTCGATACCAGAATCCCTTCACTGTTGTTATAGGATAGACTTGTAAAATATTTCAGCTTGTCATTACCGCCCTGCGCTGAAAAGTCAGCAGCAAATATTTTTCCTCTCTGGAAAGCCTGGTCCTGCCAGTCAGTATCAACCTCCGAACCCAGGTATTTGCCAGTGTTATCAACCTGAGCAGCCCATCCCGAGTATCTTTTCAGCCTTGTTTCAACGTGTCTTTGCCAGTAATCGCTTGTTCCGATCGGATCTCCATAGTCGAGATCTTCCTGAACATCTCCGTTGATAGCTGCTTCCCTGAAGTAACTAATATACTCATCCGTATTCATAAAATCCCTTCTGTGCGAAGCTTCATTGAATCCGCTCTGAATAGTAAAGTTGAGTTTAGTGTCTCCGTTGATCCCCTTCTTGGTAGTGATTAAAACCACGCCATTGGCTCCCCTTGATCCATAAATGGCAGAAGAGGCGGCATCCTTAAGAATGTCAATAGACTCGACATCATTGAAATTTATAGAGGTAAGGGGATTAATAACTGCCCCTGACTGGTTGAGAGTCTCTGTTGTAAGAGGAATTCCGTCAACGACAAAAAGAGGCTGGTTTGTTGCTGTAATGGAAGAAGCTCCCCTGATCCTCATGTTGGTCGTCCCGGTCGATTTACCATTTACCGATTCAATGAATACACCAGCTGTTTTACCCTGCAGGGCCTGCTCAATTGTAGGAACAGGAATATTTTTAAGTGATGCACCGTCAACCTTGGCAATGCTTCCTGTAACCTTTGATTTGATCTGGGTACCATACCCTACAACAACAACCTCATTCACCCCTACAAGATCATACTCCATCGATACGTTGTAGACAGATGAAGATCCGATTGTAAGCTCCTGGGTCTTCATCCCGATAAATGAAACAACAAGGGTTGTTGCATTTGCAGGTACACTTATAGAATACTTTCCGTCTTCACCTGACACGGCCCCGACTGTTGTTCCTTTGATTGAAATAGATGCTCCGGCAATGGCACCTTCCCCCTGAACGGAGGAGGTAACAGTACCTGAAATGACTCTTGTCTGTGCCTGCAGGGTGTAGCCTCCCATAAACAGAAACAAAAGAATCAGCAGAATTAGTTTCTTCATAACTTTCGCTTTAGGTTTAGTAAAATAATAACTGGAATAAATCACTTCTTCAATGACCAGGGTAGGTAAACTGATCATCGGAACAAAAATAACCTTAATCTCGAAAAACAATAAAGAATTTTCAGAAAAATATTAAATAAGGTTGAAAAATGAAATCTAATTAGTTTAAAGAGTATGATATATCAAAAAAGGGGCCCTTTTAAAGGCCCCCTTGCTTAAATTAATATAAGTATACAGAATTTTGTCAGAATTTATCCCAGAAAAGCTTTGTCTGCACCCGGTCGCCGCCTATCGCAGCAGAAGCAGCAGAGTAGTTTGTAAGATTCAGGTTGTTCTCATTAAACGGATATGGCATTCTCATAGGAATATCATTAATTGTTTTATTCCTTGCAATATTAAATTCCGGAGAATCGAAGCGTCTCCACTCTGCCCAGCCTTCAAGTCCCCTGTTATATAAGGCTATCCATTTCTGCAGACCAATTTTTTTTCTGAAATCACCTGCAGTGCTTCCTGTTGAATAACCTATTTCCGCCTGAGCCAGATAGGCTGACGCCTCCGCAACGGTACCACCCCAGGCCAGGATACTCTGTGTAACAGCCTCATTATAGTGAGATTCTTTTGTTCCGGTTCCAACATTATATTCTCTTGCAGCAGCCTCTGCCAGTAAGAACTCTACTTCAACATAATCAATGAGTATTGAAGGAAAGTCCGGTTCGAGCATTTGGGGAGAAAAACTGGAACATTGACTGAAAACATTCCTGTAACCATATCTTCCGCCAATATACTCACCATCTACTGTAGTAAAGTAGTAAGCCCGCCTTGGATCATTTATTGCATTCATAGTATCGACAATTGTGTTGGATGCAACAAAATCCCTGCGACCCTGCTGTATAATATAATTATAAAGTGAATTTATATGCGGAGTGACTCCAAAATATGTAAGAGCAGCTGATTCAGACTGATCTGTAAAAACTCCTTTCGAAATTGCTGCTTCCGCAGTACTCTTTGACAATGCAGGATTTACATCTGCCAGTCTCATTGCAAGACGAAGCTGTAATGAATTGGCAAAAAGTTTCCATGAGTCAACATCCCCATTGTATAAGACATCGGCTTCACCCATAGTTGCGAATGCATTATCGAGAGCAGCTACGTCGGCATGTCAGTCGTGTGATAAGATCACTATAGATAGTTTTAGCATCATCATACGAAGGAGTTGGGTTTTCTCTTCCTCCGAGAGCATCAGAATATGGTACATTACCGTTTACGTCAACAAGAACATGGTAAGCATATACTTCAAGGATATCAATAATTGCATTCTGATTTGCCTTCACCTTAGTCTGAGAATGCCTGATTAAGGTTGATTAATCTTCTTGCTTCCTTAAAATCGAGTAATACGTCACGATAAAGGGTTTCCCACATCTCATCCGGCAGGCCTCTGTCGTAAAAATTCCACTGGCTTTCTCCATAATAAGTTGTCTGGGCATTATATTGAGCCAGAAGTCTTGATATGTTTTGATTCTGGTCAATACTGTTTATCTGTTCAATCAATTGCACCTCTGCCATTGTAAATAATGATGATGCAGGTACAGTCTGAGCCTTTTTAGGATTAACATTATCCGGAAGTTCACATGAATAGAGCCCTCCTGAGAGCAATAATATTATTATATATTTCAAATTTTTCATGATTCTGAATATTTCTTAATTAAAATGAAAACTTAAGATCCACACCTAACGTGCGGGTAGTTGGATATGTACCGCTTTCAATCCCCTGCTGGTTTCCGGAACTTAGTGCAGCCTCAGGATCAAAGTGATATGTATTTTTGGAAATTATCCACAAATTACGACCTACCAGAGAGACTGATGCACTCTTTATAAATGTCTTTGACAATAGATTCTGTGGAATACTGTATGAAAGTAGCCAGTTCGCGCAGTTTAACATATGAAGCATCATATATATATCGTGCTGTTGGTGATGAATCATAATCAAAAGCTGTACCCCATTCATTACACTCAACATAAGTGGTATTCGGAGTTCCATCTTCATAAACTGTTTCGGGAAATAAGATCCCACCTCCATCCGCAACAAGATCGCGTTTTGGTTTTCCTTTATCATTCAGCCCGGCAGTCTCTTCATAAAGGCCTGTTGACAAACCATGCTTCGTATTAACAGAAAATATATCACCGCCCTGCTGAATGTCGATTAACCCGCTTAATGACAGATTCCTATATCTGAATGTATTTTTGAAACCAGCATTCCAGTCGGGATTAATATTACCAATAACCTCTTCATTCTCAGTCCGGAGGAAGAAACCATCATCCCCAACAACTTTCTTACCGTTGAGATAAACAAAATCAGTTCCTTTAATTGTTCCGTATGGTTCACCTTCTGTCGCATTTATCGATACATCCCATGGCTGAAAAAGAAGGATATTATCAATGTCGTCGCCCAAACTGATTACTTCATTCAGGTTCTTAAACCAGTTCAGATCGATGCTCCATGAAAAGTCGCCAATCACAACAGGTACAGCATTTAAAGAAACTTCAAACCCTTTGTTCTGAATTTCACCTGCATTTATGTACATCGCACTGTAACCGCTTCCTCTTGATACTTCAATTGGCATTATCTGATCAAAAGTGTTGTTTTTATAATATGAGAAATCAAGTCCAAAGCGATTTTTCAGGAACCGGGCTTCAAGACCAAGTTCAATACTCTTGGTTCTTTCAGGTAAAAGATCAGGGTTATAGAGTGCCGGAACAATATTTGTATTATAATAATTGTTCTGCAGAGAGAATAACCCAAGGCTTCCCAACGGTTTCCCGGAGATGTATGATGACTTTGTATTATATGCTGGTGCATCTGCACCAACTTCTGCATAGTTTATTCTTGCTTTCAGGAAAGACAGAAAATCAAGATTTTTAATTCCTCCAAGTTCAGACAGAATAAAACTTGTAGATATTGAAGGATAAAAATATGAATTATTTGCTTCAGGCAGAGTTGATGATTTATCATATCTTGCTGTAATATCAACATATACGAATCTCTTATATCCGGTTGATAAACTGCCATAAAAACTATTGACTCTCTGGTAATATCTCAGCCTCTTCATTAAACAGAGGAGCAATTGAGTTATCAAGTGCAAAGAAATTCGGAATTGAAAGACCTCCAACAGTACTGGCCAGTGTCGATTTGATTGTATTTGATCTGGTAGATGATCCCAGTAAGCCATTTAATGATATATTCCCAAGTTCCTTATTAAACCTGAGCATAACATCGGCATTGAACTCATTAAAAGTACGGAGGTATTTAGTGTAATCAGGTAAAGCCCCTGCAGATGCACTTGAGATAGCGATTCTTCTTTCCTGGTACTCTGAGTAGAAATCGTTGGCAACTCTTCCCTCGATTGTTGCCCAGTCAGCCAGCTTATAGCTTAATTTCCCGTATCCGAAAAATCTGTCACGCCCATCATTATTATAGTTTTCATACCGGACCCAGGATGGATTATTGGCATACCAGACCCTAAGGGGTGCTTCAGCAGTAGGCAGATCCTCGTAGTTCCACGACCGCTGCGACCCATCCTTGTCCGACTTATAATTATTCATCAGTTCCAGAACATCAACGTTGGTCTGAGACCACTGTGCAAACACCTGCATGGGGTTTTGTTCATCATAGCCGGTTCCGAAGCGCCCGACAGCCTTCATTCCAATATAGTTGGCAGTGGCCTCAACAGTTAACCTGTCGGATAGGTTATAGCGTTCCGGCAAGGTTTACTGTATTTCTCTTAATTGAGCTATTAGCCATTATGCCCTTTTCGTCAACATTTGTATATGATAACCGGAAATTCCCGAGGTCATTCCCCCCATCGAAGGCAATATTATTAGTGTATTTAACGCCTGTTTCAAATAGTGCTTCTATACTATGTTCAGGGAATACCCAGGGCCGTTTTTCTCCATAATTGGGCTCCAGAATGTCTAATGCATCCCAATGAACAACCATAAGATTGGGATCAAATTTTGCACCCCATGAAGCATCATCAAAAATGGGAACTACAAGATCATCTGTCTCCATCACCATCGATATCGCTGAGCAGAAAATATCCGCTGGCATCATCATAATAGGGACCATATGCTCCCCCATACTCTTTCTGATACTTTGGAAGAGTTGATTTGTCAATTTTACTCATTACAGCACTTGAGTTCACTGTAACTCCAATTCCCTTGTTTCTGACACCCTTTTTAGTAGTCACAAGAACAACACCATTCGCTGCCCTTGAACCATAAAGGGCACTTGCTGCAGCTCCTTTCAAAACAGAAATTGATTCAATATCATCGGGATTAATATCCATTGCAGCATTACCATAGTCAAAACCTCCATTACCAGCCATCTGGTCCTGGGTATTTGTATTACTGTTATCAACCGGAATTCCATCAACAACAAACAGCGCCTGGTTATTTCCCAACAATGAGGCATTACCCCGGATCACGATATTTGCCGAGCCACCCATTGTATTGGGCTGCTTAATTGATACCCCTGATATTTTACCCGACATTGAAGAAACAAAGTTTGTCTCCCTTGCCGTATTAAGTTCATCTCCACCGATCTGCTGAACAGAATAGCCTAAGCTTTTCTTTTCGCGCGAGATCCCAAGGGCAGTTACTACAACTTCATCAAGGCTGGTAACTTCAGATTCCATAACAACATTTACCTGGGTCTTACCTGCGATATCCATCTCCTTTGTCTTCATGCCTATATAGGAGAATACAAGAGTCGCAGCATTCTGGGGAACTGACAGGGTAAACTTCCCGTTCAAATCGGTAGTTATACCTGCCGATGTCCCTTTTAACTGAACAGTACATCCGATTACAGGCAACCCGTCATCGGCCCCGGTAACCGTACCGGTGACACTCTTTTGCTGACCGCTTGCCCATTGCAACGATCCGCAAAACACAAAAAATAATAAAAGAATTCTTCTCATAGCTGTGTATTTAGGTTAGTAAAAAACCAAAATAATACCCCTTAATGCCCGATTGTTAACACGATATACAGACTGCATGAATGGCTGAACAAAAAGCGCATTCGAACCAACGGATTTATTTTTCCCGTGGAAGGCAAACAAGTCGGTTCTTAACCGGATTTTACCTATTTTTGTGATCAGACCAAACCCCTCATATTTTCTATCTTCCATGGCAACATTTGCACACTTACACGTTCATACTCAATACTCTATCCTTGACGGCGCTTCAAAAATACCTGATCTGATCGACAGGGTTAAAACCCTTGGGATGGATGCTATTGCAATCACTGACCATGGGAACATGTTTGGCGTGAAAGAGTTCCATAACAACGCCACAAAAAAAGGCATCAAACCTATCATCGGTTGCGAGATTTATGTTGCAAAAAGGTCTCTTGAGGAGGTGTCAGGAAAGGAGGACCGCTCAGGGGATCATCTTATCCTGCTTGCCAAAAACCTTGCAGGATACAAGAACCTTATCAAGCTAATCTCCATTGCCTGGATCAAGGGCTTCTATTATAAGCCAAGAATTGATAAAGAGCTTCTTATTAAATACAAAGAGGGCATCATTGCCTCCTCGGCCTGCCTTGCAGGAGAAATACAGGACCAGATACTTAACGGCACAATGACCGGGGCGGAAGCTGCCCTGAAAAACTATCTCGACATTTTCGGGGAGGATTTCTATCTCGAGATCCAGAGGCACGAAACCTACGATCCTGAAGCAGACAGATCGGCATTTCCCCTTCAACAGAAGGTTATTGAGGCTTTCCGGAAGCTTTCTGCAAAATTCAATGTTAAGATAATTGCTTCGAACGATGTCCATTTTATAAATGCTGAAGATGCTGAGGCCCACGACAGACTTATATGCATAAATACGGCGAAGGACATTGATGATCCCAACCGGCTCAGGTATTCAAAACAGGAATATCTGAAGAGCGAGGAGGAGATGAGGAAGATCTTCAGCGACATTCCCGAGGCTGTGGATAATGTGGCAGGTCTTGTCGGGAAAATAGAGAAATACAAGCTCGACCACGATCCCATAATGCCCGAGTTTGATCTCCCGGAGGGTTACACCGACAAGGATGAGTACCTGAGGTACCTGACCTTCAAAGGTGCTGAAAAAAGATGGGGAGAACTGAATGATGAACAGATCGAAAGGCTCGATTTTGAGCTTAAGATGATCGCTCAGATGGGATTCCCGGGCTATTTTCTTATTGTTCAGGATTTCCTGCACGCTGCCCGTGATATGGGAGTTTCTGTCGGCCCGGGCAGGGGATCTGCAGCTGGTTCCGCAGTCGCCTATTGCCTCAGGATAACAGATATCGATCCCATTAAGTATGGTCTGCTGTTTGAGAGGTTTCTTAATCTCGACAGGATCTCAATGCCTGATATTGACATCGACTTTGATGAAGACGGCAGAGAATCCGTACTTAAATATGTTGTGAATAAATATGGCCACGACAAAGTGGCCCATATTATTACTTTTGGTTCTATGGCTGCCAAGATGGCAATCAGGGATGTGGCAAGAGTTCAGAAACTGCCTCTCCCCGATGCTGACAGACTTGCCAAGCTCATTCCTGAGAGGCCCGGCATAACGCTTTCGCAGGCCTATGATGAGGTCCCCGAACTGGCAAAGGAGAGAGAATCGTCCAATAAACTTATAGCTCAGACTCTTAAATATGCAGAAGTTCTTGAGGGATCCGTCAGGCAGACAGGAGTGCATGCCTGCGGGATAATTATAGGGAAAGATGCTCTCGATAACTATATCCCTCTCTGCACTGCAAAAGACACTGAGCTCTATGCCACTCAATTCGACGGAAGCCATGTTGAATCGGTGGGCCTTCTCAAGATGGATTTTCTTGGACTCAAGACCCTTTCTATAATTAAAGATGCCCTCGATAATATTAAGAAATCTAAAGGTATAACAATAGATATCGACACGATCCCCCTTGATGACAAAAAGACCTTTGAATTGTTCAGCAATGGGGAAACCACCGGAATCTTCCAGTTCGAATCAACAGGCATGAAACGGTATCTGCGCGATCTTGAACCCAGCAGGCTCGAGGATCTGATAGCAATGAATGCTCTTTACAGGCCGGGACCGATGGACTACATTCCAAAGTTCATCAGGAGGAAGCATGGAACTGAAAAGATCGATTACCCGCTTCCGGAAATGGAGAAATACCTTGAGGACACTTACGGAATTACTGTATACCAGGAGCAGGTGATGCTACTCTCGCAGCAGCTTGCAGGCTTCTCAAAGGGCGAAGCTGATTCCCTGAGGAAGGCTATGGGAAAGAAGAAGCGGTCTTTAATGGATGAGATGAAGGTGAAATTCTTTGAAGGGTGTACGAAAAACGGTTACGACGAAACCATAGTCAACAAGATCTGGTCCGACTGGGAAGCCTTTGCCCAGTATGCCTTCAATAAATCTCATTCAACCTGTTACGCACTTATCGCCTACCAGACAGGTTACCTTAAGGCTAACTATCCTGCCGAATATATGGCTGCGGTCCTCAGCAGGAACATCAGCGATATAAAGAAGATCACGATCTTCATGGACGAGACGAGGAGGATGGGGATGGAGGTCCTGGGGCCTGATGTCAACGAAAGCAATGTAAAATTCACTGTCAATAAAGACGGAAACGTCAGGTTCGGTCTTGGAGCAATTAAAGGAGTCGGAGAGAATGCTGTTCTGCAGCTTATTGAGGAGAGAGAGAACAATTCGCTCTATAAGGATATATACGATCTTGTTGAAAGAGTGAACCTGAACGCTCTTAACAAGAAAAACCTTGAGGCAATGGCTGTTGCAGGTGCTTTTGATTGCTTCCATGCAATAATCAGAGCCCAGTACTTTTCGCTCGATACAAAGGGCTCCAGCTTTATCGAAAGCCTCATAAGGTATGGGAACAATGCAAAGAATGTCAAAAATTCCAGCCAGCAGAGCCTCTTCGGGGATAGCGGAGGCTTTGATATGGTTAAACCTGAGCCAGCTTATTGTCCCGACTGGCCAAAACTTGAAAAACTGAACAGGGAGAAGGAGGTGATAGGCATCTACCTGTCATCACATCCTCTCGATGACTTCAAACTTGAAATCGCCACCTTCACTACTGCCACGCTGGCTGACCTCCAGAACCTTCGCGATTATCTCGACAGGGATGTGGTTGTTGCAGGCATGGTCACCGAGACGAGGAATGGCATCGGGAAAAACGGCAAGCCTTTTGGTTCCTTCACGCTTCAGGATTATTCCGACTCTTTCAGGTTCATGATGTTCGATAAGGATTACATTGATAACAGCAAGTTTTTCATAACAGGGTATTACCTGCTTATAAAGGGCAGGGTACAGAAGAGAAAATACAAGGAGGATGAAATTGAACTTAAGATAAAAACAATTAATCTCCTGTCGAGCGTAAAGGATGAGTTGATAAAATCTGTTACCCTGAAAATCGACCCCGAGAATGTAAGCATCGGTATGATAAATGAGCTCAGGGAAATGATTACCGGGAACAAGGGGGAAACGGAACTCAGATTCCTGTTTCTTGATTCAGACGACAAGATCACTCTTCCCATGTTTTCGCGTACGCTGAGAGTCAGGCTCAATAACGAATTTGTCACCTACCTCGACGATCATCCCGGCATCGAATATAAAGTTAATTAGCTATCTTTGCCACAGACTTGATAAGTAAGAGTAAGAAGAAAAAAGTAAAAAGAAAAAGACAAAAGTCAGACAGAAAATATAAGATAAAAGACAAAAGTAAAAAGATAAAAGTATGGAATTAGAAGTAAATGACAGCAATTTCGATGAAGTAGTCATCAAATCAACCAAACCCGTTGTTGTTGATTTTTGGGCGGAATGGTGCGGCCCGTGCAGGATGATCGCTCCAATGATAGAAGAAATCTCGAAAGAGTTTGAAGGTAAGGCTCTCGTTACAAAATGTGATGTTGACAGCAGCCCAGGAGTGGCATCGAGGTTTGGGATCAGGAATATCCCTACTGTTCTGTTTTTCAAGGACGGTAAAGTGGCAGATAAGCAGGTTGGCGCTGTTCCTAAAGCCAGTTTTGTTGCAAAGCTTAATGCCCTTATCTGATATTGACTCACTGAATTTACAAATGACAATTTGCGTTTTTGCCTCCTCGAGCAGCAGGATTGACCCTGCCTATGCTGATGCTGCTTCAGAGCTGGGATCATTGTTTGCAAAAGAAGGAATTAATGTTGTTTACGGAGGCGGCGGAATCGGCCTCATGGGTAAAATTGCCGATGCAGTACTGCAGAACGGAGGCAAGATAACCGGCGTAATACCCTCTTTCATGAAAGATGAAGGCTGGGACCACTCCAGGGTGGACGATATGATAATTACTCCCGACATGGGACTCAGAAAAAAGAGGATGTTCGAACTGGCCGATGCCATTGTTGCACTGCCGGGAGGCGTCGGGACTCTTGAAGAACTTACCGAAGCCATCACACTTAAGCAGCTTGGGCTTTTCAAGGGACCGATAATAATTCTGAATACGCTCAACTTCTACAAGTCGCTGATCGATTTTCTCGATCACATGGTGGCCGGGCATTTCCTGAGGTACGAACATAAGGGAATGTGGGAGCTTGCCGATACTCCGGAAGAGGTGATAAAATATCTTTCCGGCAATAAAGAATGGCTTACTGACCCGCGCAGTATTGCAAGAATTTAAACTTCAGGGATTTTAGTGCCAATAAAAAGTATATCATCAACCTGAGCTCTCTCTCCTTTCCAATCGAGGATCTCTTTTTCAAGCCTGTCCTTCTGTGTACAAATTGGCAGATCCCAGATCTCAGTCAGTAGTTTTTTAACATTGCCCGATTTATACTTCTTCCCGTCGGTTGATCCGAACTGGTCTGCATATCCGTCGGAACACATATAAAGCATATCGCCGGGTTTAATATCGACAACCTGGTTTGTAAAGCTTTTCTTCTCCTCCTTCGATGTCATTCCTATCGGGAACCTGTCGCCCTTATATGTTAACAAGTTCTCCTTTTCGCACCACGTAAAGAGGGCTGTAGGCACCGGAGAATTCCAGGGTGAAGTTCTTTCTGTTAAACGCAATAAGAGCAATGTCCATTCCGTCGGTTACTGCCTTCTCGTGTCTCTGGAGGAGTGACTTGGTAACCTCGATGTTCAGCTGGTCGACAATTGCTGCAGGCCTTGTAAGTCCATACTCCCTTACAATCTTGTTCAATGCGTTATGCCCGATAATCGACATAAATGCTCCCGGAACCCCGTGGCCGGTGCAGTCAACTGCAGCAATAAACTGCCAGTCGCCGTTATCGTACATCCAGTAGAAGTCGCCGCTTACAATGTCCTTTGGCATAAAGAGTACAAAGGTCTCCCTGAAGGTGTTTTCCCTCGGAAGCATAGCCTGCTGGATCCTTTCGGCATACCTGATACTGGCAGTGATGTCCTTGTTCTTTTCTTCAATCTCGGCGCTTTTCTGAACCACCTCAGCAGTTCTCTCCTCGACCTTTTCCTCAAGGATCTTCTTCTCCTTTTTCAGGTTCTGCTCCCTCATTTTGATGTAGGCAATAACCAGGATTACCGTTACAACAAGCATTAAAAAAAGGGACAATCTGGTCCTGTAGAAAGGCGGCTTTATAATGAAGGAAAAGGTTACAGGTTCTTCAGTCCAGACACCACGACTGTTGCATGCCATTACCATGAACTTGTATTTCCCCGGAGGCCTCGAGGAGTAATCCATGAATGTCTGGTCAGTAAGGCGCCAGTCGTTGTCGGCACCATCCAATTTCACCTTGTATTTTACTGCTTCAGGATCTTCGAGACTTATGCAGAAGTAATCAAAATAAATCCATCTTTCACTGTACTTCAGTTTCATGCCTTCCCGCATCTCATACGATTTCCCCTTTACCTTGAGATCAAGTATATGGGGAACGGGTTGCTGTTCTGAATTTGAAAGTTTTTTCGGATCAAGTCTCGTGGCTCCATTCGCCGTGCCAAACCAAATTTCTCCGGAAGTCGTTTTGTATACTGCCCCCTGGTTTGTCATTACCCCCGGAAAACCATTTCTTTCCGTGAAAGAATGAATTCGCCTGGTTTTCGGGAACAGCCGGTTCAATCCCTTGTCAGTGCCAATAAAGATCGTTCCGTCCTCTCCCGTTGCAAGAAGATTTATATTATCAGCAAGAAGGCCATCATCCTTGCTGTAAGTTGCGATAATTGAGTCGTTCCTGAAACCAATTAGTTTTTCGCTCGTCCCAATCCACAACACCCCCTCCTTATCCATCACCATGGAGCTTGGGATTATTCCAGCCAAAGTCTTTACCGGTTTGAAATCCGCATCTGAATACCTGATACTGTCGCGGGCAGAATACCGGATTACTCCTCCCTCGTCGTTGGCAATGGTCTCAGCACCAATCCACATATCCCCACCCGGATCGCAATACAGTGCTGTTATATTACTGACAATGCCCCCCATTGAGTTTATTGTCCTGTAAATCTGCGCTGAAAAATCACATATGATAACTCCGTTGTTTGTAGCTATCCACAAATTATCCTGCAGGTCGGTTTCAAGATCCTTCACGAGTCCTTTTTCAAACAACTCAGCCTCAATGCTCTGGTTTGTTTCAAACCTGGAGTTCTTACTATTATAAAATACTACAGAGGGTTCCTCTGCTGATCCCTTGCTGATCCACATGTTCCCATCCCTGGTTCCATGTATACCTTTAATATCCTGCAGTGTTATATTTTTCTGGCTTGTAATTATTACAGCCTGTCCATGCCGTTGCGGGATTATACTTTGTTAGTCCCATATTTGTTCCAAACCACAGAGTACCATCTGCTTGCTTATATACAGCCTTTATGTTGAGGTCGGGAAGGCTTTCTTTATCGGTAATTGAAGAAAATGCATCTCCTTTATATATTAAAATACCGGATTCATGAGCGGAGATAAGAATATTACCCTCTTTGTCCTCAATAATATTAGTTATTATACCAACTCCTTTCAACCCGTTTGACTCATCAAACACATCGATATTTTCACCTTTAAAAACGGCAATATCTCCTTTATAGGTACCTACCCATACATTACCTTTTTTGTCTTCAGTGAGGCAGGTTACAAAGTTGCTTGATAATCCACGGGCTACAAGGTCATACATTATCATCTGGTTCTTGTCCATAAGGTACCTGTAAAGCCCGCCTTTATGTGTTCCGAACCAAAGGTCCCCGGCAGAATCCTCAAGCATACAGGATGTGCCGAAGTATGTTGTCATATTGGGCATTCTGTAACCATCGAAGCGCTCTTTTTCCGGATCGTATTTCCTCAGTTCTCCTACTCCAATATTACAGACAAGAGAGCCATCCTTCAAAACATATGGCTCGTTCACCATATAACTGAGACCTTCTTCTCCAAGGAACTGTCTCCCTTTGATTGCATTTATGCTGTCAACCGGGTACTTTACCATAATCGCCCCGTCGCTGGTTGTGGTAAACCATATCTTATCGTCAGCCTGAATAATGCCCGAAATATCTCCCGTTATTTTAATGGTATCGAAATAACACTTCCGGAACAGCTTTCCATCATACACCGATAAGCCTCCGTTAAGATGCCCGAACCATAATAATCCCTGAGTGTCCTCAAAAATCGACCATACACCTCCTGCTGCGAGACTGTCGCGGGTTGTATAATTGATGAACTTTTTACCGTCGAATCGCGATACTCCATTCCCAGTACCTATCCAGATGAAATCCTTGGAATCCTGAAGAATACGTATATACCTTCTGTGTTCCGGGATTATACCTGTCAAAAAAATAATCCTGAGCGTTTGCCCTTATTGCGACAACTGACATAAAAAACAGAAGCCAGGCAAGAAGCCTTGCCTGGCGAATGTTGTATTTTATGTCGGACATACCTGCTGCTATTTTTTGATGAAGAAGAAGGTGCCTTCAAGATCCTTAAGACCCTGGATAGTTCCAAAACTTGGCTCCTTGCCTTTATCGGCTTTCACAAGAGGCTGCACCTCTCTGACAATGGCTTCTATCGGGATGCAATCTCTTTTAGTTGCAGCATTCTTAAGTGCATTTGCAAATGACGCTGCAAATCGCGAGTTATCTGAGGTGAGTTCATATGACTGGCCAACTGATGAAAAAACCTGAGCTGACTTGGAGCCTGACTTCGTGGCATCATTACATGAGGGTTCTGAAAATGTTCCGCGCATTGCCTGATAGAAACCGGGACCCGATTCGCAGGCATCCGACACTACAAGAGTATGAACAATATCATTTTCATAGCCCATTAGTCCGGCTTTGAGGAAATTGATGTTGAAGTATGTGAACTCCTGGTCTCTTTCTGCATCTACAGGGATCCAGTAGCCAACGTCATTTATAAACTTGCCATGACCCGCATACCAGATAAGTATTGATTTTACCTGGTTTGTTTTTATCTCATCTCGCAATTCGATGTTAAAAAACATCTCCATCTGCTTTTTGGTCATGTCTTTCTTGTGAATAAACCTGTGTACCTGATAGTTTTCAAGTACTTGCCTCATTGTACTTATATCCTTTATAGGACCATCGAGCGAACCAAATGTTTTATATCCTGAGTTTTCGATGAATACAACCCAGGTTTTTCCCATCGGATTAGTCACTGCAATACCTGCTCCTTCCCTGTTAATAATGTACTCGCTGATCTTTACATTACCATAGATATCCTCTGCCTTGACAGTTATTTTGTTCTTGTTTGTAATATCTGTTGAAATTGAAAAATCAGGATTTATCGTTGCCGAAACCATGTCTGTGCTCGAAGGATCTGTTTCGAAAGTCGCTATCCTGTTATCGATATAGATTGCCTTAATCTTGCTTTCGTCCTCAATTTTACCCTGAATGAATATGCTTGGCTGGTTGTTTTCAATGAATATCTGGCCATTCTGTGCGTAAGGTGCCTTTATCATAATAAGCGGAGGCGTAGTCTCTGTGCGGAAAAGCGGGTATTCTATCACCTTCTCGTTGTTATAATCATCCATGGCAATAAGAGTGAGCCTTTCCTTTCCGGCAATATCTATGCTTGTCGCAAACTCATATTCCCCCGGCATACCCGCAGCCTGCACATCCTTGCCATTAATCTTAAATGATTTCAGCTTGCTTTTTTCGTTTATTTTTCCTGAAATGAGTATCTCATTTTTGTCACCTCTGACTTCAACTCTGTTCTTTACAGGCACCGGCGTGAAGAGTGATATTTCAGGCGCAACCTTTTCGCTGTTCAATTCATACATTCTGTTATTGGCACCATCGAGAAGCTCCCTGGCCTTTTCATCATATTTGGCGATAACTGTGATCTTCAAATAATCTTCCTTTGCTTTTTCGACATTGCCTGCCCCTTCATATGCCGTTGCCCTGCTGTAATATCCCTTCGGTTCATTTGAATTAAGAGAGATGTACTTTGAATAATCATTTATTGCATTCTGGTACTGGGTGAGCTGCTGGTAGTAATTTCCCCGCTGCATGTAAAATGCAGGATTGGACTGATCGATAAGTATACATTTGGAGATGTCGTTAATGGCATTAGCCGGATCGAGCGACTTCATGTAAACCTTGCTTCTCATAAGATAGGCAGACGTGTCGCGATCGTTATACTTTAACACCTCGTTACACTGGGCCATAGCTTCCTTAAGGTCAGTAGCAATCAACATCCCTGCAAGGGCTACCCTTGGCTGTGGAAGTTTCTTATCCTTCGAAATTGATTTCTCATAAGCTTCAATTGCAAGCTTTGTATTATTCAGACCCGCATAGATCTTTCCCCTCCAGTAGAAATCCATCGGGGTATCCTTTATTGCTATTGCTGTATCGGATGTTTTGAGAGCCTGGTCATACATCTCAAGCCAATAGAGTGATATCACTTTCTGAGGAAAGATACCCGGATTGCGGGCTTCAAGCCTCGAAGCCCTGTGAAGAGGCCTGAGAGCTTCTTTATAGTTGCCAAGTCCGTTATTGACAGTTCCGAGGCTTATCATAACTTCAACATTCTTCGGGGCAAAAACAAGGGCCTTTTCAAAGTCGGCTTTCGCCTCAGCCAGCTTGTTAAGCTTTTCGTATGTCTGTCCCCTGGCAATATAATAATCGACATTCATTGGCTCAAGGCCTATTGCGCTGGTGAATTGCTCAACAGCATCCTGATATTTGAGGCTTTCGACAAACTCATTGCCTGCCTTGAAGTTCTTTTTGCCATTCTGTCCGAATGAAGCGACAGTTATCAGCGACAGCGCAGCTGCCAGAAATAAAATCCTCTTTTTCATAACCTTAAAAATAGAGTAGTAGAATTGCAAACAATCAAAAATAGGTATTTTAATCAAAAAAATAGCCATTTTCATCAAAAAAAACAGCACACCCCTTATACTCGTTTCGGGATGAATTTGTTTTAGTTTTTGTCAACTATTTTCATTTTTTTTTGAAAGAATTGAAATTATCGCGGGAATTTCCAGGCAACAATCACACATTTAGGTAAATGGACAGGCAGCTTCCTTCAAAATTTTTCTCAGTCACTGACTTTCCCTTTGCCGCAGGAGCTCTCACCCCCCGGACGAAAGGTGTCTTCCCGGTGAAAACCCTTATTTCGTCCCAAAGTCCGGTCGAAATAAAGTGATTAAGAACCATAGCTCCACCCTCAATAAATAAAGACTGAATGCCCTTTTCGTACAAAAACCTTGCAACCTGAAAGGAAGATTGCTCCTTATCGTTGAGCAGGATCTGAATTGTCCGGGGGATATCTTTGCGTATCTTTTTTGTAAAAACAATCGTTCCGTCACTATCTGTAATTATTGTGCCAGTGTTCAATGAGCCTGAACCGCTTAAAACAATCCGAAGTGGATCGGCTCCTGACCACTCCCTGACATTCAGCCTGGGATTATCAGTTTTGATAGTTCCGGCGCCGACAAGTATTGCCTGCTCAGAGGCTCTCCATTTATGGACAAGAACCCTCTCAGGTTTTCCTGATATCCAGTTAGGCCCTGAAGGATGATCCTTTTCCCTTTCATAATCGATAAATCCATCGGCACTCTCCGCCCATTTCAAAGTTATATAGGGCCTCCTCTTCTCATGAAAAGTAAAAAACCTCCTGTTAAGTCTCCTGCATTCCTCTTCTGCAACCCCTGTAATAACTTCCACTCCTGCATTCCTTAGTTTTGCGATCCCTTCCCCTGAGACCTTTGCATTTGTATCAACAGTACCAACAACAACCCTTTTTATTGAGTTGGCAATAATAAAATCAGCACATGGCGGTGTTTTGCCATGATGAGAACATGGTTCAAGATTAACATAAAGGGTTGAAAGGCCCAGCATGCTCCTGTCCTTTACTGATTTTACTGCTGCAACCTCTGCGTGATCGGTACCGGCCTTAAGGTGATAACCTTCCCCGATTATCTTCCCCTCATGCACAATAACAGATCCGACAAGCGGGTTAGGATAAGTTAATCCCTCTGCCCCTGAAGCCAGGTCGATGCATCTCCTCATGAATTTCAGGTCATCTCTCTCGTCCATAACGATGAAAATGCTAAATTTGACTTATGGGCCTCAAGATACAAACAATAAAAGAAATCAGGATTTATCTGGCCTCGGAACTTGCCGCGAGCCTTCATGAACCGGAACTTACTTCAGTTATAAACTTAGTAATAAGAGAGGTTTTTGGTATTTCAAATATGTATGCTTTCATGATGAATGAATATCCTGTCAGCAAAGAGCATCTTGACAGGATCATTAATATCTGTAAGGAGTTGAAAGAAGGAAAACCAATACAATATGTGCTTGGAGAAACCTTTTTTTACGATTGCAGGATAAGGCTGAAAGGGGTTGAGCTAATTCCGCGTCCCGAAACAGAGGAGCTTGTTGATCTTATAATAAAGGAGAACCAGGGTTTCAAAGGCATTATACTCGATATAGGCACCGGTTCGGGATGCATAGCTCTTGCTCTTGCCGCAAACATTAAAGATGCCCGGGTAACAGGAATTGATATTTCCCCCGAGGCACTCGATTCAGCCCGCGAAAACGCCCTGCTCAATAATGTTAATGTTTCGTTTCTGCACGGTGATATTCTCAGCAGTGATTTTATACTCCCGTTTGAGGCAGGAATAATTGTGAGCAATCCTCCCTATGTAAGGCACTCCGAAAAAGCACTTATGAGCCGTAATGTGCTCGATTTTGAACCTCATTCAGCATTATTTGTGCCCGACTCCGATCCTCTGCTTTTTTACAGGGCTATTTTAAACCTTGCCACCAAAGCCCTGGTGCCAGGGGGAATTGTCTATTTTGAAATAAACGAAGCCCTGGGGAAAGAGATGAGGGAACTTTTTGAAACTTTTGGATATTCTGATATTAGTCTGATAAGAGATCTGAACTCAAAGGACAGAATCATTAAAGGGAGAAAAGATGTCTGAAAACAGCCTCTATAACACAGCGCTGAATAAAGCTATGAGCCTATGCTCAGTGAGAGAATACTGCACTGAGGATATTTCATTGAAACTTCAAACATGGGGTGTGGCAAAAAATGACTCTGAAAAGATAATTGCAACCCTCCTAAAGGAGAATTTCATTAATGAACAGCGCTATGCCGATGCTTTCACCCGTGACAAGTTCAGGTATAATAAATGGGGAAAGGTTAAGATCTCCGCCCATCTGAGAGCAAAAAAGATCAGTGCTGATATAATCAGATCAGCTCTTGAAAAAATCGATCATGAGCTCTACAGGACATTTATAAAGGATCTTCTGGCATCGCACAGAAGAACAGTTAAAGCAAAAAACCAGTACGATCTTAAAGGGAAGCTTCTGAGATACGGGCTTTCGAAAGGCTTCGAAAGCGAGATCCTTTATGATCTGCTAAATGACCTTGATGACTGATTCAATTAAGTTGGCCAGAAATGGCCAGAAGGCTATCAGAAAGATTATCCCGGAACCGGCACTGTCGAGAATTATAAGCTGATTACGGGTTTCCGGGAACTTTATATAAAAAGCAGAGAAGACGGCTCTCAACAGAAGCTGGGCTGCAAAAAACAGGAATACCTGCATACCGAACTGATTCCACTGGTTTGCCTCTGCTATCCTTCCTCTCACAATAAGCGAAAAACTATGTGACAAGCCGCAGGAAAAACATGGCTGTCCGGTAAGTTTTTCATGAATACAGGCAACAGGGTAGTTGTCCTTTTCGGGAGAAAAAAAACCGGAGTAAGCTATTATCAGCAGTATTACTCCGGCAAAAACTATATTAATAATAAGGTATGGTTCATGCCTTACCTCAGATCTGATCCTCTGAAAAAATTTATTGTTCCTTTTCGAGGGTATCATTCTTCTCCGTATTTCCTCCCTCAAGATCTTCAAGCTTCTGCTCGCGGTTCTTTTTGTGGATTGTTGTGTTTATATTGACTGTATCAGTCTCGGTTTCTATCTTGATGGAGACATTTGCATCTTCAAGATCTTTTATTACATTATCCTGTACATCATTGATAATATTCTGGATGTCGCCCGGCCATTTGTCGCTATGCTTTGCGACCTTGCCTATTACAAAGCCCTGCGATATTGAGATCAGAGATGCAACTATACCAATTATCAATCCGGCCAACAGCACCCCGCGCGGTGAATTATTCCTTGAAGCCTGCGACAGTCCAACCGATGCGAGCACAATAGTTATAATACCCGGTATAATTGCAATCAGCCCCACACAGGGGATTACTGCAAGAACAAATGTTATAATGGCTGTTATAAGAGCCGCTATGCCAAGATTCTGTCCGGTGTTGTTTCTAATATCTTCCATGACACTTTTTTTATTAGTTACTTTTCATTCCTGTCAGGATGTTAACCATATCCTGCTCTAAAGACGTCACAGGATTCTCAATGATGCGTCCCGACTCAATATTATTTTTATAAATTATGAAAGTCGGCACCCTCTCGATCCTGAGTGAGGGAAACTCGCCTACAGGGGCATTCTTGAAATTATCGACGCCGATGAAGGTAACCTTTTCTGCAGGAAAATTCCAGATGTCAAGTATCCTCATGAAGCGTGGGACCTCCCTCCGGCTGTCGGGGCACCAGGTTCCCAGAACAATCTTTATTGTTATATCATTCTTGTTTAGTTCTGTTAATTTATTAACAGCATCCTGTGAGGGCTGGTAAGTATCATAACCCTTCAGAAACCATTCCGAATGCGGTTCCCGCGTCATCTGGCTTTTGTTAAAATATCCCAGCAGCCAGGTTGACTGTTCCGAAAAATTTACTGCCGCAGGCTTTGTCTCTTCAGAAACCGGTACCGTAGTTGTCACAGCTTTTTTTGCTGAACAACCTGAAATGATCAGTAACATGACCAACGAAATAAAAATGATTGATTTATTCATATTCAATAAATATAGTTATTCATATGACAATAGAAGTATATGGAGGATCTGTTTTGCAGCTTTTGAGACTGAGGTGCCCGGGCCGAATATCGCGGCTACACCCGAATCATATAGGAACTGGTAATCCTGATGCGGTATTACTCCTCCGGCAATAACAAGGATATCCTCCCTGCCCAGTTTCCTGAGTTCATCAATAACAAGCGGAATAAGAGTTTTATGTCCGGCTGCCAGACTTGATACGCCAAGAACATGAACATCATTCTCAACAGCCTGGCGGGCAGCTTCGGCAGGGGTTTGGAACAGTGGCCCGATGTCGACATCAAAGCCGATATCGGCGTAACCCGACGAAACCACCTTGGCGCCCCGGTCGTGGCCGTCCTGTCCCATTTTAGCTATCATTATCCTTGGCTGCCGTCCCTCTCTCTTTGCAAATTTTTCGACAAGGGCGCGAGCTTCAACAAGATCATCATCGGACCTGTATTCCGATGAGTAGACTCCCGAAATTGTTCGTATCACAGCTTTATACCTCCCAACTATTTTTTCACATGCATAAGATATCTCTCCAAGTGTTGCCCTTTTTGACGCAGCATCAACTGCCATCTCGAGAAGATTACCTTCCCCGGTTTCAACACATTGGGTTATGGCATCAAGCGATGCCTGGCATTCTGCCTCGTTGCGCTCAGCCCTGAGCCTGGCAAGACGGATTATTTGTGAATCGCGCACAGCTGTGTTGTCGACCTCAAGAGTCTCAAGAGGATCCTCTTTTTCGAGCCTGTACTTATTCGTTCCTACAATTGTCTGCACTCCAGAGTCTATCTTGGCCTGGGCCCTCGCAGCAGCCTCCTCGATTCTCATTTTCGGAACGCCTGATTCAACAGCTTTGGCCATACCCCCGAGGTTTTCAACCTCCATGATATGTTCCCAGGCACGGCGGGCTATCTCATGGGTGAGTGTCTCTACATAATATGAGCCGGCCCATGGGTCAATGGCCCTGCATATCTCAGTCTCCTCCTGGAGGTAGATCTGAGTGTTCCGGGCTATCCTTGCCGAGAAATCTGTGGGAAGGGCAATTGCCTCATCAAGCGCATTTGTATGGAGGCTCTGAGTGTGACCCAGCGCAGCAGCCATTGCTTCTATGCATGTCCTTCCGACATTATTGAAGGGGTCCTGCTCAGTAAGGCTCCATCCGGAGGTCTGACTGTGTGTCCTCAGGGCCAGCGATTTAGGATTCTTAGGGTTGAACCCGCTGACTATCTTTGACCAGAGCATACGGGCTGCTCTCATCTTTGCTATCTCCATGAAATGATTCATCCCAATGGCCCAGAAGAATGAAAGCCTTGGAGCAAATGCATCTATATCAAGTCCTGTATTAATACCGGTCCTCAGATATTCAAGTCCGTCAGCAAGGGTATATGCCAGTTCAATGTCGCAGGTTGCTCCTGCCTCCTGCATGTGATAACCCGAGATGCTTATTGAATTGAATTTTGGCATCTTCTCCGAAGTATACCTGAAAATATCAGCAATTATCTTCATCGAAAATTCAGGAGGATATATATATGTATTCCTAACCATGAACTCCTTCAGAATATCGTTCTGGATAGTTCCTGAAAGCTCCTCAAGCTTTGCTCCCTGCTCAAGGGCAGCGACTATGTAAAAGGCCATTACAGGAAGGACAGCGCCATTCATCGTCATCGAGACCGACATCTTATTAAGAGGGATCTGGTCAAAGAGCAGTTTCATGTCGAGAATTGAGTCGACCGCCACACCAGCCTTGCCTACGTCTCCGGCAACCCGTTCGTGGTCGGAATCGTATCCCCTGTGGGTTGCAAGGTCAAATGCCACAGACAGACCTTTTTGCCCGGCAGCAAGATTACGCCTGTAGAAAGCATTCGACTCTTCAGCTGTCGAAAATCCTGCATACTGTCTTATTGTCCATGGAAGCATTGTATACATACCCGAATAGGGTCCATGGAGGAAGGGCGGGATTCCTGAAGCATAATTCAGGTGCTCCATTCCCCTGAGGTCTTCTTTTGTATAAACACTTTTAATGGGTATCCTCTCGGGTGTGATCCAGTCCTTTTTGATCTTTTTCTCCTTTTCCCATTTTCCGGGATCGCTTTTCGGGAAGGATAGATTTCCAAGGTCGCTATATCTGAATTCAGGTCTCATTATTGATTTCTTGCTATTTTTCACTATTAATCCTTTCATTCTCGGCCTCTTCAGCTCCTCTGAACAACCTGACCGGTTCAACTTCAGGGTCACCATCAGGCTTCGGGATTCTGAAGATTCTTGCACGATCAGCATTTGCAGGCGCCTTTTCTTTAAGGTCAGGGAACAGATTGGTGCCAAGAAGCCTGATCTTGCCGCTGAGAATATCATTCCTTCGCTTTTCAGCGGATTCTGACAGTTTCTTCTGGATCAATCCTTTCCGGAGAGATTCAAGGAATCCCCCATTTTCTTCGATTTCAACAAACAGTTTCCAGGCACTGCCGGCGATAAGATGAGTGAGGTTTTCAATATAGTAAGAACCGGCAGCCGGATCGGCCACTTTGTCGAAGTATGATTCTTCCTTAAGAATTAGCTGCTGGTTGCGGGCAATCCTTTCTGAAAACTCATCCGGCTTCCTGAAGACTTCATCGAAAGGGCCAACAGTTATAGAATCTGCTCCGCCGAGACTTGCCGACATTGCTTCTGTCTGGCTTCTTAACATATTCACATATGGATCGTAAACAGTTTTATTCCAGTAAGAGGTATGGCAATGAATCTCCATCTTAACATTTTCACTGCCTGAAGGATTATAGGCGCTTGTAATTACCGACCACAAAAGCCGGGCAGCTCTCAGCCGCGCAATTTCGGGAAAGTACTCTGACCCTATCCCAAAGCTGAACCGTATATTAGTGGCTGCAAGATCAATACTTATTCCCCTGCCTGTAAGCTGTGCCAGATATTCATTACCCATCGAAAGAGCGAAGGCCAGCTGCATCATTATATCAGCTCCGGCGCTGCAAAAGGCTGATGCATTTATGTGCACTGTACGAAGGTATGGCAGGTCTGACGAGGCCTGCGTCAGAGCTGCGAGATAGTCGAGGCCTTCTTCAACAGGAACACACAGTTTCCCGTTTACCATAAGCCGGCCAAGAGGATCAGCTTCAATGGCTCCATGTATACTGTTTTTATCCAGTCTCCTTTCTTCAGCAATGGCTCTTATGATCTCAAGTATCTCTTTTGCCTTGCCGTTACAGAGAAAGCTGATCTCAATTATTTCAATATGAATATCCCGAAGCAGGATATCAAAGTTATGCTTCGACACCGACTCCGGATCAGCTATTATAAAACCAAGAGAATCAACCCCCTTCATGAGGATGTCAAGAGCTTTACTGTTCGCATCGGAATAACTGCTTACTTCAATGTTCTGCCTTACCAGCCAGTTGTTATCCCTGATTTTGCCGCCCCTTATAAAAGGAAATTCTCCCGGCAGGGAATTGATATGTTTCAGCAAATCGAGATCTTCAGCCCTGTAGAACGGTTTCACATCAAATCCCATGTCGCTTTTCCAGAGCAGCTTTTCGTTAAAATCAGCCCCTTTCAGGTCAGCCTGAATCCTCTCCATCCACTGCTTTGTGCTTACAGGCGGAAACTGATCAAACAGCTTATCTTTTTTGTCCATTAAATGCCTCCTGGTTTATTATACAAATTAAATGGTTTGAGATTGAGGAATCACATGAAATTTGTCATATTCAGACTCTTGAAGCAAGAGTTTTCATTTTCCTGCAAATTCCATAAGAAATGACTTGATAAATGAGTTAAGTTCACCATCAAGAACGGCCTGTACATTGCCTGTTTCATGACCGGTACGGAGATCCTTCACCATTTTATACGGATGCAGGACATAAGAACGGATCTGGGAACCCCATTCTATTTTTTTCTTTTCGCCTTCGATCTTTGCCTGCTCATCCCTTTGCTTGCGCAGCTCAATCTCATACAGCTGCGACTTAAGTATCCTCAGGGCATTCTCCTTATTGTTCAGCTGCGACCGTGTCTCCTGGTTCTCAATCACAATACCCGAAGGATGATGCTTCAGCCTGACAGCTGTTTCCACCTTATTTACATTCTGCCCTCCGGCGCCACTCGACCTGTAGGTGTCCCATGAAATATCGGCAGGATTAATGTCAATCTGGATCTCATTGTCTACAAGAGGTGATATAAACACAGAGGCAAATGTGGTCTGCCGTTTTCCCTGGGCATTGAAGGGGGAGATCCTTACGAGTCTGTGAACACCATTTTCACTTTTCAGATAGCCGTATGCCCTTTCTCCGTCAATCTCGATAGTAACCGATTTGACGCCTACCTCATCGCCCGGCTGGAAGTCGAGTTCCTTGACCTTGTAGTTGTTACGTTCAGCCCAGCGGAGGTACATCCTCATAAGCATAGCCGCCCAATCGTTGCTTTCTGTTCCTCCGGCTCCGGAATTAATCTTCAGTATCGCCCCCATCTGATCTTCGGTTTTCTGGAGCATATTCCGTACCTCGAGATCTTCGATCATTTCAAGGCAGGTATCATACTGCTTATTAAGATCATCCTCTGTGGCCTCACCCTCCCTGTAGAAATCATTAAGCACCGACAGGTCGTCGAGTGCGCTGGTTATCCTGTCAAACTGACTTGTCCAGCTTTTAAGCTCCGCTATGCTTTTTAGCAGCTCCTCTGCTTTTTTGGGATCATTCCATAGTCCGGGCTCCTGCGACAGAGCCTCTTTCTCTGCTATGAGTTCAAGCTTGCCGTCGACGTCAAAGATACCTCCTTAACGCATCGCGGCGTCCCGATAATTCCCTTATCTGTTCGTTGGTTACCATAATCTGATAAAATTTATGCAAATTTAATCTTTTAAATAAGATGCTAAAGGTTATAATCCGGTTTAAACCATATTCAGGGTACTTCCTGGTTGCCTGGGTAATTTTTATTCTGGTCTTTTCATCAATCCCATCATTACCGACAATAAAGATCCATACCGAAAAGACCGATATCAGGCTTGACTATCTAATCCATCTTGTGGAATATGGTGTATTGGGATTCCTTACATATCTGACATTTACAGGAGCAGAATTCAGACCGGGTCTCCGCAGATTTGCAATCCTGACTGTCTGCCTCATAATTTTTGCATTCCTTGATGAGTTTCACCAGAAGTACATTCCGGGGAGAACGTTCAATCCGATAGATCTGTACAGTAACTGGACAGGGATTTTGATGGCGCTTATTTTCTGTGTGTTGGTGTTCAGGATGCTTTCAGGAAAGTGAGGGTCAGGCAAAGTTTAGTACCATCGGTAATGCATGATAAGGGTTGCTTCGTCGTCACACTGCGCGTTACTCCTCGCAATGACGAGGTATACAAGCTGCTTTGTAAAACCTGTTACAATTGATTTAGTGACAACAATGCTACCTGTTGCTGAGTAGTTAATAAACATCCGTTCATATGTTAACCAATGTAACGAAAAAGCTCCGTCATTGCGAGGCGCGCAGCGCCGAAGCAACCCGCTTCGATAACAGGTGGTTTCAAAGCAATCATGCATATGCACGCAGTACCTTAGCACGCCAGTATACTGACAGCAGTACCAAGAAGCTCTGTCATTGCGAGGAGCGCAGCGACGAAGCAAACCTTTGCAAAAACCAATTAGTTACTAAACTACTCCCACAAGACAGTTGTATAGTTTACTGTCTTGCAGTTCAATATATCAAAAAAATACCCGTAATTTACATTTCAGAGCTTATGAAATACATGAAAAGCTATGTATACATAATGACAAATAAAAATAATACCGTTTTGTATACCGGTGTTACAAGCGATTTGAAAGAACGGGTAATCCAGCATAAACAAAAGTTACATTCACAAAGCTTTACAGCAAGGTACAATATTTGCAAACTAGTCTATTTTGAGGAGTTTGAGTATATAAATGAAGCCATTAACAGGGAGAAGCAGATTAAAGGAGGGTCGAGGAGGAAGAAGATTGAGTTGATTAATAAGATAAATCCTGAATGGGAGGATTTGAGTTAAGTTACATCAGTGAAGCATGAAACGGGTTGCTTCGCCGGCGCGCTCCGCTTGCCGACTCGCAATGACGTGGTATGCTAGCTGCTTTCCAGGAACATGATTAAGCGTACTTTCGAAACAACACTGCTCCTGTTGCTGAGCACTTACTGAACATCAATTCACGTGTTAACCACTGTAACGAAAAAGCTCCGTCATTGCGAGGAGCGCAGCGACGAAGCAACCCTATACAAACCATACTTAAGATGCTTACCTAAAACGTGCTACAGCGTAGTTTCGAAATATATCTGCACATGTTAACCAGCAGTAACAAATTAACTCCGTCATTGCGAGGCCCGAAGGGCCGAAGCAACCCGCTTCGATAATCACAGTAGTAACGAAGCAGCACCTTTCATAATGCACAGCAGTACCTTAGCAACACCATTCATAATGCACAGCAGTACCTAATAATCTCTGTCATTGCGAGGAGCGCAGCGACGAAGCAACCCTTTACAAAAACAAGTTAGTTGGTTATGTAACAGCCCGCAAAGGTTTCATCAGTTAACCTTGAACCCTGAGAAATGATCCGATGCCGGTTTCAAAACCAATTCCGACATTGATAATTGCCTTTACTTTATCGCCAGCGGCAAGCAGCATTGTTATCTCACGGGTAAAATTAGAACCGCTTGTTATTCCACTGTTTAATACCTCATACGGAGAGCCGTTTAGAAATATTTTTAACGTTCTTGAATCACCGGTGCCTGTGGCATTATAGCTGACACTAAATGTATAAATACCTGGTACAGGAACAGTATATACACCTGTTGCAGGATCATAAGATGTTCCATAATCGTAAATCTCTGATCCGGCTATGAAATCATAGTCCGATCCAAAAGACGGCACCGTTTCAGATGTTGACTTTTTTGCCCTGAATGCCACCATGCTTCCCAATGAGACAGTGTTGCCACCCGATATCGACAGGTTATTGGTAGCCTGATCAAATGTCAGACTCTGGATCTCATTTGTCGTGCTTGCGTCGGCATCATTCTTCAGGCCTGAGAGATCGACTGTTCCGGTATTGCCGGAAATTCCAAGGGACATTGTCGTGGCATTATAGCTCAGAGCCTGCGCATCAGTATTATCAAGGTATTTTGTAAGATCCCAGGTTGTAGCAAGCGGATTATTGGTGATCTTTAATTTATCAGAACTTATTGTAAGATCCTGCAATTCATTCTTCGGATCTCCGTCACCCTCAAAATTTGAGAGAAGAACCGAGTTGCCTCTTGAAATACCAAGGTAGTTACCTTCAGGACTGTTTGTTATTGTAAGGTTCTGAAGAAGGCTTGTCAAGGGCACGGAATTACCACCGCTTATTGAAAGGGTGCTCTGGTCAAATGATATTGTCTGCTTATCAGAAGCCGGATCACCTGGCAAACCTTTGGGTCCCGGATCACCTTTTGGTCCTGCCGGACCAGGTTCAAGTGATTTTTGAGCATATAATGCATAAGGCACAGAAAGGAATTGCATTTCGCCCATATTTATAAAAGTGTTATCGAATTTGACCTCAACCCGCAGCCAGTGGAAAGAACTGCCCCAGTTGACGTTAGCTAATTCACCGGAAGAGCCAACCGGAGTTCCCTTGCCTATCATCAGCGAAAATACACCGTATGGAGAAGTTGTTATCTTTGAATGTAATTCCTGATATACCGGTGTTGCCAGCGGATCGCCGGGAAGAATCGAAAACTTTACATCAATAGTCTTGTTAATTAACTCCTTCCCGTAATTGTCCCTGGCGACTGCCTGATAGTAAATCCCCATCGGAACATTCTGCCCAAAACTGACCAGATTTGAAATAAATATAGCTACAAATGCCAAGTACCATCCAGATTTGTTTAGTCTCATAGCTTGCAAGATTACATTTTTTCAATTTTAAATGCCCTGTTTATAACGCCGTCATCACTTAATACCCTGACAATATAGAACCCCGGTTTGAATTCCCCGGCATCCCACCTTTCAAAATAATTATAAGGGCTAAAGAACTCCAGAGTCCCAGTTTTGATAACCGTTCCGGCAAAGTTTATTAAATCGATCCTGAACTTCCTTGCCGAATCTCCGAAAAGCTTAATCTCTATATACTCAATCGCAGGATTCGGATAAACCTCCACTCCGTTGCCGGGATTTATAATTACGTCTATCTTCACGAAACGGGGCTGCTGAAATCCCTGAGTCAGGGTAAAATCTGACAGATTAGAACACTTCAACTGCAGTTTCACCAACTGTTTGCTGATAGTTTATCCCGTTCTTTACGGCAATACCGGCAGCAGGAACCATTACCTGCTGAGACAAATGCTGAGCAAATAGCCCGGTATAAGAAAATAAAAAAATGATAAAAACGACTTTTGTACCTTTAAACATATACTTTCACTCTCGAGCTTCAAAAATAAAAACATTTTTTGATTAACCAAACCTTTTTGTTGATAAATATGTTAATAACTTGGATGAATATCAACAGCGCTGTCTGACTTTTTTTTCGTATGATCAAACAATCAGGCAGTTCAGGTATAATAAATTGTGATTTTTTTTCTGAAAATTAAAATGCTGATGCTCAGGAAATACCTTTATAAGAATTTAACAGAAGCGGGATGCGACGAAGCCGGCCGGGGCTGTCTTGCCGGACCGGTTACCGCAGCAGCAGTGATCCTCCCGAAAAATTTCAGTAATTCAACTCTTGACGATTCAAAAAAACTAAGCGAAAAGGAAAGACTTATACTAAGAGATGTTATTATTGGTAAAGCTGTTGCCTGGAAAGTGGCATTTGTCGACAATAACGAAATCGACATGATGAATATCCTGAGAGCATCGATAAAGGCAATGCATTTAGCCATTGACGGGCTTGAAAAAACTCCGGAGTTCCTCATAATCGACGGGAACAGGTTCTACCCCTACAAATCGATCAAACATGAAACAATAATCAAGGGCGATGGAAAATTCATGTCTATAGCAGCTGCTTCAGTGCTTGCAAAAACTTTCCGTGATGAGTACATGGAAAAGATCCATAGTGAATACCCGCAATATGGCTGGGATAAAAACAAAGGCTATCCTACAGCCTTTCACAAAGCCGCAATAATGAAATTCGGGATAACCCCTTTCCACAGGAGATCTTTTAGTCTCCGGGATTCCCAAATGAATATAGAGTTTGGAGTTTAGAGTTCGGAGTGACTAGAGTTAAAAGACTGAAGACATCTCCTGCCATTAACTCCTAACTCCAAACTCTAGCTCACTCCAAACTTCTTCATTAAAATATAAAACCCTATCTTTGGCGGCTAATAATTATTATTCTAAAATGTGAAACCAATAAAATAAGTATGAAAAAATTGTTCTCAGTTTTATTAATCCTTGTTCTGAGCCTTGGATTCAAAGCCAAAGCTGATGAGGGTATGTGGCTTCTGCCACTTATTGAAAAATTGAACATCGGCAAAATGACTGAACTTGGATTCAAGCTCTCTGCAGAAGATATTTACAGCCTCAACAAGGCCAGTATCAAAGATGCTATTATAATTTTCGGAGGAGGCTGCACTGGTGAAATAGTCTCATCACAGGGGCTGATCCTTACAAACCACCATTGCGGTTATGGTCAGATCCAGTCGCACAGCACTGTTGAGCATGACTATCTGCGCGATGGGTTCTGGGCTATGTCAAAGGAAGAGGAGCTGCCAAACAAAGGCCTTTCTGCTACTTTTCTGGTGAGCATCGAGGATGTTACAAACCAGATCCTTGCAAATGTAAAACCAGGCATGACCGAAGCTGAAAGAACAGCAGCTCTTACTGAAGCCAGGCAGGTTATTGAGAAGAAGGCAGCCGAAGGGAATAATTACAGGGCAACAGTTTCGAGCTTCTATGGCGGAAATTATTTCTATCTGCTTGTTTATGAAAGATACCTTGATGTCCGACTTGTCGGAGCTCCTCCTTCATCTATTGGTAAATTCGGATCGGATACCGACAACTGGGAATGGCCTCGTCATACCGGTGATTTCAGTGTATTCCGTGTTTATTCTGGTCCCGACGGCAAACCAGCTCCCTACTCAAAAGAGAATGTGCCTCTCAAACCAAAACATTACCTCCCGGTTTCGATTAAGGAACGTAACAAGGGTGACTTTGCAATGATAATGGGCTATCCGGGCAGGACAAACAGGTACATGACCTCATATGAGGTTAATGAACAGCTGCAGATCGTTCATCCCGACAGGATAAAGATCCGTGGAATGAAACAGGATATCTGGATGAAGGATATGCAGGCTGACCAGAAGGTTAATATTCAGTATTCAGCAAAATACTTCGGCTCATCGAACTACTGGAAATATTCAATTGGGCAAAAAGGCGGTCTTGAAAGGCTCAATGTAAAAGCAAAAAAGGAGGAGATCGAAAACCAGTTCAGCAAGTGGGTTGTTGCAAATCCAGATCGCAAGGCAAAATACGGCGAATCGCTGAATATGATAAAAACTTCAATCGAAGGAAGAGCAGAATACTATAACACTATCCAGTACCTTAATGAATGCATCCAGGGTTGCGAACTGCTGGGAATGAGCGGTGCTGCAAACATGCTGATAACAGCTCTTAAAACCGGCGATGCTCAAAAAATAACCGAAGCAACAACAGCTGTAAGAAATAATGCCGGAGCATTTTATAAAGACTACAATCCTCCTACAGACATTAAATCGATGAAGGCTATGCTTACCGTTTACAGGGCTGACATCCCTGCAAAGTTCCATCCCGATTTCTATGTGAACATTGTCGACAAAAAGTACAAGGGAAGCATCGATAAGTTCGTTGATGAGATGTTTGCAAAATCGGTCTTCGCAAGTGAAGCTAAATTAATGGCTTTCCTCAACAAGCCTGTGCTCAAGACTCTCGAAAACGACCTGGTTACCCTTACAATGGCTTCAATTATGAAGACCGGAGGCGAGGTTTCAAAAGGATCAAGTCAGTTCGATGCAGCTCTTGCAACCGGAAAAAGATTATGGGTTGCCGCTCTTATGGAAATGACTCCCGAAAAGACACTCTATCCCGATGCTAACTCAACAATGCGCCTTTCATACGGAACCGTACAGGACTATGACCCGAAAGATGGTGTAACATATAAATATTATACCACCCTCCAGGGAGTTGTTGACAAGTACAAACCTGCTGATTATGAGTTTGATCTTCCAAAAAGACTGCTTGATCTCAACGCTAAGAAAGAGTTCGGAAGGTATGCCTCATCAAAAGGTTACATGCCTGTTTGCTTCCTCACAACAAACGATATTACAGGAGGGAACTCAGGAAGCCCTGTAATGAATGACAAGGGAGAACTTATCGGACTGGCTTTCGACGGCAACTGGGAAGCCATGAGCGGCGACATTGCCTACGAAACAAATCTTCAGAGAACTATCGTTGTTGATATCCGATATGTTCTATGGACTATGGATATCTATGCCGGAGCAAAGCATCTGGTAGATGAGATGACAATTGTTCAATAGAAATAGCCCTGCGGGCAAAAGAAAGGGGCTTGGTATTGAGCCCCTTTTTATTTTGTGCTTATCTTTGTAAAAAGTAACTGTTATGCATTTCAACTTTATTGAAATACTTGCCTGTTTCATGGTTCTGTTCGCAATTATAGATATCCCGGGGTCAATCCCCATTATACTCGACATAAAGGCAAAAGCAGGAGATATTGAACCTGGAAAAACATCAATTGTCGCCTTCGCCATCTTTATGGCTTTTCTCTTTATTGGCAGCCCGCTCCTCAGTGTATTCGGGATCGATGTTTCATCATTTGCAATTGCAGGTTCATTCATAATATTTCTTATCGGAATGGAGATGGTGCTGGGAATTGAACTTTTCAAACATGGCCACTCAGGAGGAGGATCAATTGTTCCGATAGCCTTCCCGCTTATTGCCGGAGCAGGTTCAATAACCACAATCCTCTCATTGAAAGCCGAGTATGAAACACTGAACATCCTTCTGGCCCTTGTTGTAAACATGGTCATTGTCTATTTTGTTTTAAGGATGACATCAGTTTTCGAAAGGTTACTTGGAGAAGCCGGACTGCAGATCCTTAAAAAGGTCTTCGGCATAATTCTCCTTTCAATTGCAATCAAGCTTTTTATTACAAACACCGGTATTGTACTGCCAAATGCCAGGTGAAATAACCATCTATACCGACGGTGCTGCAAGCGGTAATCCGGGTCCCGGAGGATATGGCGTTGTATTGATATCAGGCCGTCACCGTCTTGAGAAATCTGAAGGATTCAGGCTCACCACAAACAACAGGATGGAACTTCTGGCTGTAATCACAGGCCTTGAGGCTCTGAAGATCCCCGGAAGCAAGGTGGTGGTCTATACCGACTCCCGGTATGTATCAGACTCCGTTAATAAGGGATGGCTCTTTCAGTGGGAATCAAAAGGCTTCAAAAAGAAAAAGAATCCTGACCTCTGGATCAGATTCCTGAAAATATACAGAAAACATGATGTAAGGTTTGTCTGGATAAAGGGACACTCAAGCAATCACGAAAATGAAATCTGCGACAGGCTTGCTGTAGAAGCTGCTGCAGGCAAAAACCTGGCTGAGGATAGCGGCTATAAACCGGGAGATGAAGAAGAAAATATACTTATATGAAAAACTCTTTCATCCCATCTAATCTTGCATTTATTGAAATTTAGATGCACTTTTGTAAAAAGTCTAGTCTATGGACAAACTCCTTATCAGTCCGACTCCGGTAACTCCCGAAATCCATTTCTCTCCGGAAGAGAATATCTTCCTTATCAGCGGGACCTCATCCCCTGAGGATGTACGTGCAATGTATTACCCGGTCCTCGAGTGGGTCAGACAATTCATCGATGAGATTATCGAAGGCGGGAATAGTGTTTATTCAGAAGCTACTCCTCTCATAATGAAAGTTGATCTTTATTATTTCAACTCATCATCTGCAAAGTTTTATTACGATATCTTCCTTGAACTGAAGAGGCTCTCCTCATCAGGAGTAGCTGTAGTTATTGAGTGGTATTATGATGAGGAGGACACAGACATGCAGGAGGCTGGTTCAGACATTGCCCTTCTCGTCGATATGGAATTCACATATATGCCGAAAATGCGGAAATAACCAATGAAAGGACAGAAGGAGCTTTATGAGTATCTCGATAAGCTGCAGATCAGCTTTGAGTATCACGAGCATCCTCCCCTTGCAACAATTGACGATGCAAAGCTCCACTGGAAGGATTATAATTCAGGAAGGTGCAAGAATATTTTCGTAAGGAACCACAAAGGCGACCGCCACTATCTTATTATACTTGAACACCTTGCCCAGCTTAATATCAAGGACCTCGAAAAAAGGTTAAAGCAGGGCAAGCTTACATTTGCGTCAGATCAGCGCCTCATGACTCATCTTGGCCTGGAGCCCGGCTCAGTATCACCCTTTGGACTTATAAATGATAACAATAATCATGTACATCTCTTTATTGATGAAAAGCTAAAGGACTTTGACCGCCTGGCCTTTCATCCCAATGTCAATACTGCAACGCTTGTAATCGCAACCTCTGATTTCCTAAGGTTTCTGAATCAGACGGGTAACAGCTTCGAATTTTTACAGCTTTACGAATAGGGTAAAGTACCTGTTCAAAATAGTCCTCAAGTGCCTGCCTTCCGTCTTCGGTCTTCGGTCTTCCGTCACCTTTTATCTTCTGCACGTAAAATGCAGGCTAAGAGAATTCTTTATTTGAAATGATTTTAAATTGGTTTTTTCTGCATCAAATTACATTCTTTTGCGTCCTTATGTGTAATAACATACGAAAAGAAGCCTTTCATGAAACAAATTCTTTTGTCATTTACAATATTTTGTCTGCTGCTATCCGGCGCTTCTGGTCAGACACCTGAAAAAAAGCAGTACAAAGCAACCAGGATAACAAGCGCCCCTGTTATTAACGGAGTTCTTGATGAAGAACTATGGCAAACGGGTGAATGGGTTGATGACTTCACACAGAACGAACCCTACAACGGAAGGCCTGCCTCGCAAAGGACTGAATTCAAGATTTTTTTTGACGAAGACAACCTTTATGTGGGGGTGAAGGCTCTGGATACAAGCCCCGATAGCATTGTAAATCGATTAACAAGAAGAGATCAGGCCGATGGCGACCTTGTTGCAGTAATTCTCGACAGCTACCATGATCTCAGGACTGCTTTTACTTTTGGGGTAAGTTCTGCGGGGGTGAAGTATGATCTGATGTTCACCAACGATGGCCAGAATGAAGATGAAACATGGGATCCGAACTGGTGGGTCAAAACATCAATCAATAAGGATGGCTGGGTTGCTGAAATGAAAATCCCATTCAGCCAGGTAAGGTTCGAAAAGAATTCCGGCGATGTCTGGGGATTTGAGATGGCAAGGGTTCTGTACAGGAAGAATGAAACCGCCTTCTGGCAGCATATCCCGAAAGAGGCTCCGGGGCTTGTTCATCTTTTTGGGGAGATCTCAGGCCTCGAAGAGATAAAGCCTCGTAAGATATTTGATGTTACACCTTACGGAGTAGCAAAGACTGAGACTTTTGAGGCCGTCCCCGAAAATCCTTTTCTGGCTACCGGAAAGTCATCAAAACTCAATGCCGGCATAGATGCCAAGATCGGAGTAACAAACAACATGACAATGGATCTCACTATAAATCCCGACTTCGGTCAGGTGGAAGCGGATCCATCCGAAGTTAACCTTTCAGCTTATGAAACTTTCTTTGAGGAAAAAAGGCCATTCTTCATCGAGGGCAATAATATCACCAACTTCGGACTCGGCATTGGCGACGGAGGCATTGGCAATGACAATCTTTTCTATTCCAGGAGAATCGGACGTCAGCCCCAGGGTTATCCCGACCTTAAAGAGGGATGGAGTGCAGATGTCCCTGCAAATACATCCATCCTCGGGGCAGCCAAGCTTACAGGAAAAACACAGGATGGATGGTCAGTAGGATTTATCGAAGCTATGACTGCAGAGGAAAAAGCTGAAATTGATACTGTCGGCGGGACAACATATGAGACTGTCGAACCATTTACAAACTTCGCGGTTGGCAGGATCCAAAAAGATATAAAGGAGGGAAACACAATCATAGGCGGCATTTTCACAAGCACAAACAGGAGCCTTGATGAAAACCTTGGAAGTTTTATGCATAAGGCTGCTTACTCGGGAGGTGCCGATTTCACCCAGTACTTCAAGGACAAGAGCTGGATGTTCAACCTGAATACCGCTTTCAGCCTCGTGGAAGGAACGAAGGAAGCATTGTATAAAACACAAACTTCGTCAGCCAGATATTACCAGCGACCTGATAATGACCACACTGAACTCGATCCCGACAGGACATCCCTCTCCGGATCAGGAGGAAGAATGCAGGTAATGAAGATGAACGGACACTGGAATTTTCTTCTTGCTTCAATATGGAAATCCCCCGGATTTGAAATAAATGACATCGGCTATATACGCGAGGCCGACCAGATCCTTAACATCCTCTGGGCCGGATACAATGTCTGGGACCCAAAGGGGATCTACAACCGCTACAATATAAACTTTGATGTCTTTCAGGCAACAAACTTCGGAGGTGAAGACCTTGGAAAAGGTTTTGAATGGAACGGGAACATGCAGTTTAAGAATTACTGGGGTGCCTTCACCGGAGGAAATATTTCAACTTCCGGCATTGAAACAGGACTGCTCAGGGGAGGACCGTCGATGATAATGCCCGGTAACGTGAATATCCGGGGCGGATTCTGGACTGATACCAGGAAAAAACTAAATATGGAGGTATTTGTCGGCTGGAATAAAGGATTTGAAAACAGCTCAACCAATGTAAACACAAATATTGATATCTCGTACAAACCGACAAACTGGCTCAGGCTTTCAGTTGATCCGGGATTAAGCAAATCCTTCAGCGAACTGCAGTATGTTCAGAAAAAAATCGTTGATGGAAAAGACAAATACATTTTTGCAAGTATCGACAGGAAGACAATCAATACCTCATTCAGGATAAATGTCAACCTGAGCCCTGACCTTACTATACAATACTGGGGCCAGCCCTTTGTTGCAACCGGCACCTATTACGACCATAAATACATTGTGGATCCAAAGGCTGATAAATATGACAACCGTTTCTGGACATATTCCGACAAACAGATATCAAACCAGGGAACCTATTATAACGTTGATGAGAATCTGGATGGAAATGTTGACTTCACTATAGGGAACAAGGACTTTAATGTAAGGGAATTCCTCTCAAACCTCGTAATCAGATGGGAATACAATCCCGGATCATCAGTATATCTCGTCTGGAGCCAGACACGCAGCAGTTATGAAAACACCGGTAATATGCAATTTGTTGACGACATAGTGGACCTTTTCAATACCGGCGACAATCATCCCCACAATGTATTCCTGATAAAATTCAGCTACAGGTTTGGCATTAAATAAATATCAAGTAATCCCCGGTATAAGGTTAGTCTGATTAATTCATAAACTTCTAAAAAGACAAAAGATAAAAGGCTAAAGACAAAAGTCTAAAACCTGGATAAAAGTAATTGACACTATGGCCCGCAAGACTTCTTCACTTTTATCTTTTTACTTTTTTCTTTTATCTTCTATATGACTAATACAGGACCGGGTATAATAAAAATCCTTGTTTTAAATAAATTTTGAACATTGAAGTTAGAAATATTGTTTCTTCCTTTACAACCTTATTTTTAATACTGAAAAAATGAAATTACTTTCTGCTTTACTGCTCCTTACAATTTCTCTTAACACATTTTCACAGGACAAACCTGCTTACAAAGTCTTCACCGGCAACGGCAAAAAGGCTGATTATAACGATATTATAAAGGATGCCCTGAAGGCCGATGTCGTCTTTTTCGGCGAACTGCACGATAATCCGATCGCTCACTGGCTTGAGCTTGAGGTTACAAAAAGTCTTTATGCTGAAAAACAGAAGAACCTTATACTTGCAGCAGAGATGTTTGAGAAGGATAACCAGATAATGATTGATGAATATTTTTCCGGACTCATAAAGGAGACATCCTTTGAGAGTGAAGCACGGCTCTGGAAAAACTATGGCACTGATTATAAGCCCCTCTTAAATTTTGCGAAAACAAACGGACTAAAATTTATTGCATCCAACGTTCCGCGCAGATATGCATCAATGGTTGCTGCCGGCGGATTTGAGTCGCTTCAGAAGGTCTCCGATAAAGGCAAAGAATTCATTGCCCCCCTGCCAATTGAATATGACCCTGATCTTCCATGTTACAAGGATATGCTTTCGATGGGAGGAGGCCCTATGAATCATGCAAATGAAAATCTTCCAAAAGCACAGGCCCTTAAGGATGCGACAATGGCAAAATCAATAGCCGAAAACTGGCAGAACGGAAAAATGGTGATTCATTACAACGGAAGCTATCATTCCGACCGTTACATGGGAATAATCTGGTATCTTAAGAAATATGCCCCTTCAGTAAGAGTTGCCACAGTAGCTACAGTTATTCAGGATGATATCGATAAAATGAGCGACGAATATAAAGAAACTGCCGATTACATAATTGTTATCCCTTCGTCGATGACAAGGACGTATAAATAGAAAAAATTACACAAGAGAATTTGCATTTTGTTTAATGGAATCCCTTCATTATTATAAAAAGCTGTAAATTTACTGTTTGCAGGACACTTCTGATGTTCTGAACTGAAGTATTGTTTGTTCAGACTTACAATTAAATCACCATAATTGTATGGATAAAGTCAAACAAATATGTCTTTCATGCCTGCTATATCTGAGCAGGATATCATGCAATTTACCGGATGATGTAATATCTAAAACCATGAAAACACTGATGCGGGAAAACCCCGGCAATTATTTTCAAGCGATCTTTAGAGTCTTGGTACTGTCTTCAGTAATAACTACAGGAAACTTGAATTCTTATGCCCAGTGTAATAATAACTGGTCAGGGACAGCACCCTCAATTACCTTTCAGCTAAGCGGAACGGCAATTGCCAACTTTTCAATCTCTTTCACCAATGTAGGGTGTTTCTCATCAATAGGTTTTACATTTACTGCTATTACGCTTTCAGGTGGAAGCTTTACTCAAAGTATAAATGCCTATCCAAATTCAGGAACTGTTACCGGTGTCCTTTCAGCTGACGGAAACTCGATGTCCGGAACCTATTCGGTCAACCTTGCTTATCTGCACCCGGTCTATTTCTATCCTGTCTCATGCGGGACAATAACAGGGAACTGGAGTGCTGTGCCTGAAACACCACGCCCGGTTGCGAATGCCGGACCTGATGTTAGTGTTAATTATGGACAGAGTGTAACACTCACAGCTTCGGGTGGAGCAAGCTATGTATGGAGCGGCGGAATAACCAATGGAGTTGCTTTTGTCGCAACAGAGACAAAAACGTACACAGTAACTGCCACTGCAACTAATGGTTGCACAGACACTGACGATGTTATTGTGACTGTCAGTCCATCCACTTCAGTTTTTGACAATTATGAAGGTTCAGGTAAAAGAGCACGTATCTATCCCAATCCTGCCTCTGATGAATTCACTGTATCAATTTTAAACCCTGAACCAGAAGTTTCAATATGTTTATTTTCTGCAAACGGGAAAGTAGTTTTTTCAAAGGAGTACAACTGTGATAACGCGATCATTTTCAGCGAAAAAATTCATCCGGGAGTCTTAACAAGTGGAATATATTATGTCAGGATAAATAATCGACAAAAAAGCAGTACCTATAAACTGATCTTTAAATAAATATCCCTGCCAAATATTTCTTTACGTCTGCCTGCTCATTTATCCATCTTTGGATATTGGCACTCTTTTTGATTCACTTCATTAGAAAAACCTCTGTAAAAAATAGTTTGCAACACGATTGTCTGTGAGTGTTTAACATTAAAAACTATTTAAAATGAAGAGGAATGAAAACAAGGTCCCTGAATTTGATGAGATCATTTTCGAGAACCGCAACAAATCATACGGAGCATATGATCTCCGTAAAAGGTACAAATCGGCAACAACTCTTTCTGTTCTCGGAGGAGTCGCTTTCAGTGCACTTTTGATGCTCGTAATATCTCTGAGTACCAACAGGGATGCAATTGCAGAAGCAAGAAAAGGTGTCATAATTATCATCAAACCAGATAATACATTAATACCGGAAAAGGTTAAACCTGTTGAGCCGGAAAAAGCAATACCCGAGCCTGTCCAGAATAAATATTCCCCGCCTGATGTAATTGATGACACCTCTTTAATTTCTGACGCCGATACCAAGTATTGATGATGTCCTTAGGTCTGCCAAAAATGGAAGTGTCACAGAAAAAGACTCAATTTTTTATGTACCTGTAGAAGAAATCCCGGCTAAAACGGAGCCACATATCAGTGTTGAAGAGATGCCGGTTTTCCCTGGCGGGTCTGCTGCTTTATTGAAATATATAGCTGAAAACACAAAGTATCCGGCAGAAGCTGAACAAAACAACATCCAGGGAAAAGTTATCATTAAGTTTGCAGTTGAACCCGATGGGTCTGTTAACCGGATTACAGTTCTCAGGTCAGTTAACCCGCTACTCGACGAGGAAGCCGTGAGAGTTATAAAATCGCTTACCGGCTGGACTCCGGGAAAACAAAACGGGATAGCGGTTCCTGTATGGTACTTTGTTCCTGTGAATTTTCAGCTCAGGATTGAGAATTAATGACGTGAAGGAAAGGAGTTTTACTTTTCGGTTGTCAATCTTTCAATCTCAGCGAACAGTGTTTTAAAACAATCAGCAGCATTATTCGGATCGTTATCTTTCTTAACTCCATAAAAACTATCCATAAACTGGCCGGCTCCCGACCAGACAGTCTGGACCATGCCTGCAAACCTGTCTTTCATTACAGGAGTTGAATGGCTGCGGAATTTTATCATATCCTGAACCTGAAGAACAGCATTTGCAGGATTGCGCCACGGACACGTGACAACAGTCAATCCTTTCATTGCAAAATAAACGGGCGTCTGGTCGGGACGCTCATAATGCCAGTCGCATATTACCACGTCTTTTGGTATCATGTCAACAGCCCTGTGCGTGGTGTTCATGCTTGCCTCCCACTCTCCCATACCTGTCGTTTTGCCATCAATCAGACGGTCACCCCAGATCCAGAGCTTCCTTCCGTCTCCGGCAAGATGATCACGGATCGTCCTTACCTCTCCTGCAAAGAGCTCGGCCTTGTCCCTGCCGGAACAACGGGGACACTTATCATCACCGATATAGAAAACCTCATCCATGCCGGCATGGAATGCTTTAGCCTCAAAGACATCACAGATCTCATCAACCATGTCAAAAACAATGTCGTGAACTCCCGGATGCAGAGGACAGTAACTTTTACAGTACAAGCCGTCGGCATTTGGCCAGACATACTTCTCCGGCATCTTCACGTGCGGAGTCTCGTCAAACTCCGGATAGACTCTCAGCAGGTTTCCGGTCCTCTCAGCCCACGACTGGTGACCGAGAAGATTTACCTGCGGCACAATGCTTATTCCATTCTTTTTACATACTTCAACAAGTTTCTTAACGTCAGTCTTTGAGAGCGTATTCGCATCCCTGAGCTCAGGATGACTCTCATACTGATAGTTATAATCGACCCTCAGAATCAGCGTATTGACTTTTCGCGGAGCAAGTTCCTCATCAATAAACTTAATGAACCTGTCAAGCTCCTTCGACTGGGGAGCTGCTATACAAAATCCCCGGACCGGAAGCAAGGAATTGTCCTTCACTGAAGTAAGCTCAGATTGCTGTCCCATGGCAATAAATGAAATAAAAAGCAGAATCAGGAGAGTAAGCTTTTTCATCAATCTGTTAGATTTGGTTTTAACTATGATAAAGTTATTCATTTTATAATTCTCCCTTATTATTGTTGGCTTTTAAATGCAGAAACCCACATCATCTGCCATTTTTATTATTGGATATCAACTTATCAGGCTTAACTTTGCAATACAGTAGTTTTAACTTCATTTTTCATCCGGCTTATTTCCATATATAATCCAGCGAACCTCCGATCTTGCGTCAACTGCTTTTTAAATATAAAACCCGGCAATTTTTGCCTCTTATTGCATTTATGTTCCTGCCTTTTGAGATTGTATCATCCCAGGTCTATTTCCAGCAGGAGGTAAATTACACCATCCATGCGACTCTTAATGACACAAAGCATGAACTGGATGGATTCGAATCAGTTGAGTACATTAATAATTCTCCTGACACTCTCCGTTTTTTGTATTTTCATCTCTGGGCAAATGCTTATTCAGACAATAATACCCGGCTGGCAAGGGAGATGATTAAGCGTGAAGGGAAGGGAAAGTTATTCACCGATCCTGTGCTCAGGGGGTATATTGATTCTCTCGATTTTAAAACGGGTGGAGAGCCTGTCAACTGGAATTTGCTGGAAGGATATCCTGATATTTGCCGGCTGAACCTGATAAGTCCTGTCAAACCCGGGGATACAGTTATCGTCACAACCCCGTTTCATCTGAAAATACCTTTGGGAGTGACATCACGCCTTGGTCATATCGGGCAATCGTACCAGATCTCACAATGGTATCCCAAGCCCGCTGTCTATGACAGGTCAGGCTGGCATCAGATGCCTTACCTCGATCAGGGTGAGTACTATTCTGAATACGGAAGTTTTGATGTGAGCATTACACTGCCTTCAAATTATATTGTAGGAGCAACAGGAAATCTGCAGAATGAACAGGAAATGATCAGACTTGATGAGCTTTCTTCTGATAACTCATGGATGAATATAACTGAATCCGGAGAAGCCGGCTTTCCTCCTTCATCCCTGCAGATGAAAACTCTGCGTTACACAGAAAATAATGTTCATGATTTCGCATGGTTCGCCGACAAGAGATTCCATGTCCTGAAAGGAAAGCTTACTCTTCCTGATTCCGGCAGGGACATAACCACCTGGGCAATGTTTACAGATAATGAGTCAGGGCTCTGGGCATCTTCAATTTCATATATTAACAGTGCAATTTCATATTTCTCCAGCAAGATAGGAGACTATCCATATAATTCATTTACAGCTGTTCAGAGTGCCCTTACTTCCGGGGCAGGGATGGAGTATCCCGGGGTGACTGTAATAGGGCTTGCCAGAGATCCGTACCTGCTTGATGAAGTTTTAGCTCACGAAATATCCCATATGTGGTTTTACAGTTCAATAGGGTCTGATGAACGCAGGTATCCGTTTATGGATGAGAGCATAGCATCAGCATATGAATCGAGATACATGGAAGAGAAATATCCCGGCAAGAAGCTCTGGGAGCTTAATTATAGAAATATAAAAATTGCCAGATTCTTTCATCTTGATGAGATGCCGGTGCAAATGATCCAGGAGCTTGAGTGGCTTGTTCCCGCACGAAGGAATCTTGAACAACCGGCGGATCTAAAATCTGATGATTACAGTTACGATAATTACGGAAGTATAATATATTATAAGGCCGGCCAGGGTTTTAACTATCTGAGAACTTACCTGGGCGACGCCCTGTTCGACTCCATAATGCATGACTATTACAGCAAATGGAAAAACAGGCATCCTTATCCTGAAGATCTCAGATCTATGTTTCAATCAGGTACGGATTTAGATTTGACGTGGTTCTTTGATGATTTTCTGGGTACAACAAAACGTCTCGATTATAAAATGGCCAGAATTGAGAACCAAAAGGTGTTAATTAAGAACAGAGGTGAACTGAACGCGCCGCTGCTGATTGCGGGTGTGTCGGGAGATTCAGTTCAGTTCACTAACATGGCAGCAGGGCTTTTCAGGGAAGAAGTGGATAATCTGTTCCTCAAAATGGCTTTTCTGAGCTAAGGATTGATCCAGGACATAAAATGACTGAATTATACAGGCTGAATAACAATATCAAAGCTAAAGGGATCTTTACTAAAGCTGACCATCTTTATCCCAGGTTTCTGTTTACAATTGATGATCCTGACAAAAGGTCTCTGATATATATGCCTGTCATAAACTGGACCCGGCCCGATGGCTTTATGGCTGGCCTGGCTTTGTATAACGGCTTGTTCATTCCAAAACCAGTGGAGTATCTTTTTATTCCTTTCTATGCTTTCCAGAATTCAGGACTCAGGGGTTTTGGACGGATTTCCTTAAACAAAATACCTTACGACAGTTTTATCAGGCTTCTTAAATTATCACTCGAAGGAGAAAAATTCGGAGCTCCCGGGAACCAGGATTATTTCAAGACTAAAATCGGACTGGATGTTTTTTTCAGGCAGAACTCAGCAGTAAATCCAATCAGTCATAAAATATACGGCCATTATATTGCTGCATCAGATCTCAGGCAGTTCGAATCACAATCTCCCTCCGGAATGCTCTCATTCCTGAGCCTGGGGTACCAGTTAGCGAGAAACGGAATAATAAATCCTTATAATATGGTAGTCTCAGTTGAATCGGGCGAATCATTTATAAAGACAGCTGCGGAACTGAACTTCAGGTACAGCTATTACGGAAGAAACAGGGGATTCGATGCAAGGCTTTTTACAGGTACCATGCTGAAAACAGGTTCTTCAGATCCGTTTTATTCCCTTTCTTCAAGCGGAAGAGGCGGACCTGAATTATATCTGTACCAGGGATTCTATCCCGATCGTTTTACTGGTTTTCCGGAGACCTTCTGGTCGAAGCAAATGACCTTGAATGAGGGAGGTCTGGTAACCCCTGTGAGCGATAGTCTTGGATACAGCCGGTGGCTTTCTTCCCTTACCTTAACAAGCAGCCCTCCCTGCGAAAATTACATGGATCCCGGTAAAGCCATTTGCTACGGTCTCGGTGAATGGTATTGAAGGGGGTTCAAACGGTAAAGCTACCCTCTTTTTTGAGGCAGGATTCAAAGCAGGGATCTGGGATTTTTTCGAGATCTCGGGTACCGCTGCTGGTATCTGATAATATCAACTCTGTAAACGGATCAATAAAAGGAAGGATCCGGTTTGTCTTCAGGCTCGACAAACTGAATCCCCTCCTGTTGAAATAATGGTACCCGGCTGAATTCCTTCAAACAGATACCAGGCTTTATCGTACACAGATCTGCTCTTCTTTTGTTGATAGTTTCCTAAAGTAAAACGACCAGAAGGATCACAATCAGGACTATTGCTGCTGCTGAAAGATACACGCCTCCGCCTAATTCCCTTAATTCCTTCTTTATTGATTTTACTTCTTTCCTGATGGCTTTCTTTTCTTCGGCTTTCATTGTCGACTTGTCCAACTCCTTGATTTCGTTAAGCCTGTTTTCAAGCACTTTAGCCTCTGCCGATTCTTCAGGTTTTGGTACTACAACGCTTGTAGGTTCTTTTTCGGTTGCGGCAGATAGTTGAAGCGGCACGAATGTCAGGGACAATAATATTGCCATCAGACAAAAAACGATCTTTTTCATTTTAAGTGGTTTTAATGATGAACTGTTTCAATTAACTTTACATATGATATTTCTTTTACAAAGGTCTTACTCTTTGCTGCGCTATCCGTTACACAATTAGGCTAATAAATTGCATCATTCACACATTAAAGAATATGATCGGGAAGTACAAAATAATCACCCTGTGCGGCAGCACAAAATTCAAGGAGGAGTTTATTGAACAGCAAAAGAGGCTGACCCTTGAGGGCAACATTGTGATCAGCGTAGGCCTTTTCGGCCATTCAGGCGATGATGAAGTCTGGTGGGCTAAGACAAAGGAGATGCTCGATGATATGCATAAAAGAAAGATTGACCTGGCCGACGAGATATTTGTTATAAACAAAAACGGATATATCGGATCCTCAACCAGGAGCGAAATAGATTATGCCGTACAGACAAATAAAATAGTCAGGTATCTTGAACCTATAACCGCTACCGGATAGCTGAAGAGGAGGAATCTTCTTATATTTGATATACTATAAATTCTTAAATATGGTCCGAAATTTTCCGGGTAATCATACCTCATTGCCGGCAGTATTTGTTTTTACATCAGTACTGTTATTCTGGTTTATATCCGCAAGCGGTCAGGGAGGACGTTACTGGGACCAGAACCTGAATTCTGAAGCGGCACTTCTTTCAGGTGCCGTTGTTGCCGGGGAAAGCAGCATTGCTGCAATCTACTATAACCCGGCTACAATAACAGAAATGAAAAAGAACAGTTTATCTCTCTCTGCCAACCTATTTACTGTATATCTCTATAATGCCAAAAATGCCCTTGGAGACAATTTTCCAGCCGACCGCACTCAGCTTGATATTTATCCCAGGATAGTTACTCTTGTGATGAATCCGAAGAAAAAGCCCGAACTTACAATTGAACTGGCCTATTTTACAAAAGCCAATGACTATATGAAGATAGATCGCGGCAGTTCATTTATGGGAGATATTATCGCTTCAAATCCTGGCAACGAATATTATTCTGCTGATTACTATATTCGGGCCAACTTCCAGGATTATTATGGCGGCGCTGGTTTCGGTTATAAGCTATCAGAATCACTTGCACTTGGATTTTCAGGTTTGATCTCATATAAAGACGATCAGTACTACAACCTGATTACTGCTGATGCATTTACCCTGGCTAATCCAACTTTGCCTGATACAAAGCAGTATCTCTCCCGTTCAAGCTATCATCTCAAGTACACAATGTACGATGTACGGTTCATTGGTAAACTTGGACTGCACTTCAAAAAAGAGCAGTGGACATTTGGAACAAATATCACACTTCCCTCGCTTAAAATCTTCGGAGATGGCAGGGCAATCAAGCAGTATGAGTATTCCAACATACATAAAGTTGCCGGCAGTCCTGATGCATACTCTTCCTATTCCGGAGGCCGCAATGAGGAGTGCATTGCTCATTTTAAGGATCCTCTGTCGATCGCTGCCGGGGTGAACTGGTATTCACCCTCCGGAAAGTCAATAATCCTGTTTACAGGTGAATTCTTCTTTGGGCTGCCAGCTTTCGATTATATTGAAGCAGGTAATGATCCCGGGGAGGACGGATACAATTTCAATCAGCAGGAACCTGAAGACTGGCTGACTTTTACAACAAATCAAAATCCGGTGTTTAATGCAGGAATAGCCTTTAAAAAGCATGTAAGCAGCGAGCTGATGATCTCAGGCGGGTTCCGGACCGATTTCACATTCATGGATTATGGGAAACAGCCTGACTTTCTGAAATACAATGAAAAGACTAACTATGCCTTCAATGTATATCACCTGAATTCAGGAGTTGGCTATAAGTTTAAAAGGGGGTCCATTACAGCAGGAATGCAGTTTTCATACGGACAGGAAAACAATCAGAAACAGATAGTTAACCTTACAGATCCTATCGAATACATCAGCGATGACCAAATGCCATTAACAGGCCCTCTAAACTACAATGTTGATATCCGGTTTTATGATGTCTCAATATATCTGGGGTTCATGTTCAACTTTATGAAGGAATAGCAGAGACCCAGACAAAAATAGTGGTGCCATAGCAACACCACTTTCTAAAGACTTAACCGGAGTAACACGGAGTTAAGACGGAGTTACACTGTTATTAACTCCGTGTTACTCTGTTTAAACTCCGTGGTCCCGATTTATCGGGACCGTGGTAAAAAAATATTATAAACTATTTTATCTTGAAAACCAGTCCGCCTCCAAGGCTGAATTGATAAAAAGTAGAGAAGCCTGAAACACCGGCACCGGCGCCGCCAGTACCGAAATAGAGTCCGCCGCCGACAGCCTGAACTGCCGAAAGAAGGTTCATCTGCAATTTCAGACCTACTTTTTCATTCATCCAGACATTGGCTCCAAGTTTTGCTCCCCAGGCGAATTTTGTTCCGCTCGTGTTGTTGTTGTTGTCAGGGTTTGTAACATCGAAAATCGCCATACCTATCAAAAACCCACCATAAGGTTCTACCTTTGAATTGTTAGGCACATATTTGTTGGCTCCCAGAAACAACCAGTTCGTAGCGAGGTCAAAATTGGTGAATTGAGTACCTCCGTTATAATAGGTCATCGGAGCTTTTGAATCGAGACGAAGATATGTAAACTCAATCCCCATCGACGGGGCAGGCATTACTTCAAGTCCACCTCCCCACTGAAATCCTCCCTTAATCTCGCCATCGAAATATGAGGTATTTGAATAATACGAATCAACATGCTGGTCATCGAAGGCATATGTAGTGTATGCATGCAGCCGTACAGTAGGCCCGCTTTGTTTTGGAGCCATTTGCATGTTCTGGGCAAAAACAGATGCTCCGGCAAGGAAAATAATAATAAACGCAAGTAGTTTTTTCATGATCCTGGAATTAGAATAGTTTATTCTCAAGTATTTAACCGGTTACATCTTGGGAGGATAGGTGGCCATTATCAGTTTTATAGCATAATTCAGGTTATCCTCCCTTTTTTTCGCATTTGCATTCTCATCAATAGTCTTGGTTCCTCTTCCCTGCCATACGAGCTGGTTCTTTGATACATCAATCATGTCGATGAACATAGTACCGTCGGTATATGTGTCATAGTTAATTGTTGTTGTTGAGAAGCCTCCTCCCCAGCCATACCTTCCGTATCCATAACCACCGCTGTTTGTGGCAGTTGCTGTCTGCTGTTTTTCTGTCTTGATGTTGATATTTATCAGGACATCAGGATTATCGGATTTGGTGAATCCTTTAGCAGCCAGCTCATTAGAAACCGCTGTAAGTATCCTGTTCTTATTGAGGTCATCGAGCGGGAGATTCATTGCCTCAGGGGTGAAAGCATAGGTCTTGTAGGACGCAAAACCTGCTGTCTTGTCAAAATCAGATGTCACCTTGACCGTACTGCATGATGCTGCGACGATCATTACGAAAAGTAAAAAGAATAGTTTTTTCATGGTTGTAGATTTTTGTTTGTATAACATATAAATAACTAAATTGTTAATTGCTATAGTGATTTAAAAGCGTTTTCTGCGAGAGTAATGTCAATATCCGTTAAAACCTGAATCCGATATTGAACATATACCGTAAACCCATTGTGGCTGTGTTTGTTGTTTTCTTTGCCTCAATGCCACCTCCTGTAAACACATAGTCAGACCCTGGGAATTTAGCTTTCAGCATATCATTTAGTTGTCCAAGCAGCATCTCCTGGTCCTCGGGATCAAGATTTGTCTCAAATTCCGATTTAAGATTAAAGAACCACAGACCCGGGCCCATCAATATCAGATCGAGAGAAACACGGTCCCAAAAAACAAACTGGTAGCCCAACTGAGCTCCGATAAGGTTTGCCGTGAGATCAAATTTCGTAGTTACTGACCCGTTCAAAGAGCTTGTGTTTACATCCCAGTCCATAGTACGGGTAAAATGGTTGTAAGAATAATATGGTCCGATGTAAATTCCTCTTGGGGCACCATATTTATTCTCTTTCTTCAGGTAGAAGCGGTAATCGACAGAAAAATTAATCCCCTTGTCATTATACTGGTCCGATAATCCTATAGAATCTGAAATGGAAATAAAAGTGCCCATTGCAAACCGCCCTGCAGCAACAGAAAATGACTGATGATCATTTACAACTCTTTCATAACCGATCACATTGAATTTTGGGGAGAAAAACATCGGATTGGATAAATTAATTCTGATGGTGTTCTTGAAATTCTTCTTGTTTTTTACAGTATCTTCCTGACCATTGCAGGGTATCGGAAAGAATCCAGCTGCGATTAACAGAATAACTATTGACTTAACGGATAATATCCTTATACTAATTGTGTGCACTTTCATTTTAATATAAATTTAAAATTCCTTAACAAAGGTATATAAAAGAGATCAAATCTCAAGGTTTAAAAGGTTTCAGAAGCTGCCAGGTAGAACCCGAATGATTTTTGCCCAAACCCTACATCAATGGCAAGATTGGTACGCGAGCTTTTGTCAGCCATAATACGCAATCCTGCGCCATAACCCGGCTTAATTGATTCAAAAAGAGCCAGCGATTTGGCGATATTGTCGGTCGTTGTGGCATTCATGAACACAACTCCTCCAAGCACTCCACCGCATCGTGATATCGGGAAACGGTATTCCGCTTCGCCATATACAAGGTTAGCCCCCCGGAATCGTCCCTGCGTATAACCCCTTGCGGCCCTGCTTCGCTGGTCATAGGCTGTTGCCGGCAGGATCATGTATGGCAGCTGGCCGGCTTTTGAAAATGTACCCAGAAGCCAGAAAGCAAGCAGATGCCTGGGATTGCTCTTTGATAAGCCGTGAAAGCTTCTCCACTCGAACTGAAAATAGTTAACTGTCTTGTCATTACCGAGAAACTTCATTCCTCCCCTCCAGCCTGCTGAGGCATATATACCTTTGTAAGGGTTTATCATATTATCGCGTGTATCGTAAATCAGATTGGCTGTCAGACCTGAAAAGATATAGTGGTCGGTACTGAATCCGTAGTTCTGACTGTAAAGATAGTGGCTGGTAAGAAGAGTGTCGCCCGGTGCAAGCCTGAGTTTTTCATCAATTATCTTGAAGTAACCGTCATACTGGTAACCAAAACCGGCATAGAAACCAGTCTTGATTTTAAATGAGACCAATTGGTGAAACCTGGCAAAATTAAATTTCATCGGTTGTGTCAGGGAGTCTTCAGTTGTTTCCGTCCCGAGTATATTATACTGGTAATCCAGGGCTCCGCCTTCAGGGGAGGTAGTTCCTAACCCGTATGTAGGTTGTGAATATATAAGATAGCGCCAGTCACCGCTGAAAAAGATCTTGTTATTTTTTGTATAGATATTGTTTTTCAGAAGGAAAATAACCTGTGATTTTGTAGTGACCTGGGCACTTCCCATGAAAGCGGAGTAGAGTGTGCTGCCAGCCATTTTAAAGGCATACTGGCCTCCCACGCCTACCATGAAGCCTGTAGCAGGATTAGATCCGATAATAGGAAGAAGGAGCAGTGACCCGGCGCCATCCTTTTTGATTTTCGGTGGCTTATGAAGTGCACCACGAATAACGTCACTCAGGTCTGACTGCACACATCCTGTATCTGCTTTTTCAGTTGCAACTTCCTGGCCCTTTATTATTCCTGCATGAAGCATCCCGAAAGCCGTCAGCAATAAAAACCACTTCTTAATTCCCATCAGAAAAGTAAATATTTAATAACTAGTGCGGGAAAATCTGTCAACGAATTTAGTAATTATGTAGTGATAATTTCAGCAAATCGGAATGCTGATTTGCAAAATTACTTACTAATAAGTATTTTTCATTCCATCCAAAGAAACTTAATGAACTCTCAGGTAGTAAACGTTGTTTAATGCCTATAAATTCTTAATTTTGTGTTTCAACTTAAAAAAATTAATTATGAAAAAATTAACTTTACTATTCTCAGCACTTTTTTTGGTTGTATTTGCAAATGCTCAGACCAACAAGGAAGAGGTTGATCTCTACCAGGCTGCCTTTGGCATGGAAAAGAAAGCAGTTGTTGCCGAATTCGTTAAGGTAGACGCTGCACAGAAAGATGCGTTCTGGAAACTTTACGATGCTTATGAGAATGAGCGGAAAGAACTTGGGAAGAAAAGAATGGATCTTCTTAATCAATATGCAGATAATTTCAACAAACTAAGTAATGAGTTTGCTGACAAGTGGGTGGTCGAAGTAATTGACCTTGGCAAAAAAACTGATGCCCTGCTTGCTTCCTATTACAAAAAGGTGAAAAAAGAAACCAGTCCTGTTGTGGCTCTGCAGTTCTGGCAGGTTGAAAGCTATATCCTTTCAGTAATCAGGTTCTCTATCTTGGATGAGATTCCATTCCCGGAGATGAAAGTTAAATAAGGACTACACATAAAACATTAAAACCGGATAGCAGAGCGCTCATCCGGTTTTTTCATATTTACGGATATTCTATTTGCTTTTGTCAGTTATAAGAGAAACCAGTCTTCCTATAAGTACTGCAGGAAACAGAACCCCGACAAGCTGTTCAATATTTGCCAGTGTCCTTGTTAATGTGTTCAAAGGAAGTACATCACCGTAGCCGGTTGTAGTAAGCGTTGTGTAACTGAAATAAAGGAAAGTAACCGGAGTTGCATAGCTGTATTCCGTTGTACCGGGGATCTGAAACGATCCCGGATCCTGAAGATATATAAAATGATATATAAATGCCCATATATTCCCTAAAAGCATAAATGCAACTATAGCCCCGATAACCCTGTGGATTGTAACAGGCCCGCTCTCAAAGACCTTTATAAGGACCAGTACGGTCAGAAGTGAAAGTACAGCCAGTATGACAAGGAAATCAGCATAATAAAGTACCGGATTATCGATGAAATAACCGAGGATAGATGCAACAATGAGAAGTACCGGAATAATTGATAAATATCTCATCTGAGACCTGTCTTTTGAAAGTGTCGTTATTCCCGTTATCAAGAGGAAAAACCAGAATCCTCGCATCAGAAGGGTTACAAAGGGCCTTTCTGAGAAAAATGGCATCACCAGAAAATTACTGATACACAATAGTATAAGCATGCTGGTAAGCCCGCTCTCTTCACTCCAGAAATGCCTGGTCAGCTTTTTAGTTGAAATCTTAGCCATTTATTAAACCAAATTGCAAGGTGCAAGGGGAAATTTGCAAGCCCTGCACCTCTGCACCCTGCACCCTTTGCATTACCATCCTCCCCCCAGCGCCCTGTAGAGTGAAACGGTTGATGTAAGCTGCTGTCCTCTTGTCATCGATGCCAGCATCTCGGCATCGAATGCATAGCTCTCTGCAATCAATACTTCAAGATAGCTTGTGAAGCCTGCATCATATTTTGCCTTAGTAAGCATGAGAGCCCTACGGGCTGCCTCAACCTGACGGGTGCGAGCTGAATATTCCTCACGGTACGACTTAATGCTTACAAGGGAATTTTCAACATCGGCCAGAGCTGTACGGTATGTTTTAAGGTAATTGTTGACTAGCTATCTCCGCTTCGGATTTCTGGATATCGACCCTGCGCTTGTTCATTCCAAATTCGAATATCGGTCCCAGCACCATCCCCGTAACTCCAGCGGTGAAGGCATCGCCGCTCAACAGGGTGTTTACATCATTCGATGCAACACCAAGCACACCGGTTAAGACTGAAGCTCGGAAAACGCATCGCCTGGTAAACGCCGATTCTTTCAGTTTCGGCTATGAGCATATTCTCGGCTGCAACAACGTCGGGTCTCTTCTCGAGAAGTGTCGAAGGCAGTCCGGCCGGAACTTCCGGTATTATCACCTGGTCTGCATTTGAAGTACCCCTGGAATAGGCTGAGGGTTCTGGCCGAGCAGGATATTCATGCTTCTCTCAGTATAGCTGAGTTCGCGCTGTAAACTGCTCAGTGTAGCCTCTGCGAGGGCAAGCTGTTGTTCAGCCTGCAGTTTGTCAAGCTCGGCGGATTCACCTTTCAGAAATCGTTCGTTAACCATTTCGTAAAAGGTTTTCCTGCTCGCAACTGTCTGCATTGTTACTTCAATCCTGTTGTCAAGATCCCGCATCAGGAAGTAGTAGCTGGCCACATCGCTTACAATAGTTGTCTTTATTGTTTTCAGACCTTCTTCGCTGGCAATCATTTCGGCATATGCAGCCCTTTTTGCATGACGGATCTTACCCCAGAAATCTATCTCCCACGACGCTGTACCCAGAAGGTCAAAATTGTCTGTTGCAGGACTTGCAATATTTGCCGAGGCCTGGTATCCTACCGAAGGCCATTGCCTGGCCTTTGAATTATTATAGTACGATCTGGACTGATCGACTCTCAGCACTGCGATATTCAGGTCGGTGCTCGAATCGAGCGCCATCGTAATAAGGTTGTTAAGGACCGTATCACTGAAGAGCTCAAACCACTGGAGGTTCAGGGTAGTGTCTTTTGCTGCAAGAGCCGAGGTTGTATCACCGGTCACAACAAGTGTGTCTCCGCTGACATATTTTCCAGGCACCTCTAGATCAGGTCTTGTGTACTTTCTGCCCACAAGACATGAAGAGAGCAGCAATACAATAACTAACTGGATGAAAATCAATTTCTTCATATTATTCTCCCTCCGATTTTGTTTCAGCAACTGGAGCGGGTTTCTTTTTCCCGATTCTCTCAATAAAAATGTACAGAGCAGGAACTATAAGTACCCCAAGTATTGTAGCAACGAGCATTCCGCTGAAAACTGCCATACCCATTACCTTTCGTCCTTCAGCTCCGGCTCCCGATGCGGTGAGCAGTGGAGTTACTCCAAGAATGAAGGCAAATGCCGTCATAAGTATAGGCCTGAAACGGAGCTTTGCAGCTGACATGGCTGCTTCAAAGAGTTCAACTCCTTTTTCGTGCTCGGCTTTCGCAAATTCCACAATAAGTATGGCATTTTTGGCAACCAAACCTATAAGAAGAACAAGCCCGATCTGTGCAAAAACGTTATTCAGGTAGCCGCTGTCGCTCATCCTTGCAAGGAAGAGCCCGAGAAATGCTCCGAAAACGGAGAACGGCGTTCCAAGCAGCACACTGAAAGGAAGTTTCCAGCTTTCATACTGGGCAGCAAGAATAAGGAATACAAAAAGAAGTGCCATAAGGAATATCGAACCGGCAGAGCCTTCCGACTGCTTCTCCTGGTACGACATGTTCGACCAGGCATAACCCATCGTTTGCGGGAGCACTTCCTTTGCAGTTTCTTCGAGGGCATTCAGTGCCTGGGCAGAACTGTATCCTGCTGCTGGCACACCCGTAAGTTCCGCCGATCTATACAGGTTGAACCTGTTTGTAAATTCAGGAGCGCTGATTTTGCTTGCAGTAATAAGAGTTGTGACCGGGACCATCTCTCCCTTGTCGTTTTTCACATATGCCATGCTGAGATCTTCAGGTTTTACCCTGTAGGAGGCATCAGCCTGAACATACACTTTATATTGACGGCCAAACCTGTTAAAGTCATTGACATAAGCTCCTCCGAGGAAAGCTCCGATAGTCGAGTTCACTGATGACAGCGGGACTCCGAGTTTCATTGCCTTCTGCCTGTCAACCTCGAGCTTTATCTGAGGAGATGTAGCGTTGAATGTTGAACTTATTCGTCCTATCTCCGGTCGTTTCCTGGCAGCAGCCACGAATGCGTTTGTCTGTTCCTGGAGATATTCCGGGGTGCCTCCCGACTTGTCCTGGATGAACATCGAGAACCCGGCACCGGTACCGAGCCCGGGGATAGGGGGCGGACCGAAGGCAACAACGTTACCGCTTGTGATCTCCCTGGCAAATCTGCCATTAAGTTCAGTCATTATCTCTTCAACTGTCTGGTCGCGTTCCGACCATTCCTTTGCCATTATGAAAAAGGTAGCCACATTCGACTGATATGCTCCTGTGACAATATTGAAACCGACAATCGGGGTGATAAATTCAAGTGATTCTTTCTCCTTTAGTATAGCCTCAACCTGGCGGCAAACATCATTTGTCCTCTGGAGAGATGATGATGCCGGAAGAAGAACGTTCATGATGAAATATCCCTGGTCCTCATCGGGAACGAATCCTCCTGGAAGTCCTTTCCCAAGCAGGCCGGCGCCAACAATTACAACTGCCAGGATTATTACAACGCGCATTGCTTTGCGTGAAAGGTATCCTGCAATTCCAACATATTTACCGGTTACCTTGTCAAAGATCCTGTTGAAACCGTTGAAGAACTTTGCGAGTAAGCCTTTCCTCTCACTCATTGGTTTTGTTGGCTTCAGAAGGATTGATGCAAGTGCCGGGCTGAGCGAAAGGGCTGAGAAAGCCGAGAATACAACTGAAACGGCAATTGTTATTGCGAACTGCTGATAGAGCCGGCCTGGTATATCCCGGCACCATAGCCACAGGAATGAATACCGCACAAAGTATAAGTGCAATAGCCACTACCGGCCCTGAAACCTCCTTCATAGCCTGAATTGTAGCTTCCCTTGGGGTTTTACCATGTTCAATATGATGCATTACGGCCTCCACAACCACAATGGCATCGTCAACCACAATTCCGATTGCAAGTACAAGTCCAAGAAGAGAAAGAACATTCACGGAGAAGCCAAGCAGCGGGAATACCATAAAGGTACCGATAAGAGATACCGGAACAGTGATCAGGGGGATCAGTGTGGCTCTCCAGTTCTGAAGGAAGATGAATACAACAAGGATAACAAGCATGATAGCTTCTTCCAGCGTTTTTATTATTTCATTGATACCTTCGGTTACTGCAAGCGTGGTATCGAGCGAAACCTCATAATTGATATCAGCCGGGAACCTCTGAGAAAGCTCAGCTGTGATCTTCTTTATCTGATCGGCTACTTCAAGAGCGTTTGTTCCTGGTGTTTGATAAATTGCAATAGTAGCAGCAGGGTTGCCGTTCATCCTTGAGGTTGAATTATAGTTCTCGGTACCAAGGTTTATTTCAGATACATCACCCAGCAGGACTTTTGAACCGTCTTCCTTTGTCTTTATAATAACGTCAGCAAACTGGCCCTCCTGTATAAGCCTGTCCTGCAGAACGACACCGTAAGTGAATTCAGTTCCTGCAGGCGTTGGTTCAGCACCGAATTTCCCCCCGGGGGATATCTGGTTCTGATCCTGAAGTGCCTTTATTATATCCTCAACAGTTATATCAAGTTTTGACATGATATCAGGCTTGAGCCAGACCCTCATGGCGTAGTCGCTCGACCCAAGCATCTTTACTTCGCCGACACCGCTTATCCTTGATATTGCATCAACAAGGTTGATTGTAGCATAGTTGGCAAGGAACCTGTCATCATAGGCAGGGTTCTCAGAGACCAGATGAGATCACAAGCAAGGGGAACGTGAGTGATTTTTTTGTTGTAATCCCATACTGCTTCACTGAAGGAGGCATGAATGGAGTTGCCTGGCTTACCCTGTTCTGGGTAAGCATGTTGGCATTGTCGAGGTTTGTGCCCACCTTGAATGAGACATCGAGGCTGAGGTTTCCGTCGGAAGCATTCGTACTTTTAATATAGATCATTTCCTCAACGCCGTTGACTTTCTGTTCGATAACTGAAGCAACGCCCTGCTCGACATTCACCGCATTTGCGCCCACGAAACTGGTATTTATTTTAATTGTCGGCGGCGTTATGTCGGGATACTGGCTTATCGGGACACTCCGCAAGGCAAGCAGTCCGACAAGTACTATAATTATTGACAGCACCATTGCAACAATCGGCCGTCGTACGAAGAATTCTCCCATAGTAGTAGGTATTGCTGCTTTATTTAACTAATGATGATATGTTTGTGCTGTCGGGTGACCATGATTTCTCAATCGGAGTTATGACACTTCCGCCTCTCAGCATCTGTGTTCCCCCGATGACGATCTTCTCTCCTTTGGTGAGTCCTCCGTCAACAATATAGCTCATGTTATACTGGGTCCCGATCTTTACAAGCTTTATTACAAGTTTATTGCTGTCAGCAACTGTGAAGACCTGGAACAGTCCCTGCATTTCATTGACAGCCCTCTGCGGAATAAGAAGCGCTTCTTTTCTGTACTCAGTTACAAGCCTGAGCTTTACATACTGTCCGGGACGAAGGATGTCGTCGACATTTTTGAACTGTGCCTCGAGAGTCAGTGCTCCTGTGGAAGGATCTATCTGCCTGTCGGCGAAATTCATCTTTCCCTTTACAGGATAGGGGCTGCCATCGGAAAGGATCATCTTCACATTGTCCCCTCCTTGTCCGATTTTGACTTTCATTTCCTGCATAAGCCTTGTGATGCGCAGATATTCCTTTTCACTTATTGTAAAGCGAACCCTTATGTTCTCAATGCTCGAAACCGTATTGATCATTCCCTGGGGACCACGATTTACAAAGTCGCCAGCCTTAACAGCCGATATACCTATCATGCCTGATATTGGAGCTAAAACATTGCAGTAACCAAGTTCAATCTTTGAATTGCGCAGGGCTGCTTCTGAGGATTCCACCATGGCTTTACTTGAATTAAACGCTGCCTGGGCCGCAACAAGTTCCCTCTGACTCACGGCGCCTATCTTCGCAAGCGGTTCTATACGGCCGAGATCGTTCTCCGCCTTAATCATAATCCCATTTGCATCGGCCAGGGCGGCTGAAGCTTTGTCCACTGCATTCTGGTAAGGCAGGGGATCGATTTTGTACAACAACTGGCCCTTCTGTACCATACTGCCTTCCTTGAAGTTCATGCTCAGAACCCAGCCTTCGACACGGGTCCTGATCTCCACATCGGATTCTCCATAGGTCTGGCCGGTATATTCCGATTCAAGGGCTATATCCTGTTGCATCACCTGCACAACAGGAACCTCAAGTGGCTTGGCGGCAGGGGCCTCCTTTTTCCCTTTGCACGAAAAGAGAAAAAGAGCTATAAAGAGGAACAGAAATGAAATGTGAGCTTTTTTCATATCAATGGTTTTCAATTAATATTTATTAAACGATACAGTAGTTTAAAGGTATTTATAATGAGAGCAGGAAATATCAAAATTAGAAAAGTTTTTAATTTGACAACTAAGGGAAACTTTGTTTAGTCACCGGAGCCATGCCGTTCCAAATACAATATAAACTGCAAAATCATCCTGGCTGAAACCTAAATCCATACCCATCTGGGTACCAAGCTTTCGTGCTATGAGATACCGGAATCCTGAGCCGATCGTGGAAACGCTCTTTCCTTCCTCCAGTTCCGCAAAGCTTGAGAAGGCATTACCCATCCCGGTGAAAGCCGAAAGATACCATCTCTTATACACATTCCAGCTCAGCTCGGCTTCCATTACAGCAGTGTTCTTGTTCTGGTATTTCATCATAGGAGCTCCCCTCATCACAACTATCGGCCGGGCCCAGAATGGCACATCACCGATAGAGTAGCTGCTTTCATGCCGTACCCCGACAAACACCCTGCTGCTTGCAGGAAAATACCCGAGAAGAGTCAGTCCAATACGGCCATAGAGATCCTCACCTCCCATCCAGGTATCGCTGTATGTGCCGGACAAGGCAAGGAAAAAACCTTTTGTCGGGGTAAAAATATTGTTCCTTGAATCGAGTTCAAATCTTACCGAAGCCTCGCTGAGTCTCGAACTGAATTCCAGGCCGCTGAATTCCGGAATATCTACCGGCACTTCAAAAGTGTTGTCAGTATTCATAAGAATATACCTTCCGCCAAGAAAGAGATCTGTTTCGCCAAGCCTGAACTTGAGCTGCTGAACCAGAAGCCATGCATCGAGGTTGAGATTTACCGACTCAATGCCAAGAAGGCCCGGGTTTCCCGAACCGTAAAAGCCGAGATTTGCATAAAGTTTTGCAGCGGCTCCCATATATCGTATCCTGTCCTGGCTCCAGAAGCCCAGGTGAAAAGCACCCGCTCCCCACGTCCCGTTTTCTGTTCCGCCTCCAAGGACACCTGAAATGCTCGGCGGACCGTTTTTCTCTGTATATGATGAATGAAAAAACAGAGCTGCTGCTGCTGCGCCATATCCAACTGCGGGTTCCGTTATTATTGTTGGCACGATAAGAATCCCTTTCTTGTTCAGAAGCCAGTCGCTCACGTCATAGGCGTTGTCGAGGCTGTCGCGAAAAACAGAATGGGATTTTTTCTTTTCCTGGGCGTTGATTCCGCTACTGCCGATGATCATCAGCACAAGCAGAATAAGATAACCCCTCGAAGACTTAATCATGTTAATTGTTGTTGCTGTAATACAAATTTATGCAAATTACGATTCACGAGGCCCGGCGATGGATAAAATACTTACAATTAAGTACCATAACATCTATCCTGTTTTTTGGTTCTTTACGGACTTTTATCTTAATTTTGACCAAATAACTTAAAAGCCAAATCAATGAAAAAATTATACTTCCCTGTTATCTTGCTTTTGCTGATCGGATTTGATATTAACGCGCAGGTATATTCAAATAAGGTAGTCGGAGAAAAGAACAAATCGGTAAGCGACAGCCTGAAACAAACTGAATATCCGTATGCACTGCCTATATGGGGTGCAAAAGCTGCTAAACTGGGTTTTGACCTGCCCTATTCTGCAGGTCTTGGTATAAATTACCTCTGGCAGGAGTCAGAATTAATAATCGAAGACTTATTGGTTGGTTTTAACTATGGCCCCATGTACGACATCGATGAAATTGTAAGGTTTAATGGAGCCACCGCCACAGCTTCGGCTGTCAATTTCAGGCCCGATATCTGGCTTTTTCCTTTTCTGAATATTTATGGCTTATTATCAAAAGCCAATACGTCAACAGCGATAGATGCAGGGGTATGGATCCCCGATACCGCCAATGTATGGAGAGAGGTGGCAAGTTTTAGTTCCCTGGCTGAATTTCAGGCAACAGGTGTAGGATTCGGTATGACCCCTACAGTAGGGGTAGGAGGAGGATGGCTTGCACTTGATATGAATGTGACCTGGCAAAGCATCAGCGCTCTTGATAAACCTGTATTTACATTTGTCTTCGGACCACGACTGGGAAAATCATTTAAATTCAGGAACAATCCCCAGAGCAATATTGCTGTATGGGCAGGAGCATTCAGGCTTCACCTTAAGTCAGGAACCAGTGGTTCCCTGCCGCTTAATGAAGTCCTCCCTATAGATGGCCTGCAGGCTAAAGTGGATGCAGGTATGGACAGGGTAGAAAACGGACAGATAGCAGTGGATGAATGGTGGGCCGGATTGACTTCGGTTGAGCAAAAGAACCCTGTGAATATGGCAAAATATGAAACTGCCAATCGTGTCCTGGAGAAAACCGGCAATTTGCTTAACTCCATGGATGGCGTCCTGAATGATGAGCAGACAGCAACTGTCCAGTATTCGCTCAATAAGCGTCCAAAGGATATGTGGAACTTCGTAGTTGGTTCACAATACCAGATCAACAAACACTATATGTTACGCCTGGAAGCAGGCTTCCTTGCAAGCCGTACACAGTTTATCGGTGGCCTTCAGTATCGTTTCGGACTTTAATGTCTTGTATTATATCAGTTCAGGCTTAATTACAGTTGATGTGTTATTATATCAATTATTTGACATAAATTAGTTGCACTCTTAAAGAGATCCCTGGTTATTCTTCGGATCTCCTCTTTTTAAAAGGATAAAATCAAAGATCTGAGACGATTCTAATATTAAGATTATGCAACCAATCGGTGGAAACAACCTCAGCTCCGAGCGCAGGAGCATAGACCTTACGATCAAACTGCTGCTTATCCTGCTTCTTCTGGTCTGGTGCACTATGATCATACTTCCCTTTGTGATTCCTGTCCTATGGGGGATTATCCTTGCCATCACTCTCCATCCCCTTTACCATAAGTTGCTCAATCTGTTTAAGGGAAGGAAGGGACTTGCCGGTACAATCTTAACCGTGATATTGCTTTTGCTGCTGATTGTCCCTTTTGTCTTGCTGGTATCATCAGTAGTAGGGAGTGCAAAAGAGTTTGTCACCTCTCTTCGCGACCATACTCTTGTAATTCCTCCTCCGAAACCTCAGGTTGCTGACTGGCCAATAATTGGCGATCCGGTATATAACACCTGGCAGATGCTGACGACAAATATGGAGGCCGCAGTTACTCAGTACAGGGAACAAATTTTGTCTGTCGGGGATAAATTTCTTAGTACTGTAAAAAGTGTCACTTCAAATTTCCTGATGATGGTACTATCAGTAATAATATCCGGGATCATGCTGGTAAATAGTGATGAATCCCAAAAATCATCAACGGGTATTGCATCGCGTCTCAGCGGGGGAAGCGGTGAAGAGTTCGTCTCACTTATAGTATTGACTATAAGGAATGTTGCCAAAGGAATACTTGGAGTGGCTTTCATTCAGTTTGTACTTATCGGAGCCTGCCTCATACTGGCTAAAGTTCCGCTTGCAGGCTTATGGGCAATCGTTGTATTCCTGTTTGCCATGGTCCAGTTACCTGTTGGCATCGTTGCTATCCCCATTGTTATTTATCTCTATTCTGCCAACGATCCTCTTCCTGCCACAATCTGGTCAATACTTATCCTCTTATTTGCAGTAAGCGACGCAGTTCTTAAACCGATCCTCATGGGGAAAGGTGCACCTGTTCCAATGCTGGTGATATTCCTGGGAGCTATCGGAGGAATGATAATGTCGGGATTTATAGGATTGTTCACCGGAGCGATTGTACTTTCAATCGGTTATAAGCTTGCTGGAAGATGGATGAATGCCGGGGGAAAAAATGCCTGAAACAGGACCGGTATGCCAAAGTACCATAGCAGCCCTCTGGGAGGCTCCATTATAGGGAGACAATCCATTTCATTATTTATTTGTAACTTGTACAAATGAAACACCTGCCCATGCTTCTTCAAAAAAAAGAAAAAATAGAGGTTTCATCTCTTTTGGTTTTATTCATCCTTTTTTTACTGCCGGGGTTTGCGGATGCCCAGGAGACAGCAGATGCCGACCCTGAACTTCCCGGCATACAACAGGTAACGGCGCCTGTGAAAATTGACGGAAAAGTACTGTTCAACGTCCGTGGAATATCATCCTTTAATGCTGGCCAGAGAGCAGCTGCCATCAGCTCCAGAATTAAGGAAGCCTCTAAAGATCCGTCTGTCTCTCCCGATTCAGTTTTTATCCTTTCAACAGAAGAGTACAATGTTGTTATGGCAGGGGACAAGTTTATAATGAATGTGTATGATGCTGATGCTAATGTTGAAGAGATAAAAAGGGAGACTCTTTCCGGGATAATCCGTCAGGCAACAATTGCTGCTATCAAAGGCTACAGGGACGACAGGCTTCCTGCTGTGCTGATGAAAAAAGCAATTTATGCCCTGGGATCGATTCTCGTCTTTGCATTAATCCTGACTCTCTTAATATTCTCTTTCAGGCGCATAGACAGATGGTTCCAGAGAAAGATGAAAACAAGCGTAGATTCGCTTCAAAACATTTCTTTCAGCCTGATCCAGGCCGACAGGCTCTGGAGATTATATCATCTGCTGATCAGGGCAATCAGGATAGTATTAGTTATTCTTCTTGTAGCATCTGCACTCAACTATATTCTGGGACTCTTCCCCTGGACCAGAAGTGTAACTGCATTTATGCTGAAAATACTGATCGATCCTCTGATTTCAATTGGAAAAGGCCTTGTAAATTTTCTTCCCGATCTGGCATTCCTTATAATAATTTTCCTGGTCACACGCTATCTTCTGAAGCTGGGCAAACTGCTGTTCAAGGGAATACAGCAAGGTGGAATTGAGATAAAGGGATTCGATCCTGACTGGTCGATTCCGACTTTCAGAATACTCCGGATACTTATAATAGCCTTTGCAGTAATCGTTGCCTACCCGTATATTCCCGGTTCCGGATCGAGTGCTTTTAAGGGAGTCTCAGTATTCATTGGAGTATTGTTCTCACTCGGATCATCGTCTTTCATCTCAAATCTTATTGCCGGATATTCAATGACATACAGAAGGGCTTTCAAAAAAGGAGACAGGATTATGGTTGGCGATCAGACCGGTTTTGTTGAAGAACAGGAGATCCTGGTAACACGTATGCGTACCGTTAAAAATGAAGAAATAGTAATCCCGAATTCCGTGTTGCTGAACAGCAATATCACCAATTACAGTACCAAGGCACGGGAGAATAAGCTCATTATTCATACCACGGTAGGTATTGGTTACGAAACACCCTGGCGGCTTGTCGATGCCATGCTTAAGAAAGCTGCCGACCGTACCGAAGGATTGTTGAAGGATCCTCCCCCGTTTGTATCTGAAGCCTGTCCTTGGTGATTTTGCAGTAACATATGAGATAAATGCCTTTTGCAGTGATGCATCAAAACTCCAAATCTATTATACATCACTGCATCAGAATATCCTCGATATCTTTAATGAAAACAACGTACAGATAATGACACCTGCCTATGAAGGTGATCCTGAGATACCAAAAGTTGTTCCCGGAGATCAATGGGATACTCCACTTGCACGTGAAAAGGAAGAATAATCAATGTATTTCATTGAATTATAGAATAATATTTGTAATTTTAAAGTATTAATAACAGAATATATGGCAAAAAGGAATATCTCACCGGAAAAGAAAACATCAGGTAAAGCCGCCTCTGAAGAAGGAGCAAAACTTAAGGATGTAAGCAAACTTGGTAAGGAAAGAACTTATAGAGAGGGCAGAAAAATTTTCGAGGAAATATTGCGTCGGCGATGGAGAGAAGTTTGAACTTAAGAAGTACAGCACAGATCCGAACGTTGATCTGGGCCCGGAGGATAAATCCCAAATGAAAGAGACACTGCAGCTTGGTGTCGATATGCTGGCATCGATGCAGGATGTTTTGTATGCCCAGGATAAATGGTCGCTGCTCCTGATTTTCCAGGCAATGGATGCAGCAGGAAAAGACGGGGCAATAAAACATGTAATGTCGGGAGTGAATCCCCAGGGCTGCCAGGTTACTTCATTCAAAGCTCCAAGCCCCGAAGAACTTGATCACGATTTTCTGTGGCGATGCCAGAAAAACATGCCCGAGCGGGGCAGAATAGGAATTTTCAACAGGTCGTATTATGAAGAGGTACTTGTTGTAAGGGTACATGAAAATATCCTGCTAAGCCAAAAACTCCCTGAGAAGATGATAAATAAGGATATATGGGAAAATCGTTTAAAGGATATCCGCAACTACGAGAAATACCTTCACAGGAACGGGACAAAAGTTATCAAATTCTTCCTAAACGTTTCAAAGAATGAGCAGAGAAAAAGGTTCATCGAACGGATCGACAATCCAGACAAGAACTGGAAATTCAGCACCGGCGATGCAAAGGAACGCAGCTACTGGAAGGACTATTTGAAGGCCTATGAAGAATTGATCAGGAAAACATCTACAAAGGATTCGCCATGGTACGTAGTGCCGGCCGACAATAAATCATTTGCACGGATAGTAATAGCCTCTGCAGTGATCAATGCACTGAATGGGCTCGATCTCGCTTATCCAAAGGTTAGCAAGGAGAAGATCCTCGAGCTGAATACAATTAAACAGGCGCTTCTGGATGAAAAATAAAAGAGGGCTGACCATAACCCTCTTTTACTTAACCTAAAACCTAACCCTATGCAAACTTTAAGCGGATTTCCGGTGAATATCCGCTTAATAAATTAATGCGAATCCAACGTTTACCGTAAAGAATCCCTGAGCTTCAAGATCACCTCCCTTAAAGCCGTAATAATACTTTGAGGAAAGGTTGAATGCCATTCCGGGATTGGCCTTGATAAGGACACCGGCCTCCGGCCTTATTGCGAACTGCCAGGCGTCATTCTCCAGAGTATAAAGGCTCATATCTGTGTTCTGCAGAGTATACATGGTGCCAAGGCCAAAGCCGGCGAATCCTGAAATTTTCTCATCAGGCTTCATATAATAGGTGCCGGCAACAAGCATCGGAAAATGGTTGCTGTAGCGCCATTGCTTTCCTGACAGGGTAAGGTTCCTGTAATCGTACGATCCGTCAGCTAATTCTTCATAAAACACATTCCATCCAATATCGATTCCAACACCCACATTCGGCTGAACAAGTTTCCTGTAATCAATAGTGAAGCCCCTGAAACTCGGAGCAGAAATATGCTCATTCATGCTTCCGGTTCCGAAGCCCATCGAATAAGTAAGTGCTGTAATTCCGTTCTGTGAAAATGCCGTGAGAGCAAGGCCTGTAAACAAAAATGCTATAAATATCTTTTTCATGACCTGTAGTTTTAATTTGTTTTCAGATACTGTGATTGGTCAAAGGCCTTGTTAATTGCAGTTGTTACACGGGAGGCATTATAGGCGCCTGTCAACAAGCCGTTAATAGCTCCTGACCATTGTATAATAGGATCTCCGTTGGCATTCACAACATCCTTGTCGATAAGGTTCATCATCAGGGTTCCTGTAGTATAGGAACTTACCGAGACAGGTGGATAATAGGGAGGATAATAGCCACCCCAGTAGCCGCCATACCACCAGTACCAGTAATCGTACCACCAATAAACGGTTGTTGTCTGCCACGAAGCAGGTAGCAAGTACAGATCAGGATTAGCGGTCTGTGCCACTCGTGTATAACCGAGAGCTGCCATATTATCTGCAATATCCTTAAGGATCTTACTTGCAGTTGCATCAGGCATGAATTCAGGATCTTCACCATCAGGAAGATCTCCTGTCACTTTTACTATCTTGTCAGGCATTGCATAAGTAGCCTGGCTGTTAAAATCATATTCATCAACGTGATATGTGATAACCACGTCGAGCTCTTCAACATAATCCGGCCCGTTCGGGTAACATCCCCAGAGCAGGAGTGCGCTGAAAACGGTTACTATTGAAAGAATTTTCCTTTTCATATGAAAATTAATTTAGTTAAAGGTTCACAATTATCTCTTTAATCCTCCACTGGAAGACATTTCCAGGAGAACGTATACAAAGTTATATCAGCTGTTGATCCTCAACAATACTTACTATTAAGTAAAATAAATGGAGTTGGATCCGAGGCTATTTAACAGTATTGATACCTCAAATCAGCAGTTTTTTCGGTCCCGTCCCTGGCAAAATTAGTTTCTCCCCGGAACATTAGTTCCATTAAGAAATCCTGCGCTAACCCCGCCTTCAAGAAGCTTCTTCCCGTCAATAAACCCATAAATCTGTATGATCTTTGCCACCGTGCCACTCCAGCCAGTCTGGTGACTGGCTCCCAGTCCGGCACCATTGTCACCATGGAAGTATTCATAAAAGAGAATAAGGTCACGCCAGTTCGGATCGGTCTGGAATTTTTCGGTACCACCGTACACCGGTCGTTTTCCTTCACTATCACGGGTAAATATTCCAATTATCCGGCTGCTTAGTTCCCTGCTGACTTCAAAAAGGTTCATCATGTTACCTGAACCTGTCGGGCATTCCACCTTAAAATTGTCACCGTAGTACATGTAGAACTGCTGAAGAGCCCTTATAAGCAGCAGGTTTATGGGCATCCACATAGGGCCACGCCAGTTGGAGTTGCCGCCGAACATTCCGGTATTTGACTCTGCAGGCAAATAATCCACACGAAATTCCTGACCTCCTGCATGTCTTACATATGGATGCTTCTCATGGAATTTGGAAATTGAACGGATTCCATGAGGGCCGAAGAACTCATTCTCGTCGAGCATTCTGGAAAGGATTCTCCTTAGCCTGTCGGGAGTTACGAGAGCTAAAATGCCCCTTTCGTTTACTCCAAAATGACCTTCCCCTGTAGGGTGAATCGATTTCATCAATTCAGGCATTCTGCGCTGGTTTTCCTTTATGATTTTCAAAGCATCAGGGACCCTTTCGCGCTGCGCTTTTTCGATTATGCTTGTGGCACACAGAGGTAAAAGACCTACAAGTGAACGTACTTTAAGCTTTTCAGCCCTTCCGTCGGGAAGCCGCAGCAGGTCATAGTAAAACCCATCCTCCTCATCCCACATGCCATCAGACCCTTTCTTATTCATGGCAGTAGCAATGAACTGGAAGTGCTGGGTAAATTTAACTATCATCTCTTCATAAGAACTGTCGTGAACTGCCAGTTCAGAAGCCAGCTCGAGCATATTCTGACTGAAAAGGGCCATCCATGCAGTACCATCTGCCTGCTCAAGACTTCCGCCTGTCGGCAAAGGAGCGCTGCGGTCAAAAACACCTATGTTATCTAGTCCCAGAAATCCTCCCTCAAACACATTCTTGCCATAACGATCCTTGCGGTTCACCCACCAGGTGAAGTTTATAAGCAATTTATTGAAGGTCGAACGCAAAAAGTTCAGATCCGCCTCGCCCTTAATTGCCATTTCAGTCCTGTGCAAAAACAAACTCGCCCAGGCATGAACAGGTGGATTCACATCGCTGAAATTCCATTCATAAGCCGGCATCTGTCCGTTGGGGTGAAGATACAAGCCGCGTAACATCAGTTCCATCTGTCTCCTTGGCAAAGTCAGGATCGACTATTGAAAGCGGAAGTGTATGGAAAGCAAGATCCCAGGCTGCGTACCAGGGATACTCCCACTTGTCGGGCATTGAGATGATGTCCATATTCAACATGTGGTACCATTCTGAGTTCCGCATATCGCGGTATCCTGAATGAAGCGGGTTGGAGTTGTGTTCATCGAGCCAGTTATCGCCGTCAAAAAAGAAGAACTGCTTGCTCCATAGCATCCCTGCTAGTGCCTGGCGCATCACATTAGCTTCATCGGCACTTATTGCAGGAGGAGTTACAGATCTGTAAAAATCATCTGCCTCACCCAGCCTATCCTTAAAAATGCTGTCAAAACCTTTGCCGAAGGGATTGCCGGTGACTGCATCCGATTTTTTTGCAAGTCTCAGGCGAATCACGGATGTTTCGCCCGAAGCGATCCTTAAATTATAATGTGCTGCAGCTTTGGTCCCTTTCATTTCAGGATTGACTGCTCCTTTATTATCATTGACTACAAAGTCGTTTATACCATCTTTCGCAAAATTGCTTTCATTTTTCTGTCCCGGGAAAAGCTTTTCATGGTTTGTCTCATTTTCAGCGAATAACAGCGGCACCTCCCCTTCACAGAACAATGTGTATTCACCAAGACGTGAATGAGCAGAAGCAAGGGCACTGACTCCTCCAGGCGCCTTGATCTGAGCCAGTAAGGGTTTACCTGAAGCCCTGTTCGATTCAGCTATCCACTGCGACCAGTCGTTGCGGAACCAGAGAGTAGGTAAAAGATGCAGTGCGGCAGTTTCAGGACCACGATTAATCGCGCTGATTTTCACCAGGATATCCTCAGGACCTTCCTTGGCATACTCGATGAACACATCGAAATAACGGTCTTCATTAAAAACTCCCGTATCGAGCAGTTCATACTCCATCTCTTCCCTTGAGCGCTGTCCGTTGACCCTTACAAGTTCATCATACGGATAGGCTGCCTGGGGATACTTGTACAGGTATTTCATATATGAGTGAGCAGGAGTGTTATCGAGGTAGAAGTAATACTCCTTTACGTCCTCTCCGTGATTACCCTGGCTGTTTGTCAGTCCGAAAAGGCGCTCCTTGAGAATTGGATCCTTTCCATTCCACAATGCAAGGGCAAAACAGAGGTTTTGCTTATCATCGGATATGCCTGCGATGCCTTCTTCTCCCCAGCGGTAGGCACGCGAGCGGGCATGATCGTGAGTGAAAAAATTCCAGGCATCGCCATTTTCACTATAGTCCTCGCGGACAGTCCCCCATTGCCGTTCACTCAGGTAGGGCCCCCATTTTTTCCATGGAGCTGAACCCTTTTTGTCTTCACTCAGTCTTTTCATTTCGGCAGTAAGTTCTGCCGGTACTGATTTATTCAATTTTGCTGCCATGTTTTAATATGTTTATACCCTTTGTCAAAAAACCTGAATACCACTTTAACTTAAGGATCTTCGAGGCTATAGTTTTTCCAGATATTTCTTCTTCAAAACAATGAATTCCTCATCATTAATCATTTTGGCGTCAAGCAATTCCTTCAACTGTTTCAGCGCGCTCACAGCCCGGGCTCTTTCCATCTCAGCATCGGGAACAGGAGGCAAGGCGGGAACAGGAACTGGAGGTGGGGCAGTCTTAACGGAATCGGGCAGCGGAACCGGCGGCCTGGCGTTAAGAGCCAGCAGCGCAGCAGTTGAATCCCTCCTGGCGGCAAGTGAATCTATAAGGTATGCCGACCTTGTGGGATCGAAGGAATAATGAAGCACTTTTTCCTTAATGGTGTTGTACACTCCGACATACTTGACAAGTTCCGCTGAAACTGAATCGAGCTGCAGCGACAGGTTCTTTGAAACCCTTGCAAGGGAGTCAACCTGAATTTTCAGAGAATCGATCTGAGCATCTTTAGGATCAACTTTTGATTTTCTTTGACCTGAGACCTGAAAAGTGACCAGTAATAAAGCCAGTGATAAAATAAGGAATTTCATAATGGAGAGTATTTGTTTAATTTTAAACAGTATCATTTTAAACTTTAATGATAAAGGTTAAAGGTAATAAATATACCAGTATGAGAATGACCGCCAATGCTATCATTAACATTAAATTTGAAAGACAATATCCACATGCTTTAATACTTTTCCCAAATTTGAACATGATACATCTCGAAATAATTTCTGTTTGTCAGAAATATTAACTTTATCTTTGTATTCAACCTTAAAAATCTGAATTTATGAAACGCTTTCTCTTAATTATCTCGATTATTTCGATATCCTATTCAGCCTGGTCGCAGGAAAACATGTTTTCAGTAACCGGAGGTTATGTTTTTACAAACATGGAAGAAGTGGATGAAAATGCCACCGGGTGGAGAATTAACGGAGTCATCGAGTTCAATCCCTCCCAGGGAAATATCGCACATGGCTTTACGGTTGGATACATGCAGACCCAGGCAAGCTATAAAGACGGTTTGCAAATGACAGATTTCAAATATTCACACCTCCCGATCTATTATGCACCGAAATTCCTGTTCGGTAAGAATTCCTTCAAGGGATTCATCAAGGGTGCAATTGGTGCACATTTTTCATGGTACGACAGGACCGGTGCCCTGGGTACACTTGAGTCGAGCGATGCCGGATTTTATGGAGGAGCATCCCTGGGGCTCATGAAAACATTTGGTGAAAAGTTATTTATAAGTGCCGAATATGAGTGGGCATACTTGTCAAACGCCTCATACCGCGATGGTTTTGTAAATTCTGCCATGGGAGGAATAGGATTCCGGTTCTGAACAGTTAAGTCCTTTAAACTGAATATTGTTGCACTAAACAAAGGTATTCAGATTAAAACGGGTCAAAGTAAATTATAATATAATGAAAAGGAAACAAAGGCGACTTAGGTTTCTGCTGACAGGCCTGTTAACAGTTTTTATTATGACAACCGGCTACGGCCAGGCAAGCATAATCGTGCTACTTCTGGGAGATAAGGTCGCAAGTGAGGAATTATACCTCAGCATCGATGGTGCATTGAACATTTCATCATTGCCGGGACTTGAGAAATACAGTACAGCCGTCGGAGTTAATTACGGTTTGGGGGTACACATCAAGTTAGGTGAAAAATGGCACCTTAAACCTGAATTCAAGCCACTTTCACGGAAAGGAGCAAAGAAAATCGATCCGATCACTTCTATTTCGAGCGATTTCACTTGTGGATGAGACCAAAATTAAACTTAACTATATTGACTTCCCCATACTTATACAATATAACATAACTCCTGAGTTATTCGTTTCTGCCGGACCTCAGATCAGTATTGTGACTGATGCCAACCAATTCGTTTACGGAACCCAGATCGATGGCCTGGAGACAAGCATAAAAATCAACACGAAATCATATTTTAACAAAACAAATTTCAGTTTCCCTGTAGAGGCCGGATATTCCCTCACTCTTGCCAATAAGAAATCATCCTTCAAAATTAATGTGAATGTCTTTGCACGATACGAGTATGGCTTCCTTGAGATCTTTAAGGATCCTGCTGTAGGTTCAGCCAAGGTTTCCTTATTCCAGGTTGGATTGAGCCTGCCTTTTATAAAGAAAACTGGGGAATAGAATAAACCACATATTTAAGTCCATTTATCTGTACCAAAAATCATATGACTATGAAAAACGAAGTAAAAAGAGGATTATTATTATCAGTTTTAACGATATTAATGATCGCCTGTAATTCAAAAAAGGAGGAATCAGCAGTTGTTATTGACAAGGAACAAATCAAAAAGGAAATCCAGGCAAAGGAAAATGAATTTGCTGCAACATACAATGCCGGAGAAATGAAAAGCATAGGTTATTATGCTGAGGATGCAACATCTTTTGCCCAAAACCAGCCGCCACTGGTAGGGAAAAAAGCAATTATAGAGTATCTGGGATTTGGACTGGACTCAATAAACAGAACTAATAAAATCTCATTTACAACCAACGAAGTTTTCGTTTCAAACGATGGAAATATGGTGCTTGAAATAGGCTATTACAAAGTAGTTGACTCTGCCGGTGTTGCAATTAATACCGGGAATTACATGGTCTATTTTGAAAAAAGAGATGGTAAATATGTCAGCGTAAGAGATATGAGCACCTCCGATATGCCGCGGGAATAGTAGTTTCAGCTTTCACTCCCATCCGGATTGCTGGGTTTGAATATTGGCATGTTGCCAAGAAAGGCCGCAAATTTCGATGCGTCGTAACCGAAAATAAAGGCAAGGAAGGACACAATAACTGCAAACTTGAAATATGAGAATGAGGAGATGCCTACCTGTGAAAAATCTGCATCGGGTGGAGGCTTCAGCATCCTGCGCAGCATTCCTGTCTCAATTTCGATCTTCCTGATCTCTGCCGAATCGGATGCACTTTTAGCATGCATCTTCAGGTAGCTGAGATTTTCCTTCAGGATAAAGATTCTGCTTACCAGTGCCGAATCCGACCGATTCCCGGCTTCGAAGGCTATCTGTTCCTCAATTGCCTTTCTGATCTCCTTCTGCATGACGGAATCGCCCAATGCCGGTTTCGACAGCTTAGTATAAAGTTGTTCGTAGTTCACTTTCACCTCTTCCTGCTTCGCGTCTCCGGTTTTGCCAATACTGCCAAGGTCGTTGAAGGAGCTCACGTACTGCATTAACAGGATTGCGAGGAAGACAAACATACCCCTTACTGCGGAGATAAATGGATTTTCGACCTGAATTGATTTGTTCCCCACTCCTTCCTTTTTCGTAGCAAAAGCTTTTTCAGAGATAGTGAAGCCTTCCGTAGCCCTTAGTTTGCTAATGATACCACCCAGAAGACCTGAAAAAAAAGCAAGGACTGCCACATTGCTTACAGTAAAAGTCAGGATCACCCAGATCCAGTCGCTCACATCGGCAAAGCCGTAGTTGACGGCTGTCCGGTAATAGGATGAGTTCACCATGAGTCCGCCAACAAAGAGGGCAAGCCATAGTACAGTGACTATTGATCCGCTGACTATGTACCAGATATGTTTAACAATATGCCCGACAGGCAGGGTAGAACCTTTATCGTCCTGTGAAATGGCCCCGGTTTTCTTTTCAGATGCTTCCATAGCAGTAAATTAAAGTAAACTGTCAACGATTAATTAACAGTAAAGTTATTAACAACGCGACTGAAAGTCAAGTAAATATGGAATTATGTGGTCTGGTCTTCACGCTTCTGTACCTTTTAAGTTAAATTATCGTCTTTGAACCTGATCTCCTCGGCCAATTTTGATTTTTGTTATTCATTTAATGTGTCATCGTTCCAGTTCAGGGGATTGTTTCTGATATATTCCTTTATCCGCTCAAATGAAGGGTCATTCCTGATAATATGATCGTGATACCGAGATTGCCATTGAAAACCGGCAATAATATCGTGTGATATTTTTGTTACACCGATTTTATATCCCCGGATAATAGACGCCAGGTTTTTTGATTGTGGTCCAAATTGATTTTTTGTTGATCCGGTTTTCGGGTAATCTGTTGATGATTTAATTTGTCGTTGTAGAGACGCAAAATTTTGCGTCTCTACGGGTTTGTTAATTATGATAATTCCATGGACATGGTTTGGCATTACAACATAATCGGATAATTCAACAAATGGAAAATGCCCGGGGATTTCCTGCCACAATTTTTCTGCCTGCAATCCCAATTCCGATAAAATCATAATCCCCGATTCTACCCGTCCAAAATAACATTTACGCATAAAGGTGCATATCGTTACAAAATATGATGCGTTCCGGCTGTAATCCCACTTCCGTAACCTTGATGATTCTATCCTGTATTTATTCTGAAACCTGCTCATGGTTAATCTTTAGAATGGCAATCAGGCATGTAGAGACGCAAAATTTTGCGTCTCTACAAAATTTCATTGGTTTGTTGTGGAGACGCAAAATTTTGCGTATCTACAGGCCTATCATTTTGTGGCAACACATCGGATTCAATCTTTTGTTGATATATTATCAATAAAGTTATGACAAATATAAATGTCCCACAATAAAAAAAACCCCATTGAAAATCAAGGGGTTTTAGTGGGGTTGAGGTCGGTGGCGGATTCGAACCGCCGTAAACGGTTTTGCAGACCGCTACCTAGCCACTCGGTTAACCGACCAATTATTACTTGTGTAAAGAACGCCAAAATTTCTACCAATCGTTAAAGGTGGTCCGCCGTAAACGGTTTTGTCCCGATTCATCGGGACTACCTAGCCACTCGGTTAACCGACCATTATAACTTCGGACTGCAAAAATAATAAAATATTTAACATGAAATATCTATTGTCAAATTGAGCTGGTAATTTTAGCTATCTGAGATATCCTCAAATCATGTCAGCCAGGATCACCGAAGGTACGCTGCAAAACATTAAAGACTAAAGCTGCTGGCGGTAGCACGGATTTGTCACCTTTACAGTACACAATCTTCAAAAAATTCTTCAAATCTGAGTATCTGCTTGTTATTTTCCTTATTGAACAGCAGATGTGCAAAATCGTTAGCCTTGGTTTTCAGGTCTGTTATCTTAAGGCGCTTTTTAACTTCAGCCCTTAACTCAACTGCATTCTTAATGCCGATCCTCTTCGCAAGGAAGTCATAATCAGGTTTCGTTTGTCCCAGAAGAAACATCAGGTCGTAGAAATCACGACCCTTTCCTCTTTCTAAAAGGGCTGTCGCTTTCATTGCGCAAAGAACAGCATCAGGAGGTACAGGAAATGGAAAATAAAAACCACAGCCTTTTATATTTCTTATTTCAGGAGTATAGGTTACACCCTGATCCTGAGCTTCGAGTTTTATAAGGAACCTTTCATCCTTATGCCCTGAAAGTCCTATATCAAAAAGGAACCTTGGAAAGTAAATGTTTCTTCTGAATGCCGTCAGCTTCGGACTATTCTTGTCCTTTGATTCTACCTTATATCCATTTCTTTTTAGGAACTGCATGACATCATCACTCATTTTCAGGAACTCTTTTTCGTTCATCTCCTTACAATCAAAGTCAATATCTTCTGAGAATCTGTCTATCCCCTTTACCAGGCGAAGGTTCGTACCTCCAATGAAAACAAGCTTACGGATATATTGAGTTGCTGACAGATAGTCTAGAATTGAAAGCTGAATATATTCCTTCATAATGCTTTTCCCAAGCAGTGCATTATTCCTGATCTGCTCCGGGAAATAGTCTTTTATTAAGTTCAGGTCGACCATATAGTTATTACTTAAGGTTATGTACCTTTCTCAGCAGTTCAATACGATTACTAAGCGCTTTGCTGCCAATGCGGTCAGAGAATTCAGTTAATCTTACAGTATTTAAGTCATCTTCCAGATAGGATTCATCGAGCCGCAGCTCTTCAAGGTCACGCTCTGAATCATAAAACGGATAAAGATAGAGCAAGTCAATTAATGCCTTTTCCGGTGTGGCAAACATTATTCGTCTGCCATCTTTCATCTCCCTCAGATCATATCCGAACATCAAGTCGGGCTTGATGTTTTTATATGAATACTCACCGAAATCATTGCTGAATGTAATTGTCTTTAAAGTGGTCACACTTGTTATCTGAGGTACAGCCTCAGGGATAATCCCGTAAAATGACAAAGCAGTATGCAGTGAAATATAAGAGGGCTTGTATATTATGTTACCAAAATAGAGAGCAAATTCTGTTGATTCCCTGTATTCAGGAAAGGAATAATAACCTTGCCGAAGCCGGAGCAGGTAACCCTGTCTTACCCAGCGTCCCAGATTGTTCCTGTTAAACTCGGGATAAGATGCGTAAACCTGGTTTGTTGTAAAGTATGCCAGAGAAAGAAACCTGCTTCTGAATTCAATGAAATTCATTTTATTTCTATTATGCATCAAATATAGTGCGTTACAGAAACAAAAACAAACCAATCTGCCTTTATTATTTCCTAACTCTCAGCTTTCCCGTGCAGCAGCAGGTTAAGGGCATCGCTGAATGAACCGGCCCTGATAACCTTTCCGCTGTTAACAAAAAAGATCTCATCAGCATTTTCTATTGTGTTCAGACGATGGGCAATTATAACCCTGATTGTCGATTCAGGAAGCTTTTTCAATATGCTGTCGAGAAGGTGCTCTGTTACAGTATCAATGTTCGCGGTAGCTTCGTCGAGTATCAGTAATTCCGGCTTTCTCAATATTGCACGCATGAAGGCAATGAGCTGTTTCTGACCAAGACTGATCCCATCGCCAGTTGTCTGGACTTTTGTGTCAAGGCCCTGATCGAATCGCATCAGCAGGCTTTCAAGCCCTGCTTCCTCTATAACTGCAGACAGCTGCTCATTTGTTAAATTCTTGTATGGCTCGTTTCCGTATAAGAGGTTGTCGCGGATAGTACCCGAAAAAAGGAAAGGATCCTGCAGGATGAACCCTATCTTCGAAGTACGCTCTTCAGGTGTGTATGACCTTATGTCCCTGCCATCAAGGACGACCGTTCCCCTGCTTGCATCATACAGCCTGGCAATAAGGGATGCAGTAGTTGTTTTCCCCCCGCCTGTAGGACCGACGAAAGCATATGTCCTTCCCCTCTCAAGGTCGAAACTCACCCTGTGCAGAACCTCCTTTCCGTTTGGATACCTGAACGACACATTCCGGAAATGAATGAAGGATGTTACAGTCTCACAAGGTGGATTTTCAATCACATTCAGGTTGTTTTCAAGTGACAATAGTTTTGAGATCCGGTCCCAGCCAGCCATTGCCACCTGGAAATTAGCCCAGAGGGCAGCTATCTGACGCAGTGGATTATAGAAATTTGTAACATATGCTATAAAGCTTATAAGCAGACCGATTGAAAAACTTCCCTTTACAATCAGATAAATTCCAAGGGTGAGTACAATGAGCTGACCAAAATTTGCAGCAAGCGTATAGACAGGCATGAATATGTTATTTACTATACCGGCCTTTAATGATTTGTCATAATTATCGTTGTTTGCCTCCTCAAATCGTCTGCGGAAATAATCCCGGCGATTGAATGCAATAATAACCTTGAAGTTAGCCAGACTCTCCTGAATTTCGGCGCTCAGGCCTCCGGTGCTTTTCATGCTCGCTGCATTACGGCTCTTGACCCAGGGGGAAACAAATTTTGTGAATATCCAGACAATAAGTGCCGGCGACAGTGCAGCCAGTCCAAGGGGAAGATTTATTAGGAGGAGAATGATGCCTGCACCTGTCATTGTTATCAGACTGCCGATGAACTGCATCAGCGACTGCGAAAAAAACTGGTTTACTTTATCCGTATCGTTGTTGATCCTCGAAATGAGGTCGCCGGCCTTGTTCTGATTAAAAAAGTCAAGAGGCAGTTCCTGAAGCTTCTTAAACACGGCATTGCGCAGGCTATACAGCATCCGCTGTCCTATGCCCCCCATCATCAGCATCTGCATATAGTTTACGAAAAATGCGATTATATAAAGCCCAAGCAGGATTCCTGAAAAAACAAGAACTCCGTGATACTGCTTAGTCTGGATATATGTGTCAATTGTATAACCTATCAGCCATGGCCCGAGCAAACTTAATCCGGCATTAAGGAAAATAGCAACAAAAGCCTTCACCAGATTCATCCGCTCCTCACCGATAAGGGTAATTAATTTCCTGAGCGAGGCTAAATTCGATTTCTTCTGCTCCGCATCTCCGGAGGCATAGTTTAAATCATAATTCATAGTGGTGAGTACTTCGTTGTGAACTGTAAATCTGAATATACTCGGGTGAAGTTTCTTTCAGCTCCTTATGCTTGCCGCTTGCTATAACCTCGCCTTCCATCAGCAAAATGATCTGATCAAAATGACGCACAGGTGCAATTTTCTGCGTAACTGAAATCAGGGTGAGACGCGGATAGTTGTTTTCAAGATTGCAAAGGATCTTGTTTTCTGTCTGCTTGTCAACCCTCGACGTAAAATCGTCAAGCAGCAGGATCCTGGGATTTACAGCAAGAGCGCGCGCCAGCATTATACGCTGCTTCTGTCCGCCTGAAAGGCTGGTCCCCCTCTCAGAGACAATAGTATCGAGCTTCTGAGGCAGTGAATCGATGAAATCAGTTAATTCGGCTGTGGCTATTGCCTTTTCCAGAGATTCGTTTGTAACCTTCTCATTGAAGGCTATATTTTCGCGCAGGCTCATATTGAATATCACACTCTCCTGGAAAACAAAACCAATCTGGCTGTGAAATACCTCCCTTGTGTATTTCTCAGTGCTTATCCCGTCAAATTCAATTGAACCTGAATCGGGAGGCATAAGGTTTGTAAGAAGATAGAGCAACTGGCTTTTCCCGGCAGCAGTAGGACCGATTATTGCTGTTTTGGTTCCGGCTCCGACCGAGAATGAAACATTTTTCAATACAGGTTTGTCTCCATACAACAACGAAACATTTTTCAGACGGATATCACCCCTGATATTGCTGTTGATAGTCCCCGGATCATGAGGTTCCGGAGCGTCGAGCACTTCGCTGATCCGGGTAAATGAGGCTGATGCCTGCGAAATAATATTGCTCATGAATCCAATCATAAGAATCGGAAATATCAGAAGCATTATATAGCTGTTGAAGGCTGCAAAGTTACCGATCGACATTGTTCCGGCTACAACAAAATGGCCGCCCATGACAAGTATAGTAACAACAGCCATGTTCGAAACAAACATAATAACCGGTATCAGAGTTGCAAACATCCGCAAAATGGATAAACCAAGGTTGCGCGACACCAGGTTGGCTTCAAGGAATTTCATGCTTTCGGGCTGCTGCGAGTTCAGCACCCTTATCAATGCTGAACCAATAATACTTTCATTTATGATCTTGTTGAGAGAGTCGATGACCTCCCTGCTGCGTTTAAACAGTACTCTTACCTTTCTCAACACAATAAAAAAGGCTCCCCCGATCAGCGGAACTATCGATATGACTGCAAGTGCAAGCTTCCAGTTAATCTGGAGAAGAAGTACAGAGACCCCTGCAATTACAAAAACAGAGGAAATTATCGTAACAAAAGCCATCGAAACAAACATCTTTACAGAGTCAATGTCCGAAGTGAGGTTTGTTAATAGTTTTGAAGGATTTGACTTAAGAATGAAGGTATAACTCTGACGCGATATCTTATCTGATAAGCGCGCGCGCAGATCCCTTGCTACACGTTCAGAGGTGTAAGTCTGAAGAATGTTTTGCAGGAAAGTGAAGGCAAAAATTGCAGTTGCCGCTGCCAGAAACAGGGTAACGACAGACCGGAGACTATACTGACCTGAGGTGAAAGAATCGATCGCGTGAGCAATTATCTTGGGGATCAGCATGTTGACGGCACTGCCCAGAAGCGCCATTACAATCAGTACAGTTACTATACCTGAGTAGGGCTTAAGCAAGCTGAATAAACCGGGTTTGGAATTCTTTTGGTCCACGGATTGTGAGACACGTTTATCCATACTTTTGTTCAATTATCTGCAAAGGAATTGAAATAAGCCAACAATTCAATATAAAAAAATGTAATATCATATATTTGCACCTTCTTTTTGAACCATTTATCTTAATGAACTCATTTCTGCTCTCTCTTCACCCCGATCTTACTCCGGGATACCTGGTACTTTTCCTTGCCGTGGCCCTGATTGTGGGGATGGCTAAAGCCGGACTCAGCGGACTCGGACTGGCAATTGTTCCGATGATGGCAATGATATTCGGGGCGAAAGAGTCAACCGGAGTTATTCTTCCAATGCTGATTACGGCAGATATAATGGCAGTGACATACTACCACAGGCATGCTGTATGGAAACATATTTTAAGAATCCTGCCATGGGTGGCTGCCGGAATTGTGGCCGCTCTTATAACAGGAAACCTTATAAATGATAACCAGTTCAGGATTATTCTGGCGTCAGTGGTCTGGATAATGCTTATCCTGATGATAATGAACGATTTCAGGAAAAACAGTGAAAGCAGCATACCCCATAGTACGTGTTTTCGGATCATTTATGGGTTTTTCAGGAGGTTTTGCCACTATGATAGGAAATGCAGCCGGACCAGTATTCAATCTGTATTTTCTTGCAATGAGGCTTCCAAAGAAGGAGTTTATAGGAACAAGCGCCTGGCTTTACCTGATTATGAATACCGGCAAGTTACCGCTTCAGGCTCTTGTCTGGAAAAACATAACTGCAAACTCGCTGATGCTCGACTTAATTGCGATACCGGTGATCGCTGCCGGGATGTTTCTTGGCATCTTTATAGTAAAACTACTGCCGGAGAAGGTATACAGGTATTTTGTGATAATCGCTACTCTGGCAACTTCCGTTTTGCTTTTTTTATAACCTCTCCTACCTGCTCATTGTAACACTTACCGATCCTATCTTTCCACCCATCGGCGGATTCATCTTCGACACCTTTACCGTTGCCTTCAGTATTCCCTCCATGTCGGCATATAGTGAATCAAGTATCCGTTTGGCGATATGTTCAAGAAGATATGACTTCTCCTCCATCTGCATCTTAACGATATTATATGCCCTCTGGTAGTCGACAGCATCTTTAAGGTTATCACTTTCTGCAGGGCAGTTTCATATCAGTTTCAATAGCAAGGTCCACAAGAAACCTGTTCCCGACAATCCTTTCCTCCTTGAAGTGACCATGAAAGGAGTAAAACTCCATGTTTTCGATCTGAATAAGGCCCATATGAAGAAGTTTAGAGTTTGGAGTTTGGAGTGACTAAAGTTATGTAGAAGTTTGGAGTTTAGAGTTTGGAGTGACTAGAGTTATAAAAAAAACAATGTCTCAGAAAAACAATAACTCTAAGTACTCCAAACTCCACACTTTTAAATATCAGTCGTTTAAAAAATAAATCAGTGATGCAATAAAAAGAATTCATTAATAATTTGGTTTGTATTATAAACTAGTTTATATTTGCAATATATTTATGTTCGTATTTTAACATTCATAAAAATAATCATTATTATGGAATCAACAGAAAAAAGTCTTACAAGCGAAGAAAGCTTAAAGATCATTACGGAAATGGTTAACAAAACTAAAGTAAATATCAGTCAGGGCAGCTTTCACCTCCTCTTCTGGGGATGGCTGATATTTATATGCAGCATTGCGGAGTTCCTGCTCGCTAAACTTACAGGTTTTGCTCATCCCTATTATGCATGGTTTCTTGTTATCCCCGGGGTGTTTGTCTCAATGACCTATGGCTTTATTAAGGGCCGCAACGCCAGGTTTCATACCTACGCTGATATGATCTATATGTGGACCTGGATAGGATTTCTATGTGCCGCCATAGTGCTTTTCGTTGTACAATCAAAAAGGATGGATCTGCTCTCTCCATATATTCTTCTTCTGGCAGGACTTCCCACGTTCGTATCAGGATTCATAATCAGGTTCAGACCGCTTGTAATCGGGGGAATCTGTTTCTGGGTAATTTCCATTGTTATGAGTCTTACAGAGCCTGAGATATCCAGTCTTGGAGTGCCTGTAGCAATGCTCGCCGGCTATCTTATTCCGGGTTATATGCTTAAAAACAGAGTAGCCAATGACACGCTTTAAAGAACTTGACCCGATTCTGCACTCTCAGTTGCGCCTGGCAGTGGTTTCTCTCTTAATGGGAACCGAGCTTGCAGAGTTCACCTATATCAGGGAACAGACCGGTGCCACTGCCGGAAACCTGAGCATACAGATCACAAAACTGAAAGAGGCCGGATACATTGAAGTTCAAAAGAAATTCCGGAACAACTATCCCCAGACCCTATGCTCTATCACTCCACTGGGAAGGAACAAATTCATCGAATATGTGGATACTTTGAAGGATTATCTGAAACCATAAAGCCCTGCCTCCCAGCACCTTCACTGACCCCTGGCTTAAGCCAGGGGATAGTCACATGAAAATATCGAATCTTCTTACGTCATGTATATCAAATTCATCCTATTTTTGTAATTCTAAAATAATAAGGATGAGTGAAGAGAACATTAAATCGAAGGAGGAATCAAAACCTTCGATAAGTTTTATTGAACAGTTTATTGCTGAAGATGTCAGGGAAGGAAAGAACAACGGAAAAGTAGTGACGCGTTTCCCGCCCGAACCTAACGGCTACCTGCATATCGGCCATGCAAAGGCAATTTGCCTCGATTTTGGAATGGCTATCAAATACGGCGGTAAATGCAACCTGCGATTCGACGATACCAACCCTGTTAAAGAAGAGGTGGAATATATTGACTCGATAAAAGAGGATATTCACTGGCTTGGCTTCGACTGGGAGGATCGGGAGTATTATGCCTCCGATTATTTTGGAAAGCTTTTCGAGTTTGCATGTGAGCTGATAAGAAAAGGTTTCGCCTATGTTGATGATCAGCCGGCAGATCTTATCTCCGCTCAGAAAGGAACACCCTCCCAGCCGGGTACGGAAAGTCCGTTCAGGAATCGCTCTGCAGCGGAAAGTCTTGATCTGTTCTACCGCATGAATGAAGGCGAATTTGAAGAGGGAAGCCGGGTTCTGAGGGCAAAGGCCGATATGACCTCTCCAAACATGCACATGCGCGATCCGATAATTTACAGGATTATAAAGTCGCCTCATCACCGCACCGGCAGTTCCTGGATGGTATATCCCATGTACGATTTTGCACATGGTCAGAGCGACTATTTCGAAGGAATAACACATTCGCTGTGTACACTTGAATTTGAGGTTCACCGCCCGCTTTACGACTGGTTTATCGACCATCTTAAAACAGGCGACTACAGGCCGAGACAGATTGAGTTCAACAGGCTCAACCTTACATATACGATGATGAGCAAGCGAAAATTGCTCGAACTGGTACAGGAAGGCAGGGTGAGCGGTTGGGATGATCCACGCATGCCAACGCTTTGCGGGTTGCGCCGACGCGGGTATACCCCTGAGTCGATTAGAAAATTTGTTGACCTGATCGGCTACACAAAGGTTGAAGCCATAAATGATGTCTCCCTGCTGGAACATGCAATACGCGAAGACCTTAACCTAAAGGCGCCCAGGGTGTTTGGGGTACTCAACCCTCTGAAGGTAATAATTACCAACTACCCTGAAGATAAGGTGGAGGAAGTTGAACTCATCAATAACCCTGAAGACGAGAACATGGGCAAAAGATCCATACCCTTCTGCAGCGAAATATTTATCGAACAGGACGATTTCATGGAAATCCCTCCGCATAAATTCTTCCGCCTTGCTCCGGGAATGGAGGTCCGTTTGAAGGGAGCCTATATCATAAAATGCGAAGGCTTTAAAAAGAATGAAAATACAGGTGCCATAGAAGAGGTTCTCTGTACCTATGATCCTGATACGCGAAGCGGGGGAACAGCATCAGAGAAAAAGGTAAAAGGAACTCTTCACTGGGTATCGGCACGACATGCCGTTGATGCAGAAGTAAGGCTTTACGACCGGCTTTTCGACCATGAAGATCCCGCAGGACAGAAGGATGATGACTACAGGAGTTTCCTAAATCCTGATTCGCTGAAAGTACTTCCGGGTTGCAAGGTGGAGCCGTCTCTTGCATCATCAGAACCACTTGATAAATTCCAGTTCCAGAGACTCGGGTATTTCTGTGTCGATTATGATTCAACACCTGCAAAGCTTGTATTCAACAGGACTGTATCGCTGAAGGACAGCTGGGCGAAGATGAATAAGTGAAAGGTGCAGGTTGCAGGTTGCAGGGTGCAGGGTGCAGGTAAGATTAAAACACCTTGCAACTTGCAACTTGCAACCTGTACCTGATTCTAACTTATGATTTAATTGGCATTCTGGTAAAATTTTGCGTAAAATACTTAACTTTATTCTTTACGTAGAAACTAACCTTCAGCATTATGAAAACAACGATCAGATTAATTTCAGTTCTGCTTGTGGTAATAGCGGTCTCGGCGGTATCATCGTGTACAAAGAATGACGATGAATCAGGCAACGGGACCTTTGAATTTTCAATGAATCTTTCCGATGAACTCAACCAGACAAAATCGGGAGAAGCCGACAGCTTAAAAGCGCCTTATCATTTGATGGTATCAGTGATTGACCTCAAGGGTAACGCTGTTCTTACTGACACATTAATCCCCATTTATACTTTCGGAACCTCATTTGTCAGCGGAAAAATTCAACTTAAAGCCGGCGAATACAAGCTTACCAAATTCATGGTTGTAAATGCTTCCGGTGCTGTTCTCTATGCAACACCTGTTGCTGGTTCGCCGAACGCGTACCTTGTAACAAAACCATTGCCGCTTACCTTTAACATATTCCCTGACAGGGTCACCACTGTTATCCCGGAAGTTCTGGCTGTAGGAACCCAGTCACCCTCAGCTTTCGGGTATGCGGCTTTCGGAGTACAGGTTGTCAAGCCCCTCGATTTCTGGACAATGGCTGTCGCAGGATTCAGTAATCCTGAAATCATGGCTCCTGTCAGGGTGCTTGAAGGCAAACTGACAATCTCTAACAACAGCGGCTGGATGTATACCTTTAAGCTGGCAGCAGCACCTAACCACCTGGTAATACGGGGAGGTTCGGATGTTTACACGTTCATGCTCGAAGCTGAAACCTTTGCGCCGAAAAAGATGCAGTTCACTGCAAACCAGCTCATGGCAGCAACAAAGGAGAAACCTCTTATTATTAACATTCTCCAGGAACCGGCAACACTCACAATGAGCTTTCAGCCGGGTCCTGACCTCGGCAAGGATGCGATGATATCAAACCTTGAACCCGACAAAAACTTCGGAGGACACAAATATTTCGAGGCAACCTTCCTTTCAGAGTCGCAGCTTACAGTAATGAGGTCAAACCGGAGCCTTCTCTTCTTCGACATGAAAGGCTTGCCTCCGGGAGCCAGAATCACAAAGGCTGTTCTGAGACTTGTTTATGAAAAACCTATCCCTTTTGATGAGAAGCTTTTCCCGACTGTAGCTCCTGCTGCCGGAATAGCATGGTACGGAGCTGTTTTGCAACAGATAATCGAACCATGGGAGGAGAATGGCGTTACCTGGAACAAGCAGCCCAAAACAATGGATGCCAACCAGGTATTTATTCCTCCCTTCATAAGGAATACAAATGTAATTGAACTCGATATCACAAGACTTCTTGTTTCGACATTCGAAAAACCGGCACCAAACCATGGAATGCTATTCAGGCTCTGGCCCGAGGATAAGTTCCCCGGATTCAGGTTTGCTTCGAGTGATTATCCGGAACCTGCATGGAGGCCTAAGCTTAGTATACAGTATACAAAGTAAAACAACGGGAATAAGTATAGATAGTGTTAGTAAGAAGTAGGAAGTAGGCAGTAGGAAGTAATAGGGGAAATTTTTGACTGCTTACTATTTACTTCTTACTATTTACTTTTTCCATACTGACAACTTAAAACTTTAAAGGTTTTCCTATGAAAAAAGAATTCAGCAGGCGAAGTTTTGTAAAAACAGCTGCTCTTGGAGGACTTGGGATGGGTTTTGCATCAGCCAGTCCGGCATTTTCGTTCAGCTCTCAGAAACCCGGAAGGATTGGCATCATTGGTTTGGATACTTCCCACAGTATTGCTTTTACGAAAGCAATAAATTCACCTGAGCCGAAACCTGAATTCACGGGTTTCAGGATTGTATCAGCCTATCCGAAAGGGAGCAGCGAAATTAAATCAAGCGCCGACCGTATCCCGGGTTACACAGAGGAAGTTAAGAAACTTGGAGTAGAGATAGCAGGTTCTATTGACGAGCTTCTCTCCAAGGTTGATTATGTCTTACTCGAGACGAATGACGGGCGGCTACATCTTGAACAGGCTCTTGCAGTTTTCAAGGCCGGGAAAAGAGTATTTATCGACAAACCTCTTGCTGCCAGCCTTGAACATGGTCTTGCAATATTTGATGCTGCAGATCATTTTAAGGTACCTGTTTTCACCTCATCATCACTCCGGTACATTACAGGTGTCGCTGAAATAGCAGCAGGAAATATAGGCAAAGTGACCGGTGCCGATACCTTCTCCCCCTGTACATTGGAAAAGACACATCCTGATCTTTTCTGGTACGGGATACATGGGGTGGAAACTCTCTTTGCAGTAATGGGAACGGGGTGCAAAACAGTTGCCCGCATCAGCACTGCTGATACTGATGTAGTTACAGGGGTCTGGGATGATGGACGAGTAGGTACATTCAGGGGAACACGAACAGGCAAGGGAGGCTATGGCGGAAATGTTTTTGGTGAAAAAGCCACAGTGGCACTCGGTCCATATGCCGGTTATGATCCTCTCCTTGTGAGGATTCTTGAATTTTTCAAAACAGGACTGGAGCCGGTGAGGAGAGAGGAAACAATTGAGATTTTTACATTCATGCAGGCGGCTGACGTCAGCAAGAATAAGGGCGGAATCCCTGTGGAGATGGAAAAAGTGCTTGCGGACGCCAGGAAGAAGGCAGGCAAAATCAGTTTTGCCTGATAAGAATATAAACTGATGTTCTTAACGTCATGGAAAAATCAAGGAGATCATTTATCAAAAAATCGGCTGCAGCAGTTGCAGCGATAAGTGTCGGGGGAGTATTGCCCGGATTCAGCGCAAGGAGTTACAGGTCGATAGCCGGAGCCAACGAAAAGGTGCTGCTGGCTGTTATGGGTGTCAACTCAAGGGGGAAAGCCCTTTCGGCCACCTTCTCAAAACAGGAGAATGCAGAAATATTCTATGTCTGCGATGTTGATTCAAGAGCTGAGGCGGCATGTTCCGACAGCATTGAGAAACTCGGGAAAAAGCGACCGGCAGCCAGTCGTGATTTCAGAAAAGCTCTTGAGGACAGAAACCTCGATGCAATGATCATTTCGACACCCGATCACTGGCATGCCCCGGCAGCTATTCTCGCAGCAAAAGCCGGAAAACATGTATACCTCGAAAAACCATGCAGCCATAATCCTGCGGAGGGTGAGCTGCTTGTTGCTGCAGCCGGAAAATACAAGGTAGTAATGCAGATGGGCAACCAGAGACGTTCATTCCCGAAAGTTGTCGAGGGCATAAAAGAACTTCATTCCGGGATCATCGGACGTCCCTATTATGCCAAGACCTGGTATACAAACAACCGTCCGCCGATCGGCAGGGGCAAAGAGGTACCTGTTCCATCATGGCTCGATTATGAATTATGGCAGGGACCGGCACCAAGGAGACCATACCGCGACAATGTTATTCATTATAACTGGCACTGGTTCTGGAACTGGGGTACGGGAGAAGCCCTGAATAACGGAACGCACTTTGTGGATCTGGCAAGGTGGGGGCTTGGTGTTGATTATCCTGTAAAGGTTTCGTCTTCAGGAGGAAGGTATGCATACAGCGACGATTGGGAGACCCCCGACACACAGGTGATCTCTATGGAATTCGATAATAAAACAGCTATTGCCTGGGAAGGGGTCAGTTGTAATAACAGGCAGATCGAAGGAAGCTCTGTCGGAGTAATTTTTACAGGTGAAAAGGGTTCTCTCAGGATTGACGGAGGCAACGGATATTCTGTATCGGACATTAATGGGAAACTTATCAAAGAGGTGAAGGAAGATCAGGTGATTGATTCGAGGAATACAGTCAGTCCGGCGGGAGGCCTCGATGCCTTTCATATTGCTAATTTCCTGGAAGCTATAAGAAAGGGGACACAGCTTAATGCAGACATTCTCAGCGGCCATAAGAGCACCCTGCTTGTCCAACTTGGGAACATAGCTCAGAGAACCGGAAAGACCCTGGCAACTGATCCATCGAACGGGCACATAGTCAATGACCCTGATTCGAACCGCTTATGGACGAGGGAGTATGAGAAGGGATGGGAACCCTCAGTTTAATGCTTTTGCACGGCAGTTTATTACATTTACAGGCAGCTTTGTGGAACGCAAAACTTTTTTTTGTTTTTCCTGAATTTGTTTATATTTGCAGCCTCAAAAGTGTCCCGTGGTGTAATTGGCAACACGTCTGATTCTGGATCAGAAGAGTTCAGGTTCGAGACCTGACGGGACAACCACGATGCAGCCGGCATTTTTCTTTTGGACCGGCAGGTCGAGAAGCTGCGAGCGCAGCGAGTAGTCCCGATAGCTCGAACGAAGTGAGAGCGTATCGGGAAGACCTGACGGGACAACAAAAAGAGCGAGTGTGTGAGCGTGAGCGAGCAACTCGCTCTTTTTGTTCTCGCACCCGCACTCACACTCACACTTTGGCCCGGCAGTTTAAGAATCTTCAAGTGCCATAGGCACGAACTGTTTGTAGCAAACGATAAGGTCTAATGATATTTGAGCTCCAGCGGAGCGACCTGATATTTATAAACCATCAAATAAAGCTGCTTTTCTAAACCTTAGTCCCTCTTGCTCCACGTATCTTCCTGATTGACACCCTTGAGTTAAGAACCCTTAGCACTTCAACCCGTTCGCTAGTGATACGATATATAATGAGATAACTACCTTGAATTATATTGCGGTAAATCTTGCTTTTGGTGGTTAAGAACCTACATTCGGGGTGCATATTGTACTGATAATCTAAGCCCCAAATGCTCATGTAAACTTCAGCAACAAACGCTTTCGCAGCAATGAACCCAAAAGTTTCAGCCCCGAATACAAAGACAGCCTTGATATCGGCTTGGGCTGCTGTGGACAGGACTACTTCTTTTCTCTCGATTTCAGCCATTGTTCAAAATCGTTCATTGCTTCCTGAACCTTCATAAATGGCCCTATTTCAGCACTTTTAATGGCAGTCTGAATCTCTTCCAAAGAAACCACCTGATCAGGGATAGCCCAGTTCCGCTCTTTCGGATCTTTATCAGCTTTTACCGAAGTGGTTTTCGATGTGTTCATCCTATAATAATTTTTACAAATTTAACATAATATTTTCTTCTTTTAAAATGCAGTGCCGTTTACTAAATCTGTGGTTAAAATTCTTGCCAGGTTTCTTGCCAGGTTTTGGGGTGGTTTTACGATATCAGATTAAAATAAACGAAGGTTGGTGGTGATTTCCGCCAATATTTTAATCATTTGTAATAACCTTTCAAATCTTGTAAGATTACACATTCGCAAATATTTGAATTTTGTTTAACTTAGGTTTAAATTTGATAATGATATAAATAGACCTCTGATGTCAAGCGTTATTCCAGGTTTTAATTACGACATCTTCATCAGTTACCGCCAGAAAGACAATAAAGGCGACAGGTGGGTGAGTGAGTTTGTCGAGGCGCTGAAAACTGAACTTGAATCGACTTTCAAGGAGGAGATAAGTGTATATTTTGACATAAATCCTCACGACGGACTATTAGAGACACACGATGTGGGTGCTTCGCTGAGGGAGAAACTCAAGTGCCTGATATTTATTCCGATCATTTCCCGAACTTATTGTGATCCAAAATCATTTGCCTGGGAACATGAGTTTAAGGCATTTGTTAGATCAGGCTTCGCATGACCAGTACGGATTAATGGTGAAGCTGCCAAACGGGAATGTAGCCAGCAGGGTGTTACCCGTTCGTATTCATGACCTCGATAAAAATGATATAATATTATGTGAATCGGTTCTTGGAGGAGTTCTCCGTGGAATTGAATTTATTTACAAAGAAGCTGGAGTTAACAGATCACTATCACCAAAAGATAGCGACGAGAAAAACTTAAACAAAACCTCTTATCGAAATCAGATAAACAAGGTGGCACTCGCAATAAAAGAAATTATATCGGGATTGAAAACAGAATCAGCCACGATCGTAAATGATAAGACTTTGCCCAGCGAACTATCGGGTGATCTCAAAAAAGATAAAAATTTGTTTAAGAAACGTGTTAAATTAAACAGGTTTCAGCTTCTGTCAGCTATTTTAGTTTTGATATTTCTGATAGTACTGATGCTAAGTCTCCCTAAATTAATAAAAGACCGGGGAAATCTGAGTACGATGACCATGAGTGTATCAGTGATGAATGAGAATGGAGAAGGGGAAATCCGCAAGGTGTTTAAAAAGGGATATGTTTCCAAATTGGCGATCTTCCCTTTTGTGAATGAATCTAACGATTCTTTAAATAACTGGATGAAATATGGGATTTCAGAGATAATCGGGCAAGATCTTTATCAATTCAATTATATCTCAACCGGACAGGACAATTCCACCCATTTTCAGCAGCAAATAAAATACGCTAAAACCAACAATTACAGGTACTTTCTCACGGGTGTGTTTAAGACAATAAACGGCATCTATGAAATAACGACCAGGATCTATCAAACAACAAACGGAGCCCTTAAAGAGGAAAGATTTTTCAAGGGAAGTGATTTTTTCAGCCTCATTGATACTATTAGCTTTCAGACAAGGGTAGACCTGGATATTCCTCAGAGCATTTTAAGTTCGTTTCCTGATCTCCCGGTAAAGGAACAATTAACAAATAATCTTAAAGCGTTACAATTCTATGTAGAAGGTCTTTATTTTAAAGAATTAAAATACACTTCTACTTTTCAAGGTCTTAATAAAGCCATTGAGCTTGATTCTACATTTGCAAAGGCATTGCTTTATCATGCCTGGGTAAATGACCTTTACCAGATAAGTTCTATGAGTGCCCAAAAATATATTAACCAGGCAATGCGTCATCGCAATAGATTATCAGAAATAGATGAAATTACTACGCGAATTATTTATTATTCAGTAATTGGTGAAAATGAGAAGGCTGTTTACTTGTCTGAGATGCAAAAGGAATTACAACCTGAAAATATAAATACACTATTAAGACTGATAAATACTTACCAGATAAACTTCATGGTTGACAAATGTGAGAAGGCAGCAGAGGAATTAAATGAACTGCTGCCCGGCCAACCGGAATATTTGATTCTGCTGGCAAACAGTTACCTCTATTCAGGTAAACCAGAAAAGGGTAAAGTGGAATTAGAAAAAATTCTCAAAGAGAACCCGGAAAATACTGGCGCTTTGCTTCAGTTAGGAGAAATTTATTTGCAAAAGAAAGATCTTAATGCGGCCGAAGAAGTTTATAAGAAAGTGATACTTATTAACCCCGAGGAAACACAATTCATTGCAATGATTCTTAGGCTATATTGACTTTGAAAGAACCAACACAAAAGGGAAGAATTTTCTGGAACCATTTACAGGATATTATCGATGGTGAACATGGGGAGTTAGGTGCAACATCTATATCCACAACGATTTTCTCCTCTTTAAACCAGTTAGTCAATGGGCTTATTTCCGATATCCAATTTCCAAAGCTCAGAATACTAAATTTGATGGTTCTTCAACATATACATTTTTAAGCAATAACCAGGGTCAGGTTGTAGAGATGATTCATAAATCAAAAAGAAATGTAGATTCTTCATTATATTGGAAACAGGATTCATCAATAATAAATGCCATAAAATTGTTGACTTTTAATAATATACAGGAATCACTATTTGCATTTCGTGGAGCGTATGAACAAAATCCTGAACATTATTACCTTGCTATATTTTATTCAAACACCTGGAATTTATTCAAAGTCAGAAATATGAGAAAGTCAAACCTGTATTGGAATCATATGTTGGCAGATATGGCGACTTGAAAATTTATGAAGAGCATGATCAGTTTTATTACTCAGATAATTCTGGTCTGATATATAAGCTACTTCCGTTATCAGATAGAGAATTTATGATTTCTAGCACGTACAACAGGGTAATTACAATGATAAAAGATTATAATTCAATAAAAGGATTGAAGATTATTTATCGGAACGGGAAGGAAGAATTTATTCCAAAGATCAATCTACCAGGTTCTGCCCGTTCAAACTAAGAATTGACCAATGTCCTCTTCATATCTTTTTTATTTATTGCCAGGTTCTTGTCAGGTTTTGGGGATAACAGGTATTAAATAATGGAAATGTAATATTTTGTCTTGCGGTCCCTGCAGTCTGAGTGTCATGCGGTACAATCATTGAAATGGTTTATCGACCGCAAGACTGCACGACTGCATGACTGCATGACATCTTTTATCTTGCTAGGCTCTTGCTTGGGTTTTGAGTGTTTTTACAATAATTGGCACTAGAATAAGAATGGTCGGTGGTGGTTAACACCATTCTTATAGAATATAGTTTACACTTCAAATCTGCATAATCGGATTATGATTTATCCTTGCAAACAATTTTTTGTATTTAGCCTGACTTTGGTTTAAATTTGATAATGAAATAAATGAGCCTCAAATGGCAAGCATTATTGAAGGCTATAATTACGACATCTTTATCTCCTACCGCCAGAAAGACAATAAGTACGATGGCTGGGTAACTGAGTTCGTTGACAACCTGAAAAAGGAGCTTGAGTCTACATTCAAAGAAGAGATAAGTGTTTATTTCGATATTAACCCTCATGACGGGCTTCTGGAGACTCATGATGTTGATGCCTCTCTCAAAGAAAAGCTGAAATGTCTGATCTTCATTCCAATTATTTCACGTACCTATTGTGATCCTAAATCATTCGCATGGGAACATGAGTTTAAGGTATTTGTTGATCAGGCTTCGCAAGATAAGTTCGGATTGAAAGTTAAACTGCCCAGTGGTAATGTGGCAAACAGGGTACTGCCTGTCCGGATTTACGATCTGAATAATGCAGATATAAAGCTTTGCGAAACGGTACTTGGTGGAATAATACGTGGTGTTGAGTTTGTTTATGCAGAACCAGGAGTTAACAGACGCTCTTACCAAGCTGATGATGATGAAAGAATTAACTTGAATAAGACAAAGTACCGAAATCAGATAAATAAAGTGGTAATGCCATCAAGAGAGATTATTATGGGATTATCAGGAGAACCCGGCAGAGAAAAGATTCAGCACGGAAAGCTATCTGAGGAGATCAAAAAAGAACACAGAAAAGGGATGCTTGCGAGAACCTGCCATATCAGGTAAATGGAAATACTTGACAGCCATTGCTATTGTTGCAATACTAATAATTGCTGGAATACTTGTGTATCCAAAACTATTCAAAGATTCTGATCAAGCCAGATGTTGAAAAGTCAGTTGCTTTAATGCCTTTTAAAAATCTTACCGGTGATGTTTCAAATGATTATCTGACTGATATGCACCGTGAGGCTTCATATCAGGAGTTAGGAAAAATAAGCCAGATAAAACCATTAAGGATAGTAGGCTTGCGTACAACTTTCGCAATAGAAAAGGACAGGATGTCATTATCCAAAATAGCACAGGAAGCCCGTGTGGATTACCTGATAGAAGGATCAGTATTAGGTTCGGGAGACCTGGAGGAAATTATGATCAGGCTGATCCAGATATTTCCCGAAGAGAAACCTATCCTGGCGAACAATTATTCAATCAATCGCGCAAACATTCATATAGTGCATAAAACCATTGCAGAGCAGATAGCCCAGAAGATCGGACTTGATTTATTGCCACAGGACCTGTTAAAACTATCTCAGCCAAGCCAGGTTAATCCGCAATCATACGAAGCATATTCCAGGGGAATGTCTGAAATAGAAAAAACGACGAAAGAAGGAAACACAAAAGGACTGGAATATCTTCATGAAGCGGTAAGGATCGCTCCTGAAGATGCATTTGCAAATGCAGGGCTTGCACTGGGTTATCTGTCAATCGCTCATAGTCCGCTTGATCCCGGAGATGCACTCGCGAAAGGAGAAGAATATGCATTTAAAGCAATAATGCTTGACTCTGCAATCGCTGAAGTCCATGCTGCCCTGGCTATAGTATACCTCTATAAATCATGGAATTTTACAAAATCAGAAAACCATTTTAAACGTGCCCTGGAATTAAATCCTAACCTGGATATGGCACATTATCATTATGCCTGGGGCCTTTACCTCTGGGGTCGAATGGACGAAGCTATTGCACAGCATAAGTTGGCCCAGAAATATGATCCATACAATCCACTTCATACAGCATGGCTGGGAGGTTTATATGTTTATGCCGACAGATATGAAGAAGCAATTCAGGAAGCCCTTAAATCACTTGAAATTCAAAAGGATTATCCTCTTGGCTATCAGGTGTTAGGTAATGCTTATCTGGGTCTGGGGAGAAATGAGGAAGCGATTAAAATACATCAGAAACTTGCAGAGCTTTATCCAGACAATCTGAATGCCCTTTGTCTGACATACATTGCAACAGCTCGCATGGAGAAAGCTGAAGAGATCCTTGCTGAGATCGAAAAAAAAGAAGTAACACCAATGAGCGCATATCAACGATCGAAGATTTATGCAGCATTAGGGAGAAAAGATGAAGCCTTCAAATGGCTCAATTATGAGCCACATTCAGGCAATGCAGCATGGGCAGCTGTACTTCCAATTTTTAATTCTCTTCATGATGATCCCCGTTGGGATGTATTTCTAAAAAAGGTTAATCTGCCGAAAAAGTAATCTTTCAATTTTTGAAATTAATTCCTTTGCAGGTCCTATCAAATCCAGTACATCTTCCTTTTTGAAGTCAATATAATCATCGTAATCTCCTGTTTGCCTTAAGTCGAAAATATCTGTATAAAACTTACCAGATTCCTTATCTATAAGACCCGACTTAACAAAGTATAATCACTTCTTTATCAATAAAAATTAACAATTGCCCAGGTCCGTTCTTTCTGCCCATTATCAGCTTTTACAGCAGATGGTTTCATTGTGTTCATTCTATTACTTTTTTTACAAATTTAACATCTTATTTTCTTCTTTTATAATACAGTGCCCTTTCCTTAAACTGGTTGTTCAAAATCTTGCCAGGTTTTGGGGATAACATAATATCATTACAAAATCATTGCTGAACATCAGTATAAAACAATTGTTTATTTATTAAGAAATTAATCGTTTAATAAATGAAGAAAACGTATTCTCTGATAGTCCTGTTTTCAATTATTCTCTCTGGCTGCAGTTTGCTGGGAGATGATGCAACTCACCTTGCATATACTCTGAAAAGGGGAGCCAGGCAACTCATATGGTCATCAAAAACTAAAGTATCTGTTAGCTATGAACCACTCAAAGGAATAAATCAGACATACTTTGTTGAGATCAATTCAACAATACCTTCAAGCAACCCTGACTCAATTCAATATGGAGGTGGCATTCGGGTTGGAGTGCAAAACACTGAAACTTTCACGAGTTATCATCAGCGTTTTGTAGTTGTTCCCATACGGCTCTATATCGATAAAAAGGACTCAGCAACTGTGATAGTTTTAAAGAAGAATGGGAAGAAGATTGAAGTTGCGGGTCTTTATTAATGACGTCCTGCTTTTCAGTCAGTAATATTAACTTATATTTATACCTGCGTTGACAACCTTTGGACATTTTGTAAAATAACCAAGCAGGAGAATATTATTACTGTAATTTCTAGTATGAAAAACATAGGTCAGGAATGTCTTCAGAATATAAATTATCGTGGTTCATTATTATAATACTTTTAGGACTATATCTTGGTTTTCCTTCAAGTTTATCAACAACCGATGGCTGGTTCTCTGCAGCATCGATAAAATACAGGGGTGAAATATTTCTGCCACACCATCTACTATATAATGCTCTAGGTATTCTATTCTGCTGGTTACCATCCCTGGCAGGCTTTGAAGTGATCTCATCCATGAAAGTAATGAATGCATTATTTGCATTTTTAACTCTTATCAAAGTCTGGCAAATCTTATCTTTTTATAAAATAACTGAAAAACAAGCTGCAATTATAATAGGTTTGGTAGGTCTTTCTTTTTCTGTGATTCGTTTTTCTACAGAAAATGAGACATATATTGTTCCTCTTTTTTTCGCACTGACTGCCTCTTTCAATTATCTGAAATACCTGGATAACAGAGAAATAAAGAACTTGCTGCACACAAGTATCTGGGCCTCTGTCTCAATACTTTTTCATCAAATCTATATCTTCTGGTGGCTGGGATTATTGCTTGGTATTATTCTGGGGTAAAAAGAAAATGCATATACTTCTATATATTTTAATTTCCATTATTATACCTCTTACATACCTGATTGTTATAATGACTACGCAGGGCGGATTAAACTGGGATAATATATTCAGATTTATTTATGGCGACTTCAATCATGGGGCAAAGCTGGAAATAACATCCAGAGGTTTCTTTTTCTCATTCGCAAATTTGATCAGAAGTTTTGTGCAGATCCATGGGTATATGTTTAATATGGTAAGAGAAAACCTGCTTTTGTCAATACCAGGTATTTTATCATTCTTCTTTGTTGTTTATGCCTTCCTAAAATTCCCGGTAAAAGGGACAGTTAGTATTTCCAGACGATTCCTCCGGATACATGTCTTAATATTAACCCTTCAATACATTTTTGCAGTAGTCTCAAGCGGAAATGCAGAGTTTATGGTAATGATACCTTTTCTGGTATTTATTTTGTTTCCATTCTATTTTACCGGATTTGAAAAGTTTCTCTTCAGGTTACTGATTGGAATGGCAATCTGGAATATATCTTATGGTTTAATTCCACTACATTACAAAAATAAGGCTCCCGAGCAGTTTCTCTGCAACGCGGCTTTGTCGGTCAATGAACCAGTTATTATAGCTTCGGATGATCAGCTTTTAAAAAGCATGATCTATTATCAAACCGGGGATGCTACTATTACAAATATTTATAAATCACCGGCTATTCTTCAGATAAGCGGAAAAGATACAACTAACCTTGATGAAGTTATTGTAAATGCATTAAGAAGAGGTTCAATAGTTTATACAAACTGTCTCGATGAAAAAACTCTTTCCAGACAATCGATTATAGAGGGAACGGTTAACAGGGATTTTTTTCGTAAATATGAAACAATATTAACAAAATCATGGAAGCTGCCTACAGGAACACGTTCAATCTACATAATTGCAAAGGCCGGGCCGCCCGGCCACTCCGGCATGTGATTGACATGGGCACTGGCTTTTACACTTAAGATTATTCAAGTTCTCTGATCTGTATGTTCCTGTACTCCATTTGCCCCCGGTCGGATTCGAGACCAATTGGCCCTGTGGCAGGGATACTGAGAGCTTCTTCAAGAATCTCGTCATTACAGGTACAACGGGCCACATTATTCTTTACAATAACTTCAATCTTATTCCATTCTTGCGGTTTATAGTTTTTGAGATTCTTGTATGGACCTGCCAAAAGGTAATCGCGACATTGCAATTGTTTCCCCCTCAAAAAAATACCGCTGTCTGCATCTTTAGATGCACGGAACTCCAAAGTAAGTATAAAATCTTTCGGGAACTCATTTTTTGTCCAAATGGCTCCATACCGTTCCACATACCCTTCGATATAAGGATTAACGGTAAGAATCCCTCCTTTTGCAAAAAAGCGATTTTCTGGTGTTTCAGTCAGGCCATCAAATGATTCAAAAACAATTATATCCGCACTCTTTTTACGATAGCCCCAACCGGTTAAATCTTTATCATTGAATAATCTTATGAAATCTGAGTTCTGATCAGAGGAATTAATGGTCCGTTGCCAATCATGATCCGGGAGTCCAACAGCAATCAGTAGTTTAATCTCATCTGTTTTGGGGATTTTGACAGCAATTGCATTTGTTGCCAGAAACAATGTTAAAAGGCAAGTAAAAATTCTGGTTTTCATATTTAATTGATTTATTATTATTTTTCTGCAGAATTGCTGGATAACCCTCCAATACCAAAAATAAATATAGCGACAATAAAGTGATTTTTTTTTATTCCCCCAAAGCTGAATTCAGGTATTGGCATATCATGGCCAGTCTGAATAGATCACGCCTGTCAGGGCCGGATTCAATATTATTAATTAAAAGGTACGGATCAGGAACCCCTTTCCTGATTTGGTTCATCAGATTGCCGGCGCAAAGCATAAATAAATATTTATTGTTATAAAAACCCCACGATTTATTCTGCCTCCCGTCTGAGATAATCGCGAATGAATGCCCGCGGAATATTCCGGTTATGCCATAGTCTTTGAGAGTGGCAGATGAGGCCATAAATTGAGCCATCGTGTTAGGTCTCTCAGCTTCCTGAATCTGCACCGGAAGGAAGAAATAATCAGCCATCGGCTTCGTAAGAGTATCCTCACGCGGATTCATAACAATCCTAAAGAAACCGACAGTATCATCGCCTTCCAACAGAATACCTGTCGCTTCCTTTTCCCAGTAATAAGTATTTATTGTTTCTTTATTCACCGAAAATGAACCATCATTGTCTTTTACCCGCTCCCTGCTTGTTTCCTGGATTCCCTCACAGAACAGGGCTATTTTCCAGTCGGGCAGTCCATCGTTGCATGTTACCGTACCTGCAACTTTAAAGTTTACTTCATTTGAGGAACCTATGCCTACACCTGTAATGAGAGTCAGTAAACCATTTCCGGCATCGCGCCCTACCTTCTTTCCTTTGCCTTTAACTAGTTTCGTCCCATCATCCTTTATTCTGATCACCCTGGTTCCACCATCGGAAAAAGTGAATTTGTCAAAGGCAAATTTAGCTCTGACAAATGCTACGGAATCAGCCCCGGCCGTAACGGTCTGAGCAGGAACAGCAAGTGAAAGCATCGTTCCTGCAACAAAAAGAAGTACACGGTTAAGAATAGATTGTATAGCTCCCATTTTAAAGCTGAAAAAATGATTCAACGAACTCACTTCATCAATACAATTTCGTCTCACCATTGTATATCTTCAAACCAAAGTGCGTCGTCTAAGGTCGGAATATAAGGTGTTATTATGTAAAGATATTTTATTATTTATTTATAAGGCTCCAGGTCTTATGTTTTTTGCGATCCTTAAATTGAATAATCCCTGCCGATTCAGCAACATATACCTGATAAATAGCTTCTTTATTAATTAATGTGTCATGTTCCAATTTCAATACATTGCTGTATTCTCTGTAACCGTTATTAAAGCTACTTAATAAAGGGATCGGCGTAGAAAAAAAGATTGTATTGGCGAATTGTCCGTCACGGATTGAAAATCCGAATTCTGACCATTCATCGGACAGAAGAACTATTCTAAAATATACAGATGCTGTATCCCTGTTAAGGCTGTTATCGGGAAGCGGCTCTGGAAGTGAAGAAGTAAACTCCATATTGGATAGAAAAGAATTACTTGTCATTTTAGCATAAGCTTCAGAAGTGCACATCTTATCCATTGGCCAGGATTGTTTTTCTATGTAAGCTTCTGTTCTGTACACTTCATTGACATTTATCTGGATAGTATTAGTTCCATCTGTGAATGAGTATTGGTCGCCCTTTTGAAAAGGTATCCACCTCATGTATTTTTCAGGATAAGCTGAACAGTTTGTCTTTTCACCACATCCCATCATATTGAGTAGTACTGATATTATAAGTACATATCTAATAATGGATTTTATTTTCATGGAATATAACTTTGTAAGAGTGTGTGTCTTATCAAATTTAAGCTAAGTTTATACAAAAAGCAAAACTTTATCTGCTTTCCGGTAACCCCAAAGTGCTATTCCCTGACTTATATTCTTACCCTCTCTCTTTTTAGAGTCCATTGACGCTCCTATGATATATCCTGAAGCATTGGGCTGACTCAATAGATCACCCTGCCCGGGAACTGACTACAAAACAACATGACTGAAGACGATTTTTTTGCCTCGTATCCTAAACTTTCATAACTTTGGTTAGTGGCTTGATCTAAAAGGAATAAAATACATATTCCTTATGAAAATTAAGAGAGCGTCATTTGAAATCTTTGGTGCTTTGTTTTGCATTATACTTAAATGCTGTATAAAGGAACAGGCACCTCTATTCTCTACTTCTGATATAATCTATATATCAGGCATAACTGCTTCAGGCGTTGCCGGGGTGTAATACACGATCTCCTTTAATTGTTATTAATTCATTTTAAACAAAACACCATGAAAAAACTTATTATTACGCTGCTATTTTCTTCCCTGATAAATTTTCTTTGTTTCAGCCAGGACATCCTGACCTTTAAGAATGGCACCGAGACAAAAGTAAAAGTAACCGAAGTAACCTCTTCAGAGGTTAAATTCAAAAAGTTCGACAATATTGATGGCCCGCTTTACTCAATTTTAAAATCCGATTTGTTCATGGTAAAGTATGAAAACGGAACCAAGGAGGTTTTTTCAACACAAACCGATGCGGAAGGCATTCCTCCTGAAACTGCCTTGGGACCAACAGATCTCGGCTATGATCGATTGCATTTTAACGGACCAAGGGTTGGAATTACTTTCATTGGTGAGGGTTCCTCCAAAGAACAACTTGAGGAAAAAGGTTATTCTCCAGTCATTTCACAGTTCGGCTGGCAATTTGAAACTCGCATATTCACTACTCCAACCGGGTTGTCAGGTTTGGTAGAATGGGTTTTACTGGTTGGAGGTATTGAGAAAGGTATTTTTCTGCCAAGTGCAAGCATGCTTCTTGGAGTTCGGGGAAAGAAAGGGTTTGAATTCGGTTTAGGACCAAACCTTTCAGTAGCCAGTTTTGGAATGGTGATCGCCGCAGGTTCTTCATTCAAGTCTGGCAAAATGATTTTTCCAATAACTCTTGCAATAGTCCCATCAGTAAAAAATTCATGGTACAGTGATACAGGCGAAAGGGAACCTACAGGAATCAGAGTAAGTTTACTGATCGGATTTAATACGATGGTACGTTAATAATATAATGAAAATAGTTATGAAGAAAATAGCTATTCTACTGCCCGTGCTTATTGCATCAGTATCTGTTTTTTCGCAAGTTACAGTTGTAAAACAAGACACTATTGTAAAGGTAAACGGGGATGAGATTTTAGGAAAAGTTACCGAAGTAACCCCCGGCTACATTATTTTTCAGAAAAATGATTCTGCACAAATAATCAATCAGGTCATTCCTCTGGAAGATTTGTTTATGATAAAATATTCAAATGGAACAAGAGAGATAATTACTTTAACTAAAACCGAAAAGAATCTTAGCTCTGTAGAAATGTATGCCAAAGGACAAAACGATGCAGATTTGTTATATGTGGGCAACCGTCCGATGGTTGGAACAATAATTTCTACTTTTATATACCCGCCTGTCGGGTTGATTGAAGGGATCATATCAGCATCTACTGCTCCAAAGCCCAAAAACTTTGTAGTTCCTGAAATGAATTTGCTGAATAATCAGGATTATATTTCTGGTTACAAAAAACAGGCTCATAAGAAGAAAAGAAAGAAAGTGTTCATTGGTTTTGGCATTGGTATAGCTCCCTGGTTAATCGGAGCTGCTATAACAAATTGGAATGATTATTAGAAACTGTAAGGAATAGGTAACAGTGATTGCAGACGGACTTTTAATTATGAAAATTCTCCGGCTCTATGGGATTAAATAAAAATACTATTCGTATTGTAGCAAGGATAATTGCGATGAGTTATGCTATCCCATCTCTTATAATTTTTCCTGTGATTCTTGCTTTTGGAAATCGACCTTGGGGCAATTCTGATTACCTGTTTGCAGCCATCGGATTAATTTCAATAATTGGTCTCTTTATAGGTCTGAAATGGCAGGGAATTGGTGGACTGATCAGTGCTATTTTTCCCTTATGGCTTATAATCGGACAAGTGAGGATGTCATTAGAACATAAACCAGAATTAGGGTCCCCTGTGTTAGTCCTTCCAATAGCTCTGCTTTTGTGGATTCCAAGTATAATTTATGGCATTTGCTGGTTTTTGAGTAAGCCGCAGAAAATAGACCGATATCATAAATAAAATGATTCCCAAAAGGATAAAGATGATGCTTAGCATACATATCCACTGCCCTTTCAAATATGAACTTTCAGTTCTCAGCCTGCCCTTCTAAAACAAATTTTTGTATTTAGCCTGACTTTAGTTTAAATTTGGTAGTGTATCAAGTAAGCTTAAATGTCAAGTCTTATTGAAGGATATAATTACGACATCTTCATCAGCTACCGTCAGAACGATAATAAGTATGATGGTTGGGTTACAGAGTTTGTAACTAACCTCAGCAAGGAACTCGAGGCAACAATTAAGGACAAAGTAACTGTTTACTTCGATGCTAACCCAAATGATGGTCTTCTTGAAACTTATTCAGTTGACCAGTCGCTGATGAATAAATTAAAGTCATTAATATTTATTCCCATTCTTTCCAGAACATTCTGTGATTCTAAAAGCTTTGCATGGAACAAGGAGTTTCTGGCTTTTCTTAAAACAGCAGAGGAAGACACTTTGGGACTTAACATAAAACTGAAGAGTGGCAATGTAGCCAGCAGAGTCTTACCTGTTCGTATACATGATCTTGATATGGATGATATTAACCTTATAGAAAGCCATCTGGGACATATACGCTCAGTTGATTTTATTTACAAATCAGCCGGAGTAAACAGACCCTTACGTGCCATTGAAGATCATCCGCATGAAAATCTGAACAAAACATATTATCGCGATCAGATTAACAAAGTTGCAAATGCTATTGATGAAATTTTGATCAGTTTAAAAAGAAAGCAATCAGCAACTCCAGGAGAAGGAAGAAAAGAAGAGAGCAGTCTAAAAAATATTATTCCTGGCAAAGAAGGGTCTGTGGCTCAACATTCAGGGAATGATAATTTAGTTTCAAGTGAACAAAGTATTAGAAAGGGTGATCAGAACAAAAAGAAAAGAAGAATTTTCAGTATCAGTTCATCAGGCGTCATTCTTGCCTTGATTTTTCTCTTCCTTTTTTCCAGTGGAACCACTTTACCATTCTCAAAACGTGACTGGGTTGTAATAACCGACTTTGAAAACCTGACTCAGGATCCAATATTCGATAAATCCCTCTATACTGCATTTTCACTCTCTGCCAGCCAGTCAAGTTATGTAAATATACTTCCCCGAGCGAGAATGGTTGAAACTTTGGCAAGAATGGAGATGAAAGACCTGACCACAATAGATGATAAAACGGGGAGAGAAATTGCATCAAGGGAGGGTATCTCAATCTACATAGTACCTAGTATAAGTGAAATTGGAAACAGGTATGTAATTGCAGCAAAAATAGTGGAGACCAAAACCGGAAATCTTCTGCGATCTGAAGTACTCTATGCACAAACTAAGGATGACATCCTTTCAAAGTTAGACAAGCTGAGTAAAACAATACGCAGGCAGCTTGGCGAATCAAGATATAAAATTTCGACTCAGGACAAGCTTTTATCGAAAGTCACTACATCATCATTAGAAGCTTTAAAACAATATTCTCTTGGTATTGAACACCATTTGTTACTGGATTTTAACGGTGCAAGAGATTATTATGAAAGCTCTTTGAGGATTGACACCGGTTTTACTGCAGCCAGGGCATCTCTTGGGAATATTCTCATTGAGAAATTTGATTCGGTTGAAAAGGGTCGTGAATTACTGAATCAGGCTGTTAAATCTGTCAATAATCTTACAGAAAGAGAAAAACTCACGATACTTGCGTTTCATGCTATAAGTAATGAAAAAGATATTCCGAAAGCTATCAGCTATACTAAAATGCGGATTGGTTTATATCCTGACGATCCTGCTGCCCGCAACAACCTGGGCTGGTATTATCAAAGTTCAGGACAGTGGGAAGAAGCCCTTAAAGAATATAAAGCAGCTGTAGGGATTAACAAAAATATGGCACTTACTTACAGTGGAATATTATGGATTTATCTTGAAAAGTTAGGGAAAGCGGATTCTGCACTAATCTGGGCTGAAAAAATGATTAAAGATAATCCCCAGAATGCATGGGGATATTCTAATCTGGGATCAGCCTGGATATGCATTGATAGTCTTAATAAAGCAGAGGTGGCGTATGAAAAAGCCCGGGAGATAAATCCAAATTTCACAATTAACCTTTATCGTCTTGCTCATACTTACCGTCTTCAGGGAGAAAATGACAAGGCTATAGGGATATTAAAAAAAATTCTGGAGATTAGTCCGGAGGAAGTTTCCGCATACTACGATTTAGGAATTAATTACCAGTCTTTGGGAAACAAGGAGGAAGCCCGGAAATATTTTTCTGCTTTCAAAAAAATCGCAACCGAAAATTGGATGAAAAAATGGCCTGACAATGCAGGTACCTATATTGCTATAAGTGTTGTTTCCGCCCGATTAAATGACATGGAATCCTCGAAGCTCATGCTCAGGAAAGCGATTGAAATTGACTCAACACTTCACGACCGGTATGCAGAAGTACTTTGTGCTCAGGGAAATGTAAATGATGCGATAGCCGATCTCGAAAAGGCCCTGCAAAATGGATATCGTAACCTATTCTGGATAAAACTCTCTCCGGATTTACAGATATTACAATCTGAAGCCAGATACAGGAGTCTGATAAAGAAATACTTCAAGTAAATACTTTATTTTTCTCTTATTTCAAATCTAAACTATTAAGCTTTGAACAGAAAACCCAATGAATGATGTGAAATGGTGGTTCAATAAATGGCCTGAAAGAAGATTATGTACGACCTTTTTCTTTGAGTAACACAAAAAAAATTACATGAGTTGAAATAAATTCAGTAATAACAGTAAGCTGCTTAAAACCAAAATGATCATATTTACTTTCCATAAAAATCCGCGGGACTTCAAACCAAGACTACTAAAAAGAATTGCCAGGGTACAAAGGATCAGGCTAAAATAGGAGGTATTATAACCACCTTGTAAAAAATCAGGAAAATAACTCTTGAATAACTCAACGGCTTCACCCTGGTTTTTAACAGAACTGGATGCATGAATCCATAATCCTAATATCGAAAGAGAAATTGAGAAACATATGAATCCAATAAAAGTAAATATTTTCAGAAGTCCGGGTTTAGGTGAATATTCACCAAATGCATTAACAATTTTATCAGGCGACTTCAGATAATTTTTTCTAATCCTGTAAACAAATATTAATAAGGCAACGTCAATAAACACACCAGGTAAAACAAAGATAATTGAGTGATATAGCTTAAAAATAAACATTGGGATCAACACATACACAATGTTAATTGTCAATGCACTATACATAAGCCACATAGAATATGGTTTCTTCAATAAGAAGAAGACTCCGGCCAGGAGATAAAACAACTGTACAAAGATTCCAATATAATTATTTATCATGAGCCAGGTGGAGGTCTCAGGAGGGCTTTCGATCATTTCACCGGTCACTTCACTGAATTCTGATATCAGTAAGGGCAAAACATTATTAAATATACCCGATATCCCAAAAACAATACAAAGAATCCCGATTAATTTGATCCAGTTTGAAGTTTTCATAGTTGGTGTGGGCTTTTCCGATTAATCTTATCAAAACAACATCTGAATCAAATAATTGTTTTGATTTGATGAAAATAAATCAACCCTGGTAACTTTTAAAACACGGTGCCGCCCGGGACAAAATCCTTATAGAATCTTAATCCTTAAGGAATCCCTTTTTCTGAAGCTCTTCTCTTATTGCATTAACTATACCGGTCATGGCACTATCAACTTTTTTTGCACTAAGAGAGGCCGTAACACCTGACCAGAGGAGCTTTCTTTTCTCGAGCGAATAAATGTTAGTCTCAATTATATAATCCTTTGAACTATTCACATCTATGTTACCTGTTTCAGTTCTTGATGCACTGCCGACAACATATGTATGGGAATAAGCATAGGTATTACCATACGAGTACCAGCTGTCGTATGAGGTTCCGGGATTGTAGGTGGTTTTGGTTTTTGTCTGTACAACAGCCTTTACACGCATTGTTATTGCTCCGTCGAATCCGTCTTTAATTATTTTTTCAACAAGCTCTTTTTGTGATGTGTCAGCCGGTGTAATATACGTATACGATTGAACTGCCTCTCCTTGTCTGATAAGTGAAACAAGCTTATCTTCAGCAGCTTTCCTGTTAGGCTCATTCTTTGCGGTGACCATGACAAATACCTTTTTAAATGGTTCCACAGGATTTTTGGCTAATGAAGGATCAGAAGTACTTTTCCGAATCTGGGTGGTTGGTGAACAGGAAGTCATTAATCCGGTCAATATAATAAGCAAAAATAATTTCTGATAAGTTTTCATCTTTTAGGGATTTAGGTTGTGTGTCATAAGGCAATGATAGAATACAAAACTAGTTTTTTAATCGATATCTGTAACACAGGCACAAGAAAAGGTAATTTGAATTTAAGTAACCCGGCCTACGGTAAGAAATAAAAAATAAAATTTATTTATTGGCATTTTCTTACTAAATTAATCCCCAAAGTATCATTGAGATCTTCAGACTTTATTGATAAAACCATAGTATGGGATTTATACATTTTTATAGGAGAATCCGGGAATTTACCTCAGCTGTCTGGGATGATAGAATTGTAAAGGCAGCATTGAAAGGGGTTTCAATTTATATTTGTTTATCAATAATATTCGGAATACTATATTACTTCTTTGATTCATTGGATTTTAAGCTGACAGCAGGTTCTGATTCAGTTAATTTCCTTGATTACATTTATTTCAGTGCAGTCACTTTCACAACAATCGGATACGGAGATATCGTCCCTAAAACAGGTGCAGGGCAGATTATCGTTCTTATCGAATCGTGCTTTGAGATGACTTTTTTCCCTGTTTTTGGAGGCTTTATAGCCTACAAATTTATGCAGAGACCCAACGATATACTATTGACCGACAATTGCTATATCCGATATAGAAAAGAGCGGATTTATCTTTCATCCAGGGTTGGCAACAAAGGTAAAAATCTCATCGACTGCACTGCTACATTTGAGTTAATTCAACTCTCCGGCAATGATAAACGGACATTGTATAAGCGGGAAATAAATACACCCCTGTTAGAACGTACATGGTATCTGGAGATTCGTCTGGATGGTGATGAAAATAAACCGATTCTTCAACTATTGAAAACGCTGATTGCAAATCCTGGCATCTCTATGATCCGTACCACAGTTTCAGGATATGATTCCAATTCAGGAAATATGGTTCACGTATTCAAATATTATACAATGGATAAATTATTATACGGAGGGAAGTTTTCAGACGTTTACACCTGGGAAGGAGTTATACGAACGAAGCCTGACTGGACAAACTTTAATAATGTTGTCCACTTAACACCAAATGAACAGCAAGTTATTGACAATCTTTTAAAATAGATAGAATCCGGGGATAGCCTCCCGGGACCGTACTGAAAATTCCGAGGTGCCTTTCCAAAACAAAACAGAATCTGAGTTGTTTAATTTAAATGTATGCAGCCTTATTGCTTCATTGGGAATTATAACTGTGGCTTTCACTTATGCGTATATTAGTAACGGGTGCAGATGGTATGCTTGGGAGCAATCTTGTAAGGTTACTACTGGAAAGAAATCACGAAGTAAGTGTTCTTATTCATCCTTACTCGCACTCGGCTTCTCTTGAAGGCCTGAACATTACAAAACATACCGGGGACATTTTAAAGCCTGAATCCCTCATTCCTGCTGTTGCAGGATGTGATGCTGTTGTTCATGCAGCAGCTTCAACAAGTATCTGGCCGGCCCGCTCTGAAATTGTGCGGAGAATAAATATTGAGGGTACTGCTAACATGATAGATACGGTATTAAAGTGCAATACCAGACTGATGATATATATAGGTTCAGGTATTTCTGTAAACACAAATGGGACATCAACAGGGAAGTATTCATTTCCTGGAGAAGAATATGGACTCGATTACATTGACTCCAAGTATGTGGCATTTAATATGGTACTTGATGCAGTTAAGGACAGAGGCTTACCGGCCCTGGCAATATTACCTACATTCATGATCGGACCTTACGACTCTTTGCCTGGTTCCGGAAAAATTATCCTGAAACTCGCGGAGGGCTGGATTAAGTTTTATACAAACGGAGGAAAAAATTTCATTTACGTTAAGGATGTGGCAGAAGCTATAGCCAATAGCCTGGAAATGGGGCGTATTGGCTCATTTTACGTAGCAGGGAATGAGAATTTAACATACCGCGAATTCTTCCGAAAAGTTGCCAGGATTGTCTCACAACCTGAAGCGAAGATATATCTACCCGATTGGCTCTTTAAACTTATCGGATTACTTGGAAGCTTGTCAGGTGAACTTTTTAAAAAGGAACCCCTGGTAACATACCCTGTTGCCAGATTATCTTGTATCAAACAATTTGCCGACAGTGAAAAAACAGTGAAAGAACTCAAAATGCCGCAGACAGACATCAATATTGCAATCACGGAGTGTTATGAGTGGTTCATCGAAAATGGGTATCTTAAAAAAAAATAAAATTACTGTTCAATAATGGATATCACGAAAATTAGCACTCAAATGTTTATTGGGAAGGTTGCAATAATAACCGGTTCAAGCGGGGGAATAGGCAAAGCAATTGCACTTGAACTGGCTCGAAACGGAGCTTCTGTCGTATTAAATGGCCGGAACCGGGTACGATTGTCTGAATCAGAAAAAGATGTGCGTAAGATTCAACCCGATGTTTTCAGTGTATGTTGCGATGTTTCAACCCCTGAAGGCGGACAATTGCTTATAAATGAAACCATAAACCAATTTCACAGAATTGATATTCTGATAAACAACGCCGGAGAATCAATGAGAGGATATCTTGCCGACCTCCAGCCAGACGTTATTAAAACTATTTTTAACACGAATGTTTTAGGCAGCATATATCCAACAATTGCAGCTATCAGGTACTTGCGCCAGACAGCTGGCAGTATTGTTTTTATCTCAAGTGTAGCAGGTATCAGGGGATTGCCTATTACCTCAGTCTATTGCTCCTCAAAAATGGCTTTACGTGCATTGGCTGACTCAATCAGGATCGAAGAAGCAAAACACAATCTGCATGTGGGCTTGATTTATGTTGGGAACACCGAAATTGATGAGGGAAAGCAGACAATCGCAGCAGATGGATCAAAGATTGTGCTCAGACAAAGAAGAGGAAAAGGAATTCAATCAAAGGAATCTGTGGCCAGATCGGTTGTTAAGAATATTTCAAAGAGAAAATATATTACAGTTTTGACATTCCTTGGAAAACTGAACGCCTTCCTTCAGCCTCGCTTTCCTTTATTGGTGGAACGGTTAATCATTAGTAAAATGAGAAAATTTGAAGAAGGATTTAAATAGTTATTTACTAGTTAAATGCCAGTATCCGCAAATTGAACATTTATAAGCGGATAAATCTCTTACACCTTTATTATCCTGCAGATAATCAATTGATTCTTTTGCATCAATTAATGAATTATATATAGTCTTTTTGCAGGGCGACCCGACAGGAGATATCTTTTTGGTACGAGACAGCTTATATTTCATTATTACATTTTGTCATACTCTGAAGTACCAGTAGCAACCAGGATGTCAGCTAAAGAAGTTTATTCTGCTGCTTTCATTTTTATAAAATCCAGTACCTCGTCACTGTCTTTTTCGGCATTTACCGCCTCGTTCTTATAGATGATCTTCCCGTCTTTACCGACAATGAAAGTCCATCTTTTTGCTGTCACTCCTCTCAGAAGTTCATGCTCAGCTCCTCCAACAGTGCGCTTAATTGCTCCGCCCTCACCCAGGGGAACACCAAAAGCCCTGGCTATTTCGCCTTTTTCATCAGATAGGAGCATAAAATTGAGGTTTTCCGCCTGTTTGAAAAGCCGGAGGCTCTCAATTTTATCGCCGCTGATGCCTACTACTTCAATCCCTGCAGATTTTAGATCGTCCCTGTGGTCACGGTAAGCACATGCCTGTTTGGTGCACCCTCCGGTCATTGCTGCAGGATAAAAGTATACAACAATGTATTTCTTGCCGATAAATTCTTTGATATTCCAGACAGATCCGTCATCGGCAGTGGCACTAAATTCAGGCGCTTTTGAACCTACCGATACCCCTTGTTGCCCAGCCATTACAAAAGAGCAAGAAATTAAAAATATTATTGCGCTTAGTTTTTTTCTCATAATTGTATCGTTTAATCTATATTCTGCAAAGATAACAATGAAGGTATCATTTTTGTTTAACCTGACCCTTAATTACAATAATCAGTCTTGCTGATATAACACATGTCGCCGGATTGATAGCTTTCAGTATGGGAGGTCTGATTATCTTAAATATCTCTTAAATGAAATGTTAATTGTTGGCTGACTTTCAGGTATTTTCAATAAACTGAAGGACACGACATTACTAAAATAATTAAATTGAAAATCGATCCAGTTCTTATTTAGCGGATACCAAAAATATGACATTCCTTTCAACTGATCATTTTCACCAATCGATGTAACAAAATCGAAGTCTTCTGAAATTCTGATTTTTGCTGAGAGTGAACCGGAAAACAAAATGGCATCTTTATTTGTAAACTCAAACAGAGCCTTAAATGATAAACTTGTTTTTTCATTTATGTTTATTACCGTATTCGATATTGCATCTATTGCTGGAGTTATAAACCGGATATTTGATAGTAACACAACAGGATTAGGTGAGAGTAATCTGATATCCTTCGGTAAAAGACAACTCCTCGCCTGAAAAGTCAATGAAGAAAAGAACCTGTTGTTGTCCGAAAGAAAGTCAAAATTAAAACCATTGCTGAATGAAAGATTCCCATCGCCCGAATGTGTAATTTCTTTATCTTATTAAGCTATCGTTTAGATGAAATGAATTTAGTATTAAAAACACATCAAGCTGTTGGTTTAAATACGCATCGAAAGAAATATTCCTGGTTATTTCGATTTTATTTGTTTCAAATGCAGATATGAATCGAGGAACGCTCATTATGCTGTATGCTGACTGCCAGTCGCGTTGAGGATACAATAAAGATTTCTTCCGGGTATCTTCATGAATTGCTATCTGCAAAGCAATTTTACTTGAATGTTTCAAAAAGCTGGTTACTTTTTTCTTTTTTGTGCTCAGAAACCAGCTCGTCAGAAAATATTTCTGACCGGGATAATAAGCTCCGGCAGAAAAATTTAAATTCCCGTATTTCCCCATGTTTCTCAGATACCTGATATTTGAATAATACTCCTCATCGTAGATTCCATTAAATTGCTGGTATTCCTGCGGCGATAAGAATATCCTCATCGAGAATTTTACCGAATTGTGTCCGCTTGAAATCTATTGGAACACTCATTCGCTTTTCCTTATCATATTGCCAGATCCTGAATGTATTACCATATAATCTGCCATTATTATAGCCTGAAATATTGGTCTTTTCAATTACCCTCCCCCAGTCAAGTTCATAAACCACTTTTGTGTCAAGAGGATTAATCAATGAAAGGGTAACATGCTGCGATGCATCAGTAGTCCATGATTGCAGGAATAAGTATTCATCAAAATCAATTTTCTTATCAGGATAAAAGTGATCAAAATAGACCTCACACATAGGTTTTATTAATTCCCTGGCCGTTTCGTGAATATCCCTGCATACACCATACTTCTGATAAAAGTCCTGTGATCCTAAAGCATTAAGAATTTGAACTGAAGTTACTATTCCTCTTGACCCTTTGCTGAAACCGGAAGTTCTTGTAAGATCATAGTTATATAAATGCTGCTCTTCCATCAGTTCAGTTATGAACGGGAAAAAGTCTCTGGCCATGTCTGAATAACCCATTTCGATCAAGAGCGTTAGTTCCGTTAATTACCGACTGTCGGATCTCTCCTTCTGATGTACTTCTGGTTAACTGTGCTCTCCAGACACCATATAGCAGCTCTTTTTCAGTAAATGGGTTGTAATATCCTATTTCTGAATATAAATCTTTCCCTTCAACCATGTTTTCATTAACAAGATTTAAGCTATTCAATAAGGCAGAATCGCTGAAATTCTCCTTTTTTATGAAGTTCTGCAGTGAATAATTAATAAATATTGGCCGGTAATCTGAATTTACGCTGCTAAGTATTTTATATCGGGAGGCATATCTGGCAACTTCAGGTATCATCCTGTAATTAATGGCAATAAGTGAGTCTTTTGGAGAATGGCCTGTTAAAATTGTATCCTTCGTAGTATTTGAATTACTGATCGCGGCATAACTGCAATTCATAATAAAAAGAGAGCTAAACCAGAAGAAAAAGACACGCATATGCACTACCAGTTGAGATACATTTTAAACCGCCGAGAAAGATATTGCTTTTTGTTTTAAATCTAAACTAAGTATCCCGGCTTATTAATTTTGCATCTGAAAGCAATTTACTAATTTTACCATCTTGATAATACTAATTAACCGATCCAATGAATTATCAATTCTCAGACATTAGCAGATTCACTTTCTTCTGCTGGTTCTGCTATATTTTACTGTTCCCCGTTATAATCCACGCACAGGATATGGATACCATACAGTCAACAGGAACAATATTTCTCAAAAAGATTTAGGCGATGTTATCCGCATGGCTCTTAATAAACCGCCGAAAGTCAAACCCGACAGTGAAGGATCTTTGCTTCTCCTTCCGATTATCGGTTCCAATCCTGCAACAGGATTTATGTTCGGAGTTGGTGGACAGTATGCTTTCAAGGTACCCGGGAAGCACTCTTTATTCTGCATTTATGGGAAGTGTTCAGCTTACAACCAAGTCTCAGTTCCTCTTTTTGCTCAAGAATAATATTTACACAAAAAACAACCGGTATTTCTTCAGCGGCGACTGGCGTTTTCAGATATTCTCACAGGATACCTGGGGTCTTGGGTACAAACTCTCCTGAAGGAGGAATAATCGATTACCAGTACAGTATCTTTGGATTACAGACATCAATAGATTCACTTGCCCAGCCTATGAAATTCGATTTTGCAAGGTTTCATCAGTCTGTTTCAATTAAAATTACTGATGGTTTCTATGCAGGATTAGGTTATCAGTTTGATTCATATTTCAAAATTGTTGATGAAAAACTAAGACTTAATCCGGGCGATACAATACTTACAAGTCATTATGCCTATAACGACTACTATGGCTTTAATAAAAACCAGTATTTTTCTTCTGCACTAAATGTGAACTTAATTCTGGATACACGCGATAATATGATAAATGCCTACAAGGGGGTTTATGCTATGGTTAGCTGGCGCGGCGGACTGAAGATGCTTGGAAATAAGGAAAATACCAACTATGCTGCAATTCGAGTGGAGAAGTTTTCATGGCTTATCAGAAAGTAATCCCCGGCATCTTATTGCTTTCTGGCTTATGGGCAATTTTTCAAAGCCCGGCGAATTACCTTACATGATTCTGCCGGCAACTGCTTATGATCAGCGGAGCCGTAGCGCCCGGGGCTATACACAGGGACGATACCGCGGCAATAATCTTGTTTACGGTGAAGCAGAATACCGTTTCCCGATTTCAAAAACGAGGCGGAATACTCGGAGGTGTTCTGTTTGTCCAATGCAACAACTGCAAATAATCAGGCACAGGACTTAAAACTATTTGGTTCTGTCAGACCCGGATATGGACTTGGCTTAAGAATAATGGCTGATAAAAGATCTCGTACAAACCTGGCAATCGATTATGGATTTGGCCACAAATCAAGCGGATTCTACCTTGCAGCTTCTGAGTCTTTTTAATAAACAAAGATCCTGTAATTATCGGGCAATAAAATGGTCATCTGCCAAAAGAGGTTCTTAGTCCCGGGGTTCCGGCACTGATCGAAATCCCTATAACTTTGTTGTTCATTTCAGTATAAAATTTTGTGTCAGGGGCAATGTTTTCAAGACCTAGTCCATATTGAACAGAAATCAGAAAACCTCTGATACTTACTCCTGCTCCAAAATTAAACCCGACATCAAAAGGCCTCAGGTCACTGTTTCCACCCGATCCAAAACTTATTTCCTTTAATTCTCCTCCGGGAATAATCTTATAACCTCCTATGCCTACTGCGAAGTAAGGCCCTGCAAACAAAGCAATCCTTACAACATCTGAACCAAAGCTGCACATCACATTAACAGGAACCTCAATGTAAACGGGAGACAGAGAAAATTCAAGAGAATCAATTTCATAATCTGTACCCTTGGCAGAAAATATAAGGCTCGGCCTGAAAGCTAAATTATCATTTACAGGAAGTTCGCAAAAACCACCAAAATGAAAGCCTGCAGGGGTAGTTCCGTCATAACTTATACCATTGTTTTTCAATTCTATCGTCGAAAGATTCAGTCCAAATACATACCCTGTCCTTACCTGAGCACTGAGTCCGGTAAAAGCAATTATGAAAATAACCACCAGGGCCGGTTTTAAGAGAGTTTTCATCATCTGATACCAAAGTTACAACTTATTAAAGACTGATTCAATTTTATTTATCAGGTAAAAACAATAAATTGCACTATAAATAATCAATTCTCCCATGAAAAACTTCTCTTTAAGTTTAAAACTGATTCTCATTTTGCTCTTAATAAGCTGCAGTTCAAAGCAAAAATCTTTCATTGTAAATTTTGAAGGAAAATCCTCAGAAACAAAATGGGCAATAAGTGAGTTGAATCCTGACCTGCCTTCTGACTGGTCCTCATCGGGATTTTTTACTTTCGAACTGAAATCATCCACCACTCAACGGTTCGATCTCAGGGTTTATGATTCATCGGGAGTTCGGAGGTTGACAATACAGCCATTTCAGGGCGCCTGGGTGCGTGCATCGATACCGCTGGTCCATTTTCAGACCAGGAATACAAAAGGGATGGATATGGCAGCAATAGGCAAAACAGCGCGTCCGGGTTACTGGATTGGCTTCTCAAATCAGGTCGGACCAATAACCAGTATTGATTCGATTGGTGTATCAATGAGGCTCCCTATCGGACAGCCAACTCTCGAAATACGCAACTTGCAGCTTACTATGAATGCAATGGACAGTGTCTTAGGGCCTGTTCCACTGGTAGATGAGTTCGGGCAATGGATCCCTGCGGAGTGGGAAGGAAAAGCTAAATCAGTTGAAGAGCTTCAGGCAGCATGGAATGAGGAGGATAAAGCTCTGCAAGCAGGGAATTTAAATCTTTCAGAATACGGAGGCTTTAAAGAAACCAAAGCAAAGGCAACCGGGTTTTTCCGGGTTGAAAAGATTGACGGGATCTGGTGGTTTATTGACCCTTCAGGCTGCTATTTCTACTCTTCAGGAACAACCGGAATTGGTCCGCGTTCAGAGTTTGCCCGTATTAAGGGAAGAGAATATATTTTTACTGCTTTTCCTCCGGCAGCTGAGCTTACAGTTCCGGTCCGGACAACCACTCAGCCTGCTGCAACAGGCACACAGGCAAACAGTTCCTTCTACAGCTGGAACCTGTATCGCCGCTTCGGTTCTGACTGGTACCAGAAATGGATGGATTTTACTATCCGGCGAATGGAAGACTGGGGATTAAATACCATTGCTAACTGGTCGGATGCCAATCTTGGCAACAGCCACAGGAAAGCATATGTTGCAACGCTTCGCGGGTGGGGAATTGAGACAGGCCTCATGGGGATGCCTGATGTATACGATCCGGCATGGGTAAAAACAGTTGATGAGGCTGCTGACAGGCAATGCAGCCCAAAGAAGGATGATCCGTGGCTGCTTGGCTATTTTATCGGTAATGAACCTCCATGGCCAAACAGGGAAACGGAACTTGTTAATGTGATACTTAATGGCGATGCAACTCCAATGCAGGCGGAACTGAAAAAGTATCTTGAAAAAGAAGATACTCCTGAACGTCGTAAAGCATTTGTATATGAAACATACAGCAGATTTATAAGCACGATAAATGCTGCAATAAAGAAATATGATCCAAATCACCTGAATCTTGGACTCCGCTTCGGTGGCTCAGCAGCCGATGAGATAATTAATGCTTCAAAAGGCTTTGACGTCTTCAGCTTTAACAGCTATGGCTATACCGTAAATCAAAATAATCTGAAAAGGATCTATGATCTGACAGGGCTGCCAATGATCATTGGCGAATTCCATTTCGGAGTACCCGGCCGGGGACTTGCTCCCGGACTGGCACAAACCCTGAACCAGGCTGAGAGAGGCGTGGCTTATCGATATTATGTTGAAAATGCTGCAGCCAATCCTGCCATTATAGGGACACACTGGTTCCAGTGGATGGACCAGCCGGCAACAGGACGTAACGACGGTGAAAATTACAATATTGGCTTTGTTGATGTTACAGACCGCCCTTACACTGAGTTAATTAACGCATCAAAAGAGACATTCAGAAGGCTTATCAGAGTGCATTCAGGCAAAGAACCTCCGGTTACCAGGCAGGCATTAACTCAATAATAAGAGTGATTTGTACACTAATTATATATACAAATCAGAGGGATTTGAAGACCTGACATTATTAACGCCTTAACTAATAACTGATGAATAACAAAAACAGAATCACAGTCGGGGCATTAACAATTATGAGGATTGTTGTCGGATGGCATTTCCTGTATGAGGGAATAGCAAAACTATTCAACCCCGACTGGTCCTCAGCTTCCTATCTTATGGAATCAAAGTGGTTGTTTTCAGGTATATTTCACTGGCTGATAAGCAATAGCACTACACTTGCAGCCGTCGATTTTTTGAATACATGGGGATTACTGGTAATCGGATTCTTCCTGTTTATAGGGCTGTTTACAAGGATAGCGGCAATCTCCGGAGCCGTAATGCTTCTGATGTACTATATAGCCAGTCCTCCTTTTTTATACTCATCGATACCGTCGCCAAGTCACTTTTATATTATTAATTATAATCTGATTGAGGCAATTGTTCTGACAGTGATTGCATCTTTGCCCGCTGATTATCTTCCGGGGATTTACAGGTTAATACTCTTTTATCATTCAAAAAGAAAGGAACAGAAATTTCCTTCTTCCGATAATCATGAAAAACTTGAATCTTTCGATACCTCACGCCGTGAACTTATAAAAAACCTGGCTGTGATACCGCTTTTCGGAGGTGCCTTCTTTGGCATGGCAAAAAAGAGGGGATGGATCAGTTTTGAGGAAAAAAACCTGGAATCAAAAACAGACGGAATATCAGGCGCTTCGATGATGACAGCTAAAAACATCGATATTAAGGAGCTGAAAGGGAAAGTCCCTGCCGGGAAAATCAAAGATGTTACTCTGAGCCGGATTATGGCCGGAGGCAATCTTATCAGCGGATTTGCCCATGCCCGCGATCTGATTTATGTCTCATCGTGGCTTAAATCCTATTTTACTGATGAGAAGGTAATTGAGACATTATGGCTATGCGAGGCATGTGGGATAAATACAGCCGTACTACGAACTGATGAAAACACCATAAGAATCCTTGACAAATACCGGAAACGGGGAGGAAAAATCCAATGGCTGGCACAGACTTATCCTAAGGGACAGGATATCACTAACATAAAATCAGCAATTGACAACGGAGCGATCGGGGCTTTTGTTATGGGGAATATTGCTGATCTGATTATCCAGGAAAACAGGATTGATGACCTTATTAAACCTGTTGAGTTTATAAAGAGCCAGGGATTGATTGCAGGAGTTGCCGGACACTCAATAACTGTACCGATAACCTGTGTGGAAAAGGGAATCAATGCCGATTTCTTCATGAAAACCTTTCATCATAACAATTACTGGTCAGCAACACCCATTGATCCGGCAAATCCATATCTTCCGAAAGATGGAAAAGATCACAATCAGTCGCACGACAATATCTGGTGCATGGATGATAAGGCTGTGACAGATTTTTTCAGCAAGAACACCACCCCATGGATTGCATATAAGGTGCTTGCTGCAGGGGCAATAAAACCTGAAGATGGTTTAAAACATGCCTTCTCGAGCGGAGCTGATTTTGCATGTGTCGGAATGTTCGATTTTCAGGTTATCGAAAATGCAAATACAGCTTATAGTATCCTGAATTCGCAATTAAACCGGCAACGGAAGTGGTATACATAATTGAATCAACCCGGCTAAAAGTGTTTTATACACTTGTATTACAGCTAGCCAGGGAGTCTACCTATGTGCAATTCCTTTTGCGCATTGGATAACATGTCAAATATTGGAAGACTGTGTAATTCTTCAACTACCTTGTGCTTGTTTACATTTACAATTACTATGTCGCCCATCCCTTTTCCAAACTCACCTTTGAAATCATAAAAGCCGGCCATAATTGTAAGTTCCCCTGACTGTATAAGATCTTTATATTTTTTGCAGGCAATATTAACCTGGTAATCGAGGTTCTTTTCAATTACATGTGAATGAAGCTTGTCAAAATCTTTAATTGCCGATGACTCTTTTATTGTTGGCCGTAGGAAATCAAGCTCATGCTTTATATTGTAAGTCTCCTGTTCGAATCCTTTCAGGTATGCTTTTATTGCCCCGCAATCTGAATGACCCAGGAAAAATAAAAGTGGGGTTTTAAGATGATAGATACCATAATCGACAGATCCTTCTGTTGATAAAATCTGGTTGCCAATATTTTGTATGGAGAAAACTTTATTGGATGTGTCAGGCAACAGAGAATTAAGCGGAACTCTTGAATCACAGCATGTAACAAGTGTAATATATGGTTTTTGCTCATACCCGAAACTTTCAAAATATTCTTTAGGATGAGTCTGTGTAAAATAGTTATTACCGAGTACAATCTGAGCAACGATCTCCGGCGTAAGTAAAGATTTTGGCTTAACAGGTGCTTTCTTAATATCGGGTTCCCTTTCACCTATTGAAGACACAATTATATCGTGCAGAGTATCTCGCCTGCTTACATGACCGAGTAAATGTTCAATTTCTTCAATCCGCAGAATATCGCGTACTTCTGAATGTGCTTCAGCTACTTTAAATTCAATACCTCTGGCTTTAAGATTCTCATAAAGCCGCTTAATCAGCCGGGCACCGCTTGAATCGATGGTTGCCGAAGTGCTTAAATCGAAAATTACAATTTTAAGGTCTGGTGTGATCGTCTTTACTTTTGCCCATACTGTATTGTAAACAGTAGATACATTGAAATAGACCAGAGTTGATTCTACCCTGAATATCAGTACCCCCGGTATCAGTTCATTATCAGGATGCCGTTTAATATCTGTATATCTGTTAGTTCCCGGAATACGGCCAAGAAATGCAACATGGGGACTTGATACATTCCTGATAATAAGGATCAATGAAAATAATGCTGCAATGAGTACTCCCTGCAATATTCCAAATACTATTACGCTGACAAATGCTATAAGCGCAATAGCAAGATCGAAACGGTTGACCTTGTATAACCGTTTCATTTCTTTGATATCGAAAAGTCCCTTTATTGCAACAAGAACAATGGCAGCCAGAATTACTGTCGGAAGATTTTTAAGCAATCCTGTAAGAAACAGCAGGCATACCGCAATACTGAAAGATGCAACTACAGAGAAACAGGAGTTTTTGCACCGGCTTTTTCATTCACAGCCGATTGTGACAGACCACCGCTTACAGGATATCCCTGTCCAAGAGAAGTGGCAAGATTTGCAACTCCCAGGGCAAGAAGTTCCTGCCTTGCATCTATTTCGTATCCGTTTTTCTGTGCAAGTGTTTTTGCTGCAGAAACACTCTCAATATATGCCAGAAGGAAACAGGCAAATGCAAGCGGAAGGATATTTCCAACATCCTCCATATTAAAGTCTGGTATATGAAATTGAGGAAGTCCACTTGGAATAATACCAACCGTTTTAAAACCCATTGAACCAAGCGGAGTAAATGTAATAACAAGGACAGAAATTGCTACAACAATTATTGCAACCGGTTTACCGGGGAAATATTTTTCTCCTGAATACAATAATGCAATTGCTATAATGCCAAATAACAGAACATATAAATTTGTTCCGCCCAGCTGACCTGAAATAATTGCAATTCGTTCAATCGAATTGTCCCCACCTCCCGGAACACCAAAGAGCTTAGGTATCTGTGTTAGACCAATAGCTATGGCAGCTCCGGCTTTGAATCCGACCAATACTATTTCACTTATAAAATTTATTATACTGCTAAGTCTGAGAATATACGCCATAATGCTCATACCTGCAAAAAGCAATGCTGATAGTGACGCCAGATCGATCCAGCGCTGAACGTCTCCCTTAGCCAGATTTGCAAGCGTAACACCTATCAGCATCGAAATAGCCGAAGTTGGTCCGACTGCAAGTTGCTTTCCTGTGCCAATCATGGCATAAAACATACCTCCGATAAGATAACCGTAAACACCATACTGCGGCGGCAATCCAGCCAGTGTTGCATAAGCCAGAGAAACAGGGATTGCATATGCTGCAAGTGTCAGACCTGATATTGCATCTTTCCCGAAAAGGGCAAGTGAATAGTCAGCGAGCCATTTGACAGCCGGTACCCGGTTAGTCAGCTCATTTTTGAAGAAACTTAAAATTCCCATATTTCAGTGTTATGGATCAATACGCAATATGCACTAATAAAGTAAAACATTCTAAGCTTAACTTACAAACAATAAGTATCATATACATACTAGTGCCTGTAATTAAAATATGCTGAACATCATTGCCAGACCATACCAGTTTACCCTTCCATAGTCGATTGTGCTGTAGGGCAGCCGGCCGGAATAGTACTCTGCCCAGATACGTATAAGCGATTCAGACTTCCGGTTAAAGCTGACACCGAACGCTGTTCTGATATCAGGATTAAAATCATTCTCAGCCAGCACCTTAAGATCAATGCCGGAGAACAGATTTACTGCTCCTGTGTTCCTGAAATTTAATAATCCGCCTGCCTGAAATGAAAGTCTTTCTCTGAAAGCATACTTGTTATATACTCCTCCTGCCCCTGCATAAAAATAACTGTTGCCATATTTCCTCATATATGTCAGATCAGCCTGTTCGTAATTACCCGATTTATCATTTGTTAATGTATCAGAATGCCGCTGCATGTAATCATCACCCAGATGCGACGAAATGTGGAAAATTCTGAACCGCAGAAGATTATTTTTTCTTCTGACGGCATAATCACCGCTGATTTTAAAATCGCTGTTCATTAATCCGGCAAGATAACTGCCTTCACCATTCCTCATAAGATCAAACTGAGTATAGGCGGCTGCTCCGAAACTGAGCTCCCAGGAATAATATTTTCCTTTTTTTGAGAATACCGGTTTATTAAATCCGAAGTTAACGGTCGAGTACAGGATCAGATCCATCTCCTTTTGTGTTAAAAAATAGGAGCCTCCCATAACCTGGCACTCAAGCGGATCGAGGAAGATATCGGGAAAGAGCCTGTTTTCGGGGAAAAAGATCAAAATGGAATCTTTTTGGCTGCTGACTGCTTTTGCATGAATATCAGGACTCAGAGAAAGACAAAGGAAAAGAGTCAGGGCAGCTCTTCCTGAAACAAATGACTTTCCAGAGTTGATATCTTTCATAATATTTAAATAGTTCAGCTCTTTTCCTTTACAAATTGATTATTTATATTGTAACAATTATACAGACATAAATATATCTCAGTTTTAATTAAATCCAACAATAAAATGCCACGTCGCGAGGATATTAAAAAAGTATTAATAATCGGCTCAGGACCGATCATTATCGGACAAGCATGTGAATTCGATTATTCAGGAACACAGGCCTGTAAAGCGCTTCGTTCGCTGGGTTACAAAATTGTGCTTGTCAATTCAAATCCTGCTACAATTATGACCGATCCTGGCATAGCAGATGCTACCTATATTGAACCGCTTGAATGAATATGCACTTACCGAGATAATAAAAAAGGAACGCCCCGATGCACTGCTTCCAAATCTTGGAGGTCAGACAGGACTGAACCTCTCTTCTCTTCTGGCAAAAAAAGGTGTTCTGGCAAAATATAATGTTGAGGTAATTGGTGTAAATATTGATGCAATTGAAAGAGGCGAAGACAGGATAGCTTTCAAGGAAACAATGAACCGTCTTGGAATTGAAATGCCAAAAAGTATAGCTGTAAATACTGTTGAAGATGCTGAAAAGGCAGCTGCAGAACTGGGATATCCTGTTGTAATAAGACCAGCATATACTATGGGAGGAACAGGCGGCGGACTTGTTTATAATGTTGAGGAACTTAAGACTATTGCAAGCAGGGGACTATCGGCAAGTATTGTAAACCAGGTACTGATTGAAGAGTCTGTTCTTGGATGGGAAGAACTTGAGCTGGAAGTTGTCAGAGATTCTAAAAATCAGATGATTACAGTCTGTTTTATTGAGAATGTTGATGCAATGGGTGTTCATACAGGTGATTCATATCTGTACAGCTCCAATGCTGACAATCACTACTGAACTACAGAAACGGCTTCAGAAATATTCATATGATATTGTCGAAGCAATTGAAGTTATTGGCGGCACAAATGTTCAGTTTGCCCACGATCCCGAAACCGACAGGGTGGTTGTAATTGAAATAAATCCACGCACATCCCGTTCATCAGCACTGGCTTCAAAAGCAACCGGATTCCCGATTGCATTTGTCTCATCTCTTCTTGCAGGAGGCTTGACACTCGATGAAATACCTTACTGGCGCGACGGGACACTTGAAAAATATACCCCATCGGGAGATTATGTGGTTGTAAAGTTTGCCCGCTGGGCTTTTGAAAAATTCGACGGACTTGAAGATAAGCTTGGCACACAGATGCTGGCAGTCGGTGAGGTAATGAGCATTGGTAAAAATTACAAAGAGGCTCTTCAGAAAGCTATCCGGTCGCTTGAGATAGGTCGCTACGGACTGGGATTTGCAAAAGATTTCAACAAAAAACCTCTTGATGAACTGATGAATATGCTTACATCATCCTTCAAGCGAACGGCAGTTCATTATGTATGAAGCTTTGCGCAAAGGAGCTGATATTGATGAGCTTTACAAAAAAACACATATAAAGAAGTGGTTTATTTCCCAGATGAAAGAGCTTGTGGAGATGGAGGAAAATATTCTTGCATATAAAGGAAGAATGCTTCCTGATGATCTCCTTATAAGGGCAAAAAAGGATGGATTTGCAGACAGATACTTATCAAAACTACCAGCAATTCCCGAAAAAGAGATAAGAGCAAAAAGGATATCACTGGGACTTAATGAAGCATGGGAACCAGTTCCGGTAAGCGGTGTTGAAAATGCTGCATATTACTTTTCAACATACAATGCTCCTGATAAGGTAAAAGTCAGCAACAGGAAAAAGATCATGGTTCTTGGAGGCGGTCCAAACAGGATAGGTCAGGGAATTGAATTTGACTATTGCTGTGTTCATGCTGCATTTGCAATACGTGATGCAGGTTTTGAATCAATAATGGTAAACTGTAATCCCGAAACAGTATCAACTGATTATGACACTTCCGACAAGCTCTATTTTGAACCGCTTACGGCTGAAGATGTACTTAGTATTTATGAAAAGGAAAAACCTGAAGGTGTGATTGTTCAGTTTGGCGGACAGACACCACTGAATCTGGCAAAAGAGCTTGCTGAAGCAGGTGTTAAAATTCTTGGAACCACTCCTGAAACAATTGATCTTGCAGAAGATCGCGACCGGTTCAGGCATGTTATTACCAGGCTGGGAATCCCTCAGCCTGAATCAGGAATGGCAAGCAACCTGGAACAGGCACTGAAGATTGCTGAAAGGATTGGTTATCCGCTTATGATCAGACCATCATATGTGCTTGGCGGCAGGGCAATGAAAATAATTCTTGATGAGGCAATGCTTGAAGAATATGTTACAAAGGCAGTTGGTGTATCTCCCGACAGACCTTTGCTGCTCGATAAGTTCCTTGAAGATGCAATTGAAGCAGAAGCCGATGCAATATCAGACGGAGTTGATGCATTTGTTCCTGCAGTAATGCAGCATATTGAATATGCAGGAATTCATTCAGGAGATTCAGCATGCGTTATTCCTCCTGTTATTATCAGAAAGAACACAAGAAAACAATCTATGATTATACCCGCAGAATAGCAATTGAACTGAAAGTAGTCGGACTGATGAATATACAATATGCTATTTATGAGGATACTGTTTATATCCTTGAAGCAAATCCGAGAGCTTCACGGACAGTTCCTCTTGTTTCAAAAGTCTGTAATATTTCAATGGCCACAATTGCCACAGAACTACTGCTCGGGAAGAAACTTTCTGATTTTAATCTGAAGAAGAAGACAATAAAGCACTATGGGGTTAAAGAAGCTGTTTTCCCTTTCAATATGTTCCCTGCAATCGATCCGCTTCTTGGTCCTGAAATGCGCTCGACCGGTGAAGTGCTGGGAATGGCTGATTCATATGGTATGGCATTTTTTAAATCACAGGAGGCAACGTCCACCCCGCTTCCTGTAAAAGGAACTGTATTAATAACGATAGCTGACCGTGATAAAGACCGTATTCTTGAGGCAGCACGAAACTTCAGGGATATGGGATTCACAATACTCTCAACCGGAGGAACCAGAAATTTCTTGCAAATAACGGAATTGAAGCAACACTTATTCTGAAGGTTCATGAAGGCAGGCCAAATATTGTTGATGCAATAAAAAACGGGGAGATAAACCTTGTGGTAAACACTCCGGCAGGCAGGCTTAGCGAATATGATGATTCATATATCAGAAAGAATGCAATAAAATACAAGATACCTTATATAACAACCACTTCTGCCGCTCTTTCATCAACAAAAGGAATAAAAGAGAGGCAGAATGGCGAATATAAGGTGAAGTCACTGCAGGAGTATCATTCTGAAATAGTGGACTGAAACCCTATTTTACCTGGTAAACCATCAGAAAATCTCCATGTCTTACATATAGCTTTCCTTTACTTATTACCGGATGCGCCCAGAATGGACCTTCACCTTTGGTTATCTGGAATTCGCTTACAATATCAAGTTTTGCAGGATCTGGTTTTACAAGGGCTACATGTCCTGATTTTTCTTCAAACAAATAAAGCATTCCATCGGCAGAAATAATTGATCCTCTGACATACCATTTTGCAGTCCAGAGGGTTTTGCCGGTTGTCCAGTCAACACAAATCCAGTTATCAACAGGTGCTGACTGATGAGTCGATCCGAAAATATAATTGCCCAGCAGCACAACTCCTCCATGCTGAGGATCAAAATTTCTGTTCTCCCAAACTTTTTCAACAGAATTACCATCGGCTGAGAGTTTCAGTTTCAGTGCAACCCAGTTATATCCGTTTGCTATAAGAATATGTCCGTCCTGAAAGATTGGAGTAATTGCATGATTTTTCATAACCCTTCCTGTTCCAGCATTTTCTTCGACATAATCAACTTTCCATAATAATTTCCCGTCTTTTGCATTAACGGCGAAAATATTTGTTGCCATAACAGTGACAATCATTTTCTTGCCGGCATATTCAATAAGTTTTGGGTTAATGTACTGAGGACTGACGTCAAGCGGCTCAGCTTCCCATATTACTTTTCCATCATTAATATTAAAAGCTACCATTGAAGCTTTTTTACCTCCGGGTGAAGCAATTACCATATTGTCTACAATAAGAGGTGATTCGGATATACCAAACATTATTGGTTTGCTTTCATACAAGAGCATAATGGTTTTTCGACCATTTTATCTTTCCGTTCGAATCGACACAGACAATATCCCCGCTTCCGCTTATAAGGAATATATTCCCGTTATAATACTGTTGGTGTACATCTCGATCCGGTGTGGTTTGTCATCCATGCCTTACCATATACTGTTTCCCATTTTACTTTTACCTTCAGGGGTCAGGGCAATAAGAACATCTGATTCATCTTTTCTTCCGGTAACATAAACAGCATCATCAGTAACAGTCGCTGAAGAATAACCATCTCCCATCCCCTTGCTTCCCATAACAGCTTTGGTCCGCCATCGGGCCATTTTTTCAGTAATCCGGTTTCGTTATATATACCTGTCCGATCAGGACCTCGCCATTCATAAAGCTGGCAGAAGACTACTCCCGAGGAAGTTGCAGAAAGTAAAAGAGAAAACATGATTTTTTTAAAGGATGCTTTCATAAGATTAACTTTTTTTATGGTTTATAATTTAAAATGATTACAAAATTATTCCGGCAGAACTTCGAGATCCATCGCCTCAATTAACTGATCAACAATGGTCATATCACATATTCTGACTGCTTTTATTTCAACAAGGAACCGGTCATTGACAAGGAAAATCTTAATTGTCTGTACGCATCCGTAATCATTCTTTTCAATGCTTTCTTTCCCTTCAAACTCTCCCTTTACCTTAACTGCTTTTTCTCCGTTTCTCTCAGGGGCAATCATAAGACGTGTGAATTCAGAATTTCCTGTTTCATCACGGATAGAGATCGTGATGGAAACTTTCAGATCAGCAACTCCCTCTTCACTTCCGGTACCTTTACCGGTAATCCTGAAGCATGAAACATTAACTTCTGCGGGACTGGTTGAGTTGATTTTTAATTCCCCCTTTCGAAATCCTTCCGGGCATGAAGCAGGCAATGCCTTAACAAGCACTGAAGACTCAACTGTACTCTGGCTTAGCATTGTTTGCATTGAAAAGATTCCTGCAAGAATAAGTGTTGCCAGCGGTCTGATCTTAATTCTCATAAAAAAACTTATAAAAATCCCTTCCCTGACATAATCTGGTTTTTCAGGGTTTTACATTTTTTTCTCCGGACCAAATTAATGAAAAAATAATAATCGCTGTGGATTGATTAAAATACTAATAACCCCATTTCTTCATAATGGCCAGATCGGCTTTTACACACTCCATCGGAGTCTTTCCCTGGTAAGATTCCTGCTCTATGATATAACAGGTTGTTCCACCTATTTTTGTGGCAAGATCGACAACCTCCCTGCAATTCACAATACCGGCACCCAGTATTGTACTCTCATACTTTTCACTTCCCGATGTAGCTGCAATTTCATCCTTAACATGTACGTTTTCGAATCGTCCGGGATATTGATTCACAACATCGAGTGCTATAGCGCCTCCGTTATATAGGTTGCCGATATCCAACTGAATCACAACAAGTTCAGGATTGATGCTTTTCATCATTATATCAAAGAGTTTCACATCGTTCAGCTTCTCGGCAAATTCAAAACTGTGATTGTGGTATCCGAATTTCATTCCCTGCTTCTGGCATAACTCTCCGCATTTGTTAAAAACATCCATGTAACGCATGAAATCGTCATAGTTATTCCGCATACTATTATCCATTGAAGGGCTCACAACATATTTCTGCTGAAGTATCCCGGCATCTTCAATTGTCTGTTTCCAGCTGTCAGAAAAATCCTTCTTCGTCTCGTCCCAATGCTGCTTCCCCATAACAGTGTGACCGCTTATCATCTTTAGTCCCAGATCATCAAGTACCTTTTTGAACTCGGTTGCTGAATAACCATAGAATTTACGGTTCACATAATTTGCATGCTCAACGTAAACGTAGCCCATTTTTGCCAGCTGTGTAAGCGATCCCAGCGGGTCTTTTTTCATTTCATCCCTTATCGAATATAACTGCAGTCCCACTATCCCCTTGCCTGCGGCTGAAGCAAAAGCAGATGCCGGAAGCAGAGCCGCACCCAAAGCAGCCAGAGTACTGGTCTTAACAAAATCTCTCCTCGATGTTTTCATTATCATAGCTATTACGTTAATATTAATTACGAAAATTTCAGGATTATCTGTTCATAAAGTTATTAATTCAAACAAATAAAACAAATTATCATTTACTATCTTCAGCAAGTCAAAACAGCATTGCTCTTTTAATAACAAAAATGAACCTGAGGAAAATAAAAATGAAAAAACAGATCATCATAACTATTGCGCTAGTCTGCCTCATCAATTTGCAGATTCAGGCACAGCAAAATATAAAGGGGGCTACTTCAAATGAAGAATGGATCTCTTTATTCAACGGGAAGGACCTTACCGGATGGGATATAAAGATTACAGGACATCCTGTGAATGATAACTATAATGAGACATTCAGGGTTGAAGACGGGATGATAAGGATAATGTATGATAAGTATACCGAATTCAATAATTCATTCGGACATATGTATTATGAGAAGCCATTTTCATATTATAAACTCCGGTATGATTACCGCTTTACCGGCGACCAGCTTAAAGGGGGAGCAACCTGGAATGTCCGTAACAGCGGAATAATGCTTCATTCACAATCTGCAGAAAGCAATAATCCAAATCAGACTTTTCCCGTTTCTATTGAACTGCAGCTGCTTGGAGGGCTGGGCAAAGGGCCACGCACCACTGCAAATGTATGTACACCCGGGACTGCAGTTGAATTAAAAGGCAAAACAGACTTTACTCACTGTATCAATTCCTCCTCAAAAACCTATGACGGTGACCAGTGGATTCACGGTGAAGCAATCGTTATGGGTGATGAATCGATGATATTCCTCATTAACGGAGATACAGTTCTTACTTTTCAGAAACCTCAGGTGGGCGGTGGTTTCATAAGCAAAGCGAGGGAGGCAACTGAATGGGACAGCAACGGAATAACAGATAAGCAGATATGGATAGCAAAAGAGGGTAAAACCTTAACAGAAGGATACATAGCGCTTCAGGCAGAAAGCCATCCGATTGATTTTAAAAACATTGAACTGCTTAACCTGGTGGGGTGCATGGATAAGAAAGCTAAAAACTACAAACCCTACTTCATAAAAGCAGACAACTCCACCTGCATTTATAAATAGGATATATAACTATTCAATATACTTTTTAACCGCCGAGGGCCGCAGAGGAAAATATTGAGGACCGCTGAGTCTAAAACCTCAATCTATTAACTCTGCGATTCTCTGCGTTTAAATGCCCCCTGTCCCGCTAAGGCGGGACATCCCCCTGAAGGGGGAATAATTTCGTAATATATTGTATATCAGACGTATGAGTAGGCATTAGCCCCCCTTTAGGGGGGTTGGGGGGCAAAAATTAATTATAGGATATATTTTTTACGCCTGTAATTTTCTTAGCTGAAACTTTAGTACTGAATAGATGAAGTGAGTTCCTGCTGAGTCAGTTCCTGCACAGGATTGAATTTATCCGAATTCATATACTTAACAATGGAACTGTAAAACTGTCGCCCTTCAGGTTTATCCTGTATTGCCTTCAGGTCTGACATGCAGACAAGAAGCTTTCCTTTGCCTACAGCAAACTCAAAGACCAGTCCAAGCTTATGATTTCTCTCTACATTATCTATTACCTGCACCAGCGGACGGTAATCTTTTGGAGTATTATCGAGAATAAAAGGACGGCTGTTTTTCACTATAGGCCACCATTGCCAGTTGGTATAGAATTCCGTTGGGAAATCATTGAAAAGCGGATGCAGAGGGTCAGTTAATATTGACATTGTCCCCGGCGATACAGGCTTTTTATTTGATTCTGAAATACCCTTGAACATCCTCCAGTTCCAGTAATCAGGGATATATAATCCGCCGACTGAAAGATCAGCAACATCTTTAAAATCAGGAAATAACAAGACTGTACCTCCTGCGACAAGATCAGTAAGAGTGGCTTTATCAAGTTTGTCAGAAACAAGTATACTTTCTGGAATTTTCCTGTCAGAATCTGAAGGATAGACCCATACCGGATAACTGTTTTTGTATAGTGTACCTTCAAGCGAAACAGTAAGAGTCAGCTTCTCAGCTCTTACGACTTTTGTAAGGTCAGAATTAAGTAAGGCAATATCAGTTAATTCACCCTGTGCCAGGTCTGCTTCAACGAGCCCCTTATCAACTATCTCACCTGAAGCTTTTATGAGTTCCCATTTAACCGGTTGTCCTTTAATTGCAGACTCAGAATAATTTGCAACCTGAATCTTACCTGAATATTTTTCATTGTTTGTCCAGCAATATTTCTCCATTATAACAAGCGGAACCACTTTGTTGCAGAACTGACTGAACTGCTCTGCTGTTACAATCCCCTTACTATCCATAAATGCATCGAGCAATCCGATCAAAGCAGTTCCCTGTCCCGGAAAATCCTGAAGATCAAGCAAATGAAGCCCACCAAATCCCGGTGTTCTCAGAGCCATTTCAATATCTGCCTTATAGCATATTGCACTTGATGCCCCCGAGGCTCTGAAAAACGACAAAGCCTGATCGCTGAGATTATTTTCGTTAAGCCTTTCCCTGAAGACTTCAAAGTTCCAGGGTTTCATAACACCGGTATACTTTTTTATTTCATCATAATTCGGATAGATCTGATACTGACCAACCTCTGTACCTAAAACAGGAATTGTGCATTTTGAAATAGCACCTGAATAGTTGAGGTTGGTTGATGGATAACGTCCGTTGAGATAACCTCCGTCATATGCATCGGCAAATGAAAAAGAAGCTCGGGTATGTGTACTGTAAGTAGTGTCAGTATCTGCTCCCACCCGGCACCCGGCAAAAAAATCTTCTCCTTCTACCTGTCCTCTGAATCCAAGATAATTATTTGTTCCATATGACATTAGAGAGCGGCTATCAATTGATCTGTAATGCTTTACAAAATCTTTCATCACATCGAGATCTCCGTTCAACTCGTTTCCGAGTGCAAACATTACAAACGATGCGTGATTTGCATAAGTATCAAGAATATTCTCTCCCTCTTTAAGCAGATATGCATTTAGATCAAGGTTTCTGTTCTTACTGAATCCGCCCCAGAAAGGAAGTTCGGGCTGCATATAGATTCCTTCGATGTCGGCAGCTTGAAAGGCGGCAAGCGGGGGTGTCCATGAATGGAAACGATAGAAGTTAATGCCATATGATTTTGCAATACTGAATACTTTTATCCAGCTTTCAACATCCATAGGCGGATAACCGGTTAAAGGGAAAACACATGCATCGTGCTTGCCCCTGAGAAATGTTTTAGCCCCATTGATTGTAAACTGCGTTCCAAGCGTGGAAAATTTTCGCATTCCAAAATTAAGGGTATCATTATCAATTACCTCATCTGTTTTCAGAGAAACGGTTAGCTTGTACAGAGCAGGATTAAACTCGCTCCAGAGTTTAATTTTTGAGCCCATTTTATATGTGAGTTCAACAATGTTCTCGCCTGCCTTCAGAGTCACAGGAAATGATTTCGGAGAAACAGTATGCCTCGAATCTGTATTCCATGCAGTTGCACCAAGTATTATAAAAGTTTTTTCAGCACTGGCTTCCGGACTGAATATCTTCACCTTTACCAGAACGTTTTTCTTCTCAACATCGGGATAAACCTGAATATTTTCAATACGTGAAGGATTGCCTGCCTCAAGACAGAATTTACCTAAAATACCATTCCAGTTGCTCTGGGTATGCTCGGTCCATGCGTGAGAACCGGTAATCCCCCGCGGGACAGAATTATTACCGTTATTCACAAGTATGGTGATTATATGTTTTCCCGGAGTAAGGAGACTGGTAAGATCATAAATATGAGGAGTTAAAAGGTTGTGATTTGTTCCTGCCTTAACAGTGTCAATCCATACTGATGTTGATTTGGTCCGTTCCATTATCAGACTGATATTTTTACCGTTCCAGTTTTCCGGGATTGATATCTCCTTTTGGTACCAGGCCATCCCTGCATACATAAGCTCACGCGAAAGCCTCATCGTTTCCTGCCTGTTCTTATTGGTTATCCCTTTCATATTTTCATCGAGCGATCCCGGAAGAAAAACCTTTTCAGAAAGTTGCAGTGAATACCACTTCTCAGTAATTCCAGTGCCCGTTGAATCGAGAGCAAACTGCCACGTTCCGTTAAGGGGAATTGTATCGCGAAGAGTGACATAAGATACTTCAGTGCATGAAGCAACCAGCAACGAAAAAGTCAGAATTATAAATACGGACTTGCGGATCATAGTTTTATGTTTACAGTTTTATTCATACAAATTATTAATATCGGCTGATGAGAGATCGTATATAAGATTCCCAATCCTGGCAATCACCTCATTAAAACACTTTTCCCCTTTTTCAGAAGATGCTTTGGCTGGATCGCCAATGCCTGTATCAGTTGTTACCTGTGTCCATCTGCGTTCAGCCCATGCCCAGTTTTCATTCAGTGCCTTTATCCTGAATTTCTTCCCTTTCCCCTCGCCTGCCTCGCTCAGGGGAAGAACCAGCTCAGGAACCAGATATTGCATCATACTTGTTTCCATCTCATCGGCATGACCACCGCTGTTTTCGAAAAAATCAGAAGTCTTAAATGACTGGTACCAGTTGCAGCCAGCAGATAAACATTTGCGGATATCTTAAGTCCCAGTTCCCTGTATCATCTGCTTAAAATCATTGCCCCCATGACCGTTCAGGATCAGGAATTTATAAGATCTCCATGACGGTTCAGGACATCAGTTATATCATTCAGGATAGCAAACTGAGTGGAAGGATTAAGATTAATATTTATCCTGATATCCATCTGCCCGGTATTCACACCAAAAGGAATGGCCGGAAGTACAATTGGTCTGGCTCCTTTTTCCCAGGCAAGTTCTTGCTGATTCTGCTGCAATTTTATCAACCATAATGTTATCTGTAGCAAATGGCAGATGATAAGTTATGTGCCTCAGTTGCACCCCAGGGCAGGATGGCAAGGTCGATATTCTGGTCTTTAATTGTTTTCCAGGTTGATTCAGCTAAAATAAATGGATTCATTTTTACAAGTGTTAATCTGGATGTAAAAATGGTAAAAAAATCCAATAACCACAAAGGACACTAAGGATTTCACAAAGAACACAAAGATCAGTGTATCTGTGTCTTAGATAAATATGTATTGAAATCCCAGATTTTAATTTTTGGTTTTTGTCAGTTCTTTAATCTCTTTATCCCTTGACGCAATATCTTTTTCAAGGCCTGCAATCTTACTGGTTCAGATTATCAACCTTTCATTTAAGATTTGCTATTTCATCCTTCAGGACAGCAACCTCTTTCTGCAGTTGCTGCCTTATCAGTTTCAAGTCCTTTTATAACCGGAGTATATATTGACTTCGCATAGTACCATGCGCTGAAGTACCCTATTATGGCGGCAACCAGAAGTAATCCGATAATAGTTAAATACCGCTCCGGTTACAGATTGTGCGAGTAGTATAAATAGTTGTGTCATTTTATTTCATTTTTATTGATATTTCTGTTCTTCTGTTTTTAGCTCTTTCATCGGCTGTGATATAGTCAAAAGCAGGTTCAGTTTCGCCTTTCGACTGAGCAGTCATTCTTCCTGCACTTATCCCTTGTTCACCAAGATATTTTACAATAACCTGTGCACGGCGAAGTGCAAGTTCCTGGTTATAATCAGGGGTGCCCACAAGATCAGAATGTCCGGTCACAATCAGCTGAGAGGCAGGATATTTATCGAGCCATGTTTTAAACTCAGCAATTCTGCTGTCTGTTTGCGGATCGGTTTTGAATTTCACTTTGTCAAATTCAAAATGGATCATCAGTGTTTCCGGCATTGAAGCATAAATCTTTGCCAGCGAATCGGCAACGGGGTCCGCTGGTTGTGGAATTGTCTGTACTGCTTCAGGCTTGTTGATCACAGGCAGCAACACATCGTTGTAAAGCCATGCTGAAAAGAAGGCCCAGATCACGAACAGAACAATTCCGGTAATCAGGATTCTCATTTTCTAACTTGTTTGGTTAATAATCAGGTTTATATCACTACAAGTTAGGAAATTAAACCCAAACTGAATATAGAAATAATAGAAAAAAGAAATCCATTAACCGCAAAGAGCGCAATCCCGAGTACTCGGGATACGCAAAGAGCCGCAAAGTACAAATTCCATATTTTGACTCTGCGGCTCTCAGCGCCTTCTTAGCGTGCTCTGCGGTTAAAACCCGTTCTTAATTCAGAGCATTCAACTTAACTACTCTTACATAGTTTTCCATCCCGTCAAGTTCCACTAAAATCCAGGTAAGGTAAATAGCCTGAAATGTTTTATAATGCCATTGAGTATTGTCGCCGGGCTCATTAGTGATATCAAACAGCTCCTGAGCCTCCATTGCAATTAACTGCCCTCCAGGTAGTTTTGAAACTTCGCTAATAAATTTTTTGAGTGTGGAATATAGTTTTTCAGCAGGCGATGGAGTTGTTGATGCAAGAAGAATGTAAGACGGGATATCTGTCGATTCGAGATATCTTCCATCTACGGTTCCCTCTGAAAGGCTTTTTCTGGTGATTTCTGTTCTGTTGAAAAGCAGCTGCCTGCAAACATCAATCTGTGTTAGAAGTTCATCAGCTGCACTGATAACTGAAGAATTTCCTGAAACAACAGGCAGACTTTCAATCTTTGAGTTGAAAGAAGAGATCTGGTTTGTAATCTGCAGAGAATTAAACAGTTTTTCTCTTGTTACATTCATTGCAAGAAGCACAGAGAATACTGCCTGAAGAGCCAGGAAGAACAGAATAAAGATTGTGTTATTGATATCAAAGTTCTTAATTTTCGAAGTTTCATAAAGCCATACCGGAAGAAAAACAACGAAGGGAAAAGGAACACCGATAAGAATCAGATACCCTGCAAAAGGCCAGTGCATAATTTTAAAAAGCATTGCAGTAAATACAACAAAACAAGTTACATAGATAGTAATGTAGAGCAGTTTGTATTGTTTATTGCCGTTAATCCGGTAATGGTTAATAAGTGCTGCCGGCAGAAAGAGAGTAAGAAGTGAAATAATCCCGGCGCAAATAAGTACTGCTGCTCCGGGCCAGTGCTGGACCTTAAACATTGTACCTGTTATGAGTACCATTGCCGAGGCAATTCCGAATATATATATCTTTTGTTTCATAATTAATAGTATTTAAGCTGTTTACTTTCTTCCTGCAATTTCCTTTAATGCTGCTGATTCAGAAACAAGTATCCCGTTTTTAAGAAGTGAGAGGCTGTTAAGATATGGCATCAAAGCAAGTTCATATTCACGGGAATTATTTGCCGGAAGGTAATCCTGAGCATTCATAAGTGGTTCATAATCTTTTACCCAGTTCTGACCTAACTGACTCATAAGTTTCTGTTTATAGCTGTCTATTCCTTTTTCAAGAATAACTCTGGCTTTAGAGCCGGGAAGCAGCATCAGGGAAACGGGTCTGGTAGAAAATGGTGCGCCCGGGAATTTGTCTGAAGCCGGATCAAAGTCATAGGAACCTTTCAATTCCAGAAGAGCCATATTTGGATTTTTCTCTTTACTTTCTGCAACTGCCACCAGGTTTTGTTCCACCAGATTGATGAGTGAAATAAGTTCACCTGTTGCCGAATGAATGCCATTCATAGTTACAGATGAAACAGAGTCGCGGTATTGCGTCAGAAATCTAATGTTCGCCTTTTCCTGAAATTTTAACAGAGCATCCTGTTTTTTTAATCTGATATAAAATCCATTTTCATAAGTGCGGGCAAGGCTCAGGTTTACCAGTGCCCCTGGCAAAACAAACAGCAGCGGAACAATTACCATAAAGATAAACCGCCCATTTACACTGGTTTCATTTTTCCACTGTATCCAGGTAAACCATGGAAAAGCGATAAAGAAAAGTACAATTGCTCCCAGCATCATTAAAGTGCCTGCCATCGGCCAATGAAAAAGACGGAACCAGAAACCTGTTGCATAAATCAATATAGATAAAGCGCCAATAACATATACAATTCTCTTGTGTTTCTTCTGAATATCACCAAACAATTGAAAGAGAAGGGATGGAACAAAAAGAATTGCGCCTGTTACCAAACCTGCAAGAATAGCTATATTCGCTCCAGGCCAGTGCTGAATCTTGAAAAGCATTCCAAGAATAAAAGCTACTCCAGCTATAAAAGCCGAGATAAACAGGATCAGTTTCTTCTGATTCTTTGTCTCTTTCCAGAGTACAACGAGGGCAGAAGGCAGGAACAAAAACGATAAAACAAAGGCTCCAAGAGTCATCAGAACTCCTGCCAGCGGCCAGTGCGAAATCTTAAAGATGGCGGCAAACCCCAGCATAATTGTTCCGGCAACACCGGAGATTTTCATTAGTTTTTTCATTTTTCTGTATTTAGAATCAACAACATATAAAGTATCTTCCTGAATTTTTTTAAGTCCCCTGAATCCGATTTTTGCCTTTACCATATTATATGCCTCATCAAAACTCATTCCCTGCTGCATATGATATTCAACATCGCAGCAGATATGATCGACCAGGTCGTGAAAGAGATGGGAGAAACCAATCTCCTGCATCTTCACATCGCTGGTTATCTGATCAATATGATAAAGATTCAGCTCAGCCATTTTTCAATCGGGGTTGTGGTTCAACTATGTTCCTCAGAGTATCAATAAACTCACTCATCTCTAACATTTTTTCAGCGACAACCGATTTCCCTGACGGAGTAAGCTTATAGTAAATGCGGATCCGGTTATTGAAGTTTTCCGATTCTGTGACAAGGATCCCTTCATCCTCAAGTTTATGAAGGACAGGGTAAAGGGCTCCATAGGTCAGCTTTATCTTCCCGGCAGTGATCTCTTCCACTTTCCGGGTTATTTCATAACCATACATACGGCCGTTCTCCTTCAAGTACTTTCAGCACTATGGTCTTTAATGACCCTTTAAGTAATTCTGATGATATCATAGTTATTGTATATTTAATTGTCTTATATATTGCAAATATAAAACATTCTTAAATTAAAATGCAAATTTTTACAGAATTATTTTTCAGAATAGTCTCAGGATGCTATTCATACCTGAGCCATGCAGTAGCCTCGCACCCCTTATCAGTAACAAAACGGATCCAGCGCGACTGGAAACTATCGGGAAACAAAAGAGTGAATTTTTCACCAGGCTTTACACTTATTGACTGATACGTCATCCATGGACCGTGGCCAATTGGGTCGACTTCAATTTTAAAGGTAACAGGTTCCTTACTGTTATGCGAAAGAAACAGTGTGCGTTTATCATAGAATCCTATCAGGTACGGATCTGACAGCTCTCCGGCTTTGACCACAGAGTTTTTCCATGGTCCGCCTTCACCGACCGGCTTACCCATCTTCCACAAATCATCAATAACACCGGCCCAGACAGCAGCCTTGCCGTCAGGTGAACTTATTACATGCGGATTTCCCCGGATCTTCTTAATATCTATTCCGGTCATGATCAGCATCCCTCTGTAAGAAGCAAAATCATGGATCCGGAAATTGTGCGAGGCAACAGGACGGATCTTTGCAAAGCCATCGGCATTTTCCGCAGGGAGTTCATAAAATGACCCGGAGCAGTTCAGCAGGTCGCGCTCAGTGGCTACTTCTCTGCAGATGCGTAAAACTGCGTTGCCTGTAAGGCTGGCATATTTTGGATTTCCCTTCGGAAGCCGCCATCTCCGGCCAATATCGTCAATTACTAACACCGAGGCTTCGTCGATGACTACTACCTGCTTAGGAATGGCAAATTTATCACTTATATGGGCGGCGGTTTCACTGTCATCTTTTTTAACCAGGTTCATCAGCGAATCCAGTTCGTAGTAGCCATTTTCAGTAAAAGCCTTATCATTTGCAGTTCCTGACAGAACACCCAGCTTGCGACGGTTATTGCCAAGTCCCCAGAGTAGTCCGGCACTGGTCTCCCCTTCAGAAACGTCGGATAGCCCTGCAAACATACGATCAGGTATATTAGTACGCACTTCCTTCATGGCATATGAAAAGTGAACGGTTATCCTCGAAGCTTTGTCTGCAGAAACCCTTACCCATTCTCCTTTTTCATTATCACCAAATGGCACATTCAGCGAAGTACCGGCAGCTATAGTTACAGATTTTAGTTTCTTCCATTTATTGTCGCCTTTCTCATCAGTTTCAAAAGTAAATGAAACTGAGTTTTTCCCTTCATTTTTAATCCATGCCGAACGAATGTCCCAGCCGGAAAAAAGAAAGGGTTCGGAGCGGACATTCTCTTTAATTTCTTCTGAGATCCAGACTGCTCCTTCAGCAGTTGCCGGGCCGAGCTGATCAGGGGTTTCAGGTGAAGTAAACCAGAGATTTGAATTGGACTGCCCCGGTCCCTCAATTCCTCCTTTTACTTTTCGTCTGTTAAGGAACTCCTTTTCGGCCGAATCGTCACATCCGAAAACCAGGTTATCATTCCAGCGGGTATAATCGCCAATAACTTTCAGGTAAGCTGATCGCGGGCGGATGCCCCCGGTGTTAGCAGATGAAAATGTCGCCGGAAACCTCCAGAACATACCGTGCATTGTCATCAGGTAATCTGGATTTTCAGCAGTCCCAATATCCCGGATTCTTGGCCATTCGGTATTCCAGCCATGGGCTCCATCATAACTGTGGCTGGCTTTTGGCAACCGGTAGAAACTCCAGCCATCAGGCTGACTGCGAACGCCAACGAGGAGTGATTTATGATCCCAGCCTGTAACCCAGATCGGATCATCTGCTGAGTTTGAATTGCCATAGATCCCTCCCGGACCTGTAACCTCAACAAACTGGTTACGGCGAATTGCTTTCCACTCTTTCCCATTCCATTCGGCCAGAACACCTGACTCGATGTCAAACTGTTTCAGAGCCAGGTCGCTGGCTTCCCCGTTGTTGGAATAAACCAGTACTCCCTGTCCGGAATACAATCCTTTTCCATGGGCTCCCGGAAGAGTGGCATACAACGGACTTATTCCTGTAATATCAGAACCAAGCCTGTTTCCCTGTGTATTGTTGCCATCTTTATAGAGTTCTGCTGGAACGAGGGTTTTAACATCAACCTCATAAAATCCCTCTTCCATTGTCGCGTAGTAAATTTTACCTGCCGGATCGGTCAGATGCCTGGCATTCCCGGTGAGACGTCCCTGCATGGCGGAATACGGGATTACCCTTACCTTTCCTGAAGAATCGATGGCAGTATGGTCCGATAAACAGCTGATTGCTTTCCTTATGTATCATCCGGTTTGCCGGCGTTCCTCCGATACTCTCTTTATGCATAATTTGCTGCAGTTCAGGAGTAATCTCATATAACTTATCTGAAGAACCGAGCGGCAGATGCGGCCCGTAAGTGATTACCCACAAACGACCGGCCCATGGCACAACTGCTCCGGTCCCGCATTCGCCTTCTTTATTGTAATAAGCAAGATGCGGATAGATCCCGCTGTATGATGATATCGCTTTTTTCCCCGGAGGTGTACAAGCAGAAAAGGAGAGTATTGATGACAATACAAATATTTTAATTTTCATTTTTGTTCAGAGTTATTCAAATCCATATATCAAAAATACAAATTAAACCCACACAATATTTAACAGGGAATTCGCTCTTTTTATATCCGGGATCTGGGTTTTCCCTCATCTACACCAAGCCCCGTCGTGGATAAAAGGTGATTGAGTTTTTAATTTTCTAAATTGCATATTGAGTATTTGTGTCTTTAAGTTAACTTTACATATAATAACATAAGTTCTTCATTTAGAGAAATGAATAAAGCATACTTAAAAATAGTTCTTCCGACAATCTTTTCAATCCTGTTGTTTGTTCTCACAATATTCTTAATTATCATTCCACGATTCAAGGAGAATATAATGAATGGTAAAAGGGAGATGATCAGGGAGCTGACTAATTCCGCATTAAGTATCTTATCAAAATATGAAAATGATGAAAGAGAGGGATTGCTTTCAAGAGAGGACGCTCAGAAAACAGCAATCTCAAGAATTCAGTATTTAAGGTACGGGGAAGAAAGCAAGGACTATTTCTGGATAACAGACCTGACTCCTGTAATGATAATGCACCCTTTCAGAAACGATCTGAACGGAAAAGATTTAAATGATTTTACAGACCCGCACGGAAAGAGACTTTTTGTCGAATTTGTTAATACAGTAAAAGCAAGCGAACAGGGTTATGTTGACTACATGTGGCAATGGAAGGATGATTCACTGCACATAGTTCCAAAATTATCGTATGTCAAGATTTTCAAGCCATGGAACTGGGTTATCGGAACCGGTGTATATATTGAAGATGTTAAAAAGGAGATAAGTTCACTTACAAAACGAATGATATGGTTGTCAGCTATCATTCTAATCCTGATAGCTGTTTTGCTCTTCTATATTATTAAGGAGAGTCTGGGGATCGAACAAAAAAGAATAACAGCTGTAAATGAGTTACATGAATCGAAAGAGAAATTCAGGACTCTTGTTGAAGCGGCAACTGAAGGACTATTAATGATTATCGATGGAAAAATCAGTTTTTCCAATTCTGTAATCAGCAAAATGACGGGATATGATAGTTCCGAACTTCTGAACCGTTCATTGAGCGAAATAATTGGCAGCAATAATCATAATGAAATAACAGAAGCCTTTTCAGAAAACAGAGTCAGGGACGGGAAATTTGAACTGATGCTTAAAAAGAAAAACGGTGAATTCACCGAAGTTCTGGTAACTTCATCAACTACATGCTTTTATGACAAAGACGGTAAATATTATTATTGTTAAGGATATTTCAACTGATGGAAACTTAGACTCTTCAGATATCGATTTTCAGAAACTGTTAAACACTATTGATGCAGGAATATTCAGGGCAGACTTACATTCGGGAGGAAGATTTATCCTTGCTGATGAAAAAACAATCAATATTTTAGGCTTCAGCGATTTCGGGGAATTGTCAAAAACATCAGTCAGAAATTTATTTGCTGATCCGGATGACAGAAAACATATCCGTAAAGCACTTGAAGAAATTGGTACTCTTGAGGAACAAGGTTATCAGAATAAAGAAGAAAAACGGGGATTATTCTAATCATTTCATTGTCTCTGATTCTGGTCAATAATAAGTCTGATGGTATTATCTGCGACGGAATAATTCAGGATATTACCATCCAGGAAACTGAAAGAATTCAAGACCTCAGATCTGATAAGTAAATTAAAACTGAATGAGTTTATTCTCGAACAACCAGTTAAGGAACTGGTTACACAAATAAAAAAAATCGACTCTGACTCAACCCT
>CAVXUP010000005.1:0-373580 GCA_963765005.1 uncultured Bacteroidales bacterium
AAAGAAAAAGCCACGCTATCCGCCAGCCGGCGGATAGCTGCGGCTTTTTTGTTTCCATCCCTTCGCCTCGCAAGCGGGCTTCGGGCTGAAAACAAAAAAGCCGGGTACTTCGTACCTGGCTTTTTCTTTGTAGCGGAGGGAGGATTCGAACCTCCGACCTTTGGGTTATGAGCCCAACGAGCTACCACTGCTCCACCCCGCAATTTCGAGGTGCAAATGTAGCGATATTCACTCCAATTAGCAAATTTATTTTACATTTTTAATTCTTATGCTAAATTTTAAGATGTTGTATTAGAACATTCAAACCATTTTACATTACTTTTGTTTCTAATTAAAACACCAGAGACAATGCCAAGAGTATTTAAAGCCTTAGAGATAGAGAAAGAAGAAAAAGAGGTCAAAAAAGACTACCTCGACCGTCATATGCCGCATGTTTTTTGTCCTGATACCGTAAAAAGGGGCGAGAAGTTCGAAATAAAGGTGAAAATGGGAGAGGAGTATCCCCATCCCGACGATGCCGACCATTTCATAAGCGTCTTACAGCTTTGGAACAGGGAGACTCTTCTTGCCGAAGCCCGGTATACAGCAGGTGTTTTCGGAAGCAAGCCAACACACTTCGAAGTTGATTTTTACCTGGTGGCTCCGGAAGTATCGATGAACCTTTCCGCAATGGCTGTCTGTACAAAACACGGCCTCTGGCAGAGTGAGGACAAGCCTGTAAAGGTTATTTGACGGGGTAACCCGTGAAGCCGTCAATAATAATTGGGATCGTCATCTTCCGTCTTCCGACTTCGGTCTTCGGTCTTCGGTCTTCCGTCTTACTTTTGACTTCTGACTTCTGATATCCGTCACAATATATTATTATCTTTGCAGGCCCGTTATCACTTAAGAGATGGCAAAAGAGGAAAAGAAAAAAAACAACTGGCGCGACAAATACAGGTTTTCTGTTATAAACGACCACACCTTTGAAGAGGTATGGCGCATAATCCTTACCCGCTACAGCGCCTTCCTTCTTATTACCTTCCTGATACTTTTCATTGTAGGTACCACAAGCATACTTATTGCCTTCACTAACCTCAGGGAGTTTATACCTGGTTATCCCGATGTTCAGATGCGGCGAAATATCCTGATGAGCGCCATCAGGCTCGATTCGCTCGATCGCGAGCTTGAACTCAGGGATAAGTATTTTGCGAACCTCAGGGCTATAATAAACGGGGAGAAACCTACTGAGATTCCTGTACGTCAGGATACTACAAAAAACTATGGGGCTATTAAGTTCAACGGATCATCCGAAGATTCAGCCTTTAAAGCCAGGGTGGAAAATGAGGAGCGTTTTAATCTTACTCTTGGCACCGCACCTTCTGAACCCGTTTCCGGCCTTTCAGGCATGCACTTTTTTCCACCTGTCAAAGGCGTAGTGTCCGGGAAATTTGATATCCGGACAAAACATTTCGCCACCGATATTGTGACTAAGCCAAAAGCACATGTATCTTCTGTTCTTGAAGGCACTGTAATCTTCACAGGCTGGACTATGGAGACCGGATACGTCATTATTCTTCAGCATTCAAATAATATAGTCTCTATATATAAACATAACGCAAGCCTTCTCAAAGAATCCGGCGATCTGGTACGTGCCGGTGAAGCAATATCTGTTGTCGGCGATTCGGGTGAGATGTATACAACAGGTCCGCATCTGCATCTGGAGCTCTGGTATAAAGGGACTCCGCTTGATCCTGAAAAACACATTTTATTCTGAAAATCACCTCCGGGGTCATGCCGCAAAAAATTGCCATACTTGGATCAACCGGCTCAATAGGCTGTCAGGCACTTGATGTTATATCAAAATACCCTGACAGGTTTTGCGTTGAATCGCTTATTGCCGGCAACAATGTTGATCTTCTGATTAAACAGGCAAAACAGTTCCAGCCCGATTCAGTGGTAATAGGGAATCCCGGTCATTACAAATTACTGAAAGAAGGTCTTCACAATACAGATATAAAAATCTATGCCGGCAGTGAGGCTGTCGACCAGGTAGTAACATCATCATCAGTGGATGTTGTGATTGCTTCAATTGTTGGTTATTCAGGCCTGCGCTCTGTAATAACTGCTGTCAAAGCCGGCAAAAAGATCGCTCTTGCAAACAAGGAGACTCTTGTAGTAGCAGGAGAGATTATCGAAAATCTGGTTAGTGAGCATGGCAGTATGATAATTCCTGTCGACTCAGAACATTCAGCCATTTACCAGTGTCTTGCCGGTGAGAGCGGCAACCCTCTTGAGAAGATTACACTGACTGCTTCAGGCGGTCCGTTTCTTTACCGGACTGCAGAAGAGCTGAAGAACGTAAAACCGGGAGAAGCACTGTGCCATCCAAACTGGGACATGGGGAATAAAGTTACAATAGATTCAGCCTCGATGATGAACAAGGGCCTTGAAGTTATTGAAGCCAGATGGCTCTTTAACCTCAAACCCGAACAGATCGATGTAATAATACATCCCCAGTCGGTTATCCATTCAATGGTACACTTTGCCGACGGCTCAGTTAAGGCACAACTCGGAGTTCCTGATATGAGGGTTCCAATTCTTTATGCGCTTTCCTATCCCGACCGCTTTGTATCGGACCTTCCCCGTCTAGATTTTAAAAATCATCCTTCACTTACTTTCCTGGAACCGGATGTCAAAAGGTTCAGAAACCTTTCACTGGCTTACACTGCCCTTAACAGGGGAGGAAATATGCCATGCATAATGAATGCTGCAAATGAAATTGCGGTTAACGCATTCCTCATGGAGAGAATAGGATTCATGCAAATGCCGGATGTGGTTGAGTATACAATGGAACATAGTTTTTTTTCAGAGCACCCCGGTCTTGACCTTCTTGAGAACTCCGACAGAGATGCAAGACAAACAGCATCAGAGTATATTACTAAACTTCAAAACCAGCAATGACAATACTAATCAAGATTCTGCAATTTGTACTTAGCCTTTCGATCCTTGTCGTTATTCATGAGATGGGTCATTTTGCGATGGCTAAATTGTTTAAAACAAGGGTTGAAAAGTTCTACCTCTTTTTTGATCCATGGTTTGCACTCTTTAAGATTAAAAGAGGTGAAACAGAGTATGGAATAGGCTGGCTGCCTCTTGGAGGCTATGTAAAGATCTCGGGAATGATCGATGAATCGATGGACAAGGAGCAGATGAAACTGCCTCCCCAGCCCTATGAATTCAGATCAAAGAGCTCTTCCCAGAGGCTATTGATAATGACCGGAGGGGTCCTTTTCAATTTTATTTCGGCCATGCTGATTTATGTTTTTGTTCTTTTTGCATGGGGCGAGACTTATCTCCCTACAGCAAATGTCAAATTCGGGATTGTTACAGATTCGACAGGATATGGGATTGGCCTGAGAAACGGGGATAAAATCCTCTCTGTTGATAACCAGAAGGTTGAGGATTTTCTTGATCTTACACCCGATATTGTCCTTAATAACCGGAAATCAATACAGGTCGACCGTAACGGTGAGACAATAAATATTGAAATACCAAAGGAACTTATACCCAAAATGCTAAAGGGTAAAGGTCTTATAAGCTACCGTACTCCGTTTCATCCGATGGAAATAAAGACAGTTGGGAAGGAGTCGCCCGCAAGAACAGCAGGCATCGCGCCCGGTGATCAGATCACAGGAATCGATAGTGTCAGTTTTAACTTCTCTGATGAGTTTTCAAAGTACCTTTCAGATAACAGATCGAAGCCAATAGTCCTCAATATCAACAGGAAAGGTGCCATGGAAAAAGTTACGGTTATCCCCGATTCTGCCGGTCTTCTTGGTATAAGTTATACTGTCAGCGCACTTGACCAGGTGTTTGAGCTTAAGACACTAAATTATGGGTTTTTAGCATCATTTCCTGCAGGAATAGATAAGGGATTCAAGACAATAGCTGATTATCTCAAACAATTCAAGCTTATCTTTTCAAAAGATACCAAGGCTTATGAATCTCTCGGCGGTTTTATTACAATTGGAAGTATTTTTCCCGGAGTCTGGGACTGGCAGGCTTTCTGGAACCTTACTGCCTTTCTTTCAATAATATTGGCCGTGATGAATATTCTTCCGATACCTGCCCTCGACGGCGGACATGTGATGTTCCTCCTGTTTGAGGTTGTAACAGGAAGAAAACCAAGCGACAAGTTTCTTGAATATGCGCAGATTGCAGGTATGGTTATACTTCTTTCGCTTCTGATCTTTGCCAATGGCAACGATATTCTGAAGCTGCTAAGGAAATAACCTTAATTTTTGTGCCGGCTTGTTTTTGATTAAAGTATTTCTAACTTTGTACAAATTCTAATACTAAATGCCATGGGAAAAATAGGAATGACGGAGATTATACTGATACTTGTTGTAGTGGTTCTTCTTTTTGGCGGGCGCAAGATTCCGGAACTCATGAAGGGAATAGGACAGGGAATGAAAGAGTTCAAGAAGGCCTCAAAATTTGATCCTGCAGAGGAAAAGAGTGAATTTGAAAGCAAGGAGAAATTCTCTTAAGAATTATATAATCTAAAAGGAACCTGCATGAGAATGCAGGTTTTTTTTGCGCTATAGGGGCTGGCGCGGATTTGCGATCCGTGCCCTTAGTTTGCTGTCCATCAACATTCTGGGTGTCGATCCGCTAGCCCGATTACTCTCGCGAGGACCAAGCAAATGGCACGGTTGCAAATCCGCGCCAGCGGTGCCCGTTAGCTATCTGGAGCGCGGTTTATACAATGAACTCGTATTTCTGATTTCTTCTTCCCGGAACAAAACCGGCTTCCTTAATAATCTCCTGAATCTCCCCGGCATTGAACCTGTTTGTAGCCCCTGCAGCGCTTACGACATTTTCCTCTATCATTACAGATCCCAGGTCGTTCGCCCCGCTGTGAAGTGACAACATTCCCGTCTCCTTTCCCACTGTAAGAATTGAGGCCTGAATATTCTTTATATTATTCAGAATTATCCTGCTTATTGCAATTATTCTGAGATAGTCGCGACCTGTATAATTGCTTTTGATTCCATGCTTTACCGAAAGCACAGTCCCTTCATCCTGGAACGGCCAGGGAATAAAGGTTATGAATCCGTAATGATCCTTATTCTTTTTCTCCTGCAGGTCCCTCAGCTGAATAAGGTGTTCAATCCTCTCCATTGCGGTCTCAATATGCCCATACATCATTGTAGCAGAGGTTGGCAGGTTCATTTCATGGGCGGCCCGCATGACTTCGAGCCATTCCAGGCTTGTGGCTTTGGCAGGAGAAACAATCTTTCTGACACGGTCGGAAAGGATCTCTGCACCTGCGCCCGGAAGGCTGTCAAGACCTGCTTTCATCAACCGGGATAATACATCATTGTATGAGAGCTGACCCTTCCTGGCAAGATAGACAACCTCAGGTGGTCCCAGTGCATGCAGTTTAAGTGTCGGATAAAGATTCTTTAGGGTGCTGAAAAGGTCTTCGTAAAACTCTATCCCAAGTTCCGGATTCATTCCCCCCTGAAGCAAAAGCTGATCACCGCCCAGTAAGAATAATTCATCGATCTTCCTTTTGTAATCCTCAAGTGTTGTAACATAAGCATCCTCTGAGTTTTTCTTCCTGCAGAAATTACAGAAAGTGCACTGCGAAAAACAGACATTTGTAAGGTTCACATTCCTGTCGATAATCCAACCGACCCGCAAGCCGGGATTGTGTTTCTGGCGGAGGCTGTTGCCGATGAACATCAGTTCTTCAAGAGGAGCATGGGTGTACAGTGCCAGCCCCTCTTCCGCATCAAGCGCTACCAGGTTCAGGGCCTTTTCATATATGTCGTCCAGCTGTTGCATTAGTGTAAGTAAGTATGAACCGTAAAGGTAACTCTTTGAAACAAAAACAATCAATATTTTTATTAACTTAGCACCTTCTGAAAAACCCTGACTGAGCCATGAAACCTGAAATAAAAAAGACATCCGAGATTGCAGCTGGTCAGTCTGTTATATGTATTGCAGGCAGCGATATCATACCCGGATTTCTGTCACTGACCGATTCAGAGAAAGAGTATGCAACCAAACAGCTGAAAGCGAAAGAGCCATTTGTCTTCATCAACTCATACAGCTCTTGTACATACATAGTAAGACTAAAAGAAAACCTTCCTCACTACAGGATACGGGAAGAGCTCAGGAGGTCGGCATATAACCTTCGCAGTACAATTAAGAAAAACAGTCATTCTGATCTCGTAATCACATCCGACAAGGCATATAAGGGAGCTGTTGAGGATTTCACCGAGGGTCTTGTATTAAGCATTTATTCATTCAGAAAATATATAACAAAAGAGGATGATGATTCTGGAAAAAAATATCCTGAAACGATTCATCTTCATTGTGATATTGAAGAGTCAGAACTGAACTGGCTTAAGGATCTGACTGATGCTGTATACTTCACGCGCGATCTGACGCTTGAGCCTGTAAATCACCTTAATTCCACTGCGCTTGCCGCTGAGATCACAAAAATCGGAAACAATGCCGGTTTTACAGTAGAGGTTCTTACCAAGGGTAAAATTGAAGCTCTTAAAATGGGAGGCCTGCTTGCCGTTAATAAAGGGAGTGTCGACCCGCCTGTGTTTTGTATTCTCGAATGGAAACCTGAAAATTGTGTAAACGAAGCTCCTGTGGTCCTTGTCGGCAAAGGGATCGTTTACGATACAGGCGGACTGAACATCAAAACAGGCGATTTTATGGCCGGTATGCACGGCGATATGGCAGGTGCTGCAATAGTTACAGGGGTAATGCATACTATTGCCCTGTCGCGGATTCCACTCCATGTAATCGCCCTGGTTCCATCTACCGACAACCGTCCGGGAGGCAATGCATATACTCAGGGCGATATTATCACGATGTATAACAAGATGACTGTTGAGGTCGGAAATACCGATGCCGAGGGAAGGATTATCCTTGCTGATGCAATCAGCTACGCATCGAAGTATAAGCCGGAGCTGATTATCGATATTGCCACTCTTACAGGTTCTGCGGCTATGACATTCAGCAACCAGGCGATCGCCCTCATGACAAATGCTGAAAGAAGATATGTCGATCTTATTCAGGAGTGCGGCAATGATGTTTATGAAAGGGTGGCTGAGCTTCCTTTCTGGGACGAGTACGGCGAACTGATAAAGTCCGACGTGGCTGATATTAAAAATGTCGGAGGACGTGAAGCAGGTGCAATAATTGGCGGTAAATTCCTGGAACGCTTTGCAGAGTTCCCGATGATGCATCTCGATATTGCCGGGACCTCAATGCTTAAAAAGGATGATTTTTACAGGCTGAAGGATGGCCCTGGCACAGGCTTGCGGCTGCTTGCAACCTTCCTGAAACGTCTGGCTTCAGGATATTCAATTAAGAAATAAGGATTTATGGAGAAGAAAACAATACTTGCAGGTATTTCGCACGGAGATATCAATGGAATCGGATACGAGGTTATAATCAAGGCCCTGTCGGATCCGATGATTACCGATATTTGCACACCAATCGTATATGGTTCGCCAAAGGTGGCCGCTTATCATCGTAAAGCTCTAAACATAAACAACTTCAACTTCAATAATATCAGGACGGCTGATGAGGCTCACGCCAAAAAGGCAAATATGATCAACTGTTCTGATGATGATGTAAGGGTTGAGCTTGGTAAATCAACGCAGCAGGGGGGTGAGGCTGCAATCGAGTCGTTGACACGGGCTGTCGATGACCTTAAGGAGGGAAAGATTGATGTTCTTGTTACAGCCCCTATTGACAAGCATAATGTTCAGTCAGAATCATTTCATTTTAACGGCCATACCGATTTTCTGAAAATGAAGGCCGGCGTTGAAGAGGCCCTGATGTTTATGATAAGCGAAAGCATGAGAATCGGGATTGCCACAGATCATATCCCGTTAAGTAAGGTCCCTGGCCTTATAACTGTCGATCTTATTGTGAAAAAAATAAGGCTGATGAACCGGTCACTTATTCAGGACTTTGGCATTCGGAAACCGCGTATCGCAATCCTGGGTCTTAATCCGCACGCTGGTGATAACTCATTGCTTGGCACTGAGGAACGTGATGTGATAACACCGGCTATCGAGAAGGTACAGAGGGATGGGATCCTTGCATTCGGGCCCTTTCCTGCCGACGGGTTTTTCGGTGCAGGCTCGTTTGCAAAATTTGATGGCATTCTTGCAATGTATCACGACCAGGGGCTCACTCCATTCAAGGCCTTATCATTTGATTCCGGCGTAAACTTCACTGCGGGATTGCCATTCATAAGGACTTCCCCCGGGCATGGCACTGCATTTGCAATTGCCGGAAAAGGGGAGGCATCAGAGAACTCTTTCCGCCAGGCCTTATATCTTGCCTGCGACATTTACAGAAACAGGAAGCTGTACGAGGAAATCTCCAGGAATCCGCTTAAGCATCAGGATATTGACCTTCGCAGCGAACGGTATGATGACCTTCCTCCGGAAATATTTACGCCTGAACAATAGTTATGATAGAATACATCAAGGGTAATATCACCCAGATAACTCCTACATCCCTTATAATCGAAACCGGAGGGATTGGTTATTTTCTGAATATTTCAGTATCGACATTTTCGCGGCTCGAAGGCAGGAGTGAATACAAGATCCTCGTACATGAGGTCATAAGGGAGGACAGTCACCAGCTTTTTGGATTCGCCGACAATGACGAGAGGAATATTTTCAGGCTTCTTATCTCAGTTACCGGGGTTGGTGCAAACACTGCCAGAATGATGCTTTCGTCAGTTAATCCTGCTGAAATTGAGAAGGCTGTTTTAGGCTCTGATGTGAATCTTCTGAAAAGCGTAAAAGGGATAGGATTAAAAACTGCACAGAGAATAATTGTTGATCTGAAAGACAAAGTGGGCAAACATGCCGGAAGTGGCGAAATATTTGCGTTTGCAGACAATACAAAGCGCGAAGAAGCGTTATCTGCTTTAGTAATGCTTGGGTTTGCCAAAAGCACCGTCGCAAAGGTTATCGAAAAGATAGCCAGGGAGAACAAAGACCTGACTGTCGAGGAGATGATCAAGATGGCGCTGAAAAACTTGTAATTCAGAACTAAAGCCGGTTTGAGATCAGGAGTATCATATAAGGTTATTCTGGTATTTTCATATATTTTACTGCTCGCCTCCTTTACACTTAAGTCCGGGAAAGCATACGGTCAGAATGTACCACGGCCAGGCTCAGCAGCCGATACAGTTGGTAAATCGCCCCTGAAGCTGAAAGATAATTCAGGAATACCCTGGGAATCAACAAAGTCATCTCCTCTCTTTCTCGATAACCCCTCAAATGTGTCATCAAGCGTAATCTATAACCCTGAGAAGAATGAATATGTTCTTTATCAGAAGGTCGGGGCATACGACTTCCGCACACCGGTATACATGAGTCCGGAGGAGTTCAGAAAGTATGAGTACAACAGGGCTATGCGCGACTACTGGCAATCGCGTGTCAGCGGCAATGAATCGAGTTTCAGGTCGACTCTGATTCCTCAGATCCAGGTGGGAGGGGAGGCCTTTGATAAAATATTCGGAAGCAATACAATAAACATCGTTCCGCAGGGATCAGCAGAACTGATCTTCGGAATAAATATTTCGAGAACCGAAAATCCGACACTTTCGGAAAAGCTCAGGACAATTCCGACCTTCGACTTTAAGGAGAAGATCCAGATGAATGTCACCGGTACAATAGGCGACAAGATGCAGCTTGGCATCAACTACAATACTGATGCCATGTTTGAATTTGAGAACAGGACCAAACTGCAGTATGCAGGGAAGGAGGATGAGATAATAAAGAAAATCGAAGCCGGCGACGTTACCCTTCCCCTGACAGGTACCCTGATAACAGGAAGTTACAGTCTTTTCGGACTGCTTACAGAGTTGCAGTTCGGAAAACTGACAATGACGACAGTCCTGTCGCAGCAGAAAGGGCGAATCGTCTGTTATCGATGTCAAAGGCGGCGCACAGGCCAGCGACTTTGAACTTTTTGCCGATCAGTATGAAGCAAACCGCCATTTTTTCCTTTCGCAATATTACAGGGACATATATGATGATGCGCTTAAAAACCTTCCTGTTGTAAGTTCGGGTGTGAACATTGAAAGGATCGAAGTCTGGATAACAAATAAAACAAGCAGGTTTGAGGAGGCAAGCAACAGGAATATTGTGGCTTTCATGGACCTGGCTGAAAATGCCAGCCATATCTACAACGATGTGCCTGCTTTCCAGGCACCTCCCGGCGCCCTGATCTTCCCTGCAAACGATGCCAATAATATGTATGCTGAAGTTACAACAACATATTCGGCTATCAGGGATGTTGACAAGGTTGTTGATGCATTTGCCCCCCTCTATCCGGGCTTCCAGATCGGCCGCGACTTTGAAAAGATCGAGAATGCGAGGAAGCTCAGCGACCGGGAATATACTTTTAACAGGCAGCTGGGTTATATCTCATTGAACGCGGCTCTTAACACCGATGAGGTTCTTGCTGTCGCCTACGAATATACTGTCGGGGGTCAGGTGTTTAAGGTTGGCGAGTTTTCGACAGATGGGATCACCGCTCCCCAGACACTTATCCTTAAGCTTCTTAAGGGAACCACTCTTACTCCGAAATTGCCAACCTGGAAGCTGATGATGAAGAATATCTATTCCCTCGGCTCAGGCAGACTGGAGAGAAAGAATTTTGAACTTAATATTCTATACCAGGATGATAAAACCGGCAACTCAATAAACTATCTTCCCGAAGGCAAACTGGCCGATAAGATCCTGTTGCAGGTTATGGGACTTGATAACCTGAATAATCAGAACGACAGGGACCCTGACGGATTCTTTGACTTTATTGATGATATAACAGTGATAGTCGACCGGGGAAAAATTGTCTTTCCGGTGCTTGAACCTTTCGGCAGCCATCTTGCGAAGAGCATAGGAGACCCCACAGTGGCGGCAAAGTACGTATTCCAGGAGCTTTACGACTCCACTCAGACTGTAGCAAGGCAAATTGCTGAAAAGAACAAATTCAAAATCGCCGGGCAGTATTCTTCAGAGTCCGGCTCCGAAATAAGGCTTAATGCAACAAGTATTCCACAGGGAGCAGTAAAGGTGACTGCAGGAGGGATTACCCTTGTGGAGAATGTTGACTATACGGTCGATTACAACATGGGTATGGTAAGGATAATCAACAGTGCCCTCATTGAATCGCAGACCCCCATTCAGGTTTCACTCGAAAGCAACCAGTTCTTCGGATTCCAGACAAAGTCGCTCGTCGGAACGCATCTTGACTATAAGATCTCTGATAATTTCAACATTGGAGGGACCATACTACATCTTACTGAACGTCCTTATACACAAAAGGTTAATTTCGGAGAGGAACCAATTTCAAACACAATCTGGGGACTGAACACCTCATATAAAGCCGAGTCGCAATGGCTTACAAATCTTGTTGACAAGCTTCCTTTCCTCGAGACCAAAGCCCCGTCCTCCATCTCTTTCTTTGGCGAGTTTGCAGAGCTGCGCCCTGGCCACTCGAAGGCAATTTCCAAAGCCGGCAATTCTTATATAGACGATTTTGAAGCTGCCGAGATCCCCCTCGACCTCAGGTCGTTCAATGCATGGCAGATGGCAAGTATTCCGCAGGGTCAGGAACAGCTCTTTCCGGAAGCCAGTCTGAATAACAATCCGGTCAGCGGTTTTAACAGGGCCAAACTCTCGTGGTATGTCATCGATCCTCTTTTTCTCCGGAACGGGTCCTCAACACCTTCTCACATAAAGCAGAATCCCGATGAACAATCAAGTCATTATGTAAGAGAGATCTACGAGAATGAGATCTTTCCATACCGCGAAAGTGCAAGCGGAATTCCCCAGACGATATCTAGTTCTTAACCTGGCATTATATCCGGGCGAAAAAGGAGGATACAACTATGATACCGATCCGGGTCTCTATTCAGCAGGTATGAATTCCGACGGAAAGCTGAACAATCCTGCGTCGCGATGGGGCGGTATAATGCGGGAGGTGCTTACAAGCGACTTTGAGACCTCAAACGTTCAGTATATAAAGTTCTGGCTGATGGATCCCTTTGCTGAGAATCCTGACCACAAGGGAGGAGATTTCTATATTAACCTTGGAAGTATTTCAGAAGATATTCTTCGTGATTCAAGAAAGGTTTTTGAGAACGGACTTCCCGGGAACTCCTGTTGCTAAAGACGTTGATACAACGTCATGGGGAAGGGTGCCAACAGTTCAGGCAGTGGTGCATGCCTTTGATAATGACCCCACAACAAGAGAATACCAGGACGTGGGTCTTGACGGACTCAGAAACGTTGATGAGCAGAGCTTCCTTGTTGACTACCTGCAGAAAGCACAGCTGATAGCTGACCCGGCAGCATACGCAAAGATCCTCACAGACCCGTCGAATGATGACTTTCATTATTTCAGGGGAACCGACTATGATGCCGCACAGCTGAGCATCCTTGAGCGGTATAAAAAGTATAACGGGCAGGATGGAAACTCTCCCACAGCGGAACAGTCAGATGAGGATTATCCGACATCAGGAACTACTCTTCCCGATATGGAAGACATCAATCGCGATAATACTCTGAGTGAGACGGAAAGCTATTTCCAGTACAAAGTCAACCTTCGCCCTGAGGCGATCAGGGTGGGTTCAAATTTTGTTGTGGATGAGATTGAATATGAAGCCACTTTTGCCAATGGAACCAAGTCGAAAGTAAAATGGTACCAGTTTAAAATACCAATAACGGAATACCTTAAGGTAGTCGGTCCTATCAGGGACTTTAAATCGATACGTTTCATGAGAATGTTCATGCGTGGATTTGAAGAACCGGTTATTCTTCGTTTTGCCGAGCTCGACCTTGTGAGGGCGGAATGGAGAAAATACAATATTTCTTTCATGGAAGGAGCTGAAAGGGTTTCGGTGCCTGAAGCCACCGACGCCACATTTGAGATCAGCTCGGTGAGCATTGAGGAGAACGCCGGCAAGGAGCCTGTCAACTATGTACTTCCTCCGGGTTTTGACAGGGTGACAGACCCTCAGAACCCGCAGCTGAGGCAGCTGAATGAGCAATCGATGGTGCTGAGAGTAATGAACCTCGAAGATGGTGATGCACGTGCGGCTTTCAGGAATGTAAACCTCGATATAAGACAATACAGGAGGCTCAGGATGGAAGTCCATGCTGAGGCCATTACCGGCCAGCCCCTGAAGGATAATGAACTAACCGCTTTTGTAAGGATCGGCTCGGATTATAAGGGAAATTTCTATGAGTATGAGATTCCGCTCAGACTCACACCTCCCGGCTTTTACGATGATAAAGATGATGGCGACAGGGCAATAGTATGGCCGATAGAGAATAGTATCAATATAGATCTTTCACTGCTGCAGGATGCAAAGCAGGAGCGAAACCGCCTGATGAACGAGCCGGGATCATCACTAAGTATTTCGGATGTGTTTGTCTATCAGAGTGCCGGAGTCAGGATCTCGGTTTCGGGTAATCCGAACCTCAGCAACGTAAAGGTAATAATGGTTGGTGTCAGAAACCCGATAAAGACAAGAAACCCGGCTTCAGACGACGGTAACCCAAAATATGCCGAGATCTGGGTAAATGAGCTTCGTCTCAACGATTTCAGGGAAGATGGGGGTTGGGCTGCAAATGCCCACCTGCAGGCACGACTGGCTGATTTTGGAACTATCGACATGGTAGGCCAGACAAGCACCCCTGGTTTCGGGAGTATCGATAAAAAGGTAAATGAACGAAGCATGGAGAGGATAATAATGTATGATCTCTCCTCAACATTTGAAATGGGGAAATTCTTTAATGAAGATCTCGGAGTTCGCCTTCCTGTTTATATGGGATACTCTCAGACAAGGATAAAACCTCAGTATAATCCGCTCGATCCGGATATTCTTCTTGACGATGCTCTCGATGCTGCGCAAAGCAAGTATGAGCGCGACTCTATAAGTGCGATATCGGACGATCTTGCCCAAAGAAAAACTTTTACTATAAGCAATGCAGGGATAACAAAGAGAGGCGAAACGCCTCATTTCTACGATCTGGCCAACCTGAGTGCCAATTATACATATAATGAGACCTACAAATCGGATACAAAGACAGAAATAAATCTTGAAAAGAACTACAGGGGAGGGCTGGGGTATGATTACGAAGCAGCACCGCCAAACATTGCCCCGTTCAAAAATGTGAGGTTCCTCAATTCACCGGTACTTAAGCTATTCAAAGACTTTAATTTCTACCCCTACCCTAAAACTGTGGCATTCAGGACAGAGTTGAGCCGGTATTACAATGAGTTAAAAACAAGGAATATAAACAATCCTTATCTTAAAATTCAGCCGTCATTCAGAAAGGATTTTCTGTGGACCAGGTTCTATGACCTGAAGTACGACATCACCCGCATGCTGAAGTTTGATTTTACTGCCACAAACCTCTCACGGATTGATGAGCCTACCGGAGGTGTTGATAAGTACAGGTATGGCGACAATTATGAAAAGTGGAAAGATTCGGTAATGGTAAACTTCAGAAACGGAGGAAGAACCACAAATTATAACCACTTCATGAATGTCACTTATACAATTCCTGTTAATAAGCTTCCCCTTCTTTCGTGGCTGAATTCGAATGTGCGCTATACGGCTGATTATACATGGCTTGCAGGTTCTCTTTTCCCCGACTCAATGAATATCAATCTGGGTAATTCAATAAAGAATCACAGTGAGATGTCATTCACGGCAATGGCCAACATGTCAACTATTTATAATAAGTGGAAGTTCCTGAAAACGATCGAGAACAACACCCGGCCCGACGCCGCACAGAGGATGAAGAGCGAAATGATGACTGTCACTTATACGAAGGAGAATCTTAACTTCAGGCCCAATGCGGCAAGGATTATCAACCATAATCTGAAGTCGAGGGAGGTAGTCGTAAAAGTCACCGGCAAAAACGGTGAGCCAGTGAACGGAAAAATGGAGATCGTCAATGAGAACAGGGTCACCTTCACTGCAGACCAGCAGTCAGATGGCGCTAAAGTGGTTGTGGAAGGACAGGTTAAGAAGAAGCGGCATCCGCTGATTGTAACCGGTGAATTTCTTGTGAGAGCTCTGATGGGAGTCAGGTCGGTAAGCCTTACTTACACTACTGCACAGGGCCAGTTCCTGCCGGGGTATCTCCCGCAGACAGATTTTCTGGGTATGTCGAAGTTCAATAATGCGGTAGCACCCGGCTGGCCTTTCATTTTTGGCTACAGCGACGACAAGTTCTTTGAGAAAGCCATAACAAAGGGCTGGCTTTCAAGGGATACTCTTCTTAATACTCCGGCACTTGCAAATAACAGGGAGGATCTTTCTGTAAGGGTCCAGGTAGAACCATTCCCGGGTCTGAGGATTGATCTTAATTCCGACAGGAGATATCTCGAAGCCATGAGCGCTTACTTTATAGCTGATAACAACGGGAATTTCCCCGACAGCACCCGTAACAAGGTGATGTCCGGAAGTTTTTCAATGTCAATCATATCGTGGGGAACCTCTTTCGAAGATATAAGTCAGGATAATAACTACGTCTCTGAAACATTTGAAGCTTTCAAGGATAACAGAGTGGTGATATCGGAACGGAGAGCCGCAGACAGGCAGGCGGTAGATCCATCGTATGATCCCGATACTGATCCTGTTACGGGAGAACCCGTTACCGGTCCCTATAAGAGTGGTTACGGACCTACTTCAAGGGAGGTTCTTTTACCCGCTTTCCTTGCAGCCTATACGAAAACAAGCCCTTCGAAGGTTACGCTTGAGACCTTCCCGTCAGCCATGCGTATGATGCCTAACTGGAGGATCAATTTTGACGGACTTTCAAAGTTCGAGTTTGTTCAGAAGTGGTTCCGGTCAATAAACCTGATGCATCAGTACAGAAGTACCTACCAGATAAACTCTTATACCACGAATCTGCAATACACTTTTGATGATAATGGATTGAACTATGTACGCGACCTTCAGAACAACTACATACAGCTTTACGAAATAAATGTAGTGACTATAAATGAGCAGTTCAGCCCTATGATCAATGTCGATATGAACTGGAAGTCCAATCTGACAACCCGTTTTGAGTGGAAAAAATCGCGCACGGTTTCTCTTAATCTTACAAGCAACCAGATTGCTGATGCACGTGTAAACGAACTGATATTCGGAGCAGGCTATAGGTTTGATGATGTGCAGATAACACTGCGTACAGGGGGAGGGCAGAAGGTTCTGAAGAGCGACCTGAACCTCAGGTTCGACCTTTCGATAAGGGACAATAAGACACTGGCACGTAAGCTTGTTGAAAATGTAAACCAGCCTGTTGTCGGGCAAAGGGTGTTTTCAATCGGAACAACTGCTGATTATGTTCTTAGCGACAGGTTCAACCTGCAGATTTTTGCAGACCATACCATGAATAACCCTTTTGTGGCAAATACATTTCCGACATCGAACACCAACTTTGGTTTCAGTCTGAAATTTACCCTTGTACAGTAATTTGCATATTTATAGGAGCACACAAAATTAAGTCAATGAGAATTACTGCTTGTATTTTTGACCTCGATGGCGTACTTGTTGATACAGCCAGATACCACTTTCTCGCATGGAAAAGGCTTGCAGATAAGCTTGGAATAAACTTTACCGAAGAAGATAACGAAAGGCTTAAAGGAGTCAGCAGGATGGATTCGCTCGAAATAATCCTGGAGCTCGGGAAGCTGAATATCAAGGCAGAACTTAAACAGGAATATGCAGCTCTTAAGAATAAGTGGTATGTTGAGTATATCAGCAGAATGAGTCCGGATGAGATGCTCCCGGGGAGCCTTGAGTTCATTAAGGAGTTAAGGGGTGCAGGGATTCCTCTGGCGATTGGTTCAGCCAGCAAAAATACTCCGGCTATTCTTGAAAGGATCGGTATTTTAAACCTATTCGATGCAGTTGCTGACGGCAATCTTGTAAGCACGGCAAAACCTGACCCCGGAGTGTTTCTTAAAGCTGCAGAACTTCTGGGTGTTAAAGCTGCAGATTGTGTTGTGTTTGAGGATGCAATAGCAGGAGTTAAGGCTGCACTTAATGCCGGCATGATGTGCATAGGTGTCGGAGCGCCAAATGTCCTGTCTGATGCCCACTTCGTTGTTAAGGGGCTGAATGAGATGAGCCTTGAGAAATTGAGAATTTTTGAAAAAGATGTCAGCTTATGAACAGCTATTACAAAAAGGATGAATGGCTTATAATTGAGGAGGGATTTGATCCTGAAAAGAACAGGGATTCGGAAAGCATCTTTTCGCTGGGGAACGGCTATATGGGCCAGAGAGCCAATTTTGAAGAAAAATATTCAGGCGACAGTTTGCGGGGCAGCTATGTGGCCGGTGTTTACTATCCCGACAAAACAAGGGTAGGCTGGTGGAAAAATGGTTATCCTGAGTATTTTGCAAAAGTCCTGAATGCTCCAAACTGGATAGGTATCGATGTTTCAGTTGACGGTAAAGCAATAGATCTTGCTAAAGCCAATATTGTCTCTTTTTCGCGGATCCTGAATATGAAGGAAGGTTATCTTGAGCGTTCGTTCAAAATAATCGTTAACCCGAACCAAACTCTTGAAATAACGTCAAGGAGATTTCTCAGCATGGCAGAACCTGATCTTGGACTCATCAGGTATTCCGTTAAATCTCTTGATTTTACCGGAAGTATTGATTTTAAGGTTTACATCGATGCTGATGTGAGAAATGAAGATACGAATTATGGTAAAAAATTCTGGAAAGAGGTAAGCAGAGAGATAAACGAAGACTCCGGAGTACTTACAGCGAGAACAATCAAGACCGATTTTCATGTGGCAACCGGCATGTGTTTTATTCTGGAATCTGATGGTAAGGCTGTTCCGGTAAAGACTGCTGTAACTGATCTTAAAAAATTTATAGCATATTCGTTCACTTCAAAAATCAGGAAGGGAGAGGAGCAGATTCTTTATAAATATGTTTCGGTTCTGAGCTCGCTGAATGTGCCTGAAGGCGACCTGATTGAAAATGTACGAAGACGCCTGTCTGCAGCAAGGGAAAAAGGATATGATAAGCTTTTCAATGAACATGTAAAGGAATGGGCGAGAATATGGGAATCTTCGGATGTTAAAATAACAGGCGATCTGTCAGCTCAACAGGCTGTCAGGTTCAGTATTTTCCACCTTAACCAGACATATACCGGGAAGGATAAAAGACTTAATATTGGTCCAAAAGGTTTCACAGGGGAAAAATACGGGGGAAGCACCTACTGGGATACTGAAGCATTTGTATTGCCTTTTTTCCTGAAGACTGCAGACCGGGAAGTAGGAAGAAACCTCCTGCTTTACAGGTACAGGCATCTCGAAAAAAGTATTGCAAATGCTGAAAAGCTGGGCTTTAAAAATGGAGCCGCGCTTTATCCGATGGTTACAATGAATGGGGAGGAGTGTCACAATGAGTGGGAGATTACTTTTGAGGAGATCCATCGCAATGGTGCAATAGCCTACGCTATTTACAATTATGCGATGCATTATTGCGATAAGGAATATATGGCTGATTTCGGATTGGAAGTACTGATTGCTCTTTCACGTTTCTGGAGTCAGAGAACCACATTTTCGGAGAACCTGAAAAAGTATGTGATACTCGGAGTTACAGGTCCGAACGAATATGAGAATAATGTCAATAACAACTGGTATACAAATTTGCTGGCAGTATGGACATTATCCTATACCCTGAAAAACATTGAGGACCTAGAGAAGGAGGCTCCGGAAAAGCTGATGACTCTTCTCAGTAAAACAGAATTTAAGTATGACGAGGAAACTTCCAGATGGAAGGAGCTCATTAAAGATATGCACTTTCCATTTGATGATAAACGTAATATATTTCTTCAGCAGGATGGATTTCTTGATAAGGAACTGGTTCCGGCCAGCACTATTCCTGCTGATGAAAGACCGATTAATCAGCACTGGTCGTGGGACAGGATCTTAAGGTCGTGCTTCATAAAGCAGGCTGATGTTATTCAGGGCATCTATTTCTTTGAAGATAAGTTTGATACTGATACAATAAAGCGGAATTTCGATTTCTATGAACCTATTACAGTGCATGAATCTTCATTGTCGGCATGTATTCATTCAATAGTTGCTTCCCGGACAGGGAAGGTTGAAAAAGCCTATGAACTGTACCTGAGGACCGCCCGGCTCGATCTCGATGATTATAACCGGGAGGTTGCTGATGGTTTGCATATAACAAGCATGGCAGGCACCTGGCTGGCTATTGTTGAAGGATTTGGAGGGATGAGGGTTCGTGATTGCATTGTGAATCTTAATCCGCGCATCCCTGCAAACTGGAAATCATACTCATTTCATGCCCGATCAGTTGATATACTCTTTGAGGTGCTTGTTGCAAAAGATGAGCTGAGAGTTAATAACCATTCTGGCAAAGTACTGAAAATGAAAATATACGGTAAGGAGTACGAGGTTGAGGCATCGGGCAAATTGCTATTGAATATGCCCTGAAAACCCCGTGTTTTTTTGAAATTCTTTCCTTGCTGCAGATTCTGCCAAATGGAAAAAAATCTTTATTTTTGGATAGCTTATCGAAGAGAAAGACAAGTTCAAATAATCTTATAAAAACATAAAAAAATGAACGTTCCTGAAGGTTTATTGTACACGAAAGATCACGAGTGGCTTCGCGTTGAAGGCGATTTCGGCTATGTAGGAGTAACTGATTTTGCCCAGGGTGAACTTGGCGATATAGTTTTCATCGAAATTGAGACTGTGGGAGAAACCCTTGCCAAAGAGGAGGTGTTCGGTTCAATTGAGGCTGTCAAAACTGTTTCTGACATGTTCATGCCAGTGAGCGGAGAGATCCTGGAAGTAAACCCGGCTCTCGATGCGACCCCGGATGTAGTAAACAAAGATCCTTACGGCACAGGCTGGATGGTTAAAATCAAAATAACAGATCCGGCTCAGCTTGCTGAACTTCTGTCACCTGAGAAGTATAAAGCTATATTATAGCGTCTTTTTGACTTCGGTTTCGGTATATCCTTCAACGATATCGCCAATTTTTATATCGTTGAAATTGTGTATATTAAGACCGCATTCATAGCCGCCCACAACCTCTTTCACATCATCCTTGAAGCGTTTCAGTGATCCCAGATCGCCGGTGTAGATTACAATACCGTCGCGGATGATCCTTACACGAGTGTTACGTGTGATTTTGCCCTCCTTGACGTAACATCCTGCCACAGTACCGACCTTTGTTACCTTGAATACATCGCGGATCTCAAGTGTTGCAACGATCTCTTCACGCAATTCAGGCATAAGCATACCCTCCATTGCTGACCGGATCTCCTCTATCGCGTTGTAGATTATTGAATAAAGGCGAATGTCGATCTCCTCCTTCTCTGCCAGTTTTCGTGCATTAAGTGAAGGACGTACCTGGAAGCCGACAATAATCGCATTTGATGCAGCTGCAAGAAGTATATCTGATTCAGAGATCTGTCCAACGGCTTTATGAATGATATTGAGCTGTATTTCATCGGTAGAGAGCTTGATGAGCGAATCGCTGAGTGCTTCAACAGATCCGTCAACATCACCTTTAACGATTATGTTAAGTTCCTGGAAGTTGCCGATGGCAATCCTTCTTCCGATCTCATCAAGCGTAATATGTTTCTGTGTACGCAAACCCTGTTCTCTCTGGAGCTGCGATCTTTTTGTAGCGATGTCTTTTGCCTCGCGGTCGCTTTCCATTATGTTGAACTTATCGCCAGCCTGCGGGGCACCATTCAATCCGAGAATAAGCGTAGGAGTGGCAGGGCCAACCTCCTCAACCTTATGCCCTCTTTCGTTGTACATGGCCTTTATATGTCCGAAGCAGCTTCCTGCAAGCATTATATCTCCGATTCTGAGGGTCCCTGCCTTAACAAGGACTGTTGCAGTAAATCCCCTTCCCTTGTCGAGCGAGGATTCAATTACTGTTCCAAGTGCAGGCTTGTCAGGATTTGCCTTCAGATCGAGCATTTCAGCCTCAAGAAGTACCTTTTCGAGCAGAAGGTCGATGTTCAGTCCTGATTTTGCAGAGATCTCCTGTGCCTGGTACTTGCCGCCCCAGTCTTCTACAAGGTAGTTCATTCCGGCCAGAGCCTCCTTGATTTTTTCAGGATTGGCAGAAGGCTTGTCGATTTTGTTGATTGCAAAGATTATCGGAACCCCGGCAGCCGAAGCGTGGTTAATGGCCTCCTTTGTCTGTGGCATAACACCATCATCAGCGGCAACAACTATTATTGCTATATCCGTTATCTGCGCTCCGCGGGCACGCATGGCGGTAAATGCCTCATGACCCGGAGTGTCAAGGAAGGTTATCTGGCGGCCGTCCTTTAGTATAACACCGTAGGCACCGATATGCTGTGTGATCCCTCCGGCTTCACCTGCAATTACGTTTGTATCCCGTATATGATCGAGCAGCTTTGTTTTTCCATGGTCAACATGGCCCATTACAGTTACAATAGGCGGCCTTGGCTTGAGTTCCTCTTCAGTGTCTTCGATCTCCCTGACAGCCTCCTGCAGTTCAGCGCTGACAAATTCCACCTTGAATCCGAATTCGTCGGCCAGCAGAGCCATTGTCTCTGCATCGAGCCGCTGGTTTATTGAAACAAACAGTCCGAGGCTCATGCATGTGGAAATGATCTCAGTTACAGGAACACCCATCATTGTAGCGAGTTCATTTACTGAAACGAATTCAGTGACTTTCAGTATATTCTTATCGAGTTCAATCTTCTCCGAGACCTCCCTGTTCTTCTGGCTTACAGCTTCCCTCTTGTCTCTTCTGTAACGTGATCCCTTTGACTTGCCTTTTGTTGTAAGACGGGCAAGAGTCTCCTTTATCTGCTTCTGTACTTCTTCTTCATTAACCTCAGCCCTTAGCGGTCTCTTCTTAATCACCTTCTTGGCACCGGGTTTATCTTTTTTGTCTGCATCGGCCTGTTTGACAACAGGGACGACCTCTTTTTCCTTCAGGATCCTCTTTCTTCTCTTCTTCCTTCTGAAATCGGAATCCCCATTTACTTTTGCAGGCTGGTATGGAGCAGGTTTCTTTTTATCCTCAACCGGGAGATCAATTCGTCCAACAACCCTCGGGCCTTCAAGTTTCTTGAAATCGGTTTTGTAAAGTGCGACATTCTCTTCGTCCGGTTCAGGTACCAATTCCTTTTCAATGACAGGAGCCTCAACTACATCAATGTGAACTTCTGCAGGAGCATCCGTCGCAACAGGGGCTTCAGCAACAACTTCAATCTGTTCAGTCTTTTCAGCAACAGGTTTTTCCTTTGTTTTTACGGCTGCGGCTTTTGCGGCTGCCTCTTTCTTTGCGGCTTTTTCCTTATTCCCGGCCTCAAGATCAATTTTGCCGACTATGTGGAGATCAATTGCCGGTTTGGCTTTTTGTTCCTCAAGCGGTGTCTTAGTTGCAGGAGCAGAATCCTCAACAGGAGCTTTCTTCTTCTCTGTTATAACAGGTTCGGCAACAGGAGCAACCGGCTTTTTGACAGGTTCTTCTTTCGGGACAACCGGAGTTTCTGTTTTAGGTCTGAGTGTTTGTTCAAGATCAATTTTACCAACAAGTTTGATGTCGGGTTTCTTAATCTCGCTTTTCAGGTCCATAGTTGTCTTTGTTCCTGAAGAGTCTTTAATAAGAATATCTTCCCCCTTATCAGATTCCTCGTTTTCGGAATTGCCTGAAAAATCATCAATTGAGACAGACTCTTTTTTCCTGTGGAGGTCCTTGAGTATAAGCTTCTCAGATTCTTTCTTAACGCTGATATCGGTGCTATATTCTTTTATCAGGAGAACATATGCCTCATGCGGAAGTTTTGTATTTGGGTTGGGATCAAGATCAAACCCTTTTTTGTGAAGGTACTCCACAATAGTGGATATCCCCACATTGAATTCACGGGCTGCTTTGCTTAATCTCGTAACCTTGATATCTTCTGTCATAAATACGCCTTGCCTTTATTAAACTTTAAAAAATCTGAATCTGTTTTTGATTATACTTTCTACTCAAATTCTGCCCGGAGGATATTGACCACCTCTTTAACAGTCTCCTCTTCGAGGTCGGTCCTCTTCACAAGGTCGCTTATTGAAAGGTTCAATACGCTTCGTGCCGTATCGCAGCCAATGGCCTTAAGTTCATCTATTATCCATCCTTCAATCTCATCGCCAAACTCCTCAAGGTTAACATCTTCCTCGTCTTCGCCGCCCGGCTCCCTGTAAACATCGATTTCGTAACCGGTGAGCTGGCTGGCAAGCTTTATATTGAGACCGCCTTTACCGATAGCAAGCGATACCTCATTAGGTTTGAGATAGATCTCCGCTCTCTTTGTTTCTTCAACAAGTTTTATTGAAGTAATTTTTGCCGGACTGAGAGCCCTCTGTATGAAGAGCTGGTTATTGGAAGTGAAGTTTATAACGTCTATGTTCTCATTACGGAGTTCCCTTACAATGCCGTGGATCCTCGAGCCTTTCATTCCAACGCAGGCACCTACCGGGTCGATCCTCTCATCGTACGACTCAACGGCAACCTTGGCACGTTCTCCCGGCACCCTTACAATCTTCTTGATTGTAATAAGTCCGTCGAAGATCTCGGGAACCTCAAGTTCAAAGAGCCTTTCAAGGAATACAGGCGAGGTACGGCTGAGGATGATGAAAGGCGTATTGTTGCGCATTTCAACCTTTATAACAACCGCCCTTATCGAATCTCCCTTTCGGAAGTGGTCTGAAGGGATCTGCTCGCTCTTTGGAAGAATGAGTTCGTTGCTGTCGTCGTCAAGTACCAGTATCTCTCTTTTCCATACCTGGTATACCTCGCCGGTGACAATTTCTCCGATTCTGTCCTTATACTTGATATAAATATTGTTCTTTTCAAGATCGAGGATTCTTGCAGTGAGGTTCTGTCGCAATGAAAGAATTGCCCTTCTTCCGAAATCGAGGAATTTCACTTCATCCGATACATCTTCGCCAACCTCATAATCCTCGTCTATTCTTTTCGCTTCCGAAAGAGGTATCTGAATTACGGGATCTGTAAGCTCATCATCATCAACAACAACCCTGTTTCTCCATATTTCAAAGTCACCCTTGTCGATATTGACGATAATATCAAAATTATCAGCTGACCCGAATTTTTTGGCGAGCATGCTCCTGAAGACATCCTCGAGGACGCTCATCATAGTAGGCCTGTCAATGTTCTTCAGTTCTTTGAATTCCGAAAAGGTGTCGATCAAATTAACATTTTCCATCTGGTGTAAACCTCTTATTATTACTTAATTGTTAAAATTACTCTTGTAGATTTTATCTGGTCGAGATTAAATGAAAGCTCCTTAAGCTCCTTTGCTTTTCCTTTAACCTTTACCTCAGTCTCAAGCTCAAAACCACCGGGAGTCACATTCTTCAGTATCCCTGTATATTTTATTCCATCATTATCGATTACTTCAATACGCCGGCCTTCGTTCTTGTAATACTGTTCCGTCACACAGAAAGGAGAATCGAGGCCGGGCGATGATACCTGAAGTTCAAAATCCTCTGCATCGCGGTCGAGCCCATTCTCAATAGCCCTGTGAATTGATGCACACTCATCGATTGTGATGCCTTCATTCTTGTCGGCAAGCACTGTTATTCTGTTTGAACTGCTGACCTTAACGGCAACAATAAAGAGTCCGGACCCTTCAATGGACTCCTTAACCAATTGCTCTATCTTCTGTTTTTCAATCATCTGCAAAAAACTTAAACAAAATAGGGGACTCTGGTCCCCTAGGTCTCTCTGCCCCTCATTTCGGATGCAAAGGTAAATATTTTATATCAATTCACCAAAATATTTAATGTTAATATTGTACTATTGTGCTTGTAATTAAAAGAATAGTAGAGCAGGAATGGATCTGGGAAACTGCAAAATATGTCCGCGCGAATGCGGGGTAAACAGGTTTAAGGGTGAGAAAGGTTACTGTAAGACAGATGCCGGGTATAACATAGCCTCGATCTGTATTCATCGAGGGGAAGAGCCTGTTATCAGCGGAGTTAAAGGTATTTGCAATATCTTTTTCAGCGGCTGCAACCTCCGGTGCATCTATTGTCAGAATCATGAGATCAGCCGGGGCGCCTGTTCATCAGGAGTTGAGAAATTACAGCTGGAGGAGGTCATTGATAAAGTAGCAGACTTGCTTGGAACAGGGATAAAAAGTGTTGGATTTGTATCTCCATCGCATGTTGTTCCACAGGTAAAAGCTCTTATAAATGGCCTTCATTCAAGAAACTTGTTTCCTGTCACCGTTTATAATACAAGCGGTTACGATAAACAGGAAACAATCAGAAGCCTTGCTGGTCTTATAGACATTTACCTTCCCGACATGAAGTATGCTTCTGCGTTTCTTGCCGGTGAATTATCTGATGCCCCTGATTATCCTGAGGTTGCCCTGAGGGCTCTGAAGGAGATGTATTACCAGAAAGGGTCTGTCCTTCAAACCGATGAAAATGGATGTGGAGAGAGCGGTTTGCTTATACGACACCTTGTATTGCCGGGTTATGCAGAAGAAAGCAGGAAGGTTCTGAGGGTGCTTGCCGATGAGCTTTCCACAGGAGTTCATCTTTCGCTGATGTCACAGTATCATGCCACAGGCGCAGTGGCTGATCACCACAGCCTGTCGCGGTCGCTATATCGCGAAGAGTATGAGTCGGTAGTTGAGGAGATGGAAAAGCTGGGCTTCCGCAATGGCTGGGTGCAGGATATGGACAGCAATAAGAACTACAGGCCTGATTTCAGCAAGGAGCACCCTTTTGAACAGGTCTAATATATGAACCTTGCCCTGATAGTGTGTGGTATATTTTTGAGGTCCTTCAGAACTGAAGGCCCGAGTTCGCTTTCAGTTTCCATAATAACATAGCCTATATCAGGATCGGTCTGGAGATATTCTGAAGAAATATTTATTCCCCGCGAAGAGAAATAGTTATTCAATTCGCGAAGCACTCCCGGGACATTTTTATGAATGTGGAGGAATCGCTGCTTTGAAGAGTTGGCCTGAAGGGAGATCTCTACAAAATTTACTGCTCCTATAGTAGACCCGGTATCGCTGTATTTGACAAGCTTTTCAGCAACTTCGAGACCGATATTGGCCTGGGCTTCCAGGGTACTTCCGGCTATATGCGGTGTGAGAATCACATTATTGAAGCCCTGAAGGTCATTTTCAAATGGTTCATTGTTCGAAGCCGGTTCTTCGGGGAAGACGTCGGCGGCGACTCCGGAGAGGTGGTTCGTCTTTAGACCTTCAGCAACAGCTTTGTAGTCCACAACATCGCCGCGTGATGCATTTATCAGACAGGCTCCCTTTTTCATAAGTGCTATCTGGTGTGTAGAGATCATATTCCTTGATAATTCGGTTGAAGGAACATGTATTGTAACAGTATCAGCGTTTTGTAACAGTTCATCGAGGCTGCATGCATGTTTTGCATTGCCAAGACTGAGTTTTCTTTCTATGTCGTAATAAAGTATATTCATACCAAGGTTCTCAGCAAGGATAGAGACCTGAGAACCAATGTGACCGTACCCGATTATCCCCAATGTTTTGCCTCTGACTTCAACAGCGTTACTCATCGATTTCATCCAGACCTTCCGGTGGGCAAGAGCGCTTTTTTCAGGGATGGAGCGCATAAGCATAATACACTCTGCAATTACAAGTTCAGCAACTGACCGGGTATTTGAGAATGGTGCATTGAATACCGGGATGCCCTGAAGTTTTGCATCAAGGGCATCTACCTGGTTTGTGCCGATGCTGAAACATCCTATCGCGAAAAGTCTCGGTGTTTTTTGCAGCAGCTCCCTGCGAAGTTCAGTACGGCTTCTTATACCTATAATATGGGTGTCGTGCAGTTTCTTTTCCAGTTCATCCCCCGCCAGAGCTTCTTTCAGGCATTCAACATTTGAATATCCTGCCTCCCTGAAGTACTTTTCAGCATTCTCGTGGATGCCCTCGAGCAGTAGTACCTTGATCCTGCTTTTGTCAAATGAGTGTTTTCTGACCATCTGTTTAGGTAAAAAATATTAACGATAAGCTGATAATAGCTTTCAGATTTCTGCTGAAAAGTAAGGAAAAGTTACGATCTGAACAAATGTTGTCTCTAAGCTCGGCGAAGTTTGCAACTTCGCCGCAAACAAATATTAGTTTCAGGCTATGTTTTATATGAAGCGAAGTTGCAAACTTCGCTTAGCCGTTCACTGCAATCACTTCGCTTAGCCGTTCACTGTCTTCTCTCCGCTCGGCGAAGTTTGCAACTTCGCCGCAAACAAATAACAGTTTCCACTACGCCATTACGCCTTTTCCTACATAAATTTCTCCCTCTTTTGAAGGTTATACAGCGCTGCAAGAAGAAATACCAGTGACCCTGCGATGAGTATTATCCTGTTCTTTAAGGTTATGATAGCCCAGGTTGCCTCATTAACGTCGTAGGGGAGGTCATATGGATTCATGAAGATATTCCACTGGCTCTTGCGGAGAGGATCGGAGAGAATCAGAAAAATGAGTCCGAAGATTATCATGATTACTGCTGTCCCGTTGCCATTCCTCACAACAGTGGAAAGCATAAAGGCCATGATGCCAAGGAAGATTACAGGCATCATAACCTGGACTGTTACATCTATTACCCTGAATTTCACAATAAGTACGGAGGAGAGAAAGGTGAACAGGAGCATTATCAGAAAGGCGATAATAAAAATAAGTATCACCCTTACCAGCCATACCTTGTACCTATAGTTCGGTATTCCGAAAAGGATCTCTATTGTACGGGCATCCTGATCGTTCTGGATGCCGAATGCCGTAGGATAAAACACAAGAAGAAGTCCTGAAAAAAGAAATACTCCATAAAGATCTCTCATTCGCGACACGTCGTTTTCAAAAACATATATAACCGACAATCCCAGGTAAAAAACAACAGAACCTGCAAGAAACCATATGAATTTATTGGCAAAAATGATCCTGAGATTGTAGATTATCATTCTGTATATCAGATCTGCAAAGTTAGAGATGGTGTTCGTTTTCATTTCGTCACTTTTTCATTATTAACTGCACCATTGGTATCTTTCCTCCTCAGGAGCCAGAGATAAGCATCTTCCAGATTAGGGCTGGCATTGATGGCTCCTTCCCATGGTGAATGTTCGGAAATAACCCTTACCCTTACATTTTCACCTTCCGACATGTGATGCACAACAAGATGGTTTGAAACAAAGGTATTGAACTCTGTTGCCGGGATGTTAAACTGCCAGACATGCCCCTCTGCCTCCCTTGTCATATCTATCGGTTTTCCCAGGTATCTCAGCTTGCCTTTGTTCAGCACAGCCACGTTGTTACAGGAACTTGAAATATCCTCTATGATATGTGTTGAGAAAATAACCACTCTTTCACGGCTCAGCTCTACAAGAAGGTTTCTGAATCTTATTCTTTCGCGGGGATCGAGTCCTGCAGTGGGCTCATCAACCACCAGAATTCGCGGCAGATGAAGCAGGATCTGTGCAATACCCATCCTCTGTTTCATGCCGCCCGAATATGATCCTATCTTTTCATTTCTCCTCTCTGCCATATGTACGGCATTGAGAACATAGGTAACCCTTTCTTCCCTTGTCTTTACATCGGTCAGATTCTTCAGCATTGCCTGGTAGTGAAGGTATTCGTGTGCTGTCATATTCTCGTAGCTTCCGAACTCCTGTGGCAGGTATCCTATAAGTCCCTGCAACTCTTCCCTTTTTAACTGTGTGTCGAGCCCGTTGATCCAGACTTTACCATAGCTTTGTTCAAGGATCCCGCAGATGATCCTCATAAGTGTTGTCTTTCCTGCACCGTTTGGTCCGAGCAATCCGAACATTCCGTTTCCTATTTCCATCGATACGCAGCTCAGGGCTTTGAATGGTTTTTTCTTCTTCCCTATCAGGGGTACCGCTGCAACTATCCTGTAGACTGTTTTCCGCAATCCTTTGAACCGGCCTTCGAGCCTGTAGATATCGATGTTTTCCCTTGTGAGCTTCTTCCCGGTTTTAAAGATGAAGAGACCGGTGAACCATAGAGTTCCGAGTATCAGCACAACAACAATATTCTCCCACTTGAGCTGGAACCATATCAGGTTGAGAAGAGGAATCATCCAGAAGATTATAATATCCGAAACAGATATCAGCCTTTTAAGCCACCTTAAATTTCTGGCTGCTGCAATATTCCCGAGCAACTCATTAACTGTTGTCCATAAGGAGGATATGAAGAACCAGGTGATCAGGCTGAAAAGGAAGATCCAGAATCCCTTGTCGAGGTAAAAGTAGGTGAAATAGATTATGAAGCCGAGCAGGGGCAGCTGCCATGCAACATGACTCATGTCTTTCAATGAATGATACTCCTTTTGGAGACCCAGTCTGGCTCTGATTCTTGAGCCAGCTTTCCATTCTCTTGCCCAGCGGTTTTCCCTTTCGTATATTTTTACAAGACTCTGGATGCGGATGGTGATACTCTCACCGGGAGCGATAATTGTTTCTCTTGCTTTCCTTAGACTATTCATTATAAACCATGTTGATGCAGGAATCAAGATAACCGATAGTAATCCGGTAATCAGCTGCCACAGGAATTTGTCGACATGGTTATATATAATGTAAACAAGCAGGCCCAGGATCACAAACTGGATCACTTTTGTTTTCCAGTTAAGCGAATAAATCCATTTCAGCGTATTCTCAAGCCCTATGTAGAATGTCGGAATGAAAACAAGTGTCAGAAGTGTGCTCAGTGTAAGGCCGCCGATAACAGTAATGGCGAAGGCTGCTCCGATTACTGAAACAAATTCAGCTTCCCCCATTGCCAGGGGAACCATGGCCACAATTGTGGTGCAGGCTGTTATAAGTATGGGACGCAATCTGGCAACGCCCGCTGTCATAAGGGCTCTTTGTGCCCTGTATCCTCTCTTTCTGAGGATATTTGTATAGTCGATAAGTATAATGCCGTTATTTACAACGATGCCAAGCAGAATCAGGAAGCCGATCAGAGTATTAAGGTTAAGGAGTGAGTTCCCTGTAAGAATCAGGGCAATCAGCGATCCGAGGGCTGCAAGAGGGATACTGAACATAAGAACTACCGGTGTGGCAAGCGATTCAAAGACTGCAGCAAGCAACATATAAATCAGCAGGAAAGCTATTCCTATGATCTTGTAAAGATCCTTGTACTGATTCGTTTCATGCACCACCTCAACGGCCAGCCCGGCGGGAATTGTCAGTCCTGCAACAACTGCCTCTATCTCCTGTTGAGCCCCGATCAGAATATCCTTTGAGCTGTTGATCTCTTCATTGAACGAATAGGTTACAGTCACCCTTTTCTCCTGGTTTTCCCTGTGAATATTGCCCATCCCGGAGGAGAAGACTATCCGTGCAAGTTCCTCCATCTCCATAATCGCACCGGCGGCGCTGCTGACTTCAAGCCGCTTCAGGTCATCAATAGTCTTATCAGTTTTCAACTCAGCTATGCTATCCTCAGCTGCATATTTTATTATTATATCATAGCTCTCTGTTCCTTGCCTGAAGGTCGCTCCTGAAGCGTTTTCACGTCCGAATGTCGAAAGGGACGATGAGAGGTTGGCAAGAGTGAAGTTATTCCTGCCGAGGTAATCCATGTCGAAAAGAAGTTGTACCTCAGGTTTATTGTCCTGTACATTGATACTCGAATTATTGATTGTAGAGAGGTCATCAAGATAGGTCTTGATATCATCGGCAAGATCTTTCATCTGTTCGAAGTTCTGCCCTTTGATGATTACGCTTTCCTGTGTTGATCCCAGTCCGAGAAGATTCAGGAAATCTCCTCCTGGATTAAATGTATCCCCGCCTCCGCCTCCGCCAGTAAAACCACCCCCCGAGGAAAGCTCATCCATGTTTATCTCAGCCGATGAGATGTTTTTTGTCCTCTCCTGAATATCGTTTTTTATCTCAGGGAGCGTACGTTTGCTTTTCTTGTCCCACTCTTCTGCAAGAGTGACCGTTACGGTGGCCTGTTCCTCCTCAATGCGAGATGCAATCTCCTCCTTTTCCGCTATGGAACCAAGCCGTGATTCTATTTCAGCCACAACTGCATCGGTTTTTTCAAGCGTTGATCCGGCCGGCATAATAACAGACAGCCTGAAGTTGGGAGTTTCAACCTCCTGTGTTGTGCTGATGCTTAATGCCAGACTTATAAGAAGTGACGCAAAGAATATCACAAGAGTTCCTATTATTGTCCCGGCAGGATTCCGCATGCTTGCTTTCAGAATAAGGTGATAAGCCTGTACGAGCCGGTCGTGGATCGATAATCGTTTGAATACGTCAGAACTCTTCTTTCCGGCGGTGGTCAGAATAAAATAGGTCCCCATCGGAATTATCATCAGCGCAACGGCAAGTGAGGCAAGCAAGGTGGAAACAATTGAGACAGCTATGTTTTTTCCAACGATATTCACCATGTAGTTGTCGGAGAATACGAATGGAAGGAAAACAATTACTGTTGTAAGTGTTGATGCGAATATTGACTTCCATACCTCTTTTGTACCCTGCTTGACGGCTGTTTCTGTATCCTTCCCCTGTCCTGCCAGCCGGTATATGCTTTCAAGAACGACAACGGAATTATCGACAAGCATCCCTATTGCAAGCGCCATTCCTACGAGTGTGAGGCTGTTAATTGTTATATCGAAGGCATAGAAGAAATTGAAGGCAGCATAAACCGATACAGGGATAGATACTGCAATTATTGCAACGAGCCTTATATTCCTTAGGAAGAACCAGAGGATAAGAACTGCAAGAAAACCTCCGGTAATTGCAAGGTTTATAATCTGCTTTATGTTCTTTTCCATTATCTCGGCCGTGTTGCTCTGAACAGATACCTCAATTCCTGAGGAGGCAAGTTTTTTGTTAAGGGCTGTTACCTGGTCGATTACAGAATGGGAAAGATCAATGAGGTTTGCCTGGTTATCGTTGACAAGTGTTATTGTTACCGCATCGAGTCCGTTAACCCTGCTGTATGAGCTCTGTTCCTTGACTCCGTAAATAATTTCTGCAATGTCGCGCAGCAGAACAGGGCCATCCTTTTTTACAATAATGTTTCCGATTTCTCTTACATCGGTATATTCTGACGTTACATTGACGAAGAGCTTATTACTCCCGTCGACAACCTTGCCTGCAAAGGTCTTGCTGGCGCTGTTACTGTTGAGAAGCTGGCTTATACGGCTGATAGATATTCCGTTAGCCTTACAGGCCTTCTCGTTGAGCCGGATCTCGATGGAGTTTTCCTGCCCGCCAAAAACAGTGACCCCCGCTATTCCATCAATGTTTTCAAGTTCCGGTTTAACCTCCCTGTCTGCTATGTTTCTTAATCTGTCTGTCCCGCCTTCCCCTCTTACCTGCAGCTCCATGAACTGGTTTGTCAGAAGCCTGGTGTCGATTTTTATAACATTGATTATAAACTCGGCAGGGATTGAGTTTTTAACAATGTCAATCTTCTCCTGAAGCTTCAGATTTGCATATTTTAGATCAGCCTTCTGATTATAATAGATTGTTATTGACCCATATCTTGAATTAATATTACTCTCTATTTTTTCTACTCCCTCAAGTGTCCCGATCGCACCTTCTATAGGAATTATTGCCTGAGTTTCGATATAGGCCGGATCGAGCTCCATCGGAGTGCCTACCTGTACAATAAGAAAGGGGAGCTGGGCATTTGGCAGGAGTTCCACGGATAGCCTTTTATACGATACATAGCCAAGCATCGTAAGCCCGATGAAGAGCATGCTGATCAGTATTCTTCTTTTTAATATAAAGTCCATCTTAAGTCTTATATAGAAATAAAGGCTATGATACTGCTCTTTTCCTGCCGGTCAGCCAGGCTGAAAAGCTGTCGAACACCCAATAAACGCAGGGTATCACAACCAGAGTCATAATTGTTGAAGAGAAAAGTCCTCCGATTACAGCAAGTGCCATTGGCGCCCTTAAAGACGCACTTTCACCTATTCCTATTGTTAGTGGAAGAAGAGCAAGCATTGTTGTCAGGCTGGTCATAAGAATAGGCCTTATTCTCTGAGTGCTTGCAATAATAATGGCTTCTTTCTTTTCCTCCCCGCCCTCCCTGAGCTGGTTTATCCGGTCGATAAGCAGAATAGCATTATTCACAGCGATACCACCCAGCATTATAATGCCAATATAAGCCATCATATTGAGTGTTTCTCCTGTGAGAAAAAAGGTGAGTATTGTCCCGATCCCGGCAAAGGGTATTGTAAGCATTATCACAAATGGCTGGATAATCGATTCGAACTGTGCAGCCAGTACCATAAATACGAGGACCAGCGAAAGAATGAGAGCAAAGGTCAGGTTTGACACTGATTCTTTCCTCTTCAGCTCTTCTCCGGTGAATTCAAGCTTGTAGTCAGTCGGAAGAGCTACCGGTTTAAGTGACTCTGATGCCTCTTTTACAACCCTGTCGAATGCTGATTTTCCGCTTACCATGGCATATATGTATGAGGTCCTCGACTGGTTGCGCCTGGTGATCTCTTTCGGGCTGATGACAGTTTTTATAAGGGCAAGTTCGCTCAATGGCACTTTTACGCTTCCTGCCGTGATCATCAGATCGCGGAGCTGATGCAGCGAAATGTCGCCGAGTCTGATTGTGATATCCTTCATCTCACCATCCTTTTCAAAGCTTCCTGCAGCGGAACCCGACAGATAACTCTTTACCTGGTTGATGACACTTTCTGCGCTTACGTTGTAGTAACTTGTTTTAAACCGGTCGATAACAACCTCCACTTCCGGCGTGCCTTCATCAAGCGAGGTTGTGATATTGTAAAGTCCCGGGTTAGTTGCAAGAATAGTTTTTGATTCATTGACAATCCTCTCAAGTTCAGAATAGTCATCACCCGAAACTTCAAGCGAAAATGGAGCACCGGAAGTTCCCAGCGTAGTCTGCAGTGAGGTCTCATCCCTCGAAAAACTGATGTCAATATCGGGAATTGTCTTAAGATAGTTCCCGATGAGCGTAATTGACTCCTCGGTGCCGGAAGCATACTCTTTATTTAATATTATCCTGAGCGAAGCTGTATTCTCGCCTCTTACAACTTTGGTCTGGCTGAGGGAACTGTTGTTGTCGGCCCCTGCCTGACAGTAGATCATTTTAATCTTTTCCCCAAGGATCTCCTTAATTATCGCTTCAGTCTTAACGGCAGTACTTTCTGTCCTTTCAAGACTTGTTCCTTCCGGTAAAGTAAGGTTAACCGAAAACTCGGCGGATTGAGATTTTGGCATGAATTCACTTCCAAGCTGTGGGATAAGCAATACTGAACCGCCAAGAAGAATAATTGCAACGAGTATTACCAGACCTCTCTTTTCCAACACCCGGGTGATAATATTTCTATACCAGCCAATCCGGACGGATGAGTCTGAAATATTCTTTTCATGTTTTTCAGGGAAGAGTGTTGATACCAGCATTGGTATCACAAGCATGGCGACCAGAAGTGAAGAGATCAGCGAAAAAGCGACAGTCCAGGCCTGGTCCCTGAACATTTCTCCTGATGCTCCATGGAGATAAACGATGGGAAGGAAAACTACTATTGTTGTTACAGTTGAGGCAGCTATTGCGCCGCCAACTTCACCCGTACCCCTGATGATTGCCTCCTGAAGCGGAACACCCGCTTCCCTCAGTCTGGTAATATTTTCAAGAACTACAATTGCGTTGTCGACAAGCATGCCGGCTCCAAGGGCAAGGCCGCCCAGGGTCATAATATTAAGTGTGAGACCATTGAAATACATCAGGTTGAATGTTGCAATAACTGAGATAGGGATTGCAACGCTTATTACAAGGGTTGTGCCGATTCTTCGCAGGAAAACATAAAGGACAAATACTGCGAGCAGTATCCCAATAATAAGAGTGTTCTTAACCTCACCTATTGCATTGTCGATAAATGCTCCCTGATCCTGGACTTTTATGAATTCATAACCCGGCAACGCTTTTTCAAGTTCAGAAATTGCTGTTTCAAGACTTTTTACGGCATCAACTGTATTAAACTTTGGTTCTTTATAAATCAGCAATCCTATGCATCTTTCCCCGTTAATTGTAACAATGTTTTCAGGATCCTTGTTTGCAAATTTCAGTGTGGCAATATCCTGAAGGTATACGGGCACCCTTCCCGAGACAGATTCAGCTGAGCTTCCCTGTGCAGCTGCAGCTGATGAAGCTCCAGCAGTTGTGGAACCCTGTTTGTAGCCGACAATAATCTTCTCCAGGTCTTCTATATCTTCGAGCACGCTGACTCCTTTTACAACATATTTCAGACCCATGTCGACTATTGATCCGCCCGATACATTCCTGTTATAGTTGGCAATCTGTGCTGCTATGCCGTCGGAGGTGAGCCCGAAAGACTCGAGCACATACTTATTTGTCTCGATTACAACTTCACTCTCCTCAATTCCTGTAAGTTTCACATCGGCTACCCCTTCAATCCTTACAAGCTCATTCCGGATATAGTTCTCAGCCGTTTTCCGGAGCTCCTCCATATTTGATATTCCAGGATGTTTCAGACCAATTGTCATTACCGGAGCAGCATTGGGGTCGTACTGTGAGATTGTAAAGTCCTCGAGATCAGAATTCTGGCTGAAGGTATTCATCTCTTTCTGCAGATCAAGGAAGGCTTCGTCCATATCCTTGTTCCAGTCGTACTCAACGGTGATCTCAGCAGTTCCTGCCGCGATACAGAAGAGACCTGCACCACATCGCTCTGTCTCATGGCAAGCGATTCAATCTGGTCGACATAGTTTTTCTCAATCTCCTCAGGCGGTTTTTCACCTGCCTTTACTTCAATATAGATCTTCGGAGTATTCAAATCGGGAAAGAGATCGGTTCCCAGTTTACCAAAAGAGATAAATCCAAGAAGTACTATTCCCAGTACCATCATCAGGACAGTAACCGGGTTCTTTACCGCAAATCGGGCAATACTGTTCATGTCAGTTATTTGATGATTTTAACCTTCGACTTGTTGCTGAGTGTTTCAAATCCGCCGGTCACTACCCTGTCGTTTTTTACAAGGCCTCTTGTGACTTCAATATCAGTCAGGTTCTCAAGTCCGGTTTCTATTATCCGCTCTGCAGCCACCCCCCTGTCAACAACAAATACCGTCTTTCCTCTCTGACGTGAAAGAATAATGCTCTTCGGAATCACAATGACTGAATCTTTATGATTGATGATTATGTCGGCTTTCACAAACATTCCGGGACGCAGGAGGTAATTTGGATTAGATATCGAGATAGATGCCTTTGAAAGTCCTGGTATCAGCATTAATTGCAGGTGAAAGTTGTGTTATGCTTCCAACTATCGTATCTTCAGGCAGTGTGTAGTTAGTAAGATTCACGGTTTGTCCGGGCTTAATGTCGGCAATATACTTTTCGGGAAGCTGAACCTCCATGTACATATTCTGATAATCCATGATCTTTACAATTGTTAATCCTGCCTCTATCTGGGTACCCTGGGTGTAGTAGAGGAGGTCGACAATAACACCGTCGATCGGGGCGACAATTCTGGTCTTATCAAGTTGCAGCTGTGCGTTTTCAACTGCGGTTTTTGCGTTAGTAAAATTTATGCCGGCAGTCTTGAGCTCTTTCAGTGTCACACCACCTTTTTCGTACAGGGATTCCGTCTTCTTCAGCTCACTCTCGGTCAGTTCGAGATTGAGTTGCTTGGTTTCGAGAGTTATTGAGTTTACGTATTCTTTATCCTCCAGCCTTGCTATCAGGTTGCCTGCCTTTATCCTGTCGCCCAGTTGCCAGAGCCTTCCTGTCTGAGGATTCTTCTCCAGAAAGTATGATGCTGAGATTTTGGATTTGAGTTCAATATCCCCTTTCGGGTATGCGGTTCCGGTAGTATTGATGAACTCCTCTATTGACGAAAGCTTAATATCTTCGACCGACACCGGTATTTCAACATCCGCGGTGAGGTTCTGATCCTGGTTTCGACAACCGGCAGCTGCCAGTAATGCAAATGCGACTACATAAATGCTCTTTTTCATTTTATTCCTGTTAGATATTATTTTGTATTTGCTTTTTCAGGTTCTTTCACCTCCAGTGACATTACCGGAGTTACCGGTACTTTATTCTCAAAATCATACAAGGTCTGGATCTTAAGATTGAGGAGTTCCAGCTTGTATGAGATAAGTGAATTGGTATAATTAAGTTGTTGCTCGGAAAGCTGATTCTGGTAAATATTGAGATCCATGCCTGTAAGATCGCCGTTTTTGTACTTTTCAAGGTTCAGGTCATATGTGAGCTGGGCATTCGTGACCGACTGCCTGGCAATTGTGATCTGATTTCTGAGATTTAAAAGGTTCCGGTAAACTTTCCGGATACCGATAATAATATTATTCTGCTCACTCTCGAGGTTGATATTTGCCGATTCTATGGAAGCTTCAGTAGCTTTGATCCTTGCCTTTCTTTCACCCCAGTCCCAGAGCGGAATTGTAAGGGAAAGGGCAACTTCCTGATTATTTGTTGGATTTGAGTAAACATCAGCTACATTCTCATTGTCTCCAAAAAGACCAAATGCAAGCCCGAGATTGCCTTTAAACTCGTTCAGAGCTTTGGTTTGAATAAGGTCGAATTGCGTAGTTTCAATATTTATCTCGCGCTGCCTCAGCTCCATCCTGCTTGCAAGACCCTGATCGATGGCGAACGAAATGTCGACGTTGATTGTATCCACTGCAATATTGGGGATGACAAGGATCTCATCATAAAGGCTCATTCCTATGAGGATCTTGAAATCATCCTTTGCATTCTCAAGGGCTACCTGCTTGTTCTCATAATCCGATTTTGTAGTGGCAAGGTTAAGTTCCGCCTGGAACATTTCTTCTCTTCTTGAGATCCCCGCATCGACCTTATTCCTGATCACCTCATGGCTTACCTTCATATTATCGAAAGCCTTGAGCGCTATGTCGAGGCTTTGTTGCTGCTGATAGACATAGTAGAATGCCTGCGATACCATTTTCTCAAGCGACAGCAACTGGATCGCGTAATTTAGCTTGGCATTCTCAAGAGCAAGTTCGAGTTCTTTAAGATTCATCTTTGTCCTGTTATAGGTAAAGAGCGGCTGATCGAGCCTGACAGACAGGTTGTTGCTGAATCCTCTTGTTGTTGTGTTTGCATATTCACTGTATGAATCATAAAAGCCGAACCTGTTCGAAAGTGAAATTCTTGCATCAGTCAGAACGATTGGCTGGGAAATCGTAAAGTTGCCATAACTTTCAGTTGTGGTTCTTGAATTCCAATCTGATATAAGATCATTGAATTCCCTGTTCTGGGTGTAGCTGATCGGATTCAGAGTCAGGGCGAAATTTGATTTAAGGGCCGCATTCTGCGCGTTCAGGTTCTCTTCGCTCCGCACAAGATTGAGCCTTGTGATCTTCATGTCGGGGCTGTTCATCTCAGCTATATCAAGCGCCTGTTCAAGTGTCAGCCCCTGTTGTGCAAATCCTGAAATTGTCCCTGCAAATATCAGGCTCAAAATTACAAGTTTTGTTTTCATCATTCTGTTGTAGTGTATCATTACTATCTACTTTTATCTTTTTACTTCCTGCCTGCCGGCAGGCAGGTTGTCTTTTATCTTTTCTAATTCTGTTTAACCCATCTAATTGCATCACCAATTACGATCCGGCCTGCCGATTGGTTTGTGAGTTCAACCTTTGCGCTGTCGGGTGACAGGTAATAACGGCCAAGCACATTCCATCCTCCGTCTGCATTCTGGTAATCAAGTGTTATTTCCTCAACGCCTTCGTCGTGATAGATTTTATAGTGCATATCCTTGTATTGATCTTCTCCCGCCTGCTGTTCCACACCCGGCAATCCGGGACCTCCCTGACCTCCTTGTCCGCCCGGTCCGCCACCTCTTGCACCTGCTCCTCCTCTTGCAACCATCCTGTTACTTATTTTTCCAACGTAACAGTAGATATCATAGTAACCCGGTTCTTTTATCGGCGTGATCCATTTAACTGATCTGTCGCCGGTTCCGCTTCTGGTATATACTGCCGACCTTATGTAATTTCCATGGTAGGAGGTAAGTACTACAGGTTGCCAGTATTCAGGAATATTCCACATCCTTATAGTTTCATACGATGCTCCGGTGTTATTCTCAATGCCCAGAAGTTTTTTCAGGGGACTTACGCTATTCTGCCTGCTTGAAATAAATCCGGGATCTTCGTTGTCTACTATGATCTCAGAAGGGTCTGTAAAGGCCGGCATTGAAGAGAGCACTTCTTCTCCTGAAAACTCCCTGAAACTTCCCTTCACTTTAATTATATCATTTACCGGCATATTTATTTCCCCCGGGATGTTCTTTGTATACAGGTAGTTCAGCATCATAGCTCTTGGCTGGGCATCGAGCACGATTCCGATTCTCTTCGATTCACCCGGACCAAGTATTACAATCTTTGAGATATCCGATGCCTCCATTCCCCTTCCCTGCATCGATATGCTAAAACTTCCTCCGCGCGGACCATCCTGGAAGGATCCTGTCATTCCTCCACGGCCTCCGCCTCCCGGTCCGCCTGTCCTGAAGGCTACGTTGAAAATACCTGTAACAAGTTCGGGATTTGAAGCGGCAAAGGTTACCTGGTACCTGGTCCTGTCTCCGACAATTATTTCCTTAACCTGCATGTCGCTTATTAAAAACCCGGGTTGTTCCTTACTGTTAAACCATTCATTCAGATATGGATAAAACCCGAAGCCGAACTTTTCATTTAAGTCGTTGTTGAACTTTTTAATATCAACACTCCTGAAAATATTGTCGTCGATGTATTTGGCGAACCATGTCTTAAATTCCTCTATCCCTGCTTTTGATCGCAGAAAATTGAATAAATAGTCTCCCTTTACACTGAGTACAATTCTTACAGAATCGCCGACAGGGTTTTTTGCAAGCAGCTCCTTGAAACTCATGTTCTTCAGAATGAGGTTCGCCCTGTCGTTATTTGAAAGTGAACCCTGCATCATGAAGAATCCTCCGGGTTGTCCCTGCTGCGGCAGTTGCTGAAGGTGCGATTCGAAAACTGCATTCATCACAGGATATTCTGAAGAATAAAAATGGTTTTTAAAGAAATAGAAACTCGGGCCCAGTCTGTACCTTGTCGGTTCATTCATTGCAACTCCGTTGACGAACCTGAAGTTTTCACCGCTGATAAATGTATTCCTGATGAAATTATTGAAGATACGGACCTGTAACTCCTTATCGGTTATCACCTGGTTATTGCGTGCCATCCTTTTTTTCTGTCTGGTAAACTGCTTTCGGAAGCCTGCATTCTGAAGAGTTGACAGTTTCTCAGGAAGCAGCACAATTGATGGCTGAACTTCGGCTCTTGTCTGGGTGCTCTTCTTCGGATAGGAATAAAACTGAACAGGTACCTCGAGGAGATTAAGGGTGGTAAAAGGATATTTTGTGTTGAAGTTTGTTTCAAGTTCTCTCATAACGCCAGATACAAGGTGCGTTAGCGTGTCCTTGATCTCAGTAAGATCCTTCTTATAATAATCATGCCCCTTCAGGTAATGGGTAATGTACCTTATCGAATCGACTTTCAAAGTGTCAGCTGTATAGTCGCCAATAGCAAGGGTTAGTCCTGTAAGCGGGCTGTCGGGCACGAAAAGTGAGTATCCGTCAACCTCGCTCTTAGATCCCTGCGATACAGCTGTAAGGCCGCTTTCAGACCTGACTTTCAGAGTGAACCTTGTAAAATCAATTTTGATGCGGGCCGGATTTGAAGGGTAATAATTAAGTGCTGTAACGGGATACCAGTGAGTCTCGGGAGTCAGAAGAAGATAATCTTTACCTAGGAAGGCCTGCCGTTTATTTACAGGCAGCATAGCTATCCGGTAGGGTGTCTCCTTTGGATTATCACTGTAATTGGGATAACAAAAAGCTTCGTTGATTTTCCCGGCATATGAGATAATAACACTGTCTGTCGCTCCTGGATTAAGAGCTCTTCCGGGAGTCACTTCCAAGTATGTGATTTGTGAGCGTGAAGCTGAGCTCTTTTCCTGCAGAGGAAACTTTCAATATTTTAAGGGAAGGATTTAACGAAAACAGATAACTGTCGAGAGGCTTATCATTTTCATTTATAATTTTGAGTGCTGCAGCAGCCTCAATTGACTCACCGTTATGTGTAAGATCGATTGATTCATAAGCTGTGCTTGCAAACAGCCTCTCCTCAAATTTTCTGTTCGCATCAATAATTTTCTCCTTTTCTTCAATATCATCAGAATACAGCTTGTAGGTATTGAAAGCGCATACCCCTCCGGCAGCAAAAAACAGGACCATTAAGATATATGAGAGGGCCCTGTAAAAATGAGACTGGGGAAGGCGTTTGAAAAGCAGTATTGTCGCCATTACAAGAGAAAGCCCGATGAAAAGAAAGATCAGACGCTGATTGATGATAGCTTCGAGGTTGTCAAAGCCCACCACACCCGATTTAAAGAGAGGTAATCCAAAAGCCATATAATCGAAAATATAACCCATCCTGAACCACAGGTAAAAAATATCAAGACCGGCAATGCCCAGCAGGAGAAGAAAGGTAATAGCCTGGTTTCGTATCAGCGACATAAGGACAAATGCCAGGCCCAGACTGAAAATTATTGTGGGAACGGAGAGCAGAAGAATGTAATAGAGGTATGCAGCCAGATCGAGAGTAAGTGTTTTTGAGATAACATTCATCAGAAGTCCTATTCCAAGAATGATTATGTTGAGGCCAAGAAAAAGGCGGAGTATTCCCCATGTTTTTCCGATGACATATTCAAAATTCGACATCGATCTGGTATAGAGAACTTCATTTGTATCGACCTTTTTGTCGCGTTTTAGAAAGTCAGCCGCAAGGAAGATAACAACTATTGCCTGTGCTATGTTGAGCAGGTAGAGGTTCACGTATGGAACTGCTGATGAAATAGATACCAGCTCCCACGACTCATCGCCGACAGGGGAGAAGAGCCCTATGTTCATGAAGGTAAATATTGTCAGGGCTCCGATTGAGAAGAGCCTGAAGAACCAGCTTCGTCTCAGGGTCTTTGCCTCGTACTGTGCTACTGTCCGGATGTTATGAATGAATTCCATATCAGTGTATATAGCTATTCGGAAATGTCGGCGTTAAGTTTATGCTCCATAAAATAGACATAGGCATGTTCGATATTCGGGATTATCGGCGTAGAAGGAAATTCAGGAGCATCATCCGAGACAACCTGCACCTCCCACCCCGATTCGACGGGGATAGTTGAAATGACATTGAAGTGTTCCTTAACCCTTTCATAATCATATGAATTCAGATTCATTTTAAACACATGGCCTTCAGCATTTTTTACAAGATTCTCAGGTGAGCCGGAAAAAACAAGCTCCCCTTTATTGAGAAGGGCCATTCCCTGGCATGTGGAAGAAATATCCCCGACAATATGTGTCGATAAAATTATTGTTACATCATTCTGGCTGAGTTGCGACAGGATGTTCCTGAACCTTATTCTTTCATCGGGGTCGAGGCCTGTTGTGGGTTCATCAACAATTATGATCTTGGGACTGCCGATAAGAGCCTGGGCTATTCCCAGTCGTCTCTTCATTCCACCCGATAACCTGTTGGCCTGTCTGTCGCGGACCTCCAGCAGTCCCACCTGGTCGAGCAGCCTGTCAACTTCAGCAATTCTCTCTTTACGATTTTTGAGACCTGCAAGCGATCCTGAGTAATCGAGGAATTCCCAGGTCTTCAGGGCAGTAAAGAACCTGAAATCCTGGGGCAGGTAACCGAGAATTTTCCGCAGTTCCTTCCTGTGCTTCTGGATATCCTTTCCATCAACAAGCACAACACCCGACGATGGCTTCATGAGAGTGACAAGAATTCTCATCAGGCTTGATTTCCCGGCGCCGTTAGGACCAAGCAGCCCGAACATCCCCGTTCCGAATTCAAGGTTAATGTCCGTTAAAGCACGGTTTCCGTTCTCATATATCTTGCTAAGTCCCCTGATTTCAATTTTCATGCAGATTGTCGGTAAAAGGTGGCAGGTAGTTCTATTTGTCTTTGACGCTTAAAAGACGGCTAATATTTCAATTGTTGCAATATTTTATTATAAAAGTACTTTGAGATGCAAAGTAAAAGCAAAATTTACAATAAAACAATATCCTCCGGTTTGTTATGAGGCAAATTTCAATATTTCTTCGAAAGTACTTAAAAACCGTTAATTGTTTCTATTGACAACATGAATTAGTTGATACTTGCCATATGAAACAAATTCATAATTTTGTATCAAAATTAATCAGGTGGCCTATCTGACAAACAAGAGGAAGATCATTAATGATCCGGTGTATGGTTTTATCAGCATCCCCGGGGATTTTGTTTTTGACCTTATCGAACATCCATATTTTCAAAGGCTCAGGAATATCAGACAACTAGGACTTACGAGCTTTGTATATCCCGGTGCAACCCACAGCCGTTTTCAGCACGGACTTGGGGCCTTGCACCTGATGGCTATGGCGATCAGTACTCTTCGAAGCAAGGGAGTCGATATTTCACCTGATGAAGAGGAAGCAACACTTGCTGCAATCCTGCTGCATGATGCCGGTCACGGACCTTTTTCTCATGCCCTGGAGAGTTCAATAATAAGCGGTATCACACACGAAGACCTCTCTCTGCTTCTGATGAAGAAGCTGAATGACGAGTTTAAGGGGAAGATGGATCTTGCCATTGAGATATTTACGGGGAAGTACAAGAGGAAGTTCCTTCATGAACTTATTTCAGGGCAGATGGATATGGACAGGCTTGATTATCTCCGGAGGGATAGTTTCTTCACAGGTGTTATTGAAGGTTCTGTCGGGTCTGAAAGGATTATCAGGATGTTGAATGTGGTAGGCGACAGCCTTGTAATTGATGAAAAGGGGATCTACTCCCTCGAGAAGTTTCTTATTGCCCGCCGTCTGATGTACTGGCAGGTTTATATGCATAAAACAGTCCTCTCGTCGGAGAGCCTGCTTGTTAAAATACTTAAAAGGGCCAGGGAACTTGCTGCCGAAGAAAAAGATGTTTATGCAACTCCCGCACTCAGGTTCTTCCTGTACAACAGTATAGGGCCTTCTGACCTTACTGAAGATGGCAACTTTACCCCAGGGATCATAGCATCCAACTTTACAAGGCTTGACGATGCCGACGTGCTTGCCTGTGTCAAGTACTGGGCCGACGATTCCGATAAGGTGCTTTCAAATCTTTCGGAACGGCTTGTCAGGCGTGACCTTCTTGCCATTGAGTTGCAGAATGAACCGTTCGGCAGAGAGAGAGTCATAAAACTTAAAACTCTGGCAGGGAAATTGATGGGAGTTGAACCGAATCATGAAGACTATTTTGTTTTTACTGATACCGTTTCGAACATGGCCTATACACCCGACGCCCCTGAGGTAAAGATTCTTCTTAAAAAATGGATCAACTGCCGATATCTCTGCAGTTTCAGATATGTTTGATCATAGGTTTCTGTCTGAACGAATCACTAAATATTTCATTTGTTATCCCAAAGAATGCCGCAACTAAAACACTGATTTATGGAATTTACAGCAGCAATAATAGCAGGATTTCTTAAAGGAGAAATAGAAGGCAACCCTGAGGTCAGGGTTAATACTATTGCAAAGATTGAAGAAGGAACACCGGGAGCGCTATCATTCCTTGCAAACCCGAAATATGAACATTATATTTATACTACTGCGTCTTCGATAGTTCTTGTTAACAAGACCTTCAACCCTTCGAAGAAAATTGAGGCTACTCTTATCAGGGTTAATGATGCATATGAGGCTTTTGCATCATTGCTTCGCCTTGTTGACCAGTCGCGCCCAAGGAAAAAGGGCATACATCCCACCGCGGTGATAGAAGCAAGTGCCAGTATAGGAACAGATGTCTATATCGGGCCATATGCATATATCGGAGAAAACTGTATCGTGGCGGATGGTTGTTCGTTATATCCTCATGTATATATCGGGGACAATACAAGGATGGGTAAGAACTGCACATTCTACTCCGGTGTGAAGATCTATCACGAATGCATAATAGGAGAGAGCTGTACCATTCATTCAGGAACAGTAATAGGAAGTGACGGATTCGGATTTGCGCCGCAGTCGGATAATGAATTTATGAAGATCCCGCAGCTTGGCAATGTAGTTATCGAAGATCTTGTTGAGATTGGTTCGAATGTTTCGATCGACAGAGCTACAATGGGTTCCACAATAATACGACGGGGGGTCAAAATAGATAATCTAATCCAGATCGGTCACAATTGTGAAATAGGCGAAAATACGGTAATGGCAGGACAGACAGGTATAGCAGGGTCGACAAAGGTAGGAAAGAACTGCATGTTTGGCGGACAGGTGGGGATCTCTGGTCATCTGAAGATCGCTGACGGTACAAAGCTCGGAGCCCAGGCCGGAATCGGCGGTGACATAAAAGAGGAGAATACTGTTCTGCTGGGGACCCCTGCTTTCGAGATCAGGCAGTTTATTAAATCCACAGTTGTTTTCAAAAAATTGCCTGAGCTAAGGACAAAAGTCGATGCGCTTGAAAAAGAGGTGGAATTGCTTAAGAAGAGATAGTTTTATTTGCCGGTAGGCTCGGGCTATCAGATAATATGAAGTGTTAAGGGAGATTTTTTAGGCTTGTTCGAAATTTTTTATTTTTTTTGTATCCTGATTTTTTAACTAAACATTGTTGATGATGAGTGAAAAGCAGAGGACGCTTGCAAAAGAGGTGACACTTTCGGGAAAAGGACTGCATACGGGAATAAGTGTAACAGTGACATTTAAGCCGGCTCCTGCTAACCACGGATATAAATTCTGCAGGGTAGACCTTCCGGGTAAACCTGTAATTGACGCACTTGCCGAGAACGTAACCGACACCTCACGCGGAACAACCCTTGTTCAGAATAATGCCTCTGTTTCTACCATAGAACATGTTCTGGCCGCCTTCCACGGGATGAATGTTGATAATGCGCTTATTGATATTAATGGCCCCGAAGCTCCTATTATGGGAGGATCGTCGTGGAAATTTGTTGAAGCCATCAGGGAAGCCGGAATAGTTGATCTTAAGGAAGATCGCAATTACTTTGTGGTTAAGCAGAAGATCACTTTTTCAGATGAAGAGCATGGTGTTGACCTTATCGTTTATCCCGACGACCATTTCAGTATTAATGTTTTTATCGACTATAACTCCAAGATCCTTGGCAACCAGTATGCTATACTCGATAACATAGCAGATTTTGAAGAGAAGGTCTCAAAGAGCCGTACTTTTGTTTTTTTCCATGAACTTGAGCCCCTTTTCAAAATGGGGCTTATCAAGGGCGGTGACCTCGACAATGCAATAGTAATTCTTGAGAAGGAGGTTGAGCAGGAGGAGATCGACCGTATAGCCAAACTCTTTAACCGGCCCGGAATAAACACACATACCGCCGGAGTTCTTAACAATACTGAATTGCGCTACCCGAATGAACCTGCGCGCCATAAGCTTCTTGATATTGTGGGCGACCTTGCACTTGTCGGGCATCCGATCAAAGGAAAGGTTGTGGCAACCCGGCCGGGCCATTATGCAAATACCAGGCTGGCAAGAGTAATGCGGCAGGAGATGAAAAAGGCTCTCTCCAAAAGAGACATTCCTGTTTATGACCCTTCTCAGCCTCCTGTACTGACAGTTGAGGATATCAAGAAAAGGCTGCCTCACAGATATCCCTTCCTTCTTGTAGATAAAATAATATCTCTTGATGAGTCATCTATTGTAGGAGTGAAGAACGCTACTTTCAATGAGCTTTTCTTTCAGGGTCATTTCCCTGATGAGCCGATTATGCCGGGAGTCCTTCTTGTTGAAGCTCTTGCCCAGACAGGCGGCTTACTTGTATTAAGCACAGTTGAGGAACCTGAAAGGTACTCAACGTATTTCCTGAAGATCGACAAGGTTAAATTCAAGCAGAAAGTCGTTCCGGGCGATACCATAATACTTAAAATGGAGCTTACTGATGTTGTCAGACGGGGAATTGTGACTATGTTCGGCCAGGCCTTTGTCGGATCCAAGCTTGTCCTTGAAGGAGAACTTACTGCACAGGTAATAAAAAACAAATAGATTCCGATGATCTCAAATTTAGCATTTATCCATCCCGACGCAAAGATTGGCAAAGATGTTACAATTGATCCTTTTGCCTATATTGCAGGTAATGTGGTGATTGGTGACGGCACCTGGGTTGGCCCGAGTGCAACAATACTCGACGGCGCCAGGATCGGAAGGGAATGCCGGATCTTTCCCTCCTCGGTTGTTTCTGCAATACCTCAGGATCTTAAGTTCAGAGGCGAAGAGACAACAGCTGAGATCGGTAATAACACAACAATCAGGGAAGGAGTAACTGTTAACCGGGGTACTGCTTCATCAGGCAAGACAGTTGTCGGCGACAGCACCCTTCTGATGGCATACTGCCATATTGGTCACGACTGTGTCATAGGGAATAATTGTATTATCGGCAATGCCACAAATATGGCAGGTGAAGTGCAGGTCGACGATTGGGCAATTATAAGCGGTGGCACGCTGGTACATCAGTTTGCTCGAATTGGAGCTCACGTTATGATTGGCGGTGGCGGAAAGGTTAGAACAGATGTGCCCCCATTTATTAAGGCTGACCGTGAACCATTGGCATATATGGGATTGAATGTTGTCGGCCTTACCCGGAGAGGATTTGAAAAAGAGAGGATTGATGAGATCCATAATATTTACAGGATCATCTATCAGAGCAAGATGAATATCACTCAGGCAATGGAGCACCTCGAAAAAGAGTTCAATCCATCGGCTGACAGAGAATACATTATGGATTTCATAAGGAGATCTGAAAGAGGAATAATAAGGGCCAGGTAAGGCCCTTTTTTTATTCCCCGTCTCTCCATCCCTGGGCGGAAATTGGAACCTCCGATCCGTCATCCCCTACTATCATCTTTCCTGATTCAATGGAGGCAATATGCCCTATGACCTTAACTGAAGTCACACTTTTGATCTTCTCAAAAAGCTCAAGCGGGATAGTAAAGAGCAGTTCATAATCCTCACCTCCGTTAAGAGCCGGAGTCATTGGATCTACATTAAACTCCTCAGCCAGCTTGCTTGTCTCGTAGTCAATCGGGACTTTACTGTAGAAGATTCTGCAGCCTGTTCCGGAAAGCTTGCATAAGTGCAAAAGGTCAGATGCAAGTCCGTCTGTTACATCTATCATCGCAGAGGGTTTTATGCCGGCTGCCTTAAGTTCATCAATAGTTACTGATGGGAACTCCGGCTTAAGCTGTCTGGCAATAACATATTCATAACCTGAAAGATCGGGTTGTGTCACTTTCTCCTTCATGAAGAGCTTCCTTTCCCTTTCGAGAAGCTGAAGTCCCATAAAGGCCGCTCCAAAATCGCCTGTAACACAGATGAGGTCATTAGGCTTTGCACCATCCCTCCTGACAAGAGATTCCTTATCAACGGCACCAACTGCCGTAACACAGATAGTCAGTCCTGTAAGGGAACTTGTCGTGTCCCCTCCTGCCAGATCAACCTGGTACTTTTCACAAGCCATGTTAATGCCTTCGTAGAGTTCTTCTACCTGCTCCAGAGTGAATCGTGAACTTATGCCAATAGCGACCATAATCTGACCGGGAGTGCCGTTCATTGCATAAATATCCGAAATGGCCCTTATAACGGCTTTATATCCAAGATGTTTAAGAGGTGTGTAAATGAGATTGAAGTGAATTCCCTCGAGCAGAAGATCGGTTGATACAAGTGTAAGCTTCCCGCCCGAATCTATCACTGCCGAGTCGTCGCCAATCACCGATACAGTCGATTTATTCTGTCTTCTTGCATTCTCCGTGATATGGCTTATCAGTCCGAATTTCCCAAGATCACCAATTGTTTTTTTGTTTTCCGATTTATCCATTAAAACTCTCTGTTTTTTACCGTTACGCCGTTATGCCGCTACGCCGTTACGCCTTATTTATTTACTATGTCACGTCCGAAGGGGCTCAACGCAATTGCTGTCAGTTTGAAATGCTGAAGACCGAAAGGGATTCCAATTATTGTAATACAGAGGATGAGGCCGAAAACTGCATGTGACAGTGCTATCCAGAGACCTCCGAACAGCAGCCATATTACATTCATAATTATGTAAAGGCAACCTGAAGCTCTTGAATGCACAACGGTATAGCGTCCGAAAGGCCAGATTGAGAGCGCTGCCATCTTAAGGGTCTGTATCCCGAACGGAATGCCCACAATAGTGATCATGAGTGCAATGCTTCCGATCAGATACTGGATCGCTATTACTATGCCTCCGAAAATGAGCCAGATTAAATTTCCAAGAAGATTCATCCGAGTTGTTATTTATTTATTCAAGAATTACCTTTTTATCCTTCGGGTATTTTACAGAATATGTAAGCACTATCTGTTTAGTCTCCTGCTGCCTGATATCAAGTTCCCATTTTATAAACCCTGTCTGTTGATTCAGGATCCCGCCTGAAAGTTCGACAGGCTCAACAGTGATCCCGCTGTTTGAAGAGACCGGGATCTGATCGTTGAGGGTGATCTTTACAGGGGCATTCTTGTTATTTCTTATTGTAAGAAGCCATGAAAAGGTCTCGGTTTTGTTCGATCCCATCACTCTGCTGCTCGTGAAATCCTTCCTTTTTTCCCTTTTTACGAGAATGCTGTTGTCGGTGCCGAGTGACAGAGTAAGTGAATCTGAAAGCTGGTTTACGTCGATTGATGATTTTCCCACGAATGAATTCTCGAAATAAAGAGTGGCTTCGCCGCTCTGAAGACTTAGCTTTTCCCAGTCGCGGATGCTTGCTGTGAGATAAGTGAATGGCGCCAATTTCGGCATTGTGACATATTTGTAATCCGCTTCCGAGCTAATCCGCTGGATCTCCACTGTCTGGATCTTTCCATCGGATGCGATTGTATATGGGATTGAAATATCGAAAGTTACTGTTGTTTCGCCTTCTCTTCTTTCCACAGGTACAGGGCCCGATTGTTCAGCCTTGACAACCACCACTTCATTAAGTGCCTGCGACTCAACCATCATTGGCATATCAGATTTCTTTGACCTGTCATAGGCAATACCTCTCATTACAGGAGCAGGTACAGCCACATAGTAGTCAATAAACCATGGATACAGCTCCGGCACATTTCCTGCCACCCATGGAGTCGCATTTGAAAAGCTGAGTTTTACATCTTTCCATTCAACCCCTGAACTCTGAAATACATTTGCCTTATAAGAGATTGTCACAGGTTTATTTATATCATCAACCCTTATGTCATAGGAGGGATACCAGCCGGCATTAGAGACCACATAGGAGATAGAAAGCTTTGCAGGAACAGGCTTGTCAGCAGTGACGGTAACAAGTAATTCTCCTGATGGCAACTGCTGTTTGCCAAGCATGTCTGCCATCTGTTGTTGCAGGACAGCTATCTGCTTCTCATAATCCTTTATAAGCCTTGTTTTTTTCAGAACTGACATTGTAACCTGTTCCATATTGACTGTATAGAGCTCCATGACGCTCTTCAACTGTTCAACCGAGAATGTGGTCTCCTTTACAAGTATTGCCCTGTTGGCCACGAGGAATGCCTCCTTTTCCTTAAGCACACTAACAGCAGCCTTTTCATCCTCGGTCTTTAGCTTCAGCGCATCAATCTGGCTGCGGATAGCTTTGACTTCAGGGATATCTTCAAGATTTTCAAGATAATTATTCCGGAGGTTAACCGATAGTATTGTAAAATCGCCGAAACCCTTTACCTGGATGCTCTGCTGGTCGATATAAGGAGATAAGGATGATAGCTTCAGGACGGATTTGCCTGCAGAAATCTGGAGGGAGGTCTCGTGGTCGAGCTGGGCCCTGTCGGGGAACACTGTTACATGCTTGAGTTCTGCCTTAATTTCTTTTTCAGGCTGGGCAGAGAGAAGTGCTGATGCCAAAATAATTATGAGTAAAGAACTTACTGACTTTTTCATTATCGTGATATTATAGAATATAAAGTTAAGCATTTTTTTAAATGGCGTAACGGCGTAATGGCTTAACGGCGTAGCGGCAAGAAAGGAATTGTCAAAAAGTGTGCCGGGAAAAAGGGCGTAACGGCGCAAAGGCGTAGAGGCGTAAGGGTGTGACGGCGCTAATAATGGGGCTCGGCGAAGTTTGTAACTTCGCCGCAAACAATTGTTGTCTAAAATTACATCTTATCTAAAGCGAAGTTGCAAACTTCGCTTAGCAGCTTCAACCGTCTCAAATTCCTGCCTTTGCGCCTTTGCGCCATTGAGCCGTTACGCCTTTGTGCCGTTAATTTATGTTAAATATCTCTTTTTGCGAATGCAATCCGATTATAAGAGTACCTTTGCCCGGTTTGTAAATATAAATACGTTGGGAATGAAGGGATTGAAAATTGGGAATTTATCTTTGGCTGTTCCGATAGTGCAAGGCGGAATGGGAGTAGGGATTTCTCTTTCGGGCCTGGCTTCTGCAGTCGCAAACGAAGGCGGAGCAGGAATTATTTCAAGTGCCGGTCTGGGACTTCTCTACAGGGAGTTTTCCTCTGATTATCTCGAAGCGAGTATTCATGGTTTAAAGGAAGAGATCAGAAAAGCACGCGAAAAGACTATCGGTGTTATCGGAGTTAACGTCATGGTGGCAATGACTAATTTCACCGACATGATTAAGACCTCAATCTCTGAAAAGGTTGACATTATAACTGCGGGTGCCGGACTTCCTCTTGATCTGCCGTCTTTTCTCAAGAAAGACAGCACGACAAAACTGATACCGATAGTATCATCGGCAAGGGCTGCAAAGATAATTTGTGAGAAATGGAAAGCAAACTACGATTATCTCCCCGATGCTGTAATTGTGGAGGGCCCGAAGGCAGGCGGACATCTTGGTTTTAAGGAGGAGCAGATAGAGGACGGGGATTATTCTCTTGAGAGACTTGTGCCCGAAATAGTCACTGAACTTAAAGTATTCGAAGAAAAATATAATGCAAAAATTCCTCTGATTGCTGCCGGCGGTATCTATACGGGCAGTGATATCAATGAAATAATGAATCTTGGGGCTTCAGGTGTGCAGATGGGAACACGTTTTGTTACGACAAATGAGTGCGATGCTTCCGAAGCTTTTAAACAGGCCTATATTAATGCTGAGAGTTCAGACATTGAGATAATAAGGAGTCCGGTCGGTATGCCGGGAAGGGCAATCCTCAGTAACTTCATCACAAAGGTGAGAGAGGGAAAGAAACAACCGAAGAAATGTCCATTTAAATGTATTAAGACCTGCGACATTTCAAAAAGTCCCTATTGTATAATTGTTGCATTAATAAACGCCCTCAAGGGTAACTTTGAGAATGGCTATGCCTTTGCAGGGGCAAATGCCTTCAGGGCAACTCAAATACAATCGGTAAAAGAGACCTTTCAGGCTCTGCTAAAGGAATACAAGGATAGTAAATAGTACTCCGGATTATTTAATTTGAATATAGAATGAAGAACAAACAAATTAAGAAATCAGAACTAAAATCCTGAATTCTTAATTCAAATTTTCAAATTTTCAAATTTTCAAATTGTTCTATTGTTCTATTGTTCTTCTTCATTTAGTCAGGTCCAGATATCCCACTGTGCCAGGCAGATCTCCCGTTTTCTCAGGATTTGCCACAGGGCATCCGGGAACCGGACAGTTAATTATCTTATGCTCCTTGTTATCGGCAGGTTCCCATCCCATTGTCAGGTAAAGGACAAAGAATCCGATTACATAAGCCACGGCTACATGCCAGCCCTTTCTAATCCAGAGAAATACATCCCTGCCTTCAGGAAATTTGTTTGTAATAGCTACACCTGCCGATGATCCGAACCATACCATTGAGCCTCCAAACCCTACAGCGTATGCAAGCATGCCCCAGTCGTAGTGACCCTGGTCGAGGCAGAGTTTTGTAAGAGGTATATTGTCGAACACAGCTGAAAGGAATCCAAAGAAAAAAGCAGTAACCCAGGAAGCGTCAGGAAGCTCTTCCACTGGCATCATCGAAGCACAGGTCACGAGGCAGAGAAGAAATATTGTTCCTTTGATGGCGCCAGGGATCTCTTTCCACGGTACCTTAATAAATGATGATCCTAATAGAATTGCGATCCAGACTCCCAGGGCGGGCATATCATAAACAATATTCATAATTATTGCGCCTACAAGGATTAACAGAACAACAAAAATTCTTTTCCAGTCAATTCTTATTCCTTTTTTCTGTTCTTTCAGTATCCTGTGATATTTATCCTGCTGATGCGACCCGAACCATGCAAAGAATAAGAAAGCTGCAAACGCTGCTATGAAAGCATGAAGCACATTAAATGCACTCACACCGTCAATCCACATCATTGTTGTTGTAGTATCTCCTACAACGCTGCCTGAACCACCTGCATTGCTTGCTGCAACGATAGCCGCTAAATAACCAATATGAACCTTTTTCCGGAATACCACCAGCGCTATGGTTCCTCCAATAAGAGCAGCTGCGATATTGTCAAGAAATGCTGACATTATAAATACAAAAACCAATAGCATGAATGGTCCTTTCCAATCGTCAGGTAAATAGTGCGGAAGAATGTCAGGAACTTTTGATTCTTCAAAAATCCTTGATAGTAATGCAAAGCCAAGCAATAAACCGAGGAGATTCAGGATGATTCCCCACTCTCCCTCTCTTAAACTCTTGTCCATTAGCTGCTCTCCGATAGGAGTTTCTCCGAAAAAATGCTCAAAAAGATGAAACCCGGGATCGAATATAAGTTTGAATGCCAGCAACACTGTCAGACCGATTACAGCCACCTGGAAAGTCTTGTGATGGAAGAGTGCAACACCAAGGAGTATGAGACCGAAAATCAGGAACTCAATTCTTACCGGTCCTATTGCAGGGACTCCTTTTCCTGCTGAGGCAGCAAAGATGCTGAGAGGCAGGAATAATGAGAGCAAAACGATGAAGATTTTTCTGTAAGAGCCGGAAACAGTCTGCAATAGATATTTTTTCATATCAGTAGGGTTAGGTTCATCTGAAATTTAAGTCGCCAAGTTAAAAATATTTTCGTTTAAGGCAGCTGATAAAATGCTGTCAAATTTATGTAAATCTGAACTCTTTATTAGCCAGCGAGATTAATGCAGAAGATAGTTTGTATACGGTTTCAGGATATTAAGCTCCTTTATTATCTTTTTTTTGTAAATTTGCATTCTTATTTAGACTAATTATAAGTTGCAGAGGTGCTATTCAGCCTTAAAGAAAGAAGATGCCTGCTGAAACAATTGGAAGATAAGGTTGTTTAAGTATTAGGATTATAAGGAAGTTGAGTACAAGATAAAATGGAGAAAGAACAGGATAAGATATTAAGTGATGTAACCTCCGGGGAGTATAAGTACGGTTTCTATTCCGATATCGAGATGGAACGGATCCCAAAGGGTTTGAGCGAGGAGGTTGTCAGGATTATTTCTTCAAAGAAAAATGAACCTGAGTGGCTCCTTGAATTCCGTCTGAAGGCTTACCGGCACTGGCTTACAATGAAGATGCCGTCATGGCCAAATCTCAAAATTCCGCAGATCAATTATCAGGAGATAATTTTCTATGCTGCTCCGGTGGAGCGTCCGAAACTGAACAGCATCGATGATATTGATCCTGAACTGAAAAGAACATTCGACAGACTGGGGATTCCTCTTGAAGAACAGAAGCATCTTGCAAATGTTGCAGTTGATGCTGTTATTGACAGCGTATCGGTAAAGACTACCTTCAAAGAAACCCTGGCTGAAATGGGGATAATTTTCTGCTCATTCAGCGATGCCGTAAAAGAGTACCCCGACCTTGTAAAAAGATATATGGGATCAGTGGTCCCCTATACCGATAATTTCTTTGCAACACTTAACTCCGCAGTTTTCAGCGATGGTTCGTTCTGCTATATTCCAAAGGGGGTAAGATGTCCTATGGAGCTTTCGACCTATTTCAGGATCAACTCGGCAAATACAGGCCAGTTCGAAAGAACCCTTCTGATTGCTGATGAAGAGAGCTATGTTAGTTATCTTGAAGGATGTACGGCACCATCGAGGGATGAAAATCAGCTTCATGCTGCGATAGTTGAAATAATAGCAGAAAAAAACGCTGAAGTAAAATACTCGACTGTTCAGAACTGGTACCCGGGAAATAAGGAGGGAGTCGGAGGGGTCTTTAATTTCGTCACCAAGAGAGGTCTTTGCAGGGGAGAAAGCTCAAAGATCTCATGGACCCAGATCGAAACAGGATCAGCAATTACCTGGAAATACCCGTCGTGCATTCTCAGAGGAGATAACTCAACGGGGGAATTTTATTCCGTTGCGGTAACCAATAACCACCAGCAGGCCGACACCGGGACAAAGATGATACACATTGGCAAAAACACAAAGAGTACTATCGTATCAAAAGGGATTTCTGCCGGGCATGGTCAAAACAGCTACAGGGGTCTTGTGAAAGTCGTGAAAAATGCCTCAAATGCAAGAAACTATTCACAGTGCGATTCACTTTTACTTGGCGATAAATGCGGTGCACATACCTTCCCGTATCTTGAAGTGGATAACCAGACTGCCATTGTTGAGCATGAGGCTACTACTTCAAAAATAGGAGAGGACCAGATTTTCTATTGCAACCAGAGAGGTATATCAACTGAAGATGCAATAGGGCTTATTGTAAACGGGTATGCCCGCGAGGTAATAAATAAACTTCCGATGGAATTTGCCGTTGAAGCTCAGAAGCTTCTTCAGATAAGTCTGGAAGGCAGTGTCGGATAGATAAGATAAAAGATAAAAGATAAAAGTATAAAGATAAAAGTAAAAAAAAAGAAGATATTATCATGTTGATCATTAATAATTTAAAGGCGAGTATAGCAGGGAAGAGCATCCTGAAGGGAATAACGCTTGAAGTAAAGCCCGGAGAGATTCATGCGATTATGGGACCCAACGGATCGGGCAAAAGCACTCTTGCAGCCGTTCTGGCAGGCAGGGAATTTGTCGAGATTACTGAAGGAACCGTTGAATATATGGGAAAGGATCTTTTAGGGATGCCCGCTGAAGATCGTGCGAAAGAGGGTATATTCCTTGGGTTTCAGTATCCGATAGAAATACCAGGCGTCAGCATGGTCAATTTCATGAAAACAGCAGTCAATGAACATCGCAAACATAAGGGACTCGATGCTCTGTCAGCATCTGATTTTCTTAAGATGATGCGCGAGAAGAAGGAGCTTGTTGAGATCGATTCAAAACTGGCTAACAGATCAGTGAACGAAGGTTTTTCAGGGGGAGAGAAGAAGAAGAATGAGATTTTCCAGATGGCCATGCTCGAACCAAAACTGGCAATCCTCGATGAGACAGATTCCGGTCTCGATATCGATGCTCTGAGAATTGTTGCAAATGGTGTCAATAAACTGAAGCGCAAGGATAATTCATTTATCGTTATTACACACTACCAGCGACTTCTCGATTATATTGTTCCTGATGTAGTGCATGTTCTGTACGACGGAAGGATAGTAAAAACAGCAGGTAAGGAACTCGCCCTTGAACTTGAAGAGAAGGGTTATGACTGGATCAAGAAAGAGGTCGAAAACAATGTTATAGCATGAACGCAACAATTGATATAGCAGAAAAATATTCCGGCCTGTACAGAGATAACATAGAGAAGATCTCAGCCATATCCTCTCCCTATATAAACTCTTTCAGGAGCGAAGCCTTTGAAAAATTCTGTTCACTTGGGATTCCTACAAAGAAGAACGAGGCCTATAAATATACGAACCTCAATCTTTTTTTTGACCACGATTATCAGAATTACTTCCTGCCTGAGCCAGCGGATTTTTTGAAAGCAGAAGCATTCAGGTGCGATGTAGCCAACCTTGATACTCACGGGATAGTTCTGCTAAACGGCTTTTATCCTACAATAAATGAGAAGCTCAGGATGCTTCCCAGCGGCGTATGGATAGGAAGCCTGAACGAAGCAGCGCTTAAATTTCCTGAGATAATTGAAAAGCACTATGGCAAATATGCCCACAGCGAAACCGATGGACTGGTGCACCTCAATACTGCAATGGCCTCGGATGGGGTCTTTGTATATGTTCCTGAAGGAGTTGCCCTTGCGAAACCTGTACAGGTTGTTAACCTGGTTCAGTCCGAAGAGGATCTTTTCAACCAGCACAGGAATCTGATAATCGTTGAGAAGAACGCTGAGTTTTCTATAATTATTTGCGACCATACCCTCTCTCCCAAGAAGTTCCTTACAAATGCTGTTACCGAAGTTTTTGTGGGCGAAAACGCCCATTTCGACATTATAAGGGTTCAGAATGAGCATAATGCTGCCTGCAAAATCACTCACTCCTTCATTCACCAGGAACGAAACAGCGTAGCTTCATCGAATAACATGACACTTCACGGAGGACTTATCCGCAACAGCACCTATCATTATCTCGGTGGAGAAGGAGCTGAGAGCAATTCGTACGGGCTATATCTTGCTGACAAGTGGCAGCATGTAGATAATTATGTAAATGTCGATCATGCCTTTCCAAATTGCACCAGCAATCAGCTTTTCAAGGGAGTCCTCGACGATATGTCAACCGGCGCTTTCAACGGACGGATACATGTAAGGCCCGATGCCCAGGGAACTCTTGCCTATCAGAAGAATAACAATATCCTCCTTACCGATGACGCTAAGATGGATACAAAACCCCAGCTTGAGATCTATGCTGATGATGTTAAATGCAGCCATGGAGCAACAATCGGACAATTGAATGATGATGCCCTTTTCTATCTTCAGTCGAGGGGAATAAACAAGAGGGAGGCACGTTTGATGCTTATGTTCGGCTTCGCCCATGAGGTGATCCAGAATATTAAAGTTGAAGCTCTCCGCGAAAGGATGGATAACCTTGTAATGCAGCGGCTTAAAGGAGAACTTTCGCGATGCGCGAGCTGTATGGTTAAATGCGGATAAGAGATATTGCTGTGAAAAAAATTGAGGAGATAAGAGCCGATTTTCCGATACTGGGCAGAACCGTTTACGGAAAGCCGCTTGTTTACATGGATAATGGAGCCACCACTCAAAAACCTCAGTGTGTAATAGATGCTCTTAACGATATCTACATTAATTATAACTCAAATATTCACAGGGGAGTTCATCTGTTGAGCGACCTCTCATCAGGAGCGTATGAGGATGCCAGGGAGAAAGTAAGATCATTCATAAATGCATCTTCAGGAGAAGAGGTAATTTTCACATCAGGAGCCACTGGTTCTATAAATGGGGTAGCTTTTTCATTCGGTGAAAGATATGTTGGTCATGGTGATGAGATTATTATAAGCCACCTGGAACACCATGCCAATATTGTCCCGTGGCAGATGCTGTGCGAGAGAAAGAAAGCCGTTCTTAAAGTTATCCCGATAAATGATAAGGGAGAGATAATTTTCGAAGAGTATCAGAAACTTCTGTCGGGCCGTACACGACTTGTTGCAATAACCCAGGTCTCAAATGCCCTTGGAACTGTTGTGCCTGTAAATGAGATTATTGCTGCTGCCCATGCAATTAATGTCCCGGTACTTGTTGACGGTGCCCAGGGGATACAGCACGGGATGACGGATGTGCAGTTGATGGATGCTGATTTTTATGTTTTTTCAGGTCATAAGATTTACGGGCCAACAGGAATTGGAGTCCTTTACGGGAAGAAAAAATGGCTCGAAGAGCTTCCTCCCTTCCAGGGTGGAGGTGATATGGTCGACAAGGTGACATTTGAAAAAACCACATATAATGAACTCCCGTTTAAGTTCGAGGCAGGTACAATGAACTACACAGCTGCTGTAGGTCTGGGCAGGGCAATCGATTATGTAACGGATCTGGGAAGAGAGAATATCGAAAAGCTGGAACGAGAACTGTTGATCTATGCCGCTGATCGCTTGTCGGCTATCAACGGCCTCAGGATCTATGGGACCTCTGACAGAAAGATCCCTACTATATCCTTCCTTTTAAAGAATATACACCAGTACGATACCGGAATGATACTCGATAAAATGGGAATTGCCGTCAGGACAGGAACACATTGCGCCCAGCCGGTAATGGACCGTTTCGGGATTGACGGAACAGTGAGGGCATCACTCTGTTTCTACAATACCAGGGAAGAGATTGATTTACTGGCCGAAGGTGTGAAGAAGGTAATAAGTATGTTTGCATAATAGGTTATTATGACTATTAATGAAATTCAGGATAGTATAATTGATGAGTTCTCGCTGTTTGACGACTGGATGGATAAGTACAATTTGCTTATTGATATCGGCAGGGAGCTCCCGGTTATTGATCCAAAGTACAAAGTAAAAGATTATCTGATTGAAGGCTGTCAGTCGAAGGTTTGGCTGCACCCCGATTATGACGGGACAAATATTTCCTTCAGGGCCGACAGCGATGCAATTATAACGAGGGGAATAGTAGCCCTTCTTATAAAGGTTTTATCGGGCCATTCACCTTCCGAGATCACTGCAGCAGACCTTTATTTCATCGATAAGATAGGGTTAAGGCAGAATCTCTCTCCCACACGGTCGAACGGACTCCTTTCGATGGTAAGGCAGATGAAGCTCTATGCAATGGCGTTCAGTGCAGTAACAAAAAAGTAACAAAGAAACAATATGGATCCTTCAGAACAACTTGAAATTGAAACCAGGATAGGAGGTGTTCTCAAGAGCATCTACGATCCTGAGATCCCGGTGAATATTTATGACCTGGGACTTATATACGAGATCAGCATCGACGATAATTATATTGCTCATATAACAATGACTCTTACCGCACCAAATTGCCCAATGGCTGAAGAACTCATAGAGGAGGTTAAATACAAGGTTGGAGGAACCAAGGGTGTAAAGGAGTGTGATCTGAAGCTTACTTTCAGTCCCCCATGGGATAAAAGCATGCTGAGCGAAGAGGCTAAGCTGGAACTGGGTTTCCTTTAAAACATCATAATATGTCGCTGGCACCGGATACCAGTCATTCGGATCTTATAAAAGAGAAAGCTGCTGAGCTTGGTTTTGACATTTGCGGTATAGCTCCTTCACGGCCTTTCTCTGAAAGGGAAGAAATCCTCAGGAAATGGTGTGATGCCGGGATGAATGCCGGAATGAATTACCTCGCAAGGGACATCTGGAAAAGAATTAATCCGGAAGCACTTGTGCCCGGAACAAAGTCACTTGTTGTAACTGGTCTTTCCTATAATACCGCAAAAAGACAAAAAAAGGAGGGAGTTCCCGTACTTTCGCGATATGTTTATGGTGAGAATTATCATGATGTAATAACAAGGAAACTAGACAGGCTTTTATTATTCATAAATAGTTTAAATCCAGGTACTGAGGGACGTATTTTCGTCGATTCAGGTCCGGTTATGGAGAAAGCCTGGGCAGTTGAGGCAGGCCTTGGCTGGCAGGGAAGGCATTCAGTAGTTATAAACGAAAAAATCGGCTCTTTCTTTTTCATAGGTATTCTTCTTCTTCCAATAGAGCTTGATTATGACAAACCATACTCCGGCGGGAAATGCGGAACCTGCAGGTTATGCATCGAACTTTGCCCGACCGGAGCCATTAATGAAAACCATACAATTGATGCGCGCAGATGTATTGCCAATCTGACTATTGAAAACCGGGGCCAGATACCTGCCGGGCTGCTTCCTAAGCTGGAAGGAAGGATTTATGGCTGCGACAGATGCCAGGAGGTATGTCCGTGGAACAGTGATGTGCCTGAACATCATCATCATGAATTCAGACTTTCAGAAGAGATCGGGAATATGACGCGGGAGGAATGGCTGAATCTGTCGGAAGATGATTTCGAAAGGCTCTTTAAAGGAACCGAAATCGCCAGAAAGAAGTATGGCCCCTTCATGAAGAATGTAACGGATGTTACAAAATAGTCAGAAGACGGAAGACCGAAGACGGAGGACCGAAGACGGAAGGGGAGAAAGGGGGAGAAAGGGAGAATGCGGAGAAATTCCCCCTTTGAAGGGGGATAGGGGGATGTCTTCGCTATAAACAGGTCGCTGCTACGCAGCTCAGAACCTGTATAGGACACTGCAGGCTACAAGCAGGTCGCTGCTACGCAGCTAAAATCGTTTAGTGCCAAAGACACGAGCTGTCTGTAGAATTGCGGTTATCCTCATTTGTAATGAGTGCCGTAGGCACAATCTGTTTATAGCAGTTGCTACTCAAACGCTAATGAGCTCCATAGGAGCGTACGGCCTTCCGGCGCAATACCCGAAATTCATTGAAAGCCCCGGACAATTCAAGAAATTCTGATTATTCATTTTACCTTGCTTAATATATTTCGTCTTAAGGTTATAATACCCGTTAAAGTTTGATTGAAAAAAGACTCATAGAAGAATGCAGGGGAGGAAATCTGACCAATTTCAGAAAACTTGTCGGAGCAACAACTCCATTCGTCTTCTCGGTAGCATTCCGTATGACAGGCGATGAAGACCAGGCAAAGGATATTGTTCAGGAGACAATGGTAACAGTGTGGCAAAAACTTCATGGAATAAGATCTGTTGAAGGATATAAGGTGTGGGTCTATCGGATTACTTTAAATAAGTGTTATGACCATTTAAGGAAAAAGAGAAATAACATCGAATACAGGGCAGATGAAGCAGTATGGTCAGGATTGTCTGGCACAATAGCCGATGATTCAGCGTCAGAAATGGAGAATCGCGAGATTGCACAGATAATAAATGCCCTTACAGAAAAACTCAGTCCAAAGCAAAAAGCTGTATTTATTCTGGCAGACCTCGAGGATATGACGGCTGAAGAAATTTCGGAAATAACGGGAATGAGCAGGACTACAATAAAGGCAAACCTTTATCATGCACGAAAAAGCATTTCTCAAATGGTTGAAAAATATTTATAGCGATGAATACTGAAAGTGAAAAATACAAACAGGTACTGAAGCTGATAAAGAAATCAAAACCGGTTTTGAGCAGTACGGATGAGATTGAAAATGAGGTAATAAAGAGGATTTCAAGTGAGAAGAACCATAGGTATGATCTAACTGATATTACGGATGCTATTTTCGGATGGATTTATATAGGATGGGTAAGGCGGACTTTTGTAACCGCCTCTGTTGCCCTGGTTTTGTTTTTTGTATGGCAGCAGGGAGTAATAATGAAACAGATCAGTTTCCTCAGCAGGCAAAGTGTAACGGTTGAAGGGGAATCATTGTATTCCGCTGCTTCCGGGATCGAAAGGGGAATTTTAATGTACAGGCTCTCCGGTAAGAGGTTGCCTTCTGGGATGATCACTATTTCTGAAAAAAAAATGAACCAGCTGCTCGACTCTGTCAGTGAGTTGCAGACTGAATACAAGGAACTAAAAAAGCTTATTCAGGATGATCCTGAACTAAGGAAACTGCTCGAGGAAAAACTCAATGAGAAAAACAATCCAAAAACAAAACTCTAAAGAGATGAAAAACAAATCACTAAAGCTGGTTGTGGCATTTGTAATTGTGCTTGCAGCATCGTGCAACGAACCGGAAACAGTAGTTACAAATATTGTTCACGCCGATGGTTCTGTTACACGGAGAGTAGAAATGCGGAATTCTGAGAATAGTTTTAAATTCTCATCCCTGCAGGTTCCTGTTGATAACACCTGGACTATATCAGATTCGATGGCCGTGGGGGAAAAGGGCGATACTACCTGGTTCAGGCGGGCAGAAAAGCATTTCAGCTCTGCCGAAGAATTGAACCTTTCATACGGAACCGATTCGAGCTACAACAAAAGGCTGGTCCGCAGCTCTGATTTCAGGAGGCGGTTCAAATGGTTCAATACCGAATACAGGTTCTCGGAAAGTATTGGCAAGACCCTTGCGCACGGATATCCCCTTGAGAGATTCATGAGCGAAGAGCAGCTGGAATGGTATTATTCACCAGGGCCTCTCAATGAGAAAAGGATTCTGGGAGCTGACAGCGTTAAATACATGGCACTTCAGGACTCTGTCAATGACAGGGAGGAGTTTTGGATAATGAGCTCCCTGTGCTCTGAGTTCATTGCTGAATTTGCCCGGCTTCTTGAGAAAAGCAAGGCTGATACACTTGTCGCCGTTAAGCTGAAAGAGAACGAGGACAGACTTATAGACTTTCTTAAGAAGTCGGAAGATCAAAATATTGATGAAACCTGGCTCGCTGATACTATTCTTGAAAAATTTGCAGGCAGGGGGACCAGCAAAAGATTTAGTGCGGAAACCGACAGTGCAATTAATATTGCTGTCGATAAAGTCCTTGCTGATTTTAAGGAGTATTCAGTGAAGATCGATATGCCGGGAAGACTTGTTGAGACAAATGGTTTCCCCGACAGCAGCAGGGTTGTCCTGTGGCCGGTCAGGTCAGAGTTTTTCCTGGCGGAACCTTATGAAATGTGGGCAGTATCAAGGGTTTCACACCCATGGGCCTGGATCGTTTCTGCATTATTTGTACTTTTTGTAATTGCAGGCTATATAGTAAAAAAAAGAAAAGAAGGCTGAGAAACCCAGCCTTCCAAAATTCCAATCTAACCTAATAAACCTATACAAAATCTTTATGACCTGACCGATCAGATTTTCACAAACTAACTGTTGTAATCCTTAAGAATGAGCATCAGTTTCTGGCGGGTGAAAAAGATCCTGCTCTTTACAGTACCTATCTTAAGACCAAGTTCATCAGCTATCTCCTTATACTTATAGCCTTCAAGGTGCATCCTGAAAGGTATCCTGAACTCATCTCCAAGAGAATTTATTGCCTTTTCTATTTCTCCCTCCGAGTATGTCGATTCAGGTGAAATGAACCCCTTGTCTCCCGGCTGGTTGATGTAGTAAAGATCCTGAGTCCCGTCAATGATTGTGTTCTCCTTGACATTTCTCCTGTAATTGTTAATGAAAGTGTTTTTCATTATTGTAAAAACCCAGGCCTTTAGATTTGTGTAGTCCACAAATTTATCCTTGTATGTTATAGCTTTTACATATGTATCCTGAACAAGATCCAGAGCTGTATCACGGTCCGATGTGAGGCTCATGGCAAATCTCTGAAGGTTGGATTTCATCTCTATGAGATTATTGTTGAATTCAAATTGTGTCATGGCTTCTCGTTTTTAATTGTCAAGCAAATTTATGCCGATAAATAAAGATATGCAAATCTTAATATCTTAATATGTTGGTATTCTATGAATATTCTAAATAAGTAAATTATTATAATGACATGATTAGCAGCCTTATAAGTCTTGTATTTGCTTACCTTTACAAATAGTTTGTAAATTGATTTCTTCCGGTTATTATTATGTTGGACCTGCATAATCTTTTATCCGCCGGCAATCATGATTTATTGATTCAACTTTATTAATTTTATAAAAAAAAGCGCATGGAATTCAATATTAAACTGAAGAGAGGGCTTGTTCTGAAGGGTATGATTGAGAGCCCTGGTGAAAATACAAAAGCAGTTGTAGTAATGGTTCACGGATTGGGTGAACATACCGGACGTTATTCTCATTGGGCAGCTTTGTTCAAAAAGGAGGGTATTGGTTTTGCAGGAGTCGATCTTCCGGGTCATGGAAAATCAGATGGAAGACGGGGAAATATAACCAGTTATGCAGTCCTTTCGGAAATGATCGACATTCTTCTCAGCAGCTGTAAAAAAACCTTCCCCGGAGTGCCTGTTTTTCTTTACGGACATAGTCTGGGAGGAGGAATTGTGCTTGATTACCTGCTGCGCAAGAGCCCGAAAATAAGTGGGGCCATTGTTACCTCCCCCTGGCTTCGGTTATCGTTCGAGCCTCCCAGGATCAAGGTTTTGATGGCATCGATAATGAAAAACATTATTCCGGGACTGATACAACCTTCGGGTCTGATAGTGGATCATATTTCGCACGACGTTGATGTTGTTGAGCGGTATAAGTCCGATCCGCTCGTGCACAATAAAATATCAGTGAGCCTTTTTCACGGGGCCATGAATTCTGCACATTACTCCCTTGCACACTCTTCAGAACTAAAAATCCCGCTGCTTCTCATTCACGGCAGCGACGATCAGATAACATCTCCTGACGGGAGCAGGCAGTTCGCTGAATCTAATCCTAAAGTGACACTTAAGATCTGGAATGGCGGTTATCATGAGCTTCATAATGAGCCTTTTAAAGAAGAGGTGTTTAAATACATTATGGACTGGATGAGACTATAAAAAATGGAACTCAGGACAATAGTTAAAATTGAACCTTCAAAATCAAGGATTACTTATTCCGATCCGGTGATGTTCATCGGCTCATGTTTTGCCAGCTCAATTGGAAAAAAGATGGAGCTTGGAAAACTGCCTGTTATGATAAATCCTTCAGGAACTGTATACAACCCTTTGTCGGTTATTAACACACTCGATTTTGTTGTTTCGGGAAGCATGATCTCAAAAGAAGAACTTTTTTCTCATAATGGGACATGGGTCAGTTTTAACCATCATACTGATTTTTCATCGGACGATCCTGATGAAGTTGTTGAAAAAATTAATGCTAAAACAGCAGAAGCTCACAGCTTTATAAAAAAATCAAAGTTTCTGTTTATTACTTTTGGAACGGCGAGGATTTACAGGGAGAAGCAAACGGGCAGAGTAGTTTCAAACTGTCACAAGATCCCTCTTTCTCATTTTGAGAATGAACTGCTGGGAGTAAATGATATCACAAAGCCGTGGAATTGCATGCTCGACCTGCTGCATAAGCAATTCCCCTTACTGAAAGTGATTTTTACAATAAGCCCAATACGTCACATGAAAGACGGGGCCCATGGCAACCAGGTTAGCAAATCAACACTGTTTCTGGCTGTTGAGGAGCTTCTTGAGCATCCATCCGGTCCACAATACTTCCCGGCATATGAAATTATGATGGACGACCTTCGCGACTACAGATTCTACGACGACGATATGCTTCATCCTTCGGCATCAGCCATTAACTATATCTGGAATGTGTTTTCGGGATGTTATTTTGATTCCAGGGTAAATGACACCTGGAATGCAGTTTCAAAAATTAAAATGGCTTGTAATCACAGGTTTATAGGCTCCTCCGGATCGGGCAGGAAACTTTTTGCCGAAGGTATGCTGAATCAGATCACTGCTCTTGAAAATCAGGTTCCCGTTATTGATCTTTCATCCGAACGTCATTATTTCAACAATTTGCTTCGGTGAATTTATTCATGCTGACTTTTGAACAAAGCACTTATTTCCCGTGTTTGAAGCAAACAGATTATAAATGTTTATGAGAAGACTTTTTTTTATCATATCAATCCTGCTGTATGCAGGATTATTGCAGGCACAACAAAACTCAGGCATAATCAAAGGCCGGGTTTTTAATGCAAAGACAAATGAAGGAGTTCCTTTTGCAAGTATTCTTGTCTGGGGTACAAGCACAGGAGCAATGACCGATTTTGACGGGAATTTTTCCTTTACGGGCCTTAAGCCGGGTTTTGCTGAACTGAGGGTTACCTCTATAGGTTTTAAACCATATATCTCAGGTGCTGTGATGGTTACGAACAGCAACCAGGTGAATATTGAGATTCCTCTTGAGGAGATAGAGGTATCAATAGGCGAGGTTGTTATCAAGGCATCGCCTTTCAGGAGAAAGATAGAAAGCCCCGTATCAGTAAGGATTATCGGAATTGACGAGATAGAAAAAAACCCAGGAGGCAACAGGGATATCTCGAAGGTAATTCAGTCTTTTCCGGGTGTCGCATCAACGCCCGCTTTCAGAAATGATGTCATTGTCAGGGGAGGCGGACCAAATGAGAACAGGTTTTATATCGATAATGTGGAAATTCCCTATCTGAACCATTTCTCCACTCAGGGAGCCTCAGGAGGTCCTGTCGGTATTTTAAACGTTGACTTTGTGCAGTCGGTGGATTTCCTTTCAGGCGCCTTCCCTGCATCAAAAGGAAATGCCTTAAGCTCTATTCTTAATTTCAGCTTCATCGACGGCAACAAGGACAAGATGAAATACAGGGCAACCTTAGGAGCCTCCGACCTGGGGCTTACAGTAGATGGTCCTGCCGGTAAAAACGGAACCTTGCTTCTCTCCGCCAGAAGATCATACCTCCAGTTCCTGTTCGGTGCTCTCGGACTTCCTTTTCTTCCGACATATACCGATTTTCAGCTTAAATACAAGGTAAGGCTCGATCCGAAGAATGAGCTTACAATTATAGGACTTGGGGCAAAGGATGATTTCCGGCTGAACCTTGAAGCCAATGAGACTGAGCTGCAGAGGTATATACTCAACTACCTTCCTGTACAGGAACAGTACAGCTATGTCTTCGGTCTGGTATGGAAACATTTCAGGGAAAATGGCTTCGATACCTGGGTGCTTAGCAGGAATTATCTCAACAATACCCAGTATAAGTATTCAGAGAATATTGAGGTTCCTGAAAATAAGATTTATGATTATAAATCAGGCGAAGGCGAAATAAAGGGAAGGTATGAGAGAACAATCATTAAGGATAACGGTTTCCGGATTGGTTTCGGAGGCGGGTTTGAATACGCCCATTACAGGAATGAGACTTACAGAAGAATTTACTCCGGCTCTCTTCTTGATACCGAGATAAATTATGATACAAATCTGCTGATCGGCAAATTCAATGCATTCGGGCAGGTAAGTAAATCGATGCTTGAGGATAAGCTCACATTGTCATTTGGACTACGGACGGATATGAATACATTTTCGCAGGATATGTCGAATCCTCTGAAGCAACTTTCTCCAAGAATATCGGCGTCATATTCTCTTACCGAAAAACTTAATCTTAATTTCAGTACAGGCAGGTATTATCAGCTTCCTCCATACACAGCGATGGGTTATTCAAACCTTCAGGGGGACCTTGTCAATAAGGAAAATAATCTTAAATATATCGCTGCAGATCATATTGTTGCAGGATTCGAGCTTGTTCCTGGTGAAAACATGCAGTTTTCGCTGGAAGGATTTTATAAGAACTACTCCAGATATCCATTCTCAGTAAGGGATTCAGTTCCCTTGTCGAGCAAGAGTGCCGATTATGGGATCTTTGGCGATGAGGAACTCATTTCCATTTCAGACGGGAGTGCTTATGGTTTTGAAATACTTGGCAGGCTAAAGGAATTTAAGATGATAAATCTTGTTTTCTCCTACACATTTGTCAGGAGCCAGTTCGAGGATCTGAATTCGGTAAATATCCCTTCCGCCTGGGATAATAAGCACCTCGTAAGCATGACAGCAACAAAAAGATTTGCTACTAACTGGGATATAGGGCTCAAATGGAGACTGGTGGGCGGAGCACCTTACACCCCATACGATTATGAGAAATCCTCATTCAAGGCAGCATGGGATCTGAAGGGTCAGGGCTACCTTGATTATTCACAGTTCAATACCCTGAGGCTTAAAGCATTTCATCAGCTCGATCTGCGGGTTGACAAACAGTATTTTTTCTCTAACTGGTCACTTATGTTATATGCTGATGTTCAAAACGTTTATAATTTTAAAGCCGATCAGCCTCCGCTGCTGATTCAGGAGACCGACAGTAACGGCGTTCCGGTTACTGATCCTGACAACCCGCTTAAGTATAAGCTTAAATACCTTGAAGACGAGATAGGAACGGTACTTCCCACAATAGGAATTATTATTGAATTTTAAAATCTATGCAATGAATAAAGCACTGATATTATTGCTGATAATTCTGGCAGGAGGGTGTTCCGCCGGAACGGTAAACAAGGGAAAAGCAACTGATCAGCCAGTGATCGTAGTCAATACAGGCAATAGCGGTGATGGCCCTTTAATTCAACTGGAGTTTAATAAAGGACAATCATTTTATTATCCTCTTATGGCTGTCTGGCTTGAAGATGAATCGGGGAAGTATATACAGACCCTTTATGTAGCAGAATCAGTTGCAAAAGGGGTATTCAAATACGGGAAACAGGAGAAGAACAAATGGGTTGCTGCCCCTAAAAGAGCGCCGCAGACACTTCCATACTGGGCACACAAAAGGGGGGTCAGGGCTTCGGATGGACTTTATATGCCTGAACCAGCCAATCCCGTAGCCGACAGCTATTCCGGAGCTACACCAACCGGCAGTTTCGTCATAAATGCGAGGGCTGACAAGGCTCTCCCTGAAACGTTCAGGGTATTATTGGAGATAAACCAGAACTGGGACTGGAATGAGTACTGGACAAACAACAAGTATCCCGATGATGAAAACTACAAAATGTCGTGTCAGCCTGCGCTTGTATATGAAGCTGTGTTAAGCAGAAATGTCCTGTCACAAAAAACACAGCTTAAACCAATAGGACACAGTCACTATTCAGGAAAGACCGGAGAGCTTTTCCGCGACCTTAGCACGCTTACTACGGCAATGCATATAGCCGATTCAGTTCTGGTAAGAGTCAAGTGAGCTTGTCGAGTGAATCTATGGTTTTCAGGAAATCGGAAGGATCGCTTGAAAGAATAAGCTTGTCCCACGATTTTCTGCCTTCCTGTTCAGGAGAATCTGTTAAAATGACCTTCCTGATCATCAGTGAACGTGCAATGTTGTTGAAGTATTCTATTTTCTTTTCCTGAAAATCAAATGCACTCGAATTGACAACAAGATAATCAAAGGGTTTTATTTTGTGGATTTCAACCACCTCAGATGCAGGAAGTACTCCTCCGGTAAAGACGACATCGAATCCTCTCTTTTTAAGAGCATATTTGTAGAAAAGAAAGTTGTTGTCAGTCAGGTTATCAGATGTGTTGATCATAGCAAAGGAAGCTTTCGGCTTGCCCGGAAACTGGCTCAGCGAGTCATCTTCGATGATTATAATCTGTTTAATTGTATTCCTGACGAATTGCTCCTGGCCTCTTGAAAGGCTTCCTGTCTGCCAGAGTATTCTTGCTTTCTCAAGGAGAGGATAAAGGTACCTGAGGTAAGAGATCTCTATTCCCTCATGCCTGATGAAAGGTTGCAGAGCTTCTTTGAACTGCGACTCATTGAACCTTATCGCCGACATAAGGATCTTTCCCGGCTGGAACCCTTGCGAAATATCATCATTTTTACTGCTCACGGTCATAACTCTTTGCGTGAGCTCATCTTCATTGAGCTTTGCTATTTTAGATATTTTCAATCCGTTGCGGTTCAGGTAAGCTACGTTCAATATCTTCTTAAGCTCTGATTCACTATATGTTCTGATATTCGACTCAGTCCTGTCAGGTTCAAGAATCCTGTACCTCTTCTCCCATATCCTTATTGTATGAGCCTTCACTCCTGAAAAATTTTCAAGATCCTTAATAGAAAAAACACTTAATCCCGCTTCCATGGCTTATGTACAATTAATTATTCAGATATCCCCAATATATAAACAAACGTCAAAGATGATTGTTTATTAGCTTTTATAAGATGTGGTTGTATAAACCGGTATTTACTGACCTTTCCCCTTCAATCAGCAACCGGACGATAAAAATAGCAAAATTATTTTATTCGGATTCCTCTACCATTATTTTTTTAACAACTCTTAATCCATCGCTGAAAGTGAGAGTGACAAGATACATTCCCCTTTTAGGATTTTCGAGCAGGACTTCCACTGTCTGCAGCGGATTATTGTATTGTTTCTTGTAAATATCCTGTCCAATGATATTGGTAACCTTTACAAATGTGATATCCCTGTCGGTTTTAATTGTGAAGTTGTTCTTTCTGACGGGAACAGGGTATATGTTGATTTTGATTGTTGATGCGTCTTTATACAGATCTCTTTGGCCGGCTCCTCCTGCAATAGACGTAGTATCCCTCTGAGCATGCAGAGAAACTGTTAAAAATAATATGGTTATAAAGAGTAAAAGTTTCTTCATATTATCATTTAAACGAACCTTATCAAAAATTGTTCCAAATATAGGTGAAAATTATTTTATCTGTCCAAAAGTTTTTTTGCTCTCTCCAGATCTTCAGGAGTATCAATGCCAATGCTTTCCCATTCAGTGACAGCGGTCCTGATAGTGTATCCGTTTTCAATCCACCTGTTTTGCTCAAGCGATTCAGTGATCTCAAGTGCTGTACGGGGCAGTCCGGTAAGTTTTTTCAGTGTTGCCGTCCTGTAGGCATAGAGTCCGATATGTTTATAATAGGTATGTTTTTCTGACCATTCGCTCATTGCGGCATCGCGCAGGTAAGGTATTGCGGCACGGCTGAAATAGATTGCATCCCCTTTGAGATTAAGAATCACCTTTGGCTGGTTGGGATTGAAAATATCTTCTCCGGGTTCTGCTCTTCTGACGAGAGTTGCAATCTCAATGTTTCCGTCGGAGAAGCAGTTCATAAGCTGGCTGATCTGTTCAGGCTTGATGAATGGCTCGTCGCCCTGGATGTTGACGACAATTTCAACAGATCTTCCTTCAATATCACCGATTCTGGAAACAGCCTCAGCACAGCGATCGGTGCCGCTCTGATGGTTAGGGGAGGTCATTATTGCCTTTCCCCCGAAACGAAGGACAGCTTCAAATATTCTTTCATCATCAGTGGCGACATAGAGAAGGCTGAGCGACTTTCCGGCCTGTTCATATACCCTTTGTATCATCGACCTGTCACCGATAAGTGCCAGCGGTTTCCCCGGGAACCTCGATGATGCGTACCGGGCAGGTATAATACCTGCAAAAAGTGGTGATGGATCTGCTTGCATTGTGCGAATTTACGAAAATTGGATTTCCCAATGTTTTAAAAAAACGTTAAATTCGCACCATTGTAAAAGTAATAATGAAAGATCTTCAGAATATTAAGCAGCGATTTGGCATAATCGGCAACTTCGAAGGACTTAACCGTGCAATAGATATTGCTGACCAGGTTGCCCCGACCGATCTTTCTGTATTGATTACAGGTGAGAGCGGTACAGGGAAAGAGATCTTTCCGCAGATAATTCATAATTTCAGTGCAAGGAAACATGGTCCGTATATAGCAGTTAACTGCGGCGCAATTCCTGAAGGTACAATCGATTCGGAACTGTTCGGTCATGAAAAGGGATCCTTTACAGGAGCCACAGATAACCGTAAAGGGTATTTCGAAGTAGCTGACGGTGGAACTATTTTTCTTGATGAGGTTGCAGAATTGCCCTTATCTACACAGGTGCGTCTTCTCAGGGTGCTTGAAACCGGTGAGTTCATCAGGGTAGGTTCCTCAAAAGTACTTAAAACAAATGTCAGGGTCATAGCTGCCAGCAATGTTGATGTTCCGCGGGCAATAGATAACAATAAATTCAGGGAAGACCTCTTCTACAGGCTTAATACAGTTCCTATTAAGATTCCTGCCCTTAGGGAGAGAGGGGAGGATATTTTCCTTCTTTTCAGAAAATTTGCAGTCGATTTTGCTGAAAAATACAGAATGCCTGCAATCAGGCTCGAACAGGAATCAAAAAACCTGCTTCTGAATTACTCGTGGCCCGGCAATGTCAGGCAGCTGAAGAATATTACTGAACAGATCTCGATTATCGAGAAGGAACGTGAGATCAGCGCCCCTGTCTTGTCTGCCTATCTTCCTGAATACGGTGGGATTAAGCTGCCGGCAGTGATCAGGAGAGAAGATGAGAAATCATTCTCATCGGAACGGGAGATCCTCTACAAGATCCTCTTCGATATGAAAAGCGACATGAACGATCTTAAAAAACTTGTATTCGATCTTATCAGGAGAGGGGAAATCGACCTTTCATTCCATGAGACAAATTCAGGAGTTATAAAGAACCTGTTCAGGGATAAGGCTGAAGATGCTGATGTTTCAGGATCCGCTGTGGCGCCGTCAGTTGATATTACACAGCATCAGGGCAGAAAAGACATTCAGGATACCGAGGAGGTGATTGAGGAGTCTCTCTCTCTTTCCGATAAGGAAGTTGAGATGATTAAGAAAGCTCTCGAAAAATACAGCGGGAAGAGAAAGATGGCAGCTGCAGAGCTTGGTATCTCGGAGAGAACCCTTTACAGAAAGATTAAGGAATATGATATTGAATCATAATATAAAAATGACTTTAAAAGGGCGCAGATTGTTTATTAGTCTCGCTTTTGCCTGTATTTGTCCTTTTGTCAGGATGCTCTGTAAAGTATTCGTTTTCAGGTGCAAGTATCTCGGCAGGGGTAAAGACATTCAGTGTTCAGTATTTCCAGAACAGGGCTCCTCTTGTGCAACCCGGATTGAGCCAGTATGTTACTACAGAACTGATGGATAAATGTAAGTCGCAGACAAGTCTTAAATTCGTAACCGGAGTAGGAGATGCCAGCTTCGAAGGCGAGATTACCGAATACTACACCAGGCCAACAACGGTCGCTGCCGATGCCCAGGCTGCTGTTAACCGGTTTACAATTACAGTGAGGGTCAAATTCACAAATGTTGTCGATCCTGACTATAGTTTCGATAAATCTTTTTCGAGATATGCTGATTACAACAGTTCCCTCGACCTCAGCGCTGTGGAACAGGATCTTTCGAGGAAAATTGTGGAGGAGATAATTGAAGATATTTTTAATGCGGCATTTGTAAACTGGTAAGCTGCATGAACAGGGCTGATTTTTTAAATATGATTGAGAGCAGGTCTCCTGTCGACCGGCGAATGCTTGGAGAGGTATTTGAGCTTTTAAATATCTTTCCCTACTTTCAGAGCGCTCATCTTCTTCTTCTGAAAGGACTCCAGGATAATAATGATGTTAAATTTGAAAATCAGCTTAAAAGTTCTGCAATTCATATTGCAAACAGGGAGCTGTTATATCATTATCTAAGACAGGAACAGTTTGCAGTGGAGCCAGTTGTCAGCCCGATGCCCGTTCAGGAAGCAGAGAATGCAGACACAGAATCCCGATTCTCAGATCTTGCAGGGGAAACGGGCAGTGATATTCTGATCGTAGAACCGGTAAGTGTTGAACTGACTGTTCCTGCAGACAACGATGATCTCCTTGAGCTGATAGGGGATGATGAGGTGACTGATGAGTTTGTTGAAGAAGCCGTTGTATCAAAACCGGCGGAGGACACAAAAAGTTTAAGAAAACAAAGGCAGACCGATCTTATTGATAAGTTCATAATTACCAACCCCAGGATAGAACCCTCCCGCGAGAAGACCGATATCCCGGCTGAAGATCTTTCAAGGCATTCATCCGAAGAGAATGGCGTTTTTGTAACTGATACTCTTGCTCAGATTTATGTGCACCAGGGGTATTACTCCAAGGCAATAGATATTTATGAGAAATTAAGTTTGAAATTTCCGGAAAAAAGCAGTTACTTTGCGACTCAAATTGAAAAGGTAAAAGAATACTTAAAAAAGTAAAGAAATGGGAATTTATATTTTTGTGTCTGTTTTAATAATCATAGCATGTGTTTTCCAGGTGCTTGTAGTTCTTGTTCAGAATTCCAAAGGCGGAGGACTGGCTGCAAATTTTACATCAACAGGGCAGTCGATGGGCATACGTAAAACTGCTGATTTTCTTGAGAAAGCCACCTGGACACTGGCCGGATCCATATTAATTCTCTGCGTTGTTGCTACTGCTACAATTCCCAGAGGTACTGCTTCGAAATCAAGAATTGAGAACCAGATTCAGAATGCTGTTGATCCGAATGCCATTCCTACACTGCCAACAGCAGTTCCACAACCTTCAACAAATCCTCAGCCGGTAACTACTCCCCCTTCAGGGAACTAGATCCTGACAGATTAATTTCACAGATATATTAAAAAGTGTCAGTTTGTCACATGCTGACACTTTTTTTTATAAAAAAAACCCAAAATGACATTTTTTCTGCTTTGGCACAAAATATGCACGTTCAGGGAGTCAATATTTGATGTTTAACTTTAAAACTAGATAAAATGGCACAACTTAAAGGAAAAATTTTAGCAGGAAAGGTCCTTGTAAAACCTAATGAAGCTGAAGAAAAAACTGCAAGCGGAATTATTATTCCTGATTCTGCAAAGGAAAAACCCCGTCAGGGCAAAGTAATTCTCGTTGGAGCAGCAAAGAAAGATGAAGAGATGGAAGTGAAAAAGGGCGACGTTGTCCTTTATGGCAAATATGCAGGCCAGGAGATTTCTATCGACGGTGAGGATTATCTTCTTATTTCTCAGACTGATGTCCTTTTCATAGCTTAATAATCCGATAACTTTAATACTATAATAAAATGGCAAAAGAGATTAAATTCAATATTGATGCAAGAGCACTTCTTAAGGAAGGCGTTGATCAGCTCGCTGATGCAGTTAAGGTAACACTTGGCCCTAAAGGTCGCCACGTTGTTCTCGAGAAAAAATACGGAGCTCCCCAGATAACAAAGGATGGAGTTACTGTTGCAAAGGATATTGAGCTTTCAGATCCTTACAAAAACATGGGAGCTCAGATGGTTAAAGAGGTAGCTTCAAAAACCGGTGATATCGCTGGTGACGGTACTACAACAGCTACAGTTCTCGCCCAGTCGCTTATCAATGTAGGTCTGAAGAATATTACAGCCGGTGCAAACCCTATGGATATCAAAAGGGGTATTGACAAGGCAGTTGAGGCTGTTGTTAAACACCTCGCATCGCAGGCCAAGGTTATCGGTGACGACCTGAAAAAAATTGAGCAGGTTGCCAGGATCTCTGCAAATGATGATGAGGAAATCGGAAAACTTATTGCTGAGGCAATGGGTAAAGTTCATAAGGAAGGTGTCATAACAGTTGAAGAATCAAAAGGAACATCAACTTCAGTTGAGATTGTTGAAGGGATGCAGTTCGACCGCGGATATATTTCAGCTTATTTCGTTACCAACGCTGAGAAGATGGAAGCAGACCTTGAAAGTCCTTACATTCTTATTTACGACAAGAAGGTATCCACTATGAAGGATATGCTTCCCGTTCTTGAAGCAACTGCCCAGACAGGACATCCGCTGCTGATTATTGCAGAAGATGTGGAAGGTGAAGCACTCGCAACTCTTGTTGTTAACCGTCTGCGCGGTTCGCTCAGAGTGTGTGCTGTTAAAGCCCCGGGTTTTGGCGACAGAAGGAAAGAGATGCTTGAAGATCTCGCAATTCTTACCGGCGGGACAGTTATTTCAGAAGAGAAAGGCCTGAAACTCGAACATGCAACTCTCGACATGCTTGGAACAGCTGAGAAAGTTACAATCAATAAGGAAAATACTACAATCGTCAATGGAGCCGGTGACAAGGAAATGATTAAGGCACGCGTTGCTCAGATAAGGCAGCAAATGACTACCACAACCTCTGATTACGATAAGGAAAAGCTTCAGGAACGTCTTGCTAAACTTGCAGGCGGCGTTGCAGTACTTTATATAGGTGCAGCTTCAGAAGTTGAGATGAAGGAGAAGAAAGACCGCGTTGATGATTCACTTCATGCAACACGTGCAGCTATTGAGGAAGGTATTGTTCCTGGTGGAGGTGTGGCTTATATCCGCGCAATGAGTGCTCTGGAAGGACTCAAAGGTGCGAATGACGACCAGACAACCGGAATTGAAATAGTAAAGCGCGCTATCGAAGAGCCGCTCCGCCAGATTGCAGCCAATGCCGGACAGGAAGGTGCTGTAGTTGTTCAGAATGTTAAAGCAGGAAAAGGCGATTATGGTTATAATGCCCAGACTGACAAGTATGAGAAACTCTTTGCATCAGGTGTTATTGATCCTGCCAAAGTAACAAGGGTTGCTCTTGAGAATGCAGCGTCAGTAGCCGGAATGTTCCTTACAACAGAGGCTGTAATAGTTGAAGAGAAAGAAGATCATCCTGCAGGACCACCCCAGGGTATGGGCGGCGGAATGCCGGGAATGATGTAATATCAAAGAAACACTAGCATATCATGTAAGGGCACAAAATTTTGTGCCCCTACATGTTTCATAACCACGACTACGGGCACAAAATTTTGTGCCCTTACGTTTTTCATAACCATGGTACGGGCACAAAATTTTGTGCCCATGCGGTAAAAATTAATATATTTGCACCTGATTTTAAGAAAGATTGTTTAATGGATAATATCCGAAATTTCTGCATAATAGCTCATATTGACCATGGCAAGAGCACCCTGGCTGACAGGTTGCTTGAAAAGACCAATACAATTAATGAAAGGGATTTTCAGGCTCAGGTACTCGACGATATGGATCTCGAAAGAGAGAGAGGGATTACAATAAAGAGCCATGCTATCCAGATGGAATACTTTCAGGATAATAAAAAGTACGTCCTTAACCTTATCGATACTCCGGGACATGTCGATTTTTCATATGAAGTGTCGCGGTCGATAGCTGCCTGTGAAGGTGCTCTCCTTGTGATTGATGCCACACAGGGAATTCAGGCTCAGACAATCTCAAATCTTTATATGGCAATCGATCATAATCTCGAGATCATTCCTGTTCTGAACAAGATGGATATGCCTGCTGCGATGCCTGAGGAGGTAAAGGACCAGATAGTTGATCTTGTAGGATGTAAAAGGGAGGATATAATTGAGGCTAGTGCTAAAACAGGAACCGGGATTGATGAAATACTAAGGGAGATAGTTCGCAGAATCCCATCACCGGCAGGTGATCCGGAAGCTCCGCTCCAGGCTCTTATTTTCGATTCAATATTTAATTCCTTCAGAGGGATTATAGCTTACTTCAAGATAGTAAACGGTACAATCCGCAAAGGCGAAAAGGTAAAGTTTGTAAGCACCGATCATGAATACAATGCTGAAGAGATAGGGGTTCTGAAACTAAAGCAGACCCCGCGCGATGTCCTTATGGCCGGTGATGTAGGGTATATAATATCCGGTATAAAAAACTCTGTGGAGGTAAGGGTAGGAGATACAATAACCCAGGTAAAGAATCCGTGCGAAAAGGGGATCTCGGGATTTGAAGAGGTTAAACCAATGGTCTTTGCCGGGATTTATCCTGTTGATGCCGACGACTATGAAGATCTCAGGGGATCTATTGAGAAGCTTCAGCTTAATGATGCCTCCCTCTCTTTTATACCTGAGTCGTCAGCTGCACTGGGTTTTGGTTTCAGATGCGGTTTCCTTGGCCTCCTTCACATGGAGATTATACAGGAACGTCTCGACAGGGAGTTTAATATGGATGTCATAACAACCGTTCCAAACGTTTCATACAAGGTATATTCGACAAAAGGAGAGGAGATTGACGTTCATAATCCCTCCGGATTACCCCCTGTCACTCATATTGAGAGGATAGAGGAGCCCTATATTATCGCCCAGGTGATAACACAGTCGGAGTATGTCGGCTCAATAATGAATCTGTGTATAGACAAGAGAGGAGTACTTAAAAATCAGATCTATCTCACGCGCGACAGGGTTGAGTTGACATTTGAAATGCCTCTTGCAGAGATTGTGTTTGACTTCTATGATAAACTAAAGAGCATTTCAAAGGGATATGCTTCGTTTGACTATTATTATACTGCATATCAGAAGGCCGATCTGGTACGTCTCGACATACTTCTGAACGGCGAGATGGTTGATGCGCTCTCAACTCTTATACACAGGGCTCACGCTTCTGATTTCGGCCGTAAAATGTGTGTTAAGCTTAAGGAGCTTATCCCGCGTCAGCAGTTCGATATTGCAATACAGGCAGCTATCGGTGCAAAGATCATATCGCGCGAAACAGTCAAAGCGGTAAGGAAAGATGTGACTGCCAAATGTTATGGCGGCGACATAACAAGAAAAAGAAAACTTCTTGAGAAACAGAAGAAAGGAAAGAAGAGAATGAGGCAGGTTGGCAACGTGGAGGTACCTCAGCAGGCTTTCCTGGCAGTGCTCAAACTTGATTGATTTTCAGTGGATAAGCTTATAACCTCTTCCGTGGACATTCAATATTTTCACGGCAGGGTCCTTCTTCAGGTACTTCCTCAGCCTGGTGATATATACATCCATACTTCTGGCATTAAAGTAGTTGTCGTCGATCCAGATAGTTTTAAGCGCATAATTCCTTTCGAGAATCTCCCTGCCTTGTTTGCATAATAATTCCAGAAGCTCCGATTCCTTTGTTGTGAGTTTTATGGCAGAGTCTTTGAAAGAGAGCAATTGTTTAAGAGGATCGAAAGTATAACCTCCTATTTTGTATAATTCATCATGCTGTGCAGCAGCAGGGGCCTTTGAGCGCCTCAGAATTGCTTCAATCCGGTAGAGAAGCTCTTCCATCGAGAATGGCTTTGTAATATAGTCATCACCTCCGGTCCTGAATCCCTCAAGGATGTCGTCGCGCTGGTTTTTTGCGCTGAGAAAAATAATCGGTACATCGCCTTTAAGTTCCCTAATCTTCTTTGCCAGTGTAAGACCGTCCATCTCGGGCATCATGATATCGAGGATACACAGCGAAAAAGAATCTGAAGAAAAAGCTTCCAGAGCAAGCAATCCATTGACAGAAAGCGTTGTTTCGTAGTTTTTTGCAGTAAGATAAGTCTTCAGCAGATTGCCAAGGTTGGTGTCATCTTCAGCAAGAAGAATTTTTATTTTGCTCATTTTAATCCGTTTTGTGGAATATAAACAGTGAATTTCGTCCCTTTGTTTAACTGGCTTTCTGCCTTAATTGTCCCGTTATGTTCATCAATTACTTTCTTAACATAGCTGAGACCCAGGCCGAAACCCTTTACATTGTGCAGATTACCTGATGGTACCCGGTAAAATTTGTCAAATATCCTTCTGAGGTTTTCCTTGCTGATCCCGATTCCATTGTCTTCGACAGAGATCAGAATTCCATTCCTGTGATTTCTGGTAGAAATTGTAATTAATGGGTTTCCCTTTGAATATTTTATAGCATTATCTATCAGGTTTGATATCGAATTGATGAAATGGACCTCATCAACCGGGGCAAGTGAGAAGGAAGCCTTGTAGTCTTTAATTATCTTTCCATCGCATTTGTCAATCTGAAGGGCATAGCTCTCAATGGCTTTGTCAATTATGCTATGAAGGTCAAGTTCAACCATTTTGAGCTTCATCTTCATCTTTTCGAAAATTGCCATTTGCAGAACTTTTTCGACCTGAAACTTCAGCCTCATGCTTTCATCAGAGATTATTTTAGCCAGGTTGTCAATATTTTTATTTTCGTCGGATATCGATTTATCCGACATCATCTGCGATGCCAGGGAAATTGTAGAGATAGGCGTTTTAAGTTCATGGGTCATGTTGTTAATAAAGTCATTTCTTATTTCCGACATTCTCTTCTGCCTGAAAATCACAATAAATGTTCCTGTTGACAGAAAAAGAAGCATTAAGGTAAAAAGAAGTGAAATAAAACCAAGGTTTCCGATCTTTTCAAATTTATACTGTTTTTCCTGAAGAAAGTATACAACAAGCTGGTTCTGGCTTATAACAGGGTCATTGGGGAACAGCTGGCGGATGAACTTGTTTGTTCCTGCTTTGTCGGAATATCCTGGTGTTTTCCACAGATTCCCAAGGGTGGCTGACCTGATTGTATACTCATAATCGAGGTTGATTCCTACGCTGTTTAGCGCTGTCGCGATCATCTGGTTAAGCTCTTCCGGATTTATCCTTTCGCGGATATCGGGCGGGTTGCGGAGGATCTTTTCCATGATCTTCTCAAGCGATACGATTTTGTTTGACACTCTTCCTGAGATCTCCGAATTAAACGATTGCTGTGATGGTTCTGTTGTTTCATCCAGACTGAATTGGGAGCTGCCTTCTTCGGATATGAAGATCTTATGCCCCGAGCTTGTGATTGCTATCGGATCTGAGGGGTTGCTTAGCCCGTACATGTCGAGAAGGTCGGAGTTGGGATGGTATCCCTGTATTTTGCGGGCAAGCGGGGAATTGGCAGGAACAATTGCAGTAACAGAGTCGGTTGATTCAAGATCAATATCTTCAATTATATTTTTTATCAGTTCTTTTTCCTCAAGTTCCAGAACTACAGACTCAAGGGCTTTATTCGCAAGATTACGGAACTGCTGGTCGGTGATGGCTATGGCATCCCTTATCCAGTAAAGCTGAATAAAGATCAGGCCCGATATTACAAGAAAGAAAAACGCGGCCAGCAGTACTATTGTTCGTCTCTTCATCGCGGCATAAAATTACTCCTATAAATTTTAAGTTTTACCGCTTTAACTTTCTTTAACAACAAGCCTGAAACAGGCCATCTGTAAGGAATATGAAGAATATTTAAGAAAAATATGTTTTAACATATCATTAAATATATGTTAAATTTCAGTTGTTTACGAAAATTTATTTTTTTATTAAAGATTGTGTGCATATCTTTGTAAAGCATTTGGCACGATATTTGAAACACAAGATATAGAGGTTTTTTTCATAGGTTAGGTTAGTTTTAGGGTTATCAAAAAAGCGAGGCTGGCAATCACTGTCAGCCTCTCTCTTTTATACTTATCAGTACTGATAAATCACTCCGAATATAGTTTGTGCAGCAGTTCCGTCAACTGCTGATATCAGTTCCTGCTGTTTAGTCTCGGTACTTTTATGATTTTAATAACTTTCTCATCTGCTATGTAAATCAGGCATTTCCTGATCTGGGATGCCTTTTTTCTGTCGAGCCAGGTAAGATTTATCGTATAAGCTGATCCGTCCTTAAGGTGTAGCTTTGCCTTTTTCTGTCTGCGTGGAAGAGTGATTTCTTTAAGGTCCTCCCATTTAAACAAATGATGGCTGGCTCTCAGTACACCATATCTGAATTCTATCACCTCCTTGTTAATGTTGAAGTATTGCTCTTTCCTTCTTATCGAGATATACAGAGCAATGCCGGCTACAAGAATTCCTATGGTGAAAGGAACTACTGCAAAAACCAATGGTATGTTTCTTCGGTCGAATACGAAATGGTTGACAAGAATAAAGATTCCTGACAACACGAAAATGGCGGCAAATATACTCAGAAGGATCCTCCATCCCTTTGAGGAATCCTCGTCTGACAGATTAAAATGTAATTTTTCCATGATCTATTGTATTATGTCCTGAAGGTTCTTGTCCTTTATGGTACTTATATCAATATTGAAAACGGCTGTTACAGAGTCAATCTCCCTGAGTTTTGAGGATAAATCTTCGATTGAACTGATAATGTCAGGATCTCTTACACTTAAGAGATAGTCGATATTTTTAAGTTTCTTGAGAAGGAAATTATTCCCTGACCTGTTCGAAATCAGAATAAAACTAATATCCGGAGCACCGCTCAGATCAGAAAATCTGCTGAAGGTAATTTCATTGCCTTTATCTCCCGAAACCTTAAGGGGTGCTGTGTTTTTAAGCGAAAGTTTAAGGATCCTGTTTAGTGAAAGGGTAAGTTTATAGTCTGGCTCGGCCGATACTATTCCCAGCAGGATGTGTTCATCATCCTGGTCTACTTTGAGTTGCAGGCGTGTTACCTTGGGTAAACTCTTCATATACCGGGGACTTTCATTATAAAGGTATGAAAAAAAATTCCATACACTTTACATTGTCACTTAAAATTATTCTTAAGTCTTTTCCAGGCCTGACCTGCAGCTTCCTGTTCTGCCTCCTTTTTAGATGAACCCTGACCTTCGCCATATTCCTCCTTGTCTATTAACAATCTGGCTGAGAAGCGCGACTTTTTTTGATTGAAGTCGTATTCCTCATTATATGTGAAGATAAGCGTTGATTTGTTTTTCTGGACCCATTCGAAGACAAGGCTTTTAAAGTCAGTGTCGGTATTTACAATCTCATCCAGATTGAGATATTTATTCAATACATTCCTTATAAATAGCTTTTTCGTTTTCTTAAAGCCTTTGTCGAGGAAAAGTGACCCGATCAGGGCTTCAAGGGCATCGCCGTAGAGGTTTTTGGTCGGGTGCACAGAACTTATATTGCTGATGACAGTTTTGTTTATCCCGAGCGATATGGCAAGTTCATTAAGTACATCCCTGTTTACAATTCTGGAGCGGATCTTTGTCATGAATCCTTCGCTGGCATCGGGAAAGACCTCAAAAAGGTAATCTGAGAGAATAGCGTCGAGAACAGCGTCGCCCAGATACTCGAGTCGTTCGTTGTTGATTTTTTTGCCATCAGGCATTCTGAATGTAGCTGAGCGGTGTATGAAAGCAATTTCATACAACTTGAGATTACGGGGCCTGAAACCCAATATCTTTTTTAAACGTGATCCGAATTCACGTTTGTCTAAAATATATGTACCATTAGCTCTTGTACGGAATAATGACACTAAGCCTCAGCTTTTTTTATGACGATCGAAGCGTTATGTCCGCCAAAACCGAAGGTGTTGCTGATGGCATACCTGACACTTCTCTTCTGTGCTTTGTTGACAGTAAGATTCAGTTTCTGATCGATATTGGGATCAGGAACACTGAAGTTGATTGTCGGAGGGATTGTATCATGCTTTGTTGCCATTATTGATGCTATGGCCTCAATCACACCAGCTGCGCCAAGCAGATGGCCTGTCATTGATTTTGTTGAGCTGATATTCAGCTTATATGCATGCTCCCCGAATACTGATACTATTGCTTTTGTTTCGGAGATATCACCAAGAGGGGTTGATGTTCCGTGAACATTTATATAGTCGATATCTTCAGGCTGCAGACCGGCATCCTTTATTGCAAGTTTCATAACATTGCGGGCACCCAGCCCTTCAGGGTGAGGAGCCGTAATATGATGAGCGTCAGCAGTCAGACCGCCGCCAACAATCTCTGCATAGATCTTTGCACCCCTGGCTTTGGCATGCTCATACTCCTCAAGTATAAGTGCTCCTGATCCTTCACCCAGGACAAATCCGTCGCGGGTCTGATCAAAAGGCCTTGAGGCTCTCTTGAAATCATCATTTCTGGTTGACAGGGCCTGAAGAGCATTGAAACCGCCAATGCCCGGTTCATTAACAGTGGCTTCCGAGCCCCCCGTAACAAACATGTCGGCCTGTCCCCAGCGAATATAATTGAAGGCATCAATTATAGCATTCGTCGATGAGGCGCATGCCGAAACAGTTGAGAAGTTTGGCCCTCTGAAGCCATATTTGATAGAGATCAATCCGGCAGCAATATCTGCGATCGCTTTCGGGATAAAAAACGGACTGAAACGCGGAGTGCCATCTCCCAGTGCATGAGCCTTGATAACCTGGAAGAAGGTTTCGAATCCTCCGATCCCTGTTCCCCAGATAACTCCCACCCTGTCTTTGTCGACTTTTTCAAGATCTAACCCGGCATCCACAACCGCCTGTTCGGAGGTGATCAATGCATACTGGGTGTAGGGGTCCATTTTATTGGCCTCCTTCTTGTCGAAATAATTTGAAGAGTCGTAACCTTTTAATTCACAGGCAAATTTGGTCTTGTATTTTTCGGTGTCGAAACGGGTTATCAATACAGCCCCGCTGACTCCATTTATAAGACCTTCCCAATATTCCTGCAAATTATTACCAAGAGGAGTTAATGCTCCTATCCCTGTAATTACAACTCTTCTCATAAAAATTGATTATATGAAATGCAAATTACTTTGCATTCTCCTCAATGTACTTTATAGCATCACCTACGGTACCGATAGTTTCTGCCTGATCATCAGGAATTCCGATATTGAATTCTTTTTCAAATTCCATTATCAGCTCAACAGTGTCAAGTGAGTCAGCACCTAAGTCGTTAGTAAAACTGGCTTCAGGAGTTACTTCTGATTCGTCAACTCCTAGTTTATCGACTATAATTTCCTTTACTCTTGTTGCAATGTCCGACATAACAGTAAATTTTAATTAATATTAATTTTTGAACCATGCAAAGAAATATATTTGTACTTTATTTTTCAAATGATTTCGTGTTTTTTATCATTTTGGCTATTTAAAGAATTGAAATACAGTGATATAAATTCTTTTTATTTAATAGTCAGGATTTGCACATCATAATACTAGTTATCATATAATGAGGAATATAGCAATTTTTGCGTCAGGTTCCGGCACCAATGCGGAAAACATAATCAAATACTTTTCGAACAAAAAGAGCGCGAAAGTGGCTCTTGTGCTTTCGAACAAACGTGAGGCAATGGTTTTGAAAAGGGCTGAGGAAAGTAAAGTACCATCCATTTTTTTCGAACGGGATGATTTTTATGCCAATGGAAGAGTTCTCAGCGACCTGACATTATATAAAATTGATTTCATAGTGCTTGCAGGTTTCCTGTGGCTTGTTCCCGAAGCTCTGGTGCAGAAATATTCAGGTCGTATAATAAACATACATCCGGCACTTCTTCCGAAATACGGGGGGAAGGGAATGTATGGCGATAAGGTTCACAGTGCCGTAATAAGCAGCGGTGACACTGAATCGGGGATCACAATTCACCATGTGAACAGGGTCTATGACGATGGAGATATAATATTCCAGGCAAGCTGCAAGGTGGATCAGGCTGACACTCCGGCCTCCCTTGCTTCAAAGGTCCATGCCCTTGAATATCTCCATTTCCCAAGGGTTATAGAAGAGCTGGTTTCGAAGCTGCCTGATTCTGATTAGAAAGTTCCCAGAAGATCTGTAATTACGGTTTTTGCCTTAAAGAATCTTTCCTTGTTTGCCTCATATACCGGTTCAACAGGCGGAGCTTCAACTTTTAACGGATCTACAGGTGACCCGTTCTTATAAAACCTGAAATCGAGATGAGGGCCGGTCGATAGCCCGCTGCTGCCTACGTAACCGATAATCTGACTCTGTTTCACATGCACTCCTGAGGAAATTCCCGCTCCGAACCGGCTGAGATGCATATAGGCTGTGGCATAGACACTATTATGCTGAATCCTTACAATTCTTCCTGATCCGCTTTCTGTCCTTGCGTAGACGACCCGGCCATCGCCTATGGCGTGAACCGGCGTCCCCAGCGGTGCTGCATAGTCAACACCAAAATGAGGCCTTCGAATTCTGAGAACGGGGTGCAGCCTGCTCGATGAGAAACGGGAGCTGATTCTTGAGAACTGGAGAGGTGCCTTCAGAAATGCTTTCCTGAGACTGTTGCCGTCTTCATCAAAAAAAGACTCCGTGCTGTCCTGTATGAAAGGAATTGCATAGATTGCTGAACCGCTCCAGCCGAACTGAGCTCCATAGATCCTGCCTACGCCCAGCGGTTTGTCATCAATTGACAGGGCTTCATAGATTACCTTAAAGTTGTCTCCTTTCTGAAGGGCGAAAAAATCTACCGTCCAGGCGAAAATCTCCGACATCTTGTTTACAAGTTCTGGATGCAGTTCACTTTCAATCATCGCATCCCATAATGAGGTTTTTATGATGCCTGTGGCATACCTGATTTCGCTTTTTATCTCCTTCCTGAACGGGGTAATGTTAAGCGAATCATTGAATGAGAAAACATAGCAGGTGGTTGGATCATGCTCATAAACCAGATATCTCAGTTTAGCAATGCTGTCGCGGTCGCGGAATAGTATGTAGTTGTTGCCTGACTTTACTTTCCTGACATCAAAAACTGACTTTGAGTTCTTCAGGGCGAGTTCAATCTCGGGCATCGACACTCCATTCTTCAGCAGGATATCTGAAAGAAAGGCGTTCTTTTTGATATTCCCGTTCACAATGTCGAACGAATCGGAGGGAATGCCATACATGAATACAGGTTCAGGCTTACTCCTGCTGAATAGGGAATCGGATGGAGGCAGTTCTGCTACCGGGCGGTTCCTTTCCAGCTTGCTGCAGGATGCAGAAAGTAAAATGGTTACTATAACGAGAAATGAGCTTAGTCGACGAAGCATATTATATTATTAGTTAGTCCGAAGACCGGAGACCGAAGACCGAAGTGTTAATGGTTTTTTGCCTGAGCAGGAACCGAAACTTTTACTTCGGTCTTCCGTCTTCCGTCTTCCGTCTTTTAGTTCTTAATAACAATATTCACAATCCGGTTAGGCACAACAATTACATTGGCAGGTGTTAAGCCGCCAAGCCATTTAACAGCTCTTTCATCTGCAAGTACGATTGAGATGATCTCGTCCTTCGAAATCGTGACCGGCAGACGCAATACTGAACCTTGTTTTCCCATTGAACGATACCGGGTACTCAAATGTATCCTCTTTCAGGAATTCCTCGTTGTATTCAGGCCATGGTTCATAGGCAAGGGTTTTGTCATTCCCCAGCAGACTCCAGAGCTCTTCCGCCACATGAGGCGCAAACGGAGCAAGTATCAATGCAAAATCGGAGGCCGTCTTCTGATTGACTTTCCCTTTTTTTGTAGCGGTGTTCAGAAATATCATCATTGCCGAGATGGCAGTGTTGAAACGAAGGTTTTCAATATCTCCTCCCACTTTTTTTATTGCCTGGTGGAGTCCCTTGAGCACCTCGGCATCCTCTTCGCCGTTATGAATGCTTTCGCTGTTTGAGAAGAACCTGAATGCCCTGCCCAGGAATCCGAATACCCCCTTGACTCCCTTTTCATCCCAGGGTTTTGTAACATCAAGCGGCCCCATGAACATCTCATATAACCTGAGAGAGTCGGCTCCATATCTCGACGTCACGTCGTCAGGATTTATTACATTCTTAAGCGATTTTGACATTTTTGCAACTACCTGCTTCAGCTGAGCGCCTGTCTCTTTGTGGTAGTATTTACCATCACGCTCCTCAACATTGTCGCCCGATACCTTTGCTCCCGATTCAGTCTCATAGGCAAAGGCAAGGATCATCCCCTGGTTGAAAAGCCTCTGGTAAGGTTCATCAGTCGACACAATGCCAAGGTCAAAAAGTACCTTGTGCCAGAAACGGCTGTAGAGCAGATGAAGGACAGCATGCTCGGCGCCTCCGATATACAGATCGACAGGCATCCAGTATTTCTCCTTCTCCTTGTCAAATATCATTTCGTTGTTTCCGGGATCAATAAAGCGGAGATAATACCAGCACGAACCTGCCCACTGAGGCATAGTGTTTGTTTCCCTTCTTCCTTTCCTTCCGTTTTTATCAGTAACATTCAGCCAATCGGTCGCATTTGCAAGTGGCGATTCCCCTGATTCTCCCGGCAGGTATTTTTCCATTTCAGGAAGTTCAAGAGGCAGCTCTGACTCATCGAGGAGCGAGATCTCACCATCCTCCCAGTGAATTACAGGGAAGGGCTCACCCCAGTACCTCTGCCTGCTGAAGAGCCAGTCGCGCTGCTTATAGTTGACCTTTAACTTGCCAATATTTTTAGTCTCGAGCCATTTTGTTATTTTCTCAATGCCTGCCTCTTTCTTCAAACCGTTGATATCGATACCTGTAGTGTTGTCCGAAGAGTTGATGTATCTCCCATCCTCGGTCCAGCATTCTTTTCCTTCAAGAATACTTTTTCTCTTTTCAGGATCATTTACATCAGGATCCTGAATGCAGGTAACCGGAAGGTTGAATTTAACCGCAAACTCAAAGTCGCGTGTGTCGTGGGCGGGTACAGCCATGATTGCTCCTGTACCGTAACCTGTGAGGACATAGTCGGCGACCCAAACAGGGATAAGTTTCCTGTTGACAGGGTTAATCGCATATCTGCCGGTGAAGACCCCTGTCTTTTCCTTGGCAAGGTCGGTGCGGTCGAGATCCGATTTAAGCGAAGTAGCCTTTATGTAATCATCAACCTGACTTTTTTGTCCGGCTGTTGTAATGCTGTCTGTAAGAGGATGTTCAGGAGCGATTACCATGTAAGTGGCGCCGAAAAGAGTGTCGGGACGGGTTGTGAAGACTCTCAGGTTTTCATCGAGGCCCTCAATTTTGAAATCCACCTCGGCACCGGTTGAACGGCCTATCCAGTTGCGCTGCATATCCTTAATCCCTTCAGGCCAGTCGAGACTGTCGATGCCTTTAAGCAGACGTTCCGCATAGAGAGGTATGCGAAGCATCCATTGTTTGAGGTTTTTCTTTTCGACCCTGTTGCCGCATTTTTCATGCGATCCGTCGGTAAGAACCTCTTCGTTGGCGCAGACTATACGGCAACTGGGGCACCACCAAACATGGGCATTGTCGTAATATGCAAGCCTTCTGGAGTCAATGTATTTTGTTATTTCTGCTTTGCCGAGGGCTGCAATATCTTCCGGCACCCTAAGCTCCGAAACAGGTCTTCCTTTCTGAAGATCCTCATCGAACCAGGTATTATAGAGCTGAATAAAGATCCATTGTGACCATCTGAAATATTTGGGGTCGGTTGTATTGATCTCTTTTTCCCAGTCATAGCTCAGTCCGAGCTCTTTTATCTGCCTTCTGAAGGTGTCGCAGTTATTTTTTGTTGTGATTGAAGGGTGGGTGCCTGTCTGGATGGCATATTGTTCGGCGGGGAGCCCGAAAGCATCCCAGCCCATCGGATGGAGAACGTTAAAACCCTTCATCCTCTTGTACCTGCTGAAGATATCTGTTGCAGTGTATCCTTCGGGATGACCGACATGGAGGCCGGCGCCGGAAGGGTAGGGGAACATGTCGAGGATATAGCATTTTTTGGGATTTGTAAGATCATCAGGAGTCCTGAATGTTTTGTTATCTTCCCAGTATTTCTGCCAGCGCTTCTCTATTTCCCGAAAATTATAGTCCATTTTATTTATGATTCAATTAATTGCTAAAGATGTTTCAAGTGAACTAGAGTTTGGAGTTTGGAGTTTGGAGTTGAGGTGACTTAAATTAATTCAATTTAAACTCTAGTCACTCCAAACTTTAGCTCACTTCTTTCGGCTGCGAAAATAGAAATTCTTTATCAAAAATCATTGATGATGAGTAACAAGAGGAGCGTAGAAGGGGTATTTTTTCTGAAATAGTTGTAAAACCGGCCTTTTGGTTATACTTTTGCGGTATTGAATTGGTCCCGTAGTTCAATGGATACCTGTCCCGCGTCAGCGGGAGAATGACAGATTCCATTGAAGATTGATTTTAGTTTGGTCCCGTAGTTCAATGGATAGAATGACAGATTCCGGTTCTGTTGGTTGGGCGTTCGAATCGCCCCGGGATCACAATGGAATCACAGGGTAGGGGTTGAATATCTTCAACCCCTACCGCGTTTCTGGTTTTTAGTTCCGGTGATTGGATTTCTCTTCAGAAATGACGATTCAGCAAAAAAGGAGTTGCCTTGCCCGGGGTGTTGAAGAAAATCTGTGTTGAGGATTTTTTATAGAGGTCGACACTGAATTTTTTGTTTGGCGAAAACACTGTTATCCCGGGATCCCAGAAGGTGGTTATGTAGCTGCCCCTGAATCAGAGGGGGAGACCAGCTCTTATTCTACAAATAGTTCGCTGCTCTGCAGCTGAAATCCAAATCCGCAATTAACTGTTTACATAAGGCTATGAAGGGACGAAATTTTATCAAGAAAAAAGTCCAGATCAGAGACAGAAAGAATCTGTCCGTGACCATTAACTATAATTACAGCATTGTCTTTTCTCTTTTTGATCCACCTTATCGCAAGATCCCTCTTTTCAGGATCCTTATCAACATCAACCCTGAAACCAGGTCTTCCATAGGAGGATAAAAGGTCGCCTGTACAAAGAATCTTTAATTCAGGTACAAAAACCAGAATATCACTATTCGAATGGGCTTCACCGAACCAGATCATTTCAAATGTAGCATCGCCAGCGGTTATAACTATGGAGTCGGAAAAGGTTATTTCCGGCTCACGGATAATCAGTCCGCCTAAAGCATCCTCATAAGCCGTTTTGTAACGGATCATCTGAGTGAAAGAATCATTCCATTCTGCACTTCCGCGATCAGTCTTCTTCAAGGTTGAGTCATATTCCTCATATATCCTTTTTAGATTCTCAACAATTTTCTCCCTGCCTTTATTGTAATCCTGTATTTCACCTGAAATATTAACCTGCCCGATAATCCCTGCTTCAGGGAAAACGTTGTTACCTCCCCAATGGTCAGTATGTCCATGAGTATTTATAACATAGACGAAATCATTTCTTCTGAATTCATCGCCAATTATCTTTCTGTAGCGTGTAGTCAGGTTTGATGATATTCCTGCGTCAATCACGACAATTCCTTTTTTTGTCTCTATCGCAGTTACAGCATCATAACCGAAAGAAATGAGTATGGTTTTTTCATTTATCCTCCTCATCCGGATAAGTGAATCAATTGCAGTACCGGTTTCATCCGATACCGGTACTTTTCCGGTATTACAGGCAGGCGAAGAAAAGACCAGCAGGGATAACAGAAGGCAAAGTGACAGATAAGAATAATTTCGTTTTTCCCTGAAAGCAGCCATTACTGTTTGTCGTACACAAACGTTTCAACAAGTTCTCCGTAAGATGAGGATGCAGTAGATTCAATAACAAGGTTGCCGCCATCAATCTTAAGGACCTCCGTATGGGTCATGTCTCCTCCATCGCCGATTGACTGAACGGAAACTACTTTTAATGACTTCTTATCATCCGACCAGGTACAGACAGATTTCTTCTTTGAATCCTGGAAGCCTGCATTGATGCACTCTTTGCCATCGAGAGTAAACTTATCCTTTGTGATGAAATCCTGATCCATCATGGTGGAATGTTTTTCAATATTAAGATCATTCCCTTTCTGATCAAAAATGATCTCCTTTGGGCCAAGCGTGAACTGGTCGTTCAATTTGCTTTTTTCTGCATTAAGCTTCCATGTTCCCGTGAAATCAGGAGCCTGGGCTGATGCAACAACAGAAATTAAGAAGAGTAGCGGAAGGAATAGTAGTTTTTTCATAGATGGAAAGAATTAAGTCTTTTTAATTAAAAATAAGTAATGGTCAATTCTCAAAGGAATAACTTCTTATAAAGATGATAAAAAATCTGATACTGATTTATCAATCCGGTGAAATAATTAGCTTCTCAGGATCTCTATCATCTCCGTTACAGCTTCCGAATCGGCAGGATCCTTCACCGGGGAGAGCCCAAGCAGGGGACGTACCCTGTTCAGGTCATCGCTTGTTATGAAGTCTTTTCCAATCAGAATATTATACAGCAGGGCCGATTTTAATGTATTTGATTTTACTCTGAAGGTGTGAGGAGAATACCTTGCAGGAAAGAAATGGATATACCTGGTTTCGTTGATATGAAATTTGACCATCCATTGCGATGAATCGGAGAGTGTGATCACCCTGAAATCAGTCGCGCCGGGGCCTGCCCAAAGGGAGAATTGTTCTCTTCCTAAAAGGTTCTTTGCCATGAGATGTTTTTCACTCTCTATACATATTTCTCCGACAGTTAAAGAACCTGAGTAGACATCCATAACAGAGGTCCCAAGATGCTTTAATTCCTTTATTATTTCCCGGATCTCATCGGAGTTGTAGCGCTGCAGCAAAGAGAGGCGGCCAGCATCAGACTCTGTTCTTTTATTAACATATTCCCTTATAAAACCCAGATGATGTTTCAGAGGGTTGAAAAGAAATGGTTCCGGTATCTGAACTCCGCTTTTCATAATGCAAAGATATGATTTTACCACAATCTGGTTCCTAAAAGAATCTCTGATATGATTGTACGATTATATTATTGAATTAACTTTATTAAATAAAATTCGTATTTTTCAATAGCCTTAACACTGGCTGATTTATAAAACACAATTTGTAGAAAACCTATGAGATCATCTTCAAGAGAGAACTTCCTTAAAACAATTAACCATAAGCAGCCCGACAGGGTGGTTGTGGATTTCGGATCCACTGCTGTAACAGGGATCCATGTATTGATAGTTGAAAAACTAAGAGATTATTTCGGACTTGTAAAAAAGCCGGTTAAAGTTATTGAGCCCTACCAGATGCTTGGCGAGATTGAACCTGATCTGATAAAAGCAATGGATATCGATATCATCGGGCTGTTCGGTGCAAAGAATATGTTCGGTGTTCCGAATGAGAACTGGAAGGTGCACAGGACTATCTGGGGACAGGAGGTAATGTTCCCCGGGGATTTTAACTATACATATAACAGCAACGGCGATATCCTGATGTATCCCGAAGGCGATACTTCAGTTCCTCCAAGCGCAATAATGCCAAAAACAGGTTACTTTTTTGATGCACTCGACAGGCAGAAGCCAATTGATGATTCAACGCTCAAGGTCGAAGACAATCTTGAGGAATTTACCCCGGTAACAGATCAGGACCTGCTTTACTGGAAAAGGAAGGCAGAATCTTTAACTGACAATTCAAAAGCAGTGGTTGCTTCGCTGGGAGGAACTGCTCTTGGAGATATTGCACTTGTTCCCGCCATTAATCTGAAAGACCCAAAAGGGATAAGGGGGGTTGAGGAGTGGTATATATCCACTCTCATCAGGGAGGATTATGTAAAGGAGATTTATGACAGGCAGACAGATATTGCGATTGAAAATCTGGGAAGGCTTCATTCTGTGATCGGGAACAGAATTGATGTTGTCTTTACCTGCGGGACCGATTTCGGCACCCAGAATTCAACCTTCTGCTCGCCTGAAACCTTCGACAGGGTTTGGTTGCCTTATTACAGGAAGGTGAATGACTGGATCCATCTCAACACAGGATGGAAAACATTCAAACATTCATGCGGGGCTGTTGAGCCTCTCCTGTCACACTTCATTGAAGCCGGATTTGACATTATTAATCCTGTTCAGATTAACGCTTCGGGAATGGATCCGCGGGAGCTGAAGAAGAAATACGGAGATAAACTTGTATTCTGGGGTGGAGGTGTGGATACTCAGGGCGTGTTTGCTTTTGGAACTCCGGCCCAGGTTAAGGAACAGGTAAAGACCCAGTGTGGAATACTTAACGAGAATGGCGGATTTGTCTTCAATACAGTTCATAATATTCAGGCGAATGTGCCTTTTGAGAATGTTGTTGCCATGCTTGATGCCCTCAGAGAGCTGTGATGAAGGACCAAAAGTATAACTGGAACTACCTGCTGAGCATTTCGCTGATCTCAGCAATGGGAGGACTACTTTTCGGATACGATTATGTAGTGATCGGGGGAGCAAAACCATTTTATGAACCGTTTTTCGGAATAACAGGCAATGCATTCCGCCAGGGCTGGGCAATGAGCTGCGCTCTTGTCGGATGTCTGGCAGGTTCTGTATTGTCGGGATGGTTAAGTGACAGGTTCGGAAGAAAGAAGCTGCTGATACTTTCAGCAGCGATATTTGTTGCAGCATCTGTCGGCACCGGTGCTGCAGGCTCATTTGCAGCATTCGTAATTTTCAGAATTTTTGGCGGCGTCGGAATTGGCCTGGCATCAAACCTCTCACCGATGTATATTGCTGAAATAACTCCTGCCAGTGTAAGAGGAAGATTTGTCTCACTTAACCAGCTTACAATTGTTATAGGGATACTGGCGGCACAGTTCATAAACTGGAGAATTGCCCGGCCGGTGCCTGACGGTGCAACTACATCTGATATCCTCAATTCATGGAATGGACAGATGGGCTGGAGATGGATGTTTTATGCCTGTGCAATCCCTGCCGGATTCTTTTTTATCATGATGTGGTTTGTTCCGGAAAGTCCGAGATGGCTTGCTAAAGATCCGGCAAGGAATAGCAGGGTTCTCAGGATCCTTACAAAAATAGGGGGCCAGCGGTTTGCAGAAAACGAGCTTGATGCTATTCGCGAAACATTCGAAAACAAATCAGGAGAGTCCGGATTTACAATGCTGAAGGAGCGGGGAATGAGAAAGATAATGATCCTTGGAATAGTGCTTGCTGTATTTCAGCAATGGTGCGGGATCAATGTTATCTTCAATTATGCCCAGGAGGTTTTTGCCAGTGCCGGCTACAGCGTTTCCGATACACTCTTTAATATTGTAATCACCGGAAGTGTAAATCTTGTTTTCACATTTGTCGGTATTTTTACTGTCGACAGGCTCGGAAGAAAAGGTCTTATGCTTTTTGGTGCCGGAGGTTTAGCCGGCATGTTTGCAGTTACAGGTGCAATGTATTTTTTCCATCTTCAGGGATTGCCACTGCTTATAATGGTTGTGGCGATAATAGGTTGTTTTGCAATGTCGCTCGGACCTGTTACCTGGGTGGTGCTTTCGGAGATCTTTCCAAACCGGATCCGGGGCTTTGCATTGTCAATTGCAACCTTTGCACTCTGGGCGGCATGTTTCGTTCTTACCTATACTTTCCCTTTGCTGAATAAACTTCTTAATGCCTCAGGAACATTCTGGCTGTATGGATTCATTTGTATCCTTGGATTCTTTTATATACTTAAAAAGCTGCCCGAAACAAAGGGTAAAACGCTTGAAGAAATTGAAAATCAATTGATAAATTAAGGTGTATGAAAAAGCTTCTGTTTCTTTTGCTTGTTCTAACAGGCTGCTCCAGTCATTATGCAGATGTCAGAGAAAAAATCTCATTGGCTGGAGAGTGGAAATTCAAAATAGATTCTCTCGATAAGGGAGTTGAAAATAAATGGTTTGAAACACTGGCAGAAGAGACAGTAATCCTTCCCGGTTCAATGGCTGAGAACGGGAAGGGTGATGAGGTAACTCTTAAAACTCCCTGGACCGGCGATATTGTCGATCAGTCATACTTCAAGGATAAAAAGTATGAAAAGTACCGTCAGCCCGGGAATATTAAAATCCCGTTCTGGCTGAAACCTGTGAAATATTATAAGGGCCCGGCCTGGTACCAGAAGGAGTTTGAGATTCCTGAATCATGGAAGGGGAAGCGCATTATTCTTTTTCTGGAGAGACCTCACTGGGAGACGACGGTGTTTGTTAACGGCGAGAGCGCAGGCAGCGAAAACAGCCTGGCAACACCTCATCAGTTTGACATTAGCGCTCAAGTCAGGCCCGGGAAAAACATTGTAAGCATCCGCATAGACAACCGGATGGTTGTTCCTGTTGGTGTCAACTCGCACAGTGTAAGTGACCATACTCAATCGAACTGGAACGGCATAACAGGTGAGATTAGTCTGCTTTCGGTATCGAAGCAGTTTATAAAAGACATCAGGGTTTTTCCTGATGTTGAAAAGAAAGTTGCAAGGGTAATTGTAAGCATAAAGAATTCAGATAACTCAGAATTCAAAGGGAAATTAAGGTTCAGGGTCGAAAGTTTCAATTCGGAACGGAAACAGAGTTTTCCTTCTAAGAATGTAACAATTGTTACAAATTCAGGTGAACAGCAGGTGGTTATGAATTATAAGATAAACGATCCGCAGTTATGGAGTGAATTTTCTCCTTCAATGTATAAGGTGTCAGTAGAACTGACCGGGGAAAAGAATAAAGTAATTGATTCGCAGACAGAGGATTTCGGCATGCGCGAGTTTAAAACCAATGGTTCGCGGTTCGAGGTAAACGGTCAGCAGATATTCCTTAGGGGAACAACAGAATGTGCCATTTATCCTTTAACCGGTTATCCCCCGGCAGATGTTGAATCGTGGGAAAAAATCCTGAAAGCAGTAAAGGATTATGGAATGAATCATGTAAGGTTTCATTCCTTCTGTCCGCCTGAAGCCGCATTTACTGCAGCAGACAAACTCGGGATCTACTTTCACATTGAGTGCAGTTCCTGGGCAAACCAGGGGACATCAGTAGGTGACGGCGGGGAAATTGACAGATTCATATATGCAGAAGGAGACAAGATCCTGAAAGAGTATGGCAATCACCCATCCTTCTGTATGCTGGCTTACGGAAATGAGCCTGCAGGTAAAAACCAGAACCAGTATCTCGGGAAACTGCTTTCGTACTGGAAAGCTGAAGATAACAGAAGGGTATATACTTCTGCCGCCGGATGGCCCATTATTCCGGAGAACGATTTCAACCTTACACCTGAGCCAAGGATCCAGCACTGGGGAGCGGGACTGAAGAGTATTATCAACTCGCAGCCTCCTCAGACAATGTATGATTTTGGGGCCTATGTTTCAAAATACCAGGTCCCGACGGTCAGTCATGAGATAGGTCAATGGTGCGTCTATCCCGATTTTAAGGAGATTGAAAAATACAAGGGAGTATTGAAAGCGACAAACTTTGAGATCTTCAGGGAGACCCTTGAAGAAAACAACATGGGTAGTCAGGCTGAAGATTTCCTAATGGCCTCAGGCAAGCTCCAGGTTTTATGCTATAAGGCTGAGATTGAGGCTGCGCTGAGGACTCCTGGATTTGCCGGATTCCAGATCCTTCAGCTTCATGATTTCCCGGGACAGGGGACTGCCCTGGTAGGAATATTAAGTCCGTTCTTTGAATCGAAAGGATATGTTACACCGGAGGAATTCAGGATGTTCTGCAATGAAACTGTTCCACTTGCAAGGATGAAAAAGATGGTTTACAGCAATACAGAATCGTTTCAGGCAGATATTGAGATTGCTCATTTCGGCTCCTCAACACTAAAAAACACGGAAATAGTTTCAGTGATATCCGGTTCTGATGCAAAAGAAATTCTCAGGGATAGCTCAATTGTTGAAGATCTTGCGATTGGCTACTTGTATTCCGGCAGGAAAAATCTCTCTGAATCTTTCTGAAATTAAGGCCCCTCAGAAACTTACTCTTGAAGTTTCTATAAAAAACACTTCTTTCAGAAACCGCTGGGATTTCTGGGTATATCCGGCAAAGCAGGAGATTATCACGGGTGATGTTCTGGTAACTGATAAACTTGATAAAAATGCAGAGTCCCGTTAAAGCAGGGAGGTTCAGTTCTCCTTCTGACTTACGGTAAAGTCGGAAAAGAAAAAGGGGCACAGGTAGCTATCGGATTCTCGAGCATATTCTGGAATACAGCCTGGACTAATAATCAGCCGCCTCATACTCTTGGAATACTGTGCGATCCTGAACATCCTGTATTTTCAGATTTCCCAACGGAATTTCACAGCAACTGGCAGTGGTGGGATCCTGTCGCACATTCCCAGGCAATGATACTTGATGGATTTCCGGCGGATCTTAAGCCCCTGATTCAGCCAATTGATACCTGGTTTGAGAACCGAAGGCTGGCGCTTGCTTTTGAAGGGAAGGTAAACGGAGGAAAGCTGATGGTTTGCAGTGTTGATATGAAAGAGATTCCAGGATGATAGACTTGTTTCAAAACAGCTGCTTGCATCGATGCTGAATTATATGAACAGTCCCGGCTTTGACCCCATTAAGGAAGTTGATATCAGCAGTGTCAGAAGTTTGATAACTGAGAAGTAAGGACGCACGACGCACGGCACACGACGCACGACGAACGACATTAGCTCTTCCGTTTGCCGTTCGTCGTGTGTCGTGTGTCCTTTCCCCATATTTTATATATTTACGGCTCATTAATTTCATAATTTTAGTTATGGCAATCAGAGCAGTAAGTATTCTATTCTTAATCTATTTCCTCTCAGGCGGCGATCTGTCGGCACAGAGAATGCAATGGAGAGGGCCCGAACGAAATGGTATTTACGCGGAAACAGGACTGCTAAAAAAATGGCCGGAGAATGGGCCCGGGTTGTTGTGGTCGTATGAGGGGCTTGGTGCCGGACATGGAAGCGTTGGGATTGGAAAAAACAGATTATTCGTCCTGGGAATGCCTGATTCAACCGGAGTTCTTTATGCCTTCGACTTCGGCGGTAAATTACTCTGGAAGAAGGAATACGGGCCCGAATGGTATGCCAACTATACCGGAGCCAGGTCAACCCCTGTGATAATTGATAACCGGCTCTATTTTGAGAGTGGAATGGGAACAGTATTCTGCTATGATGCAGATAACGGCAACCTTATTTGGTCAGTTGACATTTTAAGCCGGTTCAATGCAAAGAATATAACCTGGGGAATGGCTGAATCGCTGCTGATAGAGGGTGACATTCTTTACTGTACCCCCGGAGGAAAAGAGCACAATATTGCCGCCCTAAACCGTTTTACAGGCAAGACGATATGGACAAGTCAGGGAAATCAGCAACCGGCAGCATATTGTTCTCCTGTGCTTGTAAAGCACAATAAGGCACGGCTTATTGTAACAATGACAGCTGAATCAATAGTGTGTGTTGATGCGGCAACTGGCAGGTTCTATTGGCAGGTTCCCCAGTTCCAGGGGAATAAGATCCATGCCAACTCGCCGGTTTATCATGACGGGATGATATTTTGCTCAAGCGAAAGTGCAAAAACAAACGGGGGAATGGTTGCCCTGAAACTTTCTGAAGATGGGAAAAGCGTAACTACAATGTGGAGAAATGAAAATTTTAAAAACCTGATGGGGGGTATTATTATAAAAGATGGTTATATCTATGGTTCTCTGTACAGGAAAAACCAATGGTACTGTCTTGATGCTTCTGACGGGAAGGTTTTATTTTCGTCTGATAAATTAGGGGACGGGAATATTATTTTCGCTGACGGACTGTTTTATTGCTACAGTGAAAAGGGTGAGATGGCTTTAGTTTCTGCGACATCTTCCTCATTTGATGTTATAAGTAAATTCCAGGTTCCGCTTGGAACAGACCAGCACTGGTCCCATCCTGTAATTTACAGGGGAAGGCTGTATCTGAGGCATGGGAATGCACTTATGGTATATAACATCAGGCAGGCATTATGACCTGCGGTTTAAATACCCGGTCTGAATTAGTCATTCGCGATGAAATTTCTTTGACTTCAGGCTGCAAAAAAGTAGTTTCACGTTCTGTTTTGTCAGCTTCGATGTATTCCGGGTCTCTTGCTGGAAACTGATTTGTATCTTTGAAAGATGAGATCGAATAAAATAAGCCGGTACATAATCATTGTTGCTTTTATTTCGCTGTTAATGAGCATTCTTGTTCATTTTAACTCGATTCTCGGGTTATTTGCGACTGGAAGCGGTTTCCATGAGACCCCCGGCCATGAGACTATCGGTGATGTTATTACGGAGGTTTTTGTCACAGCAATGGTTGCCCTTTGTGCTTTTGTTGTTAATTATTATATAGTCAGGCCATTGGACAGGATGAAGAAAGTTGGCTTCGGACGAATTCTGATGTCAATCGTTCTGACCTTCGTTTCAGTCTATTTGCTGAGCGACCTTTTTTTCGCAGTTAAGCGCATGTTAAGTGATTCAAACAACCCGAAATCATTTGTTTTGCTGTATTTTTTCCGCGACATATTTATGGCTGCAGTTGTTGTGATATGTGTTTATGTTATTAAGGTATTCTATGATAAGCAGGCTTTCCTTATCGAAAACGAGAAGCTGATCCTCGAGAATCTGCAAAGCCAGTACCAGTCGCTGAAGAACCAGGTAAGTCCTCATTTCCTGTTTAATTCCCTTACAGCGCTTAAGGAACTGATTGACGAAGATCCGGATAATGCCCGTCAGTATGTAAGCCATCTTTCAATGTTGCTCAGATATACATTGCAGAGCAATGAAAATAAGACAGTTCTGCTCAGAGAGGAACTGGAGTCGGTAAAGTCATACATCTATCTGATCAAAATGAGGTTCGGCTCAAATCTCGCGATCAATTTCAAAATAAGTGATGAATATAATAATTTCAGACTGCCCCCGCTTGTGATTCAGACTCTGATTGAAAATGCTGTCAAACACAATGAGATAAGCAAGCGCAAACCTTTGACAATATTATTAATGACTACAGGGAATAACAGCCTTATCGTAAGCAATCCGATAAGGGAGAAGCTATCGCTGGAACCGGGAACAGGCATCGGCCTGAATAATTTATCGAAACAATACAAATTTTTATGCGGGGAGGAGATCCAGATTTCAAGATCCGATGGTGAGTTCAGGGTGGAAGTGCCGTTATTAAAACCTAATGGGAATGGAAGCAATAATAGTTGAAGATGAGGTGCTTGCAGCACGAAACCTTAAGGCAATTCTTGATAGTCTGGGTACAGTGCAGGTGATTGCGACACTTGACAGTATTTCAGAGACAGTTGAGTGGTTTTCATGCAATCCTCAGCCTGAACTTATTTTCCTCGATATTCACCTTGCAGACGGATCGGCCTTTGAGATATTTGAAAGGGTAGATGTTAAATGCCCGGTTATCTTCACTACTGCATATGATGAATATGCGCTGAAAGCTTTTAAGGTGAACAGCATAGATTATCTTCTTAAACCCATCGAGGCTGCGGATGTTCAGCATGCGCTTAAAAAAATGAAGGATCTTACCTCCGCCGATGATATCAGAACCTCTGTTGATCGGCTTATGGCCTCATTCAGAAGGGCCTCTGCATACAAGACACACTTCCTGATACCTGCAAAAGGAGATAAGCTGATACCTCTTCAGACAAATGAAATCGCTTTTATTTATATTGATGCTGGCATTGTAAAGGGTAAGACATTTGAGGAGAAATCATTCAGATTTGAGAATACACTTGATGAGTTGTCGGAGATGCTTGATCCTCATGATTTTTTCAGGGCGAACCGGCAGTATATTATTTCGAGGAAGGCCATAAAAGACATCGACTTCTGGTTCAACAGCCGCCTGTCAGTAAACCTCAAAATACCTGCTCCGGAGAAGATACTTATCAGTAAAGCCCGTATCCCTGAATTTAAGTACTGGTTTAGTGGTAATTAATTGCTTTTGACTCCTTTTATTAAAACGTTCATAAATGAAATCTGTAGTTTTAACTCTTTTCTGCATTCTGTTACTCAGCTCAAAATCGTTATTGTATTCTCAGCCCATCCCGGTCGAGCTGATGGTCGGTAATAAGTTTACCTCACTTGACGTGACATTTACCAAACCTTTTAAGGAGAATTCAAAATTTGGATTCTTTCATATGAATACTATTCAGGCTGATTATAATGATAAATCGAGGAATAGTTTTGTACTGCAGGATCTGGTCTTTTTTGAGGCTGTTAAAAATTTAAAAATCGTGGCCGGAGCCTTCTATGGAAAACCAGGATTTAACACCACAGCAGGATTTCAATACAGCATTAATACAAAGCGTGCCTTTTTTCTTTTTGCTCCAAGGGTCAATATAATTGAAGAACCTTCTTATGATTTTATGACAATATTTCAATACAAATTGCCGCTTAATGAGAAGGTAAAACTATATACCCGTCTGAAACTGCTTAATGTATTTGATGCAAACGAACATATCCGGAGTTACCAGTGGTTCAGGCTCGGGGTTGACCTGAGCGGAACACAGTTTGGCCTGGCACTCGACTTTGACGAATATGGCCCGAATCCATCAGTGGAATATAATTTCGGATTGTTTGTCCGAAGGGAGATTTTTTAGAGCCATTGATTTCGGTTTATTCTGTTGAATTTTCATTATTCTGATTGACAGATATTATTAAAATAGTAAGTATCTTTCTTAAAAGAAAATTTACTATGAGTTCAAACAGACGCAAATTCATCAGGAATCTCGGGGTCGGCGCAGCCGGCATTACTCTTGGAAGCTCAACAATTTCGCTTGCCTCATGTACATCTGCTGCGGCAGCCACTGAGGAAACAGACGGACAGGTGCTGTTTATCGGCGATAATATCGCTGTTGCTGAAACACAATACGGAAAAGTGAAAGGATATGTCCTGAGGGGCATCAATACCTTCCTGGGAATTCCTTATGGAGCAGATACTTCCGGTGCAAACCGTTTCATGCCGCCTCAGAAGCCAAAACCATGGACAGATATTTTCCCTGCAGTGTGGTGGGGCAACTCCGCACCCGCAGAGCATGGATAAGAAATATGCAAATTCATATGCGTCTTTTGCTGATCACTGGAATTATGATGATGTAAGCGAGGATTGCCTCAGGATTAATGTGTGGACTCCGGCCCTGGGCGACGGGAAAAAACGTCCGGTTATGGTATGGCTGCATGGGGGTGGATTTACAGCAGGAAATGGAATTGAACAGGATGGTTACGGAGGGGAGAACCTGGCACGGCACGGAGATATTGTTTTTTGTTCTCTTAACCACAGACTCGGAGCTTTTGGATTTACTAACCTGGCAGGGGTCGGAGGTGAGAAATTCGCAGCATCCGGAAATGTTGGAATGCTCGATATGGTTGCTGCTCTCGAATGGGTGAGGGATAATATTGCAAACTTCGGAGGTGATCCCGGAAATGTGACGATAATGGGTCAGTCGGGCGGAGGCGCAAAGGTTACAACACTTACTGCCATGCCTGCTGCAAAAGGATTATTCCATAAGGCAGTTGTCCTGAGCGGTGCAGGAGTAAAATCGGGTGAGAAGGAATACTCCGAGAAGCTGGGATCATACGTATTAAAGGAAGCAGGACTTAAGCCATCAGAGATTGAAAAACTTCAGCTCTTGTCCTGGCTTGAATATCTTGCCATCGCAAACAGGGCAGCAGGAAAACTTAACGAGGAACTCGGGCCTGCAGCTACAGGTGTGAGGAGGGGATTCAGTCCGGTTGTTGATGGAGTTTTTCTGCCGCAGCATCCGTATTTTCCTGAACCATCGCCTACAGCCGATGGAGTTCCGATGATCATATGCACGACCTTTAATGAACAATCTCCAAGCCGGACTGATGCAACACTTGAGGTGATCACTCTCGATGGAGTAAAGGAAAAGCTGAAGGAGAGATTCAAGGAAAAAACAGGAGAAATTGTTGATGCATACGCGAAAGCATTCCCCGATAAGAAGCCGGTTGAGATATGGTCGATGGTTGTAAGCAACAGGCAAAGTGCCATAGCTCTTGCCGATGCAAAATCGAAGCAGACATCACCGGTCTATCTTGCATGGTTCGGCTGGCAGCCGCCTCTCTTTGATAACCGCATGCGGGCTTTCCATTGCTCTGATATCTGTTTCTGGTATTACAATACCGATCTGATGCTTACCCATACAGGAGGCGGAGCCAGGCCAAGGAAACTATCAGAAAAGATGTCGGGATCACTTTTGCAGTTTATGAAAAATGGCGATCCAAACGGAGGAGGACTTCCTCAGTGGCCGAAATACAGTGCTGCAAACGGTGAGACAATGGTTCTGAATGATGTCCCGGAGCTGAAAAATGACCCCGACAGGGAAGCGAGAAAGACGTTGGCGGTATAAAAGCGAACTTCACCGCCCTATCTCAACATCTTTGTAGGTCACTTCACTTGCCATTTTATCAGCCTTACTTTAGTTTTTTAATATGATCCCGCCAGGGAAAGTAGATTTGTTTCATGAGTCCAGATCATTTTTTGAAACAAGTTGAAGAACATATTAAAAAACTAAAGCAATGAAAGCAGCAATTTTAAGGAAGTGGGTGTTGTTTACCGTGCTCATTTCAGCATTCATAACTGCGAAATCGCAGGATATGATTTCCATTCCCCGGATAGAAGGTGAGATAAAATTTGACGGGACTGTCAATGATCAGTGCTGGCAGAATGTGAAACCACTTACAATGGTGATGCATACGCCAAACTTTGGAAACCAGCCGACTGAAAAAAGCGAGGTGATGTTATGCTACGACAATACCTATATCTACGTTGGCGCCAGGTTATTTGACTCGGAAGCCTCCAAAATGCTGGTGACTTCTAAAAAGCGTGATGAAGGATCAAACAGCAATGAGTCTCTTACCCTGGTATTCGATTCATTCAATGACAAGGAAAATGCCCTCGTATTTTCAACAACTCCGAGCGGATTGAGGAACGACCTCACGGTTCTCAACGATGCCATAGCCTCGAGTCCGCGAACTCCTCCTTTCAATAACAGCTGGAATACCTTCTGGGATGTAAAAACCAACCGCGATGAAAACGGATGGTACCTCGAAATGCGCATTCCGTTTTCAAGCATGAGGTTTAAGGAGGATAACGGGAAAGTTACTATGGGCCTGATCTGCTTCAGACGCATTGCACACAAGAATGAGATTGACATCTACCCTCCGATTCCGCCCGACTGGGGGATCTACAGCACCTATCGTGCTTCAAAAGCCAATGAGGTGGCCTTTGAAGGGATCAAATCAAAAAAACCATTCTATATTACACCATACGCACTTACAGGTTACCAGCAGGATAACGTTCTGAATGAATCCGGAACAGCATACGAATTGAAAGGGAGTCCGAAACTAAGCGCCGGACTCGATGCAAAATACGGTCTTACAAATAACCTTACTCTTGATGTCACAATTAATACCGATTTTGCACAGGTCGAAGCTGATGATCAGCAGATCAATCTTACACGTTTCTCACTGTTCTTTCCTGAGAAAAGGACTTTTTTCCAGGAAAGGTCCAGTATATTCAACTTTAGCTTTGAAGGGAAAAGCAATGTGTTTTACAGCCGTCAGATCGGCCTGAACAAAGGAGAACAGGTCCCCATAATAGGAGGAGGCAGGATAACGGGGATGGCCGGCAAATGGGATATCGGTTTCATGGATCTTCAGACTCAGTCGTTCGATCCTTCCGATACTACCCAGAGTTCACTTCCTTCAGAAAACTTCGGAGTGCTGCGGCTGCGCAGACAGGTGATCAACAGAAACAGCTATGTTGGTGGAATCTTAACCTCACGGTTGGGAATGGATGGATCGTACAGCAATACCTACGGGATTGACGGAATTTTCAAGTTCTTTAAAAATGATTACCTGAATATAAAACTTGCACAGGTTATGGCAGAATCGTACACCAATAATCCTCTCTCACTTGATCCCACAAGGATATTCCTGAACTGGAAAAGATATAATGACAGAGGTTTGGGATATGATTTTACATATACAAGAAGCGGCAAGGACTTTAAACCGGCAATGGGGTTTCAGCAGAGGAAGGATTATTCCTATTATGCGGGCAGCCTTCAGTACGGATGGATCCCCGGTAAAGAATCACCTCTTATGAATCACAAGTTTGAACTCAATGAGACGATGTATGTTAACAATCCGACAAGTGATATTCAGACTGCAGAAACGGAACTTGCCTATAAATTCAATTTCAAAAAGGGATTCGGAGGAATGGTGGCTTTGTTAAATTCATTTGAAAATGTAGATAAGCAATTCAGTTTATCAGAAGATGCATTCGTACCTGTCGGCAAGTATAACTTCACCCAGCTTGTTGCTCATCTTAATACATCTGAATCAAAGGTAATAAGCCTTGGCATGGATGGATATGCAGGTACATTCTATGACGGGAATCGTATTACACTCGGTCTTGAGCCTTTATGGAATATCGGATCATCACTTCAGCTTGGACTGGCATATGAATACAATCATGTAAACTTCCCGGACCGCGATCAGGCATTTACCGGAAACATAGCCAGGATAAAGGCTTTGCTTATGTTCACCACAAAACTGTCCTTAAATGCTTTTGTTCAGTATAATAGTACTGAAAACGGGCTTTCGACAAACATTAAATTCAGATATAACCCGCGCGAAGGAAATGATTTCTACATTGTAATCAATGAAGGCAGAAGCACATACCGTGATCTTGAGGATCCAAGACTGCCTCAGTTCAACAGCAGGTCAATACTTCTGAAATATACTTATACTTTCATCTTGTAGGATTGGTGAGTTGATCCTTAGAGTGAAGAATAGGTGCGGTTTCTGCTGCACCTATTCATTTTATACCAAGACTAAAGGATAATTATTGAAGGATAAATTGTAAATTGGCGTTCAGATAATATGTTGCAGACGTTGCCCCTGACAACATTAACCTACGATCGCCATGAAAAACATTTATTCACGAAGAACCTTTATAAAGAGCACTTTAACTGCAGGGGTTGCCATTGCAGGCGCTCCAATTGTATTTGGGAAACCTGATCAGAATCAGTATGATCCCAAAGGACTGCCTACAGCCGTTCTTGGCAGGACGGGTGTAATCATCCCAAGAATTGCAGTAGGTCTTGGGAGCAGGTTCCTGACTATTCCCACACTTGATGAGGCTCTCGAGATGTGCACCTTTGCCCTCGATAACGGCCTTTATTACTGGGATACAGCTCATACCTACGTGAATACAGCGACAGGAGCAGTCAGTGAAGAGAGGCTCGGGCATATTGTGAAAAACAGAAGAAAGGAGATCTTTCTCTCTACGAAGATAGCGGCACGTGACACAGAAGAGGCAAAGAAGCAGATAGAATTAAGCCTGAAAAGACTGCAGACCGACCATCTTGACATGATGAAAATACATTCTGTCGACACACCCGAAGATGTAGTCAATATAACAAAAAAAGGAGGTGTTCTTGATCTCTTCTCAAAGATGAAGGAACAAGGGGTAACAAGGTTCATTGGTTTTTCCGGTCATGCAAATGCCGAAGCGCTTAAATCGATGGTTGATACCGGAAGATTCGACAGCATGCTGTTTGCAATGAACCACTACGGTGAAAACAAAGATAACAGGCAGGGGCTTGTTATTCCTGCTGCAAGGCAAAAGGGGATGGGGATAATGCTTATGAAGACGGTCAGGCCAAAGGAGACAATCCCGGGGATGGATGCAGCTGAACTTGTGAGATTTGCTTTGTCGCTCGATGGTCCCAGCGGCATTGCAGTTGGCATGGACAGCAAAAAGGTTGTGGAATCCAATCTTAAAATCCTCCGGAACTTCAAGCCTATGAACTCAGAGGAGAAGCTGAAATATGCAATGGTGCTGACTCCATTTTTCAATCATGAGAACCTGGAATGGATGAAGCAAGGATATACTGATGGTTGTATCAGCTAAGACTGTTTCAGGCAACACCTTTGTTTGTTGAAGTAATTTAGGTTATTTTTATACTAAATAAGAGTAAGTATTCCATATTAATCCCAGGCAGTATGAAGCGAATTGTATTAACCCTCATTGCAGTAGTATCGGTTCTTTCCATTATGGCGCAGGCCCCCGGCAGCTTCAGTTACCAGGCTGTTGTGCGCAATGCTTCCGGAAACCCGGTTGTCAGCCAGAATGTTTCTTACAGGTTCTCCATACTCGAAGGGACCATAAACGGAAGTGCAGTCTATAGTGAAAAGCATAGTGTAAACACAAACCAGTTCGGTATGGTAACTCTGGCAATTGGCAGCGGTACAGATAAAACCGGCAGTTTTTCTGCGATAAACTGGGGTTTGAATCTTTATTTTCTGAAAGTTGAAATAGATCCGGCCGGAGGCACTGCCTATCTGAACATGGGGACAACCCAATTGCTTAGTGTGCCATACGCGCTTCATGCAAAGACAGCAGAGAGCATATCGGGAGGGATGGGCTTTTTGCCTCCTGCAGCGGTGATACAACCTGCATCAGATATTCAATCATTCAGCGCTACGCTGAATGGCACTGTAAATGGAAATGGATTTCTTACAAACGTGGTTTTTGAATGGGGTTTAACTACATCATACGGGAACAGTGCAAATGCTGTGCAAAGCCCGGTAACAGGAAGTACTGATGCTGCCGTCACTGCAGCTATAACAGGCCTGCAATCAGCATCACTTTATCATTACAGGATAAAAGCGTCAAATGCTGTTAACCTTACAATAAGCGGAGACCAGACATTCACAACGGCACCTTCAGCTCCAATACTGACAACAGCTGCAGCATCTTCAATTGCCGGAGTCACAGCAGTGAGCGGCGGTACTATCTCCTTTGACGGCGGGTCTGCTGTTACCGCGAGGGGAGTATGTTATGCTACTACACCTGCCCCGACATTAGCAAACAGCGTTACAACCGACGGAGCGGGGACTGGTGCATTTATCTCTAATCTGACTGGTCTTACAACCAATACAACTTATTATGTGAGGGCGTATGCGACCAATACAACCGGCACCAGTTACGGGAATGAGATCAGCTTCAAAACAGTATCTGTTCCTGTGGTAACCACTTCATCGTATACTGCCTTGAACGGGATCTCGGCCAGTGCCGGAGGAAGTGTTACAAGTGATGGAGGATCTGCTGTTACTGCCAGCGGATTATGCTGGAGTACATCTCCTTCTCCTACACTGGCAAACGGTTTTAACACTTCATTCACTGGTTCCATGACAGGGATGACGGTAAACACTGTATATTATGTAAGGGCATATGCAACAAATGTTGCCGGCACCGGGTATGGCAACCAGATCAGTTTCAATTCGGGACAGGTTCTGGGTTCGACATACCAGGGAGGTCTGGTATTCCATAACGATGGAGCCGGTCATGGAATGGTTTGCACAGCCGCCGAGGTCAGTTCCGGCGCTTCTTGGGGATGTGAAGGAACAGCTATAGGCGGTTACTTATTGGTACCACATATGGCTCAGGTGCAGCCAACACTACCGCAATTGTAGCCGGATGTTCAACTGCAGGCATCGCTGCGAGGCTCTGCCAGGATCTCGATCTTAACGGTTATTCCGACTGGTATATGCCTTCAAAAGATGAATTAAACCTTATGTTAGTCAATCTTCACCTCCAGGCTATGGGCGGATTTGTCGCCAGCGGATACTACTGGTGTTCAACTGAGTTTGGCGCAGCATATGCCTGGGTACAGCGATTTTCTGTGGGAGGCATCCAGGCAAATGCAAGCAAGACTGTATCATATAACGTAAGGGCTGTGAGGGCGTTCTAGATCAGAGAGATTTTTCCAAGAGACAATCTCAATATTATTACTCCGATTTTGACCTGTGTCTCCGGCATATATTATTGCTCCACTCTTTTCTCCGCTGATCCTGAGCCAGTAATCAAGGCCTTTGAAAAACTCATCTGTAATTGTTCTTCCCGATTTGATTTCAATTGGAAACAGTCTTTCCGGTGTTTCAACTAAAATGTCAACCTCGTGACCGACATTGTCTCTCCAGAAAAAGAGATTGTTACTCTTCGCAATGTTAAAACGATATTTAATGAGTTCACTGATAACAAATGTCTCAAAAAGACTTCCGTAAAGAGGATGATAATTCAGTTGCTGCGCATTTTGAATTCCAAGTAGGGCACACACCAATCCTGTATCATAAAAATATAGTTTTGGCATCTTAACAATTCTTTTGTTAAAATTCCTGTGTTGAGGATGTAACCGGTACACAATGAAACTGCTTTCAAGCACAGCTATCCACGACCCAATGGTCTTATTATCCACTCCCGATTCAATAGCAAGGCTGTTCATATTCAGTAACTGCCCTGTCCTTCCCGCACACAATCTTAAAAACCTTTCAAAAGCATTTAGATTGGTAATATTTTTTATTTGCCTGACATCTCTTTCGATATATGTTCTGATGTAATTTGAATACCACTTATCAGGTTCAGCAGCCTGATCAAACAGTGGTGGATAGAGACCCTTGTATATTAATGCCGGCAGACTTGTCTTTTCCTTTTCCGCTAACTCCGATACGGTAAACGGAAGAAGATACAGATAAGCGATACGCCCGGCAAGACTCTGTGAAATGTTTTCCTGAAGAAGAAAATTATTTGATCCTGTAAGAATGAACTTTCCCTTTGTTTCATCTTCATCAAGAATCTGCTGTAAATATGAAAAAAGCTCAGGAACTCTTTGAACTTCATCAATCACTGCTCCAGCTATATATTGTGAAAGAAACCCTCGCGGATCATCCATTGCAAATCTCCTTATATCCGGGTTCTCCAGACTCACGTATGGTTTATCGCTGAACACATGCCGTGTCAGTGTTGTTTTACCGGATTGACGCGGGCCCACAACAGCAACTGCTTTAAATTGCCTCGCCAGGTTAATTAATTCAGATTCTGCTTCACGTTTAATCATTTGACAAAATTACAATATTGGAATCAGATTCCCAAATTGTAAGTTATTTTAATTTTTCTTCAACTTCGGTCTCCGTCCGCCATCGCGATAGCTTTCGGGAGGCGGATCGGTCTTCTGACTTTCAGATAAGCATTTTATCCCGCAACATTTATTGTAGCTTTTTGTATCAATACTTCCGTCTCCGGTCTGAAATTCATCCCTTCCTGTCTTCAATCAACTTAACATGTACAGAATAACTTTTATTAGTTTTGTCCCGGAATTCTGATTATAAAAGATGAAGATGATAATAACAGGAAACAAAATTAGAATAGTTTTTGCTCTTGCATTCCTTATCACAGGAAACATTTTTGTTAATGCCCAGAACAAAATCGGCATGACATTCAGCCAGAATTTTTCCACATTCAGGTTCACCGATTCGGATGGGAATGAGTCTGTTCTGGCATATACTATCAAATATGGCTATGGAGCATCGTTCCAGAAAGTGTTTGCAGATCATATTTTTGCCGAAGGATTCCTGGCATATAACGTCAAAGGAGCAAATTCAACTGCCGAACATGAACTTGTCGACTGGTCATTCCATTACTTCAATGCCGGAGCCAATGCCGGATACAGGTTCAAGTTTCGGAAATTTTTATCCGCTGGCAGGAGCCGGAATATACTATGGCTATTTGATAAGGGCTGACCAGTTTTTCGGAGAGACATACTATAACCTGATCGCCGAAGGGGATATCAAAAGAAATGATTTCGGCGTAAATCTTTTTGCAGGAGCTGAATATGAATACTCAGCCAGTGGTTCGGTATTCTTCAGGGTTAATGAAGCACTCGGATTGATGCAGCTTGAAAAGGGGGAAAACACAACCCAGAAATTGTATAACCGGACATTTTCAATTCAGCTGGGATTACAGTTTGTAATAGACGTAAAGTGAAACTAAATTGTTATATTTCATCGTTTAGTTTGATTAATATCTAATCAAATATTATGTCAAAAGACGATGAGGAAAATAGCGATAAGGTAAAACCTTCTGAATCGGTTCCGGTACGTTTGGCCGGGAATGATGAAGATGACAAACCTTCTCAATCAGAATCGCCAATAGAACTTCTGAATAACTTCCTTGCGAAGATCACGGGGCAAATTTCTGCAGCCCCCAAACCTCCTGCTGATGAGTATGATGAGATACAATCAATTTCATGGTCGGAGTACCCGGCTATAGAGGGATCGCCCGACCTGGAAAGAAAAGTCTCGGAGCTGCAGGTCATTGCAAATTCAATCGAAAAGAAAAACGTTGAACTGGGTATCGATCCCGGTCTGGACCTCACTAAATTTAAAGTTAATTATTTAAGTGCCCTCAACCCGGCCCAGCTGGCAGCAGTTTTAATAACCGAAAAACCTGTTCTGGTGATTGCAGGCGCCGGAAGCGGCAAGACAAGGGTGATAGTCCACAGGGTCTCTTACCTTATCGAAAAGGGTGTCGATGCACAATCCATTCTGCTTCTGACCTTTACCCGAAAGGCGGCCCGGGAGATGCTCGAACGGGTGGAGACTCTTCTTCACGACAAGACTGCCGGGAACATAACAGGCGGAACATTTCACTCTTTCGCTGCATTCATCCTTAGAAAATACAGCAACTTGCTTAATCTGCCTTCCAATTTTACAATTATCGATACAAGCGACTCCGAAGATATAATCGACCTCATCAGAACAGAACTGAAGTTCAACACAAAAGACAAGAAATTTCCGAAAAAATCAAGGATCCACGATATAATTTCATATTCAAGGAATAAAAACTCCACCATAAGCTCTATCATTCATGAACAGTATACAGGTCTTATAGCTTATATCCCTCATATTGAACTGATTTATAGCGGGTATTCAAAATATAAAACACTCAGCAAAATCCTTGATTTTGATGATCTTGTTGAGGTGTTGAGAGATTCATTAAGGGATAATACCAGGTTCCGCCAGATCCTTCAGGATCATTACAGGTATGTGATGGTAGATGAATTTCAGGACACTAACATAGTGCAGAAAGAGATAGTCGATTTCATCTCAGAAAAACACCGGCGGATTATGGTGGTTGGCGACGATTCACAGAGTATTTATGCCTTCCGCGGAGCAAACTACGAAAACATCCTCAGGTTCCCCGAGACATATAAGGAATGCGTTGTCATTAAAATAGAGGAGAATTACAGGAGCAACCAGACGATCCTCGATTTCACGAATTCGATAATTGAAAACGCTAAAATCGGATACAAGAAGAAACTCTTTACAAAAAACCTGAGACAATCTGTTCCGGTCATCAGAAGAGTGTACGGACAACGGGAAGAGGCAGAGTTTATAGTCGACAGGATCATGGAATTGTCTGAGAAGAATGTCCCTCTAAACGAAATTGCAGTGCTTAACCGCGCCGACTGGCATAACAGGTATATCCAGGTCGAGATGAGCAAAAGAGGAATTCCCTATGTCGTGGTTGGCGGTTTCAGATTCAATGAAAGGATGCACGTAAAGGACATTATCTCATATCTCAGGATAACATACAATCCGGCCGATGCTGTTGCATGGCACAGGGTGTTGAAGTATATAGGCGGCGTAGGCCAGATAACGGCAGGCAGTTTAATAAGCGATTTTCAGACCAGCAGGGATCCTTTTTCCTTCGAATCATTTAAGCAGAAGAAGTTTTATGCTGACTTGCTGACGCTTGGCAAGATGCTGTCGAAGGCATCTCAGCCGGAATACTCACTCACTCAGAAGATTGAGATCATTAAGGATTATTATGCACCTATCCTCAAGGCAAGAGAAGATGATTACCTGATTAGGATGCAGGATATTGATGTGCTTGTTGATTTATCACGAAAGTATAAGGATCTGGACAAATTTTTATCTGATTTTGCCCTCGATCCGCCTTCGAAGAGGGTGGCTGATCAGTCGAAGCCTCTGATAGATGAAGGCGAGGAGCAGGGAAAAGTAACAATATCGACAGTCCACTCAGCCAAGGGGCTGGAGTGGTTTGCAGTTTTTGTGCCTCATGCTCTGGAGGGACTGTTTCCATCAAACAGGGCAACAAATATTGAAGAAATGGAAGAAGAACGCCGCTTGTTTTATGTGGCATGCAGCAGGGCAAAGGAGGAGCTGTATATAACTTTTCCGAGGAATATTTATTCGTATGATGCGTTTTTCCATCTGCCGTCGAGGTTCCTGCTGGAAATCGATAAGGAGAAGTATGTTTTTAATAAGGAGTGAGGGGATTACGCCCTCCGACCCACCGCCGGAAGTACTTGGGGATTACCTTCGGTGATCCCTGGAGGGGCACCCGGCAAAGCTTAAATGAACCCTTCGGGTTTTCAGGGATTGCGCTCTTCACTCCTTACGTCGTTCAGGGCGCGATCCCTGGGGGGCACCCTGCAAAGCCAAAGCAAACCCTAAGTTATCCGCCAGCTGGCGGATAACTTAGGGTTTTTTGTTTTCAGCCTCTCCTTATCAGAACAAGTTTTGAACGGATTTGCTGAAAACAAAAAACCATCCCGACGGGGTCGGGATGGTTTGCTTTGGCTTTGCGGAGAGAGGGGGATTCGAACCCCCGGTACCCTTTTGAGGTACACACGCTTTCCAGGCGTGCCAATTAAACCACTCTTGCATCTCTCCTGATAAGATAATCCTTGCGGAAATCAGCGGTGCAAAATTAAGAAAAATTTTCTATTAAAAGTGCTAAAGGGATATTTCTCCTGCAAGTGACTGTTTCAGTGCCCCGATAACATCTTCCTTCGACTTATACCTGCCCAGAAGATGCATGAGCTTGGTGACTGATGCCTCTGAGGTGATGTCTTTCCCGCTTATGACTCCTGCTGCAAGAAGCTGGCGGCTAGTCTCGTACAGCCCCATCTCAACACTGCCTCCATGACACTGGGTTACGTTAAAGATTATACCCCCATTGTCAATGAAGCGTGTAAGATCTTCAAGAAACCAGTCATAGGTGGGGGCATTGCCCGATCCGTAGGTCTCAATTATGACCCCCTTAAGATCTTCAGTATTAAGTATCGCCTGCACCAGTTTCCTGTTTATCCCGGGAAAGAGTTTAAGGATTGCAACATTTGTATTGAATTCCTTGTGGACAAAAAGTTCTTTCTGTGAATCCGGATGGTTTATAATATTGCTTGAATACTTAAGATGCAATCCAACCTCAGCCAGCTCAGGGTAATTCGGAGAATAAAAGGCGTCAAACTGCTCTGCGCTCATCTTTGTAGTCCTGTTGCCCCTTGTGAGCTTGTTGTCGAAATAGATGCAGACTTCAGGTACGGCAGGATGTCCGTCTACTTTGGCTGCAGCTATCTCAATAGCGGTTATAAGGTTCTCTTTTCCGTCGGTACGAAGCAATCCGATCGGAAGCTGGGAGCCGGTAAGTATAACCGGCTTTGCCAGGTTATCCATAATGAAACTCAGGGCCGATGCGGTATATGCCATCGTATCAGTGCCATGCAGTACAACAAAGCCATCGAAATGGCTGTATCCGGCCTCAATGATCTCTGCCAGCTTAACCCACACCGAAGGGTCGATATTGGAGGAGTCTTTAACAGGGTCAAATGAGATGGAATGAAGATCATACCCGAACTTTCTAAGCTCAGGAACATGGTCGGAGATATGCCTGAAATCGATAGGGACAAGCGATCCGGTAACAGGATCGTGAACCATGCCAATGGTGCCGCCGGTATATATAATTAAGATTGCGACTTCTTTCTTCTTTTTCATTTTTAGCTCAAAAATTGAAAAGCTGGTTTGCACCGGCAGTTGTTATTGCAGCAACCTCTTCCTCTTCCATTCTGAAAATCTCTGCAAGCCTTTTATTAATTATGCAAATATACGAACTCTCATTTCTTTTTCCTCTATGCGGAACAGGCGCAAGGTAGGGAGAATCTGTTTCGAGGATTATATTTTCAGGACCAACTGCCTTTACAACCTCGCTCAGCGCAGAATTTTTGAATGTTACAATACCTCCTATTCCAAGCTTAAATCCCAGGGCCAGCGCTTTTTCCGCGTCTTCAATTCCCCCTGTAAACGCATGCAGCACACCTTTTAATCCTTTACCGCTGAATTCATCAAGTACAGAAAAAACTTCTGGAAATGAATCACGTGAATGTATTACCACCGGCAGGCCTTTTTCAATCGCAAACTGAATCTGTCTTCGCATGGCTCTTATCTGCTCCTCCAGGTGAGTTTTATCCCAGTAGAGGTCTATCCCGATCTCGCCGATTGCAATATATCTCTCATCCTGAAAGAGATGAAGAATTTTTTCCAGCTCAGTTTCATAATCGCTCTTAACAGATGTCGGGTGAAGCCCCAGCATGGGCAGGCAGATGCCCTTATACCTGTTCACAACGTCAAGCATTGGTTCAATACTCTTCAGATCGATGTTTGGTAAAAGCAGTTTTTCAACTCCGCTGCTCACAGCCCTTTCAATCATTTCATCCCTGTCTGTATCAAACTCGGGAAGGTAAATGTGGGTGTGGGTGTCGATGAGGTGCATCAGTCGGTTTGTCATTTGGCGATTGGGATGCTAAAATAGTAAAAAGGGAGGAGATGGGTTAGGGTAATAGGGGGAATAATTTTGGGGGAAGAGACCGAAGACCGAAGACCGAAGACGGAAGTTAAGAATTATTTTGGAGACTGAAGACGGAAGACCGAAGACGGAAGTCTTCATGCTCTTTCACCTTCGATTTTCTGACTTATTTGATTTTCTGTTTAAATCCGACCATCATGTTCATCAAATTGAATGCATACTCATAATTTTCATTGAACTCCTTATCTGAAATATATTTTCTTTTGGAGGCTTTGTATAAACAAGTAATTACTTCTGCAAGAGAGCGTATTGAGAAGCCAATGAATTTTTTTAGTTCTGGATTTGACTGTCCAATAGCCCCTTCGGAAATATTTAATGCGATTGAATCAACAGCTCTTCTGATTTGTGAAGTAAGGTTGAATAGCTCTTCCTTTGGAAACTGATTTGATAACTGATGAATATTTTCACCATACTCCATAGCTTTTTGCCATATGATTAACTTTTCAAACTTAAATTTCATAGCTAATCTTTTAATGTTTGTTATAATTTGTCTGTCATCTTACTCCGCTCTCCGGTCTTCGGTCTTCCTTTTTACTCCGGTCTCCGGTCTCCTGTCTTCGGTCTCCTGTCTTCGGTCTTCCGTCTTCGGTCTTCCGTCTTCAGACTACCTTACCCAATCCGATACACATTCCCCGGATAGCACCTCACCAGTCCTTTGAATTCCATCTGCAGGAGGAGGGAGGATAATTTGTAGACAGGGATGCCCAGGGTGCGGCAGATTGTGTCGATTGTAAGTTCTTCCTCTGCTTTGAGAAGCTCAAAGATTAGTTTCTCAGCATCATCAAGTTCAGAGAAAAGAGTTTTCTGAACAGGTGGCTTAGGCTTCTCAGGTTTCCAGTCGAGGAAGTATTCAATATCATCACTTTTTTCAATAAGTGCAGCTTTATTGCTCTTGATAAGGCTGTTGCACCCGGATGACCAGGGGTCTTCGGGCCTTCCGGGAACTGCAAGAACATCCCTGTTATAGGAGCAGGCAATATCTGCTGTAATAAGTGCCCCTCCCTTTATGCCCGACTCCACAACAAGGGTCGCATCCGACAGTCCTGCAATTATACGGTTCCTCTTTATAAAATTGTTCCTTTCGGGCAGAGTGCCGGACGAGAAATCGGAGAGTAGCCCTCCGTTTTTTAATATCGACCTGGCCACAGATGCATGGATCGATGGATAGAGTGTTTTGAGTCCATGCCCAAGGACTCCGATAGTCTGAAGGTTGTTAGCCAGTGCCGCCTTATGGGCTGCAATGTCAATACCGTAAGCAAGTCCGCTTACAATTATTAAATCAGGATGACCATCAGCCAGTCCTCCGATTATCTTATCACAAAGCTCTCTTCCCCTCGGCGTGGCATTACGTGTGCCCACCACACTTAAGATCTTCTGACTGTTCAGATCACAGTCGCCATCAAAGAAGAAAACTACAGGAGAGTCATCGCATTGTCTCAGACGGTAAGGATAATCATCGTCAAGATAGAAATATGTCCTTATGTTGTTTTGTGTTACATATGCGGCCTCTTTTTCCGCCTCTTCGAGGTACGAATGGTCGCTGATGTATTTTGCCAGTCCGGAGCCTACACCGGGGATTTTAATAAGGTTGCCGTAGGGCTCCTTGAAAACGGCCTCCACAGATCCGAAATGTGCTACAAGCTTCCGGGCATTGATGTCACCAATACGGGGAATAAGACCTAAAGCAATCTTATGCTTAAGAGATATATCTGACATGGCACGAAAAAACGAGACATACAAATATACAAAAAGTAAAGGCGCGATGCATCGCGCCTCTACAATCAATTTTCAAATTTTCAAATTGACCAATTTTCAAATTACTATATCACTCCCATATCAAGCATCGAATTTGCCACTTTAAGGAAGCCTGCAATATTGGCGCCCTTAACATAGTCGACATATCCGTTTTCAAGTTTTCCGTGTTTGACACACTGGCCATGAATATTGCACATTATCTCGTGAAGCCTGTCATCGACTTCCTGACGGTTCCAGCGCAGCTTCATTGAGTTCTGGGTCATTTCGAGTCCGGAGGTTGCAACCCCTCCTGCATTTGATGCTTTCCCCGGAGCAAAAAGAAGCCCGTTCTTATGGAAGATCTCGATAGCCTCAGGAGTGCTTGGCATGTTAGCACCTTCGCATACGCAGATGCAGCTATTATTAACAAGTTTCTGGGCATCATCGCCGCTAAGCTCGTTCTGTGTAGCACAAGGGAGTGCTATATCGGCCTTTACTTCCCACGGACGTCTGCCTTCGTGGTACTCAGAGCCCTCAAATACTTTTGCATAGGGCCTTACAATATCCTCGTTTGAAGCACGGAGCTCCAGCATGTATTCTATCTTCTTGCCTGAAATGCCGTTAGGGTCATAAATATAGCCATCAGGACCAGAAATAGTTACAACTATACCGCCTAATTCCGTAGCTTTAAGTGCAGCTCCCCAGGCAACGTTTCCGAAACCGCTTATAGCGACTCTTTTTCCCTCGAAAGTTTCACCCCGGGTTGCAAGCATCTCCTTTGCAAAATATACACAGCCGAATCCTGTAGCTTCGGGACGAACAAGAGATCCTCCCCAATTGCTTCCCTTGCCTGTAAGAACACCGGTGTGATCGCCAGCAAGCCTCTTGTACATTCCATACATGAAGCCTATTTCGCGACCGCCCACACCTATGTCACCTGCAGGTACGTCTGTCTCAGGACCAATGTACTTCCATAATTCGAGCATGAAAGCCTGGCAGAAACGCATGACCTCTGCATTTGATTTTCCTTTCGGATCAAAATCAGAACCCCCTTTGCCGCCGCCCATAGGGAGAGTTGTGAGAGCGTTCTTGAAGATCTGTTCAAAACCAAGAAATTTGAGAATCGACAGATTCACGCTGGGGTGAAAGCGGAGACCGCCTTTATATGGCCCTATGGCATTGTTGAACTGGATCCTGTAGCCAAGATTGACCTTAACGTTACCCTCATCGTCGACCCATGGCACCTTAAAGGTAAGCACCCTGTCGGGCTCAACAATCCGCTCAATAATGTTGGCAGATTCAAACTGCGGATTCTCATTATAGACCTGCTCAATTGAATCCAGGACCTCTCTTACAGCCTGTAAATACTCAACCTCTCCGGGATGTTTCTTTTCGAGGTTGTTCATGATTTTTTCCACGTTCATATTATCAAGTATTGATTATTAACCAGGAACAAATATTTCTTTTTCAAAATTGGGATTGTTAATAATGAATAAAAATGATAAAACTCATGTTATCAGATGATAACAATTAGCTTTTTGGCACGTACTGACTCAATGACCTGAGAACCTTCTCCCTCTCCTTCCCGGTTAGCCCGCTGATATAAACAGGAGGGTATTTTGCAACTCCTTCCCTGAAATTCTGAAACAGGATAATGCTTTTCTTCAATCCAAAGAATTCGGACTTGACTTCATACCCCGAGAAATTTCGTTTATCTATCGCGACAGAATTTTTTCTTCCTCCTATGATCCCCGAAGTGAAATACCTGAATACTATCTTATCATCATCATCGGAATAACTGACAAACTGATAATTGAGATACATGGGCAGAAATACGAGAAAGAGATATATGGCAACGAGTATTACAGTAGCCAGTGTATCACTCATACCAAACAGCGGGAACTTTATGATCTGGGCTATATAGGTCAGAACCAGATATACAATTAGTATGACTGTTATGGCAAACAGCCTGATCCTTAATCCTATGATGTTTTTGAAGTTATTGAAGGTCATCTGTTAATCTTGTAAGTGTAAAATTAAGAATAATTACCGTTTTCCTTTGAAGAACCGGAGTATTATTTCCCTGCACTCCTTCTCAAGTATTCCTGATTCGACCTTTGTTTTTGGATGTAAAAGCGGTCCGGATAAACGGGAGTAGCCCTTCTTCTCATCGCCTGCACCATAGACAAGCGCATCAGCCTGGCTCCATCCGATTGCCCCGGCACACATTGCACATGGTTCGAGGGTGACATAGATTGTACAACCTGTCAGATATTTTCCACCAAGCCAGTTTGCAGCAGCAGTTATTGCCTGCATCTCGGCATGAGCTGTGGGATCTTTAAGCGTTTCTGTAAGATTATGGGCCCGTGCAATAATAATATCATTGCAGACAACAACAGCACCAACCGGCACTTCCTGCCTGTCAAATGCCTTTTGAGCCTCCGACAGGGCCGCCTTCATGTATGATTCCTTCTTCGCTCTCTCCATCTCAACTCAGATTTGGCATCTAATGTATAAAGAAAATCGTCATCTCGGCAATCTGATAATTTTGCTATTTTTGCTGAAACATTAATCAAATAGTGATGTACAGGACAAACACATGCGGAGAGCTGAACAAAGGATCTGTTGGAGAGAAGGTAATATTATGCGGATGGGTCCAGAAATCAAGGGACCTGGGGGGAATGACCTTTGTAGACCTTCGCGACAGGTATGGCATTACCCAGCTTGTATTCAATATGGAGACCAACAGTGTGCTATGCGAAAAGGCGCGAAAGCTCGGACGGGAGTTTGTGATCCAGGCTACAGGATGGGTCAGGGAGCGAAGCAATAAGAACCTGAAAATTCCTACGGGAGAGATCGAGATAGAAGTAACTGAATTCAGCATTCTTAATAAGAGCGAATTACCTCCTTTCACAATCGAGGAGGAGACTGACGGCGGCGAGGAGCTGAGGATGAAATACCGTTACCTTGACCTTCGGAGGGCATCTGTTAAAAACAATATTATCCTCAGGCATCGTTTTGCCCAGGCAGTCCGCAAATATATGGATTCCATCGGATTCATTGAGGTGGAAACTCCTGTACTGATAAAATCAACACCCGAGGGTGCACGCGATTTTGTTGTTCCGTCGAGAATGCAGCCGGGCACTTTCTATGCCTTGCCTCAGTCGCCGCAGACACTGAAACAGCTTCTTATGGTTGCCGGGTTTGACAAGTATTTCCAGATTGTGAAGTGCTTCAGGGATGAGGACCTCCGTGCCGACCGTCAGCCCGAGTTTTCGCAGATTGACTGTGAGATGTCGTTCGTTGAGAGGGACGACATACTTGATACTTTCGAAGGACTGGCAAGGTATCTCTTTAAGGAGATCAAAGGGATTGAATTCAGTGAGCCTTTCCTTAAGCTTCCTTACCGTGAGGCAATGGAATTTTATGGTTCTGACAAGCCCGATCTCAGGTTCGGCATGAAGTTTACGGATCTTACAGATCTTGTAAAGGGACACGACTTTGCAGTTTTCGACAGTTCAGAATATACAGGAGCAATAAATGCCGGAGCTTGTGCAGAATATACACGCAAGCAGCTTGATGAACTAACGGAGTTTGTCAGGAAACCTCAGATTGGAGCCAAAGGGCTTGTTTATGTAAGGTATAATGCTGATGGAACCCTTAAATCGTCGGTCGATAAGTTTTATTCTTCTGACGAATTGAAAAAATGGGCCGATGCCATGAAGGCTGTCCCGGGAGACCTTCTTCTTATTCTTGCCGGAGCAAAGAAGACCACTTTAAGCGCGCTCTCCGAGCTGAGGCTTGAAATGGGGAACAGGCTTGGCTTAAGGACAAAAGGCACATTCTTTCCCTTGTGGGTTGTTGACTTCCCTCTGCTTGAATGGGATGAAGAGAGCAAACGGTTTTATGCAATGCATCATCCGTTCACCTCTCCGGTGCCTGAGGATCTGCCGCTTATGGAAAGTGATCCCGGCAAGGTTCGGGCTAATGCCTATGACCTTGTGATTAACGGTGTGGAGATAGGAGGAGGATCTGTAAGGATCCATGATGCATCGGTACAAAAACTTATGTTCAAGGTGCTTGGATTCAGTAATGAGGAGGCAGAGGATCAGTTTGGATTCCTTCTGAATGCATTCAAATACGGCGCACCTCCTCACGGTGGAATTGCCTTTGGTTTCGACAGATGGGTGGCTATGTTCGGCGGGCAGGATTCAATCAGGGATTTCATTGCTTTCCCGAAGAACAATTCAGGAAGAGACGTTATGCTCGATACCCCGTCGCAGATCTCGGATAAGCAGCTTGATGAATTGCATCTTATTTTAAAAGGCAAAAAGTAGGCGATAAGAAGATAAAAGACAAAAGGATAAAGATAAAAGGAACTCAAAACCTGTACCTCGTACCCCGCATTTCGGACTTCCGACTTCGGTCTTCGGTCTTCGGTCTTCTATGGATTTTCAATTTTTGTAGTAACAATTATCACCCCGCCATAACCTCTCGATCCGTACATTGCAGCTGAAGTACCCTTGAGCACTTCAACCGACTTGACCACAGAAGGAGATATGCCATTGAAACTGTCAACATAGGTACCATCAAGGATCAGAAGGGCAGGAATACTCCCCTGAAGATTTTTTGAGTCCTGGATCACAAAGCCGCTGCTCGTAACCCTGACTCCGGATACTTCTCTTTCTACCAATTCGGCAACGCTTTTGTATGAAGCATATCTTTTTTCGGTTGCATCAATCTTGCTTATTTCCGTGGTGACATTTTTCTGCTTTACTGTAGCATATCCGACATTTGTAGCCTCATCCCCGGCAGGAGTACCCTGGTCGATGTTCTGAGGAGCTGCCATTGTGCTGAAACGGATATCGATATGGGTCCTGCCTTTTATGTCCTCTTCCCACATCCCATTGCCAAATGTAAATATGCCAATTTTCAATGCATCGGACTTTACCTTGACCTTGTAATTACCTTCCATATCTGTTTTTGAACTGGTATTTACACCGTCGATCATAATAATGGCGTTGGTGATCGGCTTGCTGTCAACACCAAGCACGGTTCCGGTTATGGTGACCTTGCCGGCTTTCTGCGCCATCGCAGTTCCTGAGAATGCGGCCGATAGCAGGATTAAAACTAGAATCTTTGTTTTCATTCTGTTATGTTTCAAGTTTCAAGTTCCAAGTTTCAAGTTCCAAGTTCATTTTCAAATTTTCAAATTTTCAAATTTTCAAATTCTTCTCCTATTTCTTCCCCTTGATCAGATTAATCAGAATCACCCCGTTGGCTCCCCTCGATCCGTAAATTGATGTTGATGCACCTTTAAGTATTGAGATATTATCTATCTGCGATGGCAATATGCCATCAATTGAGCTGACTACCATTCCGTCAACGACGAAGAGCGGTTCAGTTCCCATCTGGAAGGAGGAGGCCCCCTGGATCTTTATGCTTTTCCCGTTTACCATTACCCCGGCCTGTCCTTTCAGAACTTCATAAATATCTGTATAAGTCGCATATCTGCCGCCGTCTACCTTACTTACATTTGTAAGGAGATCCGTCTGATCAACAGAACCATAACCAATATCAACCTTTTGAGAAGCTGCGACTGTATTGCCGGATCCCTTGGCAGATACTCCCCTGAGTACAAAATTAATTGTTGTCTGCTTGTTAATAGCTGCCGAGCTTATGCCGCTGTTGAAGGTAAGTACGGTTAATGTGTCTGCCTTTGGACTCACTTTGATCTTGTAAGAGCCATTCTCATCTGTTACAACCGATGTGCTCTGTCCGTCGATCATTATGAGGGCACCTTGCAAAGGCCTTTCCTGGCCATCAACCACCCTGCCGGAAACAAAGAATTTTTTGTTGTCATTCTGACCTGCTGCACTGTTTATTGCAAGCAGTGAAGCAAGAAGTACGAATAATAGTTTTGCTTTCATTTACTTCGATTAATACAGGTACAAGTTACTTGTTTTTTACGGAATTCCTTAAGTAATTATTTCATTACTGTGGTGCCGAGAAGGGTAGCCGAGGTGCATCTTTCAATCATGACTTTAACATACTCCCCTTTTTTAAATGCTTCTCCCGGAAATACCACAACTTTATTCTGAGAAGTCCGCCCCGATAGATTTTCTGCTGATCTCTTAGACGTTCCCTCAACAAGGACCTCAAAAACCTTGCCAACATCAGCTCTTTTTGAGCGTGCCGATAGTTTGTTCTGGAGGGCAATCATTTCACTCAGCCTGGCCGATTTTATGCTTTCAGGCACGTCATCCGCATATTTTCGTGCAGCCTTTGTTCCCGGACGTTCGCTGTACTTGAACATATAGGCAAAATCAAAGCCTGCCCATTCCATAAGCGATAATGAGTCCTTATGGTCATCATCACTCTCCGTGCAAAAACCAGTTATCATATCGGTAGAGAGAGAACACTCGGGAATTATTGAACGGATTGAATTAACCCTTTCGATATAATACTCCCTTGTATACTCACGGTTCATAAGTTTCAGGATGCGGGTGCTTCCGCTCTGAGCAGGGAGATGTATATGTTTGCAGATGTTGTTGTGCCTGGCTATGGTATGCAAAAGTTCATCCGAAATATCTTTTGGATGGGAGGTTGAAAACCGGATCCTCATATCAGGATTATCATCGGCAGCTATTTCAAGAAGCCTTGCAAAGTTTATTGACTTGTCATCCTTCTTCCAGTTGAACGAATCAACATTCTGTCCGAGAAGTGTAACCTCCCTGTAGCCTTTCTCATATAACTCCTTAACTTCCCTCAGAATAGTTTCCGGGTCGCGGCTTCTCTCAGCTCCCCTCACATAGGGCACCACACAATAGGCGCACATATTATTGCAGCCGCGCATAATTGAAACGAACGACGATACTCCGTTTTTGTCGAGCCTGACAGGGGCTATGTCTCCATAAGTCTCTTCCCTCGAAAGAAGCACATTAACAGCTTTATGCCCTGCTTCAGCTTCCGCAACAAGAGCCGGAAGATCGCGGTAGGCATCCGGACCCACTACCAGGTCGACAAGCTTCTCTTTTTCAAGAAAGTTCTCTTTGATTCTTTCAGCCATACAGCCGATTATCCCTACCTTAAGTTCATTATTCCGTTTCTTGAGATGGCTTATTGCCTTAAGCCTTCCCCAGATGCGTTGTTCGGCATTATCCCTGATGGAGCATGTGTTTATGAGTATCAATCCTGCATCACCGATCTCCTCAGTAGGCGAATAACCTGCTTCCGACAGAATAGCGACAACTACCTCGCTGTCGGCAACGTTCATCTGGCAACCGTAGGTCTCTATATATACTTTCTTGTTCATTTGTAACTTCAGTAATATTAGTAACTGTTTCGCGTTTCGGGTTTCGGGTTTCGTGTTTCGTGTTTCGTGTTTCGCGTTTTGAGTATCGGGGTTTTAACCCGAAACCCGAAACCGGAAACCCGAAACACATGCGCCGACAAAAGTAACAAGTATGCTCGAGGATTGAAAGAATTATTTATTTTTGCATTCAGTAAATCTAAAACATCTGCTATGTCGGGTCACAGTAAATGGTCAACAATCAAGAGGAAGAAAGGGGCTCTCGATGCTAAGCGGGGCAAGAAATTCACAAAGATCATAAAGGAGATAATTATTGCTGCAAAGGAGGGAGGGCCTGATCCTGAGTCAAATGCGCGGTTAAGGCTGGCCATCCAGAATGCCAAGGGGGCTAATATGCCCAAGGATAATATAGAGAGGGCAATCAAAAAAGCCACCGGTTCTGATGCAGAGAGTTTTGTCGAAACAACTTTCGAGGGATATGCCCACGGAGGGATTGCTGTTTTTATAGAGTGCCTTACTGATAACAATAACCGGACAGTTGCGGCTGTGAGGGCCGCTTTCAACAAGCACGGAGGGAACCTCGGAACAAATGGTTCCCTGAGTTTTCTTTTCGAACGAAAAGGCATATTTACAATGAAGTCGGAAGGCTTGTCGCTTGAAGATTTTGAACTTGAAATGATCGATGCCGGAGCCGAAGATTTTGAAGTTGACGGCGACATGGTTACAGTAACCTGTGCCATGGAGGATTTTGGCAATCTTAACCGGAAACTTATTGAACTCAAGGTAGAACCAGAGGAAGCCGGACTTAAAAGGATTCCAAATGATACGAAAAAACTCGATATCGATTCAGCAAAGAAGGTGATGCGGTTTGTCGATGCACTTGAAGATGATGATGATATCCAGTTTGTATATCATAATCTGGAAATGACAGATGAACTGGCTGAGGCACTGTGATGAAATTCTTTATCCGGTAATAACAAATAGTGAAAATCCGTTTTTAATGTGGTGACGAATTGTTATTTTTGCCGCATGATCAGAGTGACAGTTTTGTTGGTTGGTTTATTCGCTTTCGCAACAGGAACCGGATTGTCGCAGACCTTTATTAAAACATCGGACCTTTTCAAAAGGGCTGAGGGCGCTGCCAACACAGGTAAGCTTAATATCGTCCAGAACCCATCCATTGATACATTGCTGAGCAGATATATTCTCGCCAACAAAAATATTGCTGCAGTGAATGGTCACGCAGGACTCGACGGTTTCAGGATACAGATCTTCAACAATGCCGGCAGAAATGCAAGAGAAGAGTCAGGCAAGACCAGGGCGGCATTCCTGAGCAAATTCCCCGGTGTGGTATCATATCAGCTTTTTGCAGAACCCGGTTACTGGATTATCAGAGTAGGCGATTACCGTACAAAGGCAGAGGCAAAGAAGTATTTTATGCAGATAAATAAAGCTTTTCCGGACGCCTACATCGTGCCTGATTTTATTAATTATCCCGATCTGATTAAAAATTAGTTATGAGCGACAGGATCAAACATGAATGCGGCATTGCAATGTTACGACTGCGCAAGCCGCTCGAATACTATATTGAAAAATACGGATCGTGGAGCTATGGCCTGCAGAAGATGTACCTGATGATGGAAAAGCAGCATAACAGGGGACAGGATGGAGCAGGTCTTGCAGGGATAAAACTTGATATCCCTCCGGGTAAACGGTATATATTCAGACAAAGGTCAAACAAGGCAAATCCGATAAAGGAAATATTCGAACTTATTTATGAGGATATTAATAAACTGACATTAAGCCATAAGGAGGAGTTTAAAGATCCGGCTTTTATCAGGGAGACCGTCCCTTTTGCCTGTGATGTTTACCTTGGCCACCTGCGATATGGAACATACGGGAACTATAATATCGACTATGTTCACCCCGTAAGCCGCGAGAACAACTGGAAGTCGAAAAACCTTGTAATGGCAGGCAATTTTAACCTGACAAATGTTACAGAGGTATTCAGCAGCCTTGTAGAACTGGGACAAACCCCAATTGATTTTTCGGATACTGTTACCATTCTGGAGAATGTAGGACATCGTCTGGACGAGGAAAATGAGCGCCAGTTCAGAAAATTCAAGGAAGAAGGGTATTCAAAAAAGGATATCTCTCCGTTGATTGAGAAAAACCTGGATGTCGCAACAATTCTGGGTAAGGCCAGCCGAAACTGGGACGGAGGATATGCTATGGCAGGAATGATTGGTCATGGTGATGCCTTTGTAATGAGAGACCCGGCAGGCATTAGACCAGCTTTTTATTATATTGATGATGAGATGGTTGTTGTTGCTTCAGAACGTCCTGTCATTCAGACTATATTCAATATAAAAACAAAGGATGTTGTTGAGCTTCCTCCGGCCAGCGCACTGATCATCAGGGCTTCAGGAGACATATCCCTTGAACAGATCAGGGAACCGGCGGCAGAGAGAAAGTGTTCCTTCGAAAGGATCTATTTCTCAAGGGGAACCGATAAAGATATCTACAAAGAGAGGAAAAAGCTTGGTGAACTTCTTACTCATCCCGTTCTCAGTAAGGTAGGGTATGACCTTGACAATACAGTCTTTTCATATATTCCCAACACCGCTGAGAGTGCATTCTACGGACTTATAAAAGGCGTTGAGAATTATCTCAACCAATCAAAAATCGATCTGATTTTAAGCAAGGGGAATAATATTACAAAAGATGAGCTTGAGACGATAATTAACCGTCGCCCGAGAGTCGAAAAAATTGCTGTAAAGGATGCAAAACTCAGGACATTCATTACTGAGGACCGCAGTCGCGATGACCTTGTAGGTCACGTATATGATGTCACCTATGGAGTTATACGGCGGGGAATTGACAATCTCGTTGTGATCGACGACTCTATTGTAAGAGGAACCACTCTGAAGAAGAGTATTATCCGTATTCTCGACAAGCTCGATCCGAAGAAGATTGTAGTTGTATCATCATCACCCCAGCTGAGATATCCCGATTGTTACGGGATTGACATGGCTAAACTCGGCGATTTTATTGCATTTAAGGCGGCAATCGAACTTCTTAAGGATACCGGAAGGGAGTCTCTGATCAGGAAAGTATATGAAGAGGCTCTCCTGGAGCTGAAAAAACCGGTCGCTGAAATGCGTAATCTGGTAAAGGAGATCTACAATCCCTTCTGTCCCGACGAGATTTCGGCCAAGATCTCATCGATGCTCAGGTCGGAAGAAATCAAGTCGGAGGTCGAAATTGTATTTCAGTCAATTGAAGGGCTTCACAATGCTTGTCCCGGACACACCGGAGACTGGTATTTTACAGGCAACTACCCTACGCCGGGAGGCAACAAGGTTGCTAACCAGTCGTTTGTAAATTATGTTGAAGGGAGAAATATGAGGGCTTACTAACGCCCTCTGTTGAACCATTTCAGTTCGAAGTCCTTCTTATATGAGGAGAGGTGTCTGTTTATCTTCTCGACATAGATATCCCTGAGTGTAATCATGATGCCTGTCTCTTCCACATCACCGAATTTGTGATTTATGAAGGTTCCGAATGTCCGCATTGTAGGTGAGAGATTCATATACGCATTAATGAGCGGCGGGATATTCTCATTCAGATTTCTTACCTCCCTCGACAGAATCTTGTAGTTCTCTTTATATCTCCATCCTCTGAAAAGTTTCCTCATTTCTTCCTGGTGAATTTCTATTTTCGCCGGATCGATAGGGATCACAAGACTGTCAGGATCGTTGAAATGTCGCTTCAGGAAATAGAGGATCATGTCGCGCGCCTTTGGATTGAAATGCGGGTACATTGTAACTTTCCCAAACAGGTATTTAAGATGATGGTTGTCAATTATTATGGCGCCCAGACCATCCCAGAGGTTATCGAGAGCAAAGAGACTTTTTCTTCCCATCGTCCTCGACTGGTAATCGGGATGGACAAACGACCTGCCCAGTTCCATAAGGTGAGGGCAATATTTGCTCAGGAACTTGTCGGAAAAATGAAAATAGGCAGATGAGGCCAGGTCTGTTATCCGGCATTCCCTGCATCCTTTCTCAGGAAAGAAAAACCGGTATCCTCCAATAATCTCCCTGTTTTCAGGATCCCATACTATAAGCTGTTTCTGAGGGTTTACAGGAGCGGTATCAAAGTCGTCAATGTCTATCTCTTTTCCCGTTCCGCCGCCGGCATGCCTGAAAGTGATCTCCCTGATCCTGCCAACCTCGTGCATAAGGGTGGGAGAGGAGTGGTTATCGAAAATATAAACCTCGTTGTTGCCATTATTGGTCATGCGAAGCAGCTTATCTTTGGTAAGCTCTGCAATGATCTGATCCTTTGGTAGTTGTTCAACAACAGGTTTCATAGGGACTTGTTAGGCGGCATGCTTTCCATGCCTGTGGTTTTAAAAGCAGATGCAATTTACTCATTTTTTTTAATCCTGAGCTTTCAGGTATTTATTGATTAAGTTCATAGCATCGTTCCCTTACCCATTCTGTCCAGTCCTGAACAGAACGGCTCCTGTCGAAAGTCTCCCATCCAATTCTCTTTCCGAAGGTGAGTCTTATCTCCTTATCCTTCTGTCTGAACATCTCATCTGCAAGGTACAGCATCTCAATATTGGCCTTGATGCCAAGGAGTTTTCTGATCTTTGACAGCTTATAGAAGAACTCGGAGTTCCTTCCTGAAAAAAATGCAGGTACGATATCTCTTTTATGATGTATAGCTTTGGAAATAAAGCTTTTATGCCATTTAAGATCTTTAATTTCGCCCCTGGTCTTTCTCGAACAGAGCCCTGCAGGGAAATAGAGTATCTGGCTGTCTGAGGCAAATGCTTCTTCTATTCTTGAGGCAGCTTCCCTGCTCTGGCTGCCATGTTTGTTTATCGGAAGGAAGATCCCGGAAAGGTTTTTAATGTTCAGGAGTATGTCGTTTACAGGGAATTTTATATCATGAAACCTCTTTGAAATTTCGTTTATGAAAACGAGGCCGTCCAGTCCGCCCAGAGGATGATTTGATACAAAAATAAATCTCCCCGAAGCGGGGATGTTCTCTGTTCCGGCAGCACTGTACCTGATGTTGAATGCCTTCAGTCCTGCCTCAATGAGTGCAGCATCCTTAAGGTGGCCGTATTGTGCCAGGAATGCGTTCAGCTCATCCTGGTGAACGATCTTTTTCAGGTAGTTCAGTACAAAGCCTGGAAGAGCCTTCCTTAGTACCGGATTCTTGGAATTCAGGATGCCTTCCACATCAAGTTTCATCGGCTCATAATTATCAGGAATACCCGCCATCGTTGAATAAGTTCTTTTTTGGAAGAATAAACAAATCTAATCAAAAACAGATTAAAATAGAACTGAATGTTGTAAAGTATTTTTTACCACGGAGTTACACAGAGTAAAAACGGAGTAACGCGGAGTTTTTCTGTTTATTGGCTTGATCTTTACAAATCGAAAATGATCTTATTTTTTACTCTGTGAAACTCTGTATAAACTCTGTGTAACTCCGTGGTAAAAAAACAGCCTCTAAAAGTTATTAACAAAAATCTAAAAAAGTGGGGCGAAGTGGAGCAAAGTGGATATTTTTTCCTTAATTTAGCGCTTTATTGAAAAAATGCCAGTATGGCCACATTTATAGGTGATTACACGTGCAAGGTGGATGTTAAGGGAAGGATAATCCTTCCGATGGCATTCAAAAAGCAGATGCCTGCTGATGCACAGGATCATTTTGTGGTACGCAAGGATATTTTTGAGAACTGTCTTGTGCTCTATTCAATTGAGGACTGGAACAGGCAACTCGTAAATATCAGAAAGAAGACAAATCCTTATAACCGTGAGCATAACAGGCTTCTCAGGAACTTTTTCAAGGGTACAGCTGAATTGTCGCTCGATAATTCAAATCGCCTGTTGATACCAAAGAGACTTATGGAGCTGATCGGAGCCGACAGGGATGTTGTTATGGCCGGGCAGGATGGACGTATTGAGATCTGGGCTGCTGATATCTATGATAAGATTGATATGGCTCCCGAAGATTTTGCGAACCTGGCTGAGAAACTTTTGGGTGGTAATTTAACTGATCAGGAGGTGTAATGGCTTATCATATTCCCGCACTGCTCAAAGAGAGTATTGATGGGCTGAATATACGGCCCGACGGGATTTATGTCGATGTTACATTCGGAGGAGGAGGGCATTCGATGGAGATTCTTAAACACCTTACCAGTGGCAGACTGCTTGCATTCGATCAGGATGATGATGCAAGGATTAACATCCCGCAGAATGAAAATTTTCTCTTCCTGAACCAGAATTTCCGCTTCCTTAAAAATAATCTGCTGTTCAACGGTATACAGTCAGCCGATGGCCTGATTGCCGACCTGGGCGTTTCTTTTCACCAGTTTGATGAACCCGCCAGAGGTTTTACTTTCAGACACGATGCCCCTCTCGACATGAGGATGAACACAAGCGGAACAGTTACAGCTGCCCACCTTCTCAAGACTCTCGATGAGGCAGCACTCGCCGATCTGTTTTATAACTACGGTGAGCTGACAAACTCGAGAAGGATAGCAAAGGAGTTGGTTTCTGCCAGGTTGCTCAAGCCCCTGGAAACTGTAAACGATATAATGAGCATAATCGGTAATCTGGCGCCTTTCAGGCAGGAGCATAAGTTTTTCGCAAAGGTATTCCAGGCATTGCGCATAGCCGTCAACAACGAAATGGAGTGCCTGAAGGAGATGCTCGTACAGGCGCTCGCGATACTGAAGCCGGGAGGGAGGCTTGTAGTCATTACCTACCAGTCACTCGAAGACAGATTAGTCAAGAATTTCATGAGAAGCGGATCTTTCAGCGGGGAAGAAAAGAAGGACTTCTTTGGAAACGTTGAGACTCCATTCCTGATTATAAACCGTAAGGGAACAACCCCGGGAGAAGAAGAGATAGCAGCCAATAACAGATCAAGGAGTGCAAGGTTAAGGATTGCAGAAAAGAAGTAGAAGAATGGCAGAGAGCGCGGAAAACAATAAACCACAGCCGAAGGCAGGAAATTTCTGGAAGGAGCTTCTCAGCGGATCAATGGTCTCGGAGAAACTGATTCTTAAAAACCTGGGTTATATATCGCTGGTGACAGTACTCGCTGCACTGTACATAATGAACAGGTTTCATGCAGAGAAAATCACCCGGGAGACAACAAAGCTACAGAAGGAGGTGAGGGATCTCAGATCAGAGTCACTTTCAACTTCTTCCGACCTGATGGAAGCAAGCAGGCAATCTCAGGTTGTCAGGCTTATAAGGGAAAAAGGCCTTAACCTCGAGGAGCTTAAGACACCGGCATATAAACTTTTGGTAGACAAATAGATAGCTTAATGGCAGTAAGGGACGAAATAGTATGGCGCAGCGGCATTGTTTATTTTAGCATTGCCGTGCTTGCTGCTGCCCTGCTTGTCCGGATCCTTATCCTTCAATATGTGCAGAGGGGCAAATGGGAAAAGATGAGTGAAAAGTATGTCTACAAGACTACTGAGGAACCGGCTAACAGGGGTGACATACTCTCTGAAGACGGACGGCTCCTGGCAAGCTCTGTTCCCTACTATACAATTTACATGGACACAAGGAGCTCAGGCATGCTGGCTTCAACGTGGTCAGACGGAATAAACGGCTTATCAGAAGGCCTTTCACACATTATCGGAGAAAGGTCGGCTGCAGGATGGAAATCTGTAATAACCCAGGCCAGGAAAAAGGGAGACAGGTACTTCCTTATCAAACGCAAGGTTAATTATGAGCAACTGAAGAAGCTTAAGGAACTGCCGATATTCAGGGAGGGACAGTTCAAGGGAGGAATGGTTGCCATTGCTGATAACAAGAGGATGCTCCCCAATGGCGACATGGCAAAAAGGACGATCGGATACCTCTCGGAGGCTAATGAAGGCACCAGGGTTGGTATCGAAGGTGCATTCGACAAGGATCTGGCGGGCAGGAATGGAGTGGCTGTGAAGCAACGCCTCACAGGAGGGGACTGGATTCCTATAGCTATGGCGAAAAGCGTTGATTCAAAAGACGGCAATGATGTGGTAACAACTCTCGATGTCGATCTCCAGGACGTTGCAACAACCGCACTTATGAATCAGTTGCAGAAGCATAACGCCCATCACGGATGTGCCGTTTTGATGGAGGTTGCCACAGGCGATATCAAGGCAATTGCAAACCTCGAACAGTCCGGCGATGGCAGTTACAGTGAAACATATAACTATGCAGTGGGTGAAAGCACTGAGCCCGGATCAACTTTCAAACTTCCGGCGCTGATTGCCGCCCTCGAGGATGGGGTGGTTGATACCGGCGATATTGTCGACACCGGAGCAGGTTCAGTGAAGTTCTATAACAAGATAATCCGCGACACCAAGGAGGAAGGTTACGGGAAGATCTCAGTTAAGGAGGTTTTTGAAAAATCCTCTAATGTGGGTACTTCAAAAATAATACAGGAGCACTATAAGGATAATCCGAAAGCCTTTGTGAACAGGCTTTATGCGATGAAGCTTAACCAGAAACTCGATTTGCAGATCAAGGGTGAAGGAGAACCTCTTATAAGGTATCCGGGAGATAAGCTCTGGTCGGGTCTTTCTCTTCCAATGATGTCGCATGGTTATGAGGTGCAGATGACCCCCCTTCAGATTCTCGCTTTTTACAATGCTGTTGCCAATGATGGAAAAATGATGAAACCGCGTTTTGTGACAGCTATAACGAGGAACGGAAGTGTTGTAAGAAGTTTTGGTACAGATGTTATTGTTAACTCCATCGCATCAAGATCAACCATCAGGAAAGCACAGAAAATGATGGAAGGAGTTGTGGAACATGGAACGGCAACTAATCTGAAGAATCCCAACTATTCAATTGCAGGCAAAACCGGAACAGCCCAGATAGCCAGGGATAAATTCGGGTACCGGCAGGATGCCAGGGTATCTTACCAGGCATCATTTGTTGGTTACTTTCCTGCTGAAAACCCGCTGTATTCCTGCATTGTGGTGGTAAGCGCCCCGTCAAACGGGGTCTATTACGGAAACCTTGTTGCAGGTACAGTATTCAAGGAGATCTCTGATAAAGTGTATGCCACCCGCTTCTTCAGGGATTACAAACCCGCTGAAGAGGATAAGGCTAAAATAAAGGCTCCCGAAGCCGGTAATGGTTACAGGGCAGATATCAATGAGATCCTGAAAGAACTTGACGTGAACTACATGAAGGGCGCAAGCGAGGATTGGGTTGTCACACGCGAAAGCGGTGATACAATAAGGCTGGCAGCCATAAAGATGCAGAAAGGACTGGTTCCCGATGTCAGGGGAATGAGCCTGAGGGATGCTGTTTATATACTTGAAAACCAGGGTCTGAAAGTCAGATCCAATGGAAGGGGAAGAGTCTTGAGGCAATCGCCCGAACATGGCGCAAGGTATTATGAAGGAACAGTGGTTTCACTTGAGATGAATATGTGATATGATGAAGATAGCAGTTGTATTAAGGGGAATTGAAATTCTCTCCGTCAAAGGTGATCAGGAGCGTCTGATTGAGAATATCGAATCGGATTCACGCAAGGTTATCGCTGGTTCATTATTTGTTGCTGTAAGAGGATACAATACCGATGGCCATGCTTTTATCGATACAGCTGTTAAGGCAGGCGCTGTTGCCGTTTTATGTGAAGCATTGCCTCCTGATCCGCAGGAAGATATCTGCTGGATAAAAACTTCCGATTCTGCACTTGCTCTGGGCCAGGCTGCATCAAACTTCTATGGTAATCCGTCCTCAGCACTTCGTCTTGTTGGTGTTACAGGCACAAATGGCAAAACCACGATTGCAACCTTGCTGTACAGGATGTTCATTCGGCTTGGATACAAGTGCGGCCTTTTTTCAACCGTATGTAATTATATAAACGGGAAGGAATATGCTGCAACCCATACCACACCCGATCCCATAAGGCTGAATATGCTCCTTTCTGAAATGGTTGAGGCAGGATGCGATTATGCCTTTATGGAGGTGAGTTCACATGCCGTTGACCAGAAGAGGATAGCAGGACTTCAGTTCGCAGGAGGCATTTTCACAAACCTCACACACGACCATCTTGACTATCATAAAACTTTCGAGAATTACCTGGCAGCAAAGAAAGGATTCTTCGACTCACTGCCTGCAGGTTCTTTTGCCCTTGTCAATGCAGACGACAGGAATGGTAAAGTGATGCTTCAGAACTGCAGGGCAAGCCATCATACTTTTTCAGTCAGGGGAATGGCCGATTACAGGTGCACGCTCCTTGAACAGGGCTTTGAAGGAATGAGCCTGAGGATGCAGGGCGAAGAACTTTGGACGCGATTTATCGGCGACTTCAACGCATCAAACCTTCTGGCTGTATTTGCTGCATCGGAACTACTCGGAGCTTCAAAAAAGGAGATCCTTACTATTCTGAGCGACCTGCATCCTGTCGCAGGCAGGCTCGAAGTTGTTAATTCGACGGGAGGCATTTCAGGAATTGTCGACTATGCCCATACCCCCGATGCCCTGATCAATGTTATTGACACAATCAATAAAATCAGGGAAGGAGCAGTACAACTGATCACTGTGGTGGGAGCCGGCGGAGACAGGGACAGGACAAAGCGGCCAAAAATGGCAGCGATCGCTGCGGAAGGCAGCTCAAAAGTCATCCTTACCTCCGATAATCCGCGAACCGAGGATCCTGAGAAAATCCTCGACGATATGGAAGCAGGCATTGGCCCGGAAGTGAAAAGGAAGACCCTCCGGATCGCCGACAGGCGCGAGGCTATAAAGACAGCAGTAATGCTGGCAAACAGCGGTGATGTAATACTTATTGCGGGGAAAGGCCACGAAACATACCAGGAGGTAAAGGGAGTAAGACATCACTTCGACGACAGGGAAGAACTTAAAAATGCATTTCTGCTTAAATAAACACTAGTTGCAATGTTATATTACTTATTCAGATATCTCGATACACTTGATTTTCCCGGAGCCGGTGTTTTCACCTTCATCTCCTTCAGATCGGCAATGGCAGTTATCGCATCGCTTATTATATCATTGCTCATCGGGAAAAGGATAATCCTTTATCTGCAGAAAAAACAGGTGGGAGAAGTTGTCAGAAACCTTGGACTTGAAGGCCAGTATCAGAAAAAGGGAACCCCGTCGATGGGGGGCATTATAATATTGTCGTCGATAATCATACCAACACTTCTGTTCGCGAAGCTCGATAATGTCTATGTTATCCTTATGCTGCTTACAACAGTATGGCTCGGATTTATCGGATTTCTGGATGACTACATAAAGATCTTCAAAAAGAATAAGGCAGGGCTGGCAGGAAAATTCAAGATCTTCGGACAGGTAGGCCTCGGTCTCATCGTCGGGATAACTCTATTCTCGAGCGAGCAGGCGATAATTGTCGAAAAGGTGAATGTGAAAGAACCTTTCAGCCAGGGAAAGAATTGAACTCCTCGACTCTACACAGCCATATACCGGTCCTGAAGAGATAACTATGGAGCGAAAGTCAACAAAGACCACGATCCCTTTCATAAAGAACAATGAATTTGACTACTCATGGCTTGTCGGTTTCATAAATGAGGAGCACAGGAAGCCATGGACGTGGATCGCCTTCGTTGTTATTGTAATCTTCATCCTGACGGCAGTCTCAAACGGGGCGAACCTTACAGACGGACTGGATGGCCTGGCAACAGGAACCTCGGCGATTACCGGAACGGCTCTTGGAATACTGGCCTACCTGTCGAGTAATATAATCTATGCCAGTTACCTTAATATAATGTATATACCGGGCTCGGAAGAGCTTGTGATTTTTGCAAGCGCTTTCATCGGGGCGACGATAGGATTTCTCTGGTATAATTCTTACCCGGCCCAGGTCTTCATGGGCGATACGGGAAGCCTTGCGCTGGGCGGAATAATTGCAGTTTTTGCAATAATAATCAGGAAGGAGCTTCTCATACCGATCCTTTGCGGAATCTTCCTTGTTGAGAATCTTTCAGTTGTACTGCAGGTAGGCTGGTTCAAACATACCAAAAAGAAATATGGGGAAGGCCGGAGGATCTTTCTTATGGCACCCCTGCACCATCATTATCAGAAAAAGGGTTATCCTGAACCGAAAATTGTGACCCGGTTCTGGATTGTGGCAATAATTCTTGCTGTAATAAGCATAGTTACGCTTAAGATGAGATAGTTGAATGAAGAAGGAAGATCGTAATACTTGGAGCAGGAGAGAGCGGGGCCGGGTCCGCAGTGCTGGCCGTAAAAAATGGCTTTGATGTCTTCGTTTCCGACATGGGCACGATTAAGGATAAGTACAAGGAGATCCTTAACACACATAATGTCAGATGGGAAGAAGGAAATCATGATGAAGCACAGATTTTGTCGGCTGATGAGGTTATTAAAAGTCCGGGTATCCCTGAATCAGCCCCTGTAGTTGTTGCCCTTCGCAAAAAAGGCATTCCTGTGATTTCGGAGATTGAATTTGCAGGGCGCTATGCAAGCGGCAAAAAAATATGCATAAGCGGAAGCAATGGTAAAACAACAGTAACAAACCTGATATATCACATTCTGAAGAAGGCAGGATTGAATGCTGCCATCACCGGAAATGTTGGGAACAGTTTTGCCATGGCAGTGGCGGAAGGACCGCATGACTATTATGTAATAGAACTGAGCAGCTTTCAGCTTGACGGAATGTATGAGTTCAGGGCTGATATTGCTGTTCTTATGAATATTACCCCCGACCATCTCGACAGGTATGGTTATGAATTCCAGAATTATATCGATTCGAAGTTCAGGATCATTCAGAACCAGTCAGCATCTGATGTTTTTATCTACTGGGACGGCGATCAGGTTATCAAAAATGAGCTGCAGAAGAGAAAACCCGGAATGATCATGCTCCCTTTTTCGGATGAGAAGACAGATGGTATGACAGCCTATATCGAAAATGATGAAATAATTATTGACTACCCAAATAAAACAAACCTTATGACTATTCATGAACTAGCCCTAAAAGGCCGCCATAACACCTACAATTCCATGGCAGCTGCAATTGCAGGAAATGTGCTTTACATCCGCAAGGAATTGATAAGAGAAAGTTTAGCTGATTTTCAGGGAGTTGAGCACAGGCTCGAACCGGTCATCACGGTTTGCGGCATCAACTTCATCAATGATTCGAAAGCTACTAATGTGAACTCAACCTGGTATGCTCTTGAGTGCATGGAGAATGACATTGTATGGATTGTCGGGGGTGTTGACAAGGGCAATGACTATTCGGAGCTGTACTCACTCGTTTCCAAAAAGGTGAAGGCTGTTGTTTGCCTCGGGAAGGATAATTCCAAAATCATTGAGGCCTTTAGGGATAAGGTGCCGACACTTGTTGAGGCAAAGTCGATGGATGAGGCTGTCAGATCGGCCTATTACCTTGCAAAAAAGGGATATACGGTATTACTCTCCCCTGCTTGTGCGAGTTTCGACCTCTTCAGGAATTATGAGGACAGGGGACGTCAGTTCAAACAGTCTGTAAGAAATCTGTAACATAATTATATTATGCAGCAGGGCTGGTTAACACGGACATTTAAGGGCGACAGGGCAATTTGGGGTCTTGTTGCTCTGTTCATGTTCTATTCCCTGCTTGGAGTATACAGTTCTTCGGCAAGTGTCGCTTTCATGAAATACGGCGGCAATACCACATATTTCCTTAGGAGTCAGTTTTTTATGCTTGTACTTGGTCTGGGCATCATTGTGGTGGTCCATTACCTTCCTTACCGCATTTACTCGGCAGTCGCAGGGGTTGTTCTCGCTGTTGCCGTGGTACTGCTTATACTTACTTTTATTTTCGGATCGAGGGTTAATGAGGCTACACGCTGGCTTGTAATACCGGGAACGGGATTCAGGCTGCAGACATCGGATATTGCCAAGGTAGCTCTTGTCCTCTATCTGGCCAGATCGCTGGCCCGGTACCAGAATGAGCTGAATAATTTCATGCTTGTCACAAAATATTTTATTGTTCCTATCGGAATTGTCTGCGCTCTGATTATGCCGGAGAATCTCTCAACGGCCCTTATGATTTTTGGTATAAGCATGATCATCATGTTTATCGGAAGGGTTCCGTTGAGATTTCTCCTTGCCTACTGCGGGATGGCTGTGGTAGGGGTTATAATGTTTGCAATGGTTTTGAGCATGGTTTCAAAATCAAACAGGGTGGAGGTATGGAAGAACAGGATAGAAAATTACTTCTCGGGAGAAGAGGATCCTGACGGAGATTATCAGTCAAATCAGGCCAAGATAGCAATATCCACAGGAGGACTCTTTGGAAAAGCTCCGGGTAAGAGCACACAGCGAAACATGCTTCCGCAGTCAAACTCCGATTTTATTTTTGCAATTATAATTGAGGAATACGGTTTGCTTGTTCGGAGCTATCCCATTGATACTGGCATACATGATCCTGCTTTTCAGGGGCATAACAATAGCTAAAAAGTGTGATACAGGTTTTCCTGCATACCTGGTGCTTGGACTGATAATAATGATAGTGGTGCAGGCTATGCTGAATATGCTTGTTGCAGTCGGACTTTTCCCTGTAACGGGCCAGACATTGCCAATGGTCAGCTGGGGACGAACATCCGTGCTTGTTATGAGCTTTTCATTTGGGGCAATACTCAGTGTAAGCAGGGTGGCCAATGCAAGGACTAAAAACGAGGAGCTTCCTGAAGAGGAAGCTTCTGATGAAGGAGAAAAGATATATGAGCCGGCAAAGACATAAAAGGGTAATAATCAGCGGTGGCGGTACCGGGGGGCATATCTTCCCGGCAATCTCCATTGCCAATGCCCTGAAGAAAATTGACCCGGATACTGAAATACTTTTTGTAGGAGCAGAAGGAAGAATGGAGATGGAAAAGATTCCTGCAGCAGGGTATGAGATTGTGGGATTGCCTGTTGCCGGCCTGAGCAGGAGTTTTACCCTTAAAAATGTCGCAGTCGTATTCAAACTCCTTAAAAGCCTTGGAAAGGCAAGGAAAGTGATCCGCGAATTCAAACCCGATGTTGTAGTCGGAGTAGGAGGATATGCAAGCGGACCGGTGCTAAGGCAGGCAGGAAGAATGGGTATCCCGACGCTGATTCAGGAGCAGAACAGCTATGCCGGTATAACAAACAAACTATTGGCAAAGAGGGCTTCAGTTATCTGTGTAGCGTACGACGGAATGGACAGGTACTTCCCGGCTGAGAAAATAATTAAAACCGGAAATCCTGTCCGACAGAACTTCGATAACCTGAAAGCGCTTGAAAATGAGGCATTAGATCATTTTAAACTGCAGGATAAATTTCCTGTTGTGCTTGTGCTGGGAGGATCGCTGGGAGCCGGAACAATTAATAAATGCCTGTCCAACAACATAGGCAGGATGGCAGATTCAGACTGCCAGTGGTTATGGCAGACAGGGAAACTATACTATGAGAATGTTAAAGCTCTGGTTGAGGTTTCCGCCCCGGGAAATATTTCGGTGAATGGTTTTATAAACAGGATGGATCTGGCTTATTCCGTGGCCGATGTTATTGTTTCGCGGGCAGGAGCAGGGACAATTTCAGAACTCTGCCTAGTTGGAAAACCAGTAATCCTGGTGCCCTCGCCTAATGTTGCGGAAGACCATCAGACAAAAAATGCAAAGGCACTGTCGGAAAGAAATGCCGCAATTCTGATTGCAGACGATAACGCCTGCAAGTCGCTTGTTGATGAAGCCATCAGGCTTGTTGCCGATAAGAAGAAAAGAGATGATCTGTCGCTTAATATCAAAATGATGGCCGACAGGGATGCTGATGTACGGATTGCAGAAGAAGTTTTTAAACTGGCCGGAGGATGATAGATCTTAAAAATACTGAAGGGATATATTTTGTCGGTATCGGTGGTATCGGGATGAGCGCCCTTGCACTCTATTTCTCAAAAGGAGGTTTCTCCATCGGCGGTTACGACAGATCCGAAAGCGCCATTACACTGTCGCTTGCTGAAAAGGGTTGCGAAATCACCTATATGGATGCTGTTGAATCGTTACCGCCTCTCTTCGGGGATGTTCAAAACATGGAAAGTGTAATGGTTGTCTATACTCCTGCAATCCCCTCTGATAGTAAGATCTTGTCGCACTTCAGGGATAAGGGGTACAGGCTGTTTAAAAGATCAGAGATCCTTGGCGAGATCTCAAAAAATACCGATACTCTTGCTGTGGCAGGTACTCACGGCAAGACAACTGTTTCGACGATGGTTGCCCACCTTCTTAAACAAAGTCATGTCGATTGCTCTGCCTTCCTTGGCGGGATCTCCAAAAACTACGATTCAAACCTTCTCCTCGGGGAGGGACATTATACAGTTATGGAAGCCGATGAGTTCGACCGGTCGTTCCACCGTCTTAAACCGCTGATGGCTGTAGTGACTTCTCTCGATGCGGATCATCTTGATATTTATGGCGACCATGCCACAATGATTGACGCATACAATGAATTCTGCAGCAAGATCAGGAAAGGCGGAATGCTTGTGGTTAACAGAAAGATAAGATCCAAGATCATTGTGCCTGAAGGAGTGGAGTGTTTCACCTACGGGCTCGAAGGCGGTGCTGATTATTATTCCTTCGGTATTGAACAACTCAAAGACTACTACAGATTCAGTGTAAAAACTCCGGCAGGTATCATAAAGGATCTCCATTTTGCATTTCCCGGTTTAGTGAACATCGAAAATTTCACGGCAGCCATTGCAATAGCCGGAATGTGCGGTGTAACCGAGCAGGAGATCCGCAAAGCAGTGCTTCTTTTCCAGGGAGTAAAAAGAAGGTTTGATATACGGATTGACAGTAACGGAATCACATATATTGATGATTATGCTCATCATCCTGAAGAGATAAGAGCATGCATAACATCCGTAAAGGAGTATTATAAAGGGCGGAAGATAACAGGGATCTTTCAGCCTCACCTTTTTTCGCGTACCCTTGACCATGCCGACGGATTCGCCGCTATACTCGATCAGCTCGATGAAGTTATTCTTCTTCCTATATACCCTGCCCGGGAGAACCCGATTGAAGGTGTCACTTCCGAACTGATCTTCAATAAGATGAAGAACACCCGGAGGAGGCTTCTCAATAAAAGCGATATTCCTGCAATGCTCGATGTCGAAAATCTTGATGTGCTTCTTACTATCGGTGCAGGCGATATCGATTCACTTGTCAAACCTATTGAAGAACTGCTGAGGAGGGTGCGGATAAGATGAGAATCGTACTTAAGATATTGTTGATGATTCCTGTGATGTATCTGGCAGTTATGCCTGTATTCATGTCTGTCAGAGTCTCTTCGCAGCCATGCGGAGGGGTTGAGATAAGTATCAGGGACTCTTCGGAATATCATTTTGTTACAAAAAATCAGTTGTTGAATATTGTTTACAGCAAGGGAGGCAGGCTGGCAGGAAAGCCGCTGAAAGAGATCTCAGTAGCCGATCTTGAATCAGGTCTCAGGGAGCTGCATGAACTTGAGCAGGCTGAAGTATATACGTCAATTGACGGCACCATACATGTTTATGCCGACCAGCGCAATCCAGTAATGAGGCTGATGCCCGACGGAGGGGGGGACTATTTTGTTGACGAAGAGGGCGTTGTGATACGCAAAAGAAACCTCTATAACCCGCGTCTGCATATTGTGGGAGGCAATGTAACAATCAGTTCGGCAATGCTCAATGGCATGAGTGTGTTCGATACAAGCATAAAGCGGACAATCCTGAGGGATATCTACTCCCTTGTTGAATATATTGACGATGATAGCTTCTGGGCAGCTCAGATCGATCAGATCTGGGTTGACCAGGATGACGAGATTGACCTTATCCCCCGGGTCGGCAACCATATAATTCACCTGGGGACGATTGAAAACCTTGAGGGAAAGCTAAGAAACCTGGCAGCATTTTATGAAAAGGTATTGCCTGAAGTCGGCTGGAATAAATACTCGGTTATAAACCTTGAATACAAAGATGAGATAGTTTGCAAAAGAAGATAATCAGAAATAACCATAACCAATTATGAATAAAAAGGATCAGTTTGTAGCAGCAATCGACATAGGAACCACAAAAATTGTGGCAATCGTCGGTAAGAAAAACGAGAATGGAAAGATTGAAATTCTCGGACTCAGCAAGGCTCTCTCGAAAGGTGTCAAAAGAGGGGTGGTTCTAAATATTGAAGAGACTGTAACCGCCATTCAGACGACAGTTGACGACGTTCAGAAAAGGTCCGGGATACTTTTCTCCGAAGTATTTGTCGGTATTGCAGGCCAGCATATAAAAAGCATGAAGAACCGCGGGTATATCACCCGCGAAAACTATGAAGATGAGATAAAGAAGGAGGAGGTCTTTAAGCTCATTGAGGATATGCACAAGATCCATATCGACATAGGCGAGGAGATAATTCATGTGATCCCTCAGAATTTCATTGTCGATAATGAAACCGGTGTCAAGAGCCCGATCGGCATGTGCGGAAGGCGGCTTGAAGCCAACTTTCATATAGTGATCGGCCAGGTTGCTGCTGCCAAAAACATTGAAAAATGCATCAGGAAAGCAGGGCTTACTGTAAAGGACATGATCCTTGAACCGCTTGCTTCATCCGACGCCGTTCTTACCGAAGATGAGAAGGAGGCCGGCGTTGTTCTTGTCGATATAGGAGGCGGAACAACTGATGTAGCAGTGTACTACGACAACATAATCCGCCATACGGCAGTGATCCCTTTCGGAGGAAATGTTGTGACAAAGGATATCAAGGAGGGATGCGCAATTCTGCAGCGGCATGCAGAGCAGCTGAAGATCCAGTATGGATCAGCTCTTGGCGATATAGCTCCTGAAGATAAGGTTGTATCGATACCCGGAATAAGCGGCAGGGAGCCCAAGGAGATCTCCTTCAAAAGCCTTGCCTACATTATACAATCGAGAATGGAGGAAATAATTGATGCTGTCAATTTCGAGATCCAGAATTCGGGTTATGCTGACAAGCTTGCTGCAGGTGTTGTTATCACAGGCGGAGGAGCCATGCTCAGGCATCTCCCGCAGCTTATGAAGTTCAAGACTGCAATGGATGTAAGGATAGGCGTTCCGAATGAGCACCTTGCCGGATCAGCCAGGAATGAGATCAACCAGCCTATGTATGCAACTAGTATCGGTTTGATAATGCGCGGTTTTGATTACCTCGACACTTATAAGAAATCGTTTAATGCCGGCGCAAAAGAAGAGTATGTGCCGCCCAGAATAACGATCCCTGTTGAGGACGAGGAAGAAGTATTGTTGGGAAAAGGGAATGCGCCTGAACCAAAGTTCGTGGAAAAGGAGGTGGTTCATGAAGAGGAGAAGATCCCCATCACCGAAAGAATAAAAATAATCCTTTCAAAGATGTTTGAAGTTGAAGACCAGCCAATAAAATGATGATGAAGGTGTAAGGTCTGGCTAATTAAAATGTTCATAATCAGTAAAATAAAAAGCTATGTCGGATGAGATAATGAACTTTGATCTTCCTGTGGAGAGATCTTCGATAATCAAGGTTGTCGGAATCGGAGGCGGAGGAAACAATGCAGTGACTCACATGTTTGAAAAAGGTATCAGGGATGTGAACTTCGTGGTTTGCAATACCGATCACCAGGCCCTGGAAAAATGCCCGGTACCTTTAAAAGTCCAGCTTGGAGAGTCGCTTACGGAAGGGAGGGGTGCCGGCAGCAGACCTGAAGTAGGAAGGCAGGCAGCACTTGAGAATATCGCAGATGTGATGGAAGCGCTTTCGGGTAATACCAAGATGGTTTTTATAACAACCGGTATGGGTGGAGGCACAGGCACGGGTGCCACTCCGGTTATTGCCAAAGCCTGCCGCGATGCAGGATTACTTACAATTGCCGTCGTGACAATTCCATTCAAATCGGAGGGAAAAGTGAGGATAATGCAGGCAATCGACGGTGTTACAGAACTTAAGGATCATGTCGATTCTCTTCTTGTGATAAATAATGAGAAACTCCGCGAAATATATGGCAATCAGCCGGTATCAACTGCCTTTGCAAAGGCCGATGATGTGCTGACAACAGCTGTTAAAGGCATTGCTGAGATAATAACTGTAACAGGTTACATCAATGTTGATTTCGCCGATGTGGAGACTGTAATGCGCAATTCCGGTGTTTCGATAATGGGTATGGGTTCAGCTTCGGGCGAACACCGGGCTACAAAGGCTATTGAAAATGCGCTTAATTCACCGTTACTGAATTCAAATGACATTACAGGTGCCAGCAGTATACTTATTAATATTTCCTCAGGTACCGGAGAGCATGAGCTGACTATGGATGAACTCGGGGAGATCACCGATTTTATGTACGATGCAGCCTCCGATGATGCTCTTATTATAAGGGGACTCTCCAAGGATGAAAACCTGAAAGAAGAGATTTCTGTAACAGTCATTGCTACCGGTTTTGAGGCAAACAGCATTTTTCAGCCATATAAAAGGACAAAGCCTAGCACGGTTGAACTGCTTACCCCTGTAAGCCCGATTCCTTCGGGCATAATCCCGGATGCCGGGTCTGATATTTTCGAGGTACACGATAAGGGACGAAAACACATTATCTCCGACTTTGATGAGGAGTCTCAGGGGATAATCGACTTCAATCACGACAGCGGTGTGGATTACTCAGAAATAAGGAGCAGGAGAAAGGGTGCAGAGAAAGAATCAAATGACAAGTCAGAGTCTGTTTTGCGGAAGGTGAAACATATGCAGAATATCCTGAAAAAGGAAGGCCTTTCAAACAAGACCATGAAGGAAAACATCGATACCTTCGAGGATGTTCCGGCCTATGTCAGAAGAAACCTGTCAATCGGTTCGGGCGAAAATGCCGGGAGCGACAGCAAGCTCTCAAAATTCACCCTCACTTCGGGCGATGACGATGAACCGGTATTGCGGGAGAATAACGCCTACCTTAATGATAATGTAGATTAGGAGTTAGGTTTCTTCTAAATAGCTATATTTGCTGCCGATGATCAGATATGTATCTATATTACTATTTCTGGTGTTTCCGGCAGCATTATCGGGCCAGGAACAGGATACAATTAAGCCAAAACCCCGTATTCTTAAGCAGTGGAACCTGTCGCACGACTATTCCGAGGAGGTCATTGTTCCCTTCGATACTGTTTTTTCACTGTTTCACAGGTTCAGGCTGGCCGACAGATATTCTCCACTGAATGTTACACTTGGAAATTACGGGCTTGCTTTTTACCAGCTGAACTTTTTCGACAGGATTACTGACCCCGACAGATTCCTCTCCAGCACTTACTTCCCCATAATGCATCTTCCCGAAAATGCCCTCTTCATGAATACTCAGATCCCTTTCACGGAGTTCACATGGAGCTATGCCATACCAAGGGAGACATCAGAACAGACTTTCAGGTTCAGACATTCTCAGAATGTGAACAGGTATCTGAACTTCGGACTTATATACGACATCATTTATGATCTCGGGCAGTATAATTATCAAAGAGCCGAGGATAAAACATTCACACTCTTTTCCTCATATACAGGGGAGAAATATAAACTTTACTTTTCAGGCGGCATTAATAACATAAAAAACTTCGAAAACGGCGGCGTTGTTGACAAGGAGTTTCTTGACCAGGAGAATACCCGGGATGTGCCTGTTAAGCTTGGAGGACTGAATTCAGCATACAGCATGCTGAAAAACAGAAATATCCTCCTTATTCAGAGATATACATTCGGAGGTAAGCCAGTTCAGGGCAAGGATAGTTCCGCAATAAAAAAGCAGGGACTTTTCGGACTCAGCGGCACATTTTCACATATTCTTATCCTCGATGCAAATAGAAGGGCTTATTCAGACAGTTATCCGGCATCGGGGTTTTACGACACTTCATATATAAGCAAGGAAGTGACATTCGACTCCTTATATATGAGAAGTATTAAAAATACAATAAGGTTCGATTTTACAACAGATGTGGACAGGAAGTTTAACCTTGGGGGAGGTGCAGGCATAAGGAATGAGCTCTTCAAGTATAGCCAGATTGTCCCTACGCACGATACTCTTCTTGCCGATACAGCAACATGGAAAAAGAATAACAATATCCTGCTCGGCCGGTTGTACAATAACATCGGCGAAAAATTCAGGTGGATGGCAACCGGTGAATTGTATTTTACAGGTTACAGGGCAGGCGATTTCAATATTAAAGGCGAGATCTCGAAATCGTTTGATTTTAAAAAGGGGAGAGCTTCCTGGCTTATTACCGGAGGCATTGCAAATACCCAGCCTTCATTCTGGTATGAACAGTGGGGTGGTAACAATATTGAATGGAATAACAACATGGGTAAGGAGTTCAGGATTGATGTAGGAACCAGCTTCCTCTATCCGTCACGCAATGCTGAACTCAGATTCAACTATGCCATTATAGATAACTATACAGATTTCGGAAAGACGGCTCTCCCTGAGCAAAGTTCCGGGGGCTTGTCTGTTGCTGCTATTACTCTGAAGAAGAACATGCGTGCCTGGAAGCTGCATCTCGATACAGATGTTCTCCTACAGCAGAGCAGCAATCCGGATGTGCTCGATCTTCCGCTTGTTTCATTCAGGGCTGCCGGATATTTTGATCATCTCTTCAAATTCAGTTCAACAGGAGGGAGACTTTATCTCCAGCTGGGTGTTGATGTTACTTATAACACTTTGTATCACCCGTATAATTATATGCCTGCAACTGGCAGGTTCTTCCGTCAGGATGATGTTGAACTCGGCAACTATCCCTTCATTAATCCCTTCCTTAATTTCAAACTTCGCAGAACAAGGGTGTTCCTGATGTTCGACCATGTTAACTCCGGCTACATGGGTTATGATTACGACATGGTGCCCTCTTACCCTATGAATGTCAGGATGTTCCGTTACGGGCTTGCCTGGACTTTTTACGATTAAAAGAATTGTCGTATCTTTGTACCCGCTTCTGAAAGAAGCTGAGGTAAAACCAAATTTATTATTTTGAGGATTAAATTACTATTTGTTTTCATGCTGCTGGCCTTGCTGGTGGCCTCATGTAAGACTGCTCAGAAGGATAATGCTGTTGCCTTCGATCTCGATGCAATAAGGGAAAGGGGCAAACTGATTGCAGTGACCGATTTCAATTCAACAGACTATTTCATCTACAGGGGAGAGCCCATGGGTTTCCATTATGAACTGCTTAAATCATTTTCTGATCAGATAGGGATTGACCTTGAGATTGTTACTGAGAATAATCTTGAGCTCGCATTTGATATGCTTAAAACCGGCAAGGCCGACCTTCTTGCAAAAGGTCTGACAGTTAATACGACAAGGAAGAAAGAAATTCTTTTTTCTGAACCAATTACTGAAACACGTCAGGTACTGGTGCAGCGTAAGCCAAAGAACTGGAAGCTGCTTTCTCCTGAGGCACTTGAGCTCAGGATTATACGGAATCAGCTCGATCTGGCTCACAAGACCTTATATGTGCAGAAGGGCTCTTCGCATGCAGAAAGGCTTTTAGCTTTGTCTGCGGAGATCGGCGATTCGATCAATGTTGTTGAGGTTCCTTTTGAAGCTGAGACTCTGATTAAGAATGTCAGCGACGGAGAGATCGACTATGTTGTCTGTGATGAAAATGTTGCGCTGGTGAATGCAACATATTACCCTGATATTGATGTTTCAACTCCTGTGAGCTTTGCCCAAAGCCTCGCCTGGGGAGTGCGTAAAAATGACTCAGAGATCCTGATTGAAGAACTGAACAAGTGGATTACAACTTATAGAAAGACAGGATCATATTTATTGCTTTATTCAAAGTATTTCAGGAATCCCCGCTCAAGTACGATTGTTAAAAGCGATTATTATACAATAAGCACCGGTAAGGTTTCGCAATACGATGACCTGATTAAGGAGTTCAGCGACAGCATAAAATGGGACTGGAGGCTGCTGGCATCCTTAATCTGCCAGGAATCGAGGTTCAATGCCAATGTGGTATCATGGGCCGGAGCCTATGGGCTCATGCAGATAATGCCTCTTACAGGGGAGAAATTCGGGATAGATATTACCTCCTCTCCTAAAAACAATCTTAAGGCAGGAGCAATGTATATCAACTGGCTCCATTCAATATTCGACCCTAAGATTGCTGATGAAAAGGAACGCCTTAACTTTATTCTTGCATCTTATAATGCCGGTCCCGGACATGTGCTTGATGCCATGAAGCTTGCCGAGAAAAACGGCATGGATCCTCAGAAGTGGGATGGGAGTGTTGCAGTTTGGCTTCTGAAGAAATCGGAACCCCGGTACTACAATGATTCCATAGTCAAAAACGGATATTTCCGCGGGACAGAATCGGTGGCTTTTGTTTCGGAGATCCTCGACAGGTATGAGCATTACAAAAATGTAATCCCTCCCGAAGAAGTCAAATAATATCCCTTGCTTTAATAATTGTCAGCAGTTCATTAAGCATCATTGCTGTAGCTCCCCAGATGACATGCCCGTCATAGTCGAAATACTTTACATCGAGCATTTCGCCTCTTATCTCAAAGGGTTTGATCTTTACAATGGAAGGCTTGAGAAATCTCCTGATGTCAGCATCAAACAGAAATACAACCTCCTCCACCTGGTGACTGAAATCAGGCCTTTTATCAGTCCATCCGATAACCGGAGTGACAAGAATATTACTCACTGGTATAAAAAGCGGAGTAAGTGTACCGATTACATTTATCTTTGATGGATCAACTCCTGTCTCTTCCTCTGCCTCCCTTAGGGCAGTATGAATAATATCCTTATCTGCCGGCTCTTTTTTCCCGCCAGGAAAGCTGATCTGCCCGCCGTGGACCCCCGGGTAATTATGCCTTTGCATAAAAACAGTGTGGATTGATCCGTTATAAGGATAAAGCAGAATAAGCACTGCAGCAACAGCTGCATCCGGTCCGGGAGTTCTCGGGAAATTCCTGACCATCCTGTCGCTCGATGCCATTTCCCACTGAACCTCCGTCCCCGGAAGTCCTTTACGAATTTCATTTTGTAATAAAACTTTAAACCTGTCTGTTTCCGCTACGAACTCCATTTTCAAATTTTCAAATTACCACATTTTCAAATTGGATTTCTTCCCATTTTCAAATTTTCAAATTATCTCATTTTCAAATTGTCCTATTCATATCGCAGAGCTTCGACTGGATTCTTAGATGCTGCTCTCCAGCTCTGCCAGCTTACTGTAAGCAATGCAATTACAAGAACAATTATGCCCGACAAAACGAAGATCCACCAGCTGAGTGTTGTCTTATAGGCAAAATTCTGGAGCCAGCGGTTCATTGCAAACAATGCCACAGGAGATGCAATCAAAAATGAAATGATAACCCATTTAACAAAGTCTTTATTCAATATGAACATTACCTGTAATATACTTGAGCCATTTGTCTTGCGTATACCAATTTCCTTCGTGCGCCTGGTGATGGAATAGGCTGATAATCCGGACAGTCCCAGGCAGGCAATTATTATTGCCAGAATGGAACTTACAAGGAATAATGCACTGAATCGCTGGTCAGCAATATACTGCTCGTCATAAAAATCATCGAGGAAGAAATAATTGAATGGATTTCCGGTATAATGAGATTCCCATATTTTTTCTATCTGAGGAATAAGCTTATCAATAGCTGCCATGTTTGCTTTTACGGTATAGAATGTATTTGCAGGGCGGTTGATGAATGCCAGGGGACCAGGCAATACTTTCAGCGAATGCTGATTGAAATCATTTACAACACCCTTAATTGTAACGACCTGACTGCCTCCTCTCAGAATTTTGCCGACAGTGCTTTCAGCACTTCCGAAACCAAAATATGTGAGGGCGGATTCGTTGATAATTATTTTATCTGCATCGTCATTGATGGCCTGGTCAAAATTATTTCCTGCCAGTAGTTTTAAACCGTAAGTGTCAAAGAAATTGTTGTCAATGTTATATAATTCAATTTTCTTCTCAGTGTTTCGCCCCTCCACCGGGATCCCGAAAACCCGCGAGTTTATGATCTCTGTTCCCGGGAATACTTGATGTGGCTGTAATATTGCTCACCATTGTCAGGGTTCTGATCTCATTTTTAAAAGATTCCAGGCTTTTCAGATACGATTCGAGGGAATTTGACCTGAGCATCCGGGGCCCATCGATTATAATCAAACCCTCTTTTTTGAAACCCGTATCGTGCTGGCGCATGAAGTTTATCTGTCGCGAAATTGTTATAGTGGCAATGATCAGGATAACGGAAACTGTGAACTGAAATACAACCAGTCCGTTTTTAAATCCTGTTAACCATACTGAGTTTGCAGGACGCTTCCCCTTCAGTACAAGCCCCGGGGAAAACCTCGAGATGTAAACAGCAGGCAGGAGTCCGGTTAATAATGTTCCAGATATCATGAGAATCAGAAACAGGAATATTATGTTCAGGAAATTTATCTGTAAGGGACTTTCCATAACTTGCCGGAAGAAGGGGAGAAGCAGAAGAACGCCAGTAAGGCTTATTATTAGCGCAACTATATTAAGGAAGGCCGATTCTGTCAGAAACTGAAAAACAAGATCTCTTTTCAGAGCCCCGGATACTTTTCGGATACCCACTTCATGAGCTCTTTCAATTGATCTGGATGTCGACAGATTTATGTAATTTATGAACGCAACAAGCAAAACGAGCAAGGATATAATGCCAAGTGTTACAACGTTGCGGTAACTACCATTGACTTCAAGTTCGTTGCTGACGTTTGAGAGCAGATGGATATCGGTAAGCTTTACAAGCCGGAATTCAAGCAGGAAAAAGGCTTCCTTCATGAATTTCCCGATGAAGGTCTCGGGGATCTCAGGCAATTTGGCCTGTAAGGCGGCTGCATCAGCCCCTGGTTTCAGAAGCAGGTAGGAATAAACCCTTTCGCTCACCCACGAATTGTCCCAGTATCTTGAACTCTTAATCAGGTTTTCATAAGAGAGCAGGATGTCGAACTTAAAGTGCGAATTGCCGGGAACGGATTTTGCAATGCCTGTTATCTCATAATCGGATGATCCATCGATAGTGATCATCTTCCCTATAGGATTTTCATCGCCAAAATATTTTCTGGCAGTCTCTTCGGTAATAACGGCATGATTTATTGCCAGCAGAGAAGTATCAGCATTTCCTTCTGCAAGAGGAAATGAAAAGACATCGAAAAACGAGGATTGTGCGAACAGTATGTTTTTCTCCTTAAATGTTTTATCTCCGAATCTTACTACGGCATTTGTGCGGGTAAACCGTGTATAGTCTTCCACCTCAGGGAACGCATTCTTTATCTCCTTTCCTACACCTGTTGATCCTGCTGCAGAATGCTGCTCAAGAACTCCTTCCTCGTAAAGCAGATAATCAACGCGGTAAATGTTCTCAGCATTCTTATGGAACCTGTCATATGAGGTCTCTGCATTTATCCATAACATTATCAGAATAAAAGAGCCGATCCCGATTGTGAGACCCAGAAGATTTATTATAAAATATCCCTTGTTCAGCTTAAGATTTCTGATCGTGAGGTTAAGATAGTTTGCGAGCATGGCATTTTTTTGTTGGTTGGAATTCGGGTAACGTAATTTAGTAAATAATACAATACAGCCACCTGACAATCAATTGAATTTCTTTGGAAATTATTCCCGGATATGAACAATTATTCATATATTTGTCCGTGAAAAATTAAAATCAAAATTTAAAATTTCACGCATAAAATATATATAATAGCGTGAAAATATAAAATATGAAAATTTCTAAAACAAGATAAAATGCTGATAAACAGAAAAATAATAAAAGAAATCAGAATTTCTTTAGACTTTTTTCCTGTTGTAGCGCTTATTGGTCCACGACAGGTTGGGAAAACCACACTTGCCAAACAGATCATGGCAGATCTGGAGGTTCAATCCCTTTATCTCGATCTGGAAAGGCAGGCGGATCTTTTCAAACTCAATGATGCCGAGCTTTTTTTTTCACAAAACTCCGAAAAACTCATTGTGATAGATGAGGTTCAGAATAAAAAAGAGCTTTATCCTCTTTTAAGGGCTTTTGTTGACCAGAACCGAAAGCCAGGGCAGTTTCTATTATTGGGATCTGCTTCTCCTGAATTGATCAGGCATTCCTCGGAATCTCTGGCGGGACGAATAGCCTATCACCAGTTACATCCGTTTGATCTTACTGAAATTCCGGAAAGCGTTACACAATTCGATTTGTGGATCAGAGGCGGCTTTCCGGATATGTTATTCGCAAAGAGTGATGATCTGGCCCATCGCTGGATGCGGAAACTTTATAAGCACTTATCTGAACCGTGATCTGATTCAACTTGGACTAAACGCTTCGTCCCATGTAATTCGTGATTTATGGATTATGATGGCTCATTTAAACGGACAATTGTTTAATGCGACCACCATAGCAAATTCGTTAGGCGTAACAACCCCGACGATTAAACGGTACGTAGATTTTCTGGAAGATGCATTTCTCTTAAAAAGTCTGTATCCATATTCCTGGAATATGAAGAAACGACTTGTCAAAACCCCTAAAGTGTACATGACCGATACAGGCATTCTACACCACCTGGTCAGAGTAAATGATCTGAATGATTTGTCTGGAAATCCAATTATTGGCAGTTCCTGGGAGTCATTTGTAATCAATCAGGTTCTGGCAGTAAAGAATGATCAGACCGACATTTATTTTTATCGGACCCACCATAATGCTGAAGTGGATTTGGTAGTTACAAGAGGATTGAAAGTACTTGCTTCGGCTGAAATAAAGTATTCAAATTCACCCCAGCTGACAAAGGGTAATTTTCAGGCATTTGATGATCTGAATGCACCTCTGAACTTTGTCATCACCCCATCCTCTGATGATTTTTTATTTAAAGAAAAGATCAGGGTCTGCTCCCTGAAAACTTTTATCAATAATTATCTGCCGTCATTTTGAATCAGGGCATTCTGGCAGTTTAGATCATTTTCAAATTATCTCATTTTCAAATTTTCAAATTTTCAAATTTTCAAATTTTTATTCGTATCGGAGAGCTTCGATCCCGACGCTTCGGTCGGGATTGACGCATTTCGGTACTATTCGTACCTCAATGCATCAACAGGATTTCTTGTTGCCGCCCTCCAGCTCTGCCAGCTTACTGTCAGCAAGGATATGGCAAGTACAATTACTCCGGCCAGAGCATAGATCCACCAGTTTACTTCAGTTTTATATGCATAGTTCTCAAGCCACTTGTGCATTGCATATGCTGCTGCTGGTACTGCTATTATAAAGGCAATTAATGTCCATCTCACAAAATCGCTGTTTAACATAAACAGTATTTCAGAAATCGTTGCACCGTTAATCTTACGTATTCCTATCTCCTTTGTGCGGGAATTGGTTTTTTGATATGAAATGGCAAACAGGCCTATCATCGAGAGAAAAATACTGATAACTGAACAGGATCCGATCAGCTTTATGAAGTTAGTGTTATTCCTGTGGTACCATTCATATCTTTCTCCTACCGATTCTGTATTTACAGGAAAATCAGGGATCAGTTTTTGCCAGATCTGTTCAATTGATTTCCTGGCCTCTGCCGACTGGTCAGGCGAAGGTTTTACAAGAAGATGACTGCCTTTGCTGTCGAAGAAAATGAATGACGGCCCCACAAAGTCTTTCAGGTCTGAATAGTTAAAATCCTTTACAATTCCGATCACTATCATATCTTCCATTCCGGGCATCCCTTTCCCAATTAAATCCTGATCTTTAAACAGCTGGGCAAAGGACTGGTTGATCAGACATTTTTTTGTATTTGCAGAGAGTGTCTCGGAGAATCCGCTTCCCTCAACAAGTTCTATTCCAAGTACCTTAAGGTAGTTTTCATCACCGCTGAAGCCTGAAGGTGAATACTGTTTTTCAACTCCACCATCCTGGTAATGCAAAGAGACTAAAAAGTGTTCAAGAAGCGGAGATGCAAGTGTAAGTGCGACAGAATTTACCGAACTGTTCTTCAGAAGTTCTTCCTTGAAGACAGGGGCTTTGTCTTTATACTGTCCGGGTATTTTTATCTCAATTACATTCTTATCAAGACCAATTGGTTTATTTGTTATAAAGTTCATTTGCCTGATTATAACGGCAGAACAGATTATCAAAGCTATTGAGCTGGCTATCTGGAATATATTAAAGCCGGGTATTTGAATACTCTTCAACGTCTGATCCTGCTCTGCCTTCAGATTGTATAAATTGAGGTTTGATCGTGACCAGATACACTACATAGATAAGTGTTATAAGAAGTATAATTATCAGAATCCCTAGAAGGATCATTATCTGATCGGGATTGCGAAATGAATATATCAGGAATATTAGTGCCTGTCAGTTCGTTGAAGAATGGCAATGCATCCTGTATAAGGAAAATGCTGAAAATAAAAGAAACTCCTGAAATAATCGAGTTTTCCACCATAAAGAGGGCTATCAGTCTGTTAACTGAGCTCCCGTTTATTCGTCTTATGTAGTATTCTTTAATCTTACCGCGGAATTTATTTGTGAGGATGCCCAGGAAATTAAAAGTTGCGATCCCGATTATCATAAGTCCAATAATAAGTGCAATCAATAAATCTGTTTTATCGCGGCTCGCTTCAACAAATGATCCCCTTGTTGTATCAAAGTAGGCACTTTGAAGCGATTCCAGATAATATGGTCCGGGTTTGCCGTCATTAATAACAGGGATCAATTCCTTGTTTTCAAGAAACAGTTTTTCAACCTCCTCTATGCTTGCATTTTTTGCCAGTCTTACATAACATCTGCTATCGGCTTCCCCGATAAGCCTGACCATATCGAAAACGATCTGGGTATTTTCAACAGGTTTTTCAAAGATCCCCGAAACCACCATCTGCTCAGTCTTATTGCTATTGACTACAGTTATTATCTTACCAACCGGATCATCTTTACCAAAATATTTTTTCGCCAGCTCAGCTGAAATTACAATGTTGTTTGGCGATTCCAGGGCAGATTCCCGGTTATTAGTCAGAAGTTTGTATGAGAAAAAACTGAAGAAGTTCTCAGATGCTCTTATAAAAGAGCGGACTATCGATATATTCGGTATTGTTTGACAATTAACTTCTGGGAACCTGAATTCGCTACACGGCAGAAATCTTCTACCTGGGCAATATTGCTTTTCATATACTCTGCAGATCCAAACTTGCAATGATACATTTTCTTTCCGGGGAGCCATGGATCATCACTTTTCAGCGCATAGATCCGTTCCTTATTTTCGTGGAAGCCATCGGTATTAAACTCCCGGCTAATGAAAATAGTGATCAGGCTGATGCAGGAAATGCCAACAGCCAGACTCACGATTATTACGAAAGTATTCAGTTTGTCTCTGAGCAGGCTTCTGAAAATCTGGTTTAAACTCATGCTATTGTCTATGATTAATTTTACTCATTCCGCAAAGATCTCATCCTGTCGCTCGTGTCCCAGGGGGTGAATTATTTATTCCAGTATTGGCAGGATTGATTCACTGATAAAGAGTGGACTGACCTGTGGGGTAGTATAGTTTTGCTCCGTAAAAGCAATTATCAGCCTGTATTCGGGAAAGATGTAAAGTTTCTGGCCGCCTGCACCTTCCGCAGATATTACTTTTGTGGTTTTATTATCATTGATTCTCATCTGTCTTATCCACCAGAAATAGCCATAGGTACTGTTTTCAATGGAAGTTGGAAAGTAGGAATCTGTACACTTTTTTATCCACACCTCAGGGATAAGCTGCTTGTTTTCCCAGTTCCCGTTGTTCATCACCAGCATTCCTATTTTCATCATATCAGCTGGTTTCATGCTGAGGCCGCCGCCGGCATGACAAAACCCGGTACGGTCTTTAAGCCAGCGATATTTCGTAATTTTCAGGGGTTCAAAAAGGTATTTGGCTGCAAAATCATCTAACTTCATTTTGCTTGCCTTTTCAATAATACCTGCCACTATCATTGGTAATCCACTGTTGTATTCGAATTCTGTAAATGGTTTCTTTACCGATGGGCGTGTTACAGCATAGTTGAGCCAGTTTCCGCTGTTATACATGTTTATGTTGTCATTTCCGGGATCGGTAAGCGGAATCAACTCTTCCCATTCGAGTCCGGCCGACATTGTCAATAAATCCTTAATCGTGATGCTTGCTTTTAAATCATCTTTGCCGGCGAAATACCCGGGGAAGTATGAAGAAACCGGTTCGTTTTCGCTCCTGATAAATCCTTTATCAATTGCAATTCCCGTTAAAAGTGCCATAATACTCTTGGTCTGAGATTGTAACTGATGCAATGAATCTTTATTAAATCCATTGTAGTATTTTTCGAATCTTATTGAGCCCTGTGAAAAGACAATCATGCTTTCAACATTTTTAAAGAATGCCCGGGGATCCTTTTCAATAATCTTGTCCGCTTTCATAATAGCCGAATCGAGTTTTGAACTTTCAATTCTTTGGCTGAATGAAGTGCTGACAATCAGCATACTGCAAAAAATAGTCACAAATTTTCTCATTCTTTCATTTTCAAATTACCTCATTTTCAAATTTTCAAATTCTGCACTATTCGTATCGGAGAGCTTCGACCGGGTTCCGTGTTGCCGCCCTCATACTCTGGTAGCTGACAGTTATAAGCGCTATCAATATTGCTGAAAGTGATGCAGATGCAAAGATCCACCAGCTTAGTCCCGTTCTGTAGGCAAACCTCTCAAGCCACTGTGACATAATATAAACTGAAGCAGGTACGGAAATGACTATTGATATAAGAACCCATCTGATGAAACCCACATTTAAAAGATAGAGAACTTCGCTTATTGAAGCTCCGTTTACTTTCCTTACTCCAACCTCTTTAGTCCGCTTCGATATGCTTATCAGGGCTATGCCGAACAGACCCATCATCGAAAGCACAGTAGCAAGAAATGAGAATGCACCCATTATCTCAGCCTGGTTTCTTTCCCTGCTGTAAAAACTACTGACCCGTTCGCTGAGATATGTAACTTCGAATATTTCATCCGGGGCAATCTGGTTATATAGCTGCCTGAGCCTGTCTTTAATAACTGCATCATTGGTCCCGTCAGTCTTTATTGCGATTAGTCCCATTTTCTGAGGATTCTGCTGAAGAATTACCATCGGCTCAATGAGGCTGTGGAGCGAATGCGCATTGAAATCCTTTAAAATGCCTCTAACTTTGAACACAAGAAAGTTTTCTCCTGCCTTAACATTATGTTTCAGGGCACCTGACTCGTTCATGAGGATTTCCGGCGTACCAGGCTGATATTCTCCGAACGACTGGCCCTCCTTTAACTCAATGCCAAGCAATTCAGTCATGCCGTTTCCCATAATAAGCCCGTCAAATCTCACCTTTTCCCCTTCGACTGTAGCCAGGGTAATGGGGAGAAAATTACCAAAAGGAGGTATAAATGATCCGCCTGCCACTTTTATCACACCCGGGATCTTTTGAATTTCATCGGTAATTGCAGTAAAACTCTTTTTTAGTTCGGGAGAGTTCAGTTCACTTACAAGAATGTTTTCAGGATTTATACCCTGTAAACTGCTTCTTGAAAACCTGATCTGCTTTGAAACTGATATCACGCTTGCCACCAGTATTATATAAATGCTGAAATGAAAAATAAGAAAGGAATAAGTCCATCTGTTCGACCTGGCAGATTCTGATTGTTTGCCAGACAGCAATAACAGTGCCGGTATACGTGAGAAATTATATCCGATCAATACCCCTGAACCGGTGCCGGTGAAGATCACAACCGAAATTAGTATAAGCCATGTAAACGGGTTATAAAACACTTCATAGTTTAAAGTTTTATTCAGGGTATCGTTTATGAAAGTCATTCCGTAATCAATAACAAAGGATGCCGGTATCAGACTCAGTATAGCAACAAGGTTGGATTCCAGGAGTATCTGCCTTCTGAGAAGCTTGTTCGTGGCGCCAAAAGCTTTCCTGGTTCCCAGTTCGCGGAGTCTGTCTGCAGTACCTGCCCTGGTAAGCAGTATGTAGTTAATTACAGATATTAGTAAGATAAGCAGGGCAATAGCCTCATAGTACATCAATTCATTTGAATTCCCGGATCTTAAAAATGGCAGATTGCCGATATCACCCGATTTAAGATAGGTATCGCTCACTGCCTGAAGATTGAATTTCAGGTCTTTTGTCTTATCAGTGACAAAGAGCTCTTTATATTTTTCCATCTTCAGGATGAGAGCATCGATATCAGCGTTCCTGTCAAGAACCACAACTGAAAGGAACTCACCGTATCTCCAGTCAAAACTTGTCCGGGTCTCATTTCCGAAATCTCCCAGCGCTCTCTGGAATTGACTGAACATCTTTTCCGATAGTTTAATATCTGCTATAAAATCAGGGAATAATGTTGAATTTGAAGGAAAATCCTTATACACTCCCGATACAATCATATCGGTGAAAACTTCATTCAGCTTTACCGGCATTACGGCTCCAAGAGGAGAACATTGCCCGAAATATTTAAAGGCTGTCTTTTGAGAGATTGCAACTTCATTGAGCGATACCGCTGCAGAACCTGAAGTAAATTCAATTCCCAGGATCCTGAAAATCGACGGATCTGAAAATGCGAAGTTTCCGTCCCTGACAAGTTCGTTTCTCTGGTTTCGCAACTGGATGTTATTTGTCTGGTAAAACCTGAAAAAATCAGTTACCTCCGGAAATTCTCTCTTCATCTCTTCTGCGAGAGGGTATTGAGTCGCTCCTGAATTCCCGAAAATTATCCTGTGGACATTCTGATGATCAGGAATATACCTGTCGAAGGAGTTTTCATGAAGTATTAATGCCAGAAGGAGGATTATGCAGCCAAGTCCTATGCCTAATCCTAATATGCTTATGGCAGACTGAACCTTGTTACGGGTGATACTTCTGACCGATGTTTTTAAATCTGAGTATAACATTGCCGTAGTTTTATTGTACTAATGCCATTATAATGCCAAAATTGTATTTGTCAGATATAGAGTATTTTATAATTTGCGTGATATCAGTAAGGTAAATTTATTTTACTGATATGTGTAAAATTAATTTACAGATTATTGACTTTGTACTTTCGTTCCGGTAATTTTACGAAATATGCAACCACATAAAGGCAACATTCTTATCGTCGACGACAACAAGAGTATCTTAAGTACTCTCGAGATACTGCTTGCACCTGAATTTCAGACTGTAACAACAATTTCAAATCCTAACCAGATCCCGTCGGAACTTCGTAAGCGGGATTACAACCTGGTAATTCTCGACATGAATTTTACAGCTGGCGTTAATACAGGCAATGAGGGGATCTACTGGCTTGAAAGGATAAAAGAGATCAACTCCGAGATTTCAGTTGTTATGATCACTGCATATGGTGATGTTGATACGGCAGTACGCGCCCTTAAGGCCGGCGCCTCTGATTTTATCATGAAACCCTGGGACAATGAGAAGCTCCTCGCAACTCTCAAGCTGGCCTTTGAGCTCAATCTTTCCAGGATGGAGGTAAACAAGCTGAGGGAAAGAGAAAGCGGTCTTAAAAAAGAGATTAACCGCGATCAGAAATTCATAATCGGATCATCACCCGGACTTATGAACGTGCTTAACCTGGTAAGGAAGGTGGCAAAGACAGATGCAAATGTTCTGATCACGGGTGAAAACGGAACCGGCAAGGAGCTGATAGCACAGGAGATACACAGGCAGTCATCCCGCTCGGGTGAGATACTTGTAAGTGTTGATATGGGTTCTTTATCCGAGTCATTGTTTGAGAGCGAACTGTTCGGACATGTGAAGGGGTCTTTCACAGATGCCCGCGAAAACAGGCAGGGGAAGTTTGAGCTTGCTGACAAAGGAACGCTTTTCCTTGATGAGATTGGAAACATTTCTTATCACCTGCAGTCGAAACTGTTGTCGGCAATTGAGAACAGACAGATCTCCCGGATCGGCTCAAACCAGCTGATATCGACCGATATCCGATTGGTATGCGCAACAAACAAGGATCTGGAGGACATGGTCCGCAACGGGCTTTTCCGGGAAGATCTTCTTTACAGAATTAATACTATTCATATTGTTTTGCCTCCCCTCAGGGAGCGTGGTGATGATATTATAGTTCTTGCTGAGTTTTTTATAAGAAAATACGCTTCCAAATACAATAAACCTGTCCTCAGGATCAATCAGCAGGCAAATGATAAGCTGCTTAAATATGCGTGGCCCGGAAATATCAGAGAACTTCAGCACACTATTGAAAAGGCTGTGATATTAAGCGAATCTTCTATTCTTAAACCAGAAGATCTGTACCTCAGGAATTATGGTTCATCTCTGAGCAGGGATTCCTTCACGACACTTGACGAGATGGAAAACCAGATGATAAATCAGGCTCTTGAGCAAAATAGCGGTAACTTCACTGCTGCCGCTGAACAACTCGGAGTTACAAGGCAGACCCTTTATAACAGGATTAAAAAATCATCCAGATGATAAGCAGGTCGCTTTACTATAAAATTATTATCCGGGTAGTGCTGATTGTAATGTTTTCATTGCTTCTCGGATATTCGGTCTTTGTTCTGCATTCACTCCGGTTGTCATTGCTCTGCATCGTGGCATTGCTTTTGGTTACCCTGAACCTGATTTCATTCCTGAATGTGACGAACAAAAAGGTTAAGTTTTTTTTCGACTCAGTCAGGAATGACGATTCGAGTCTCATCTTCTCTGTCGATAACAGGGAGAAGAGTTTTTCAGAGCTGTCATCCAGCATGAACAGGGTGAATCATCTGATCCAGCAGTTAAAGATCGAGAACCGTAACCAGGAACAGTATTTCCAGGTCTTAATCGAACATCTTGCCGTCGGCATAATTACCTTCAATGATAAGGGATTCATTGTACATGCCAATTCGACTGCACGGAGACTACTTTCCACAGATGTCCTTACCCATCTGACACAGATTGAACGAATCGACAAAAAACTCTACCAGGAGATCAATGAAATTAAGCCATTCGACAGGAGGCTGATTGCCCTCACTACGGATCATGGGGAACAGCAATTGTCCCTGAAGGCAACTTCCTTTAAGGCAAAAGAAAGCGAAATGGTAATCCTTTCACTTCAGGATATCAAGCATGAACTTGATGAAAAGGAACTTGAGTCGTGGATGAAGCTGATAAGGGTTCTGATGCACGAGATCATGAATTCAATAACACCTATTACTTCCCTGTCGGAGACACTTTCAAATCTTTACAGCAGGGGTGAAACACCAGTTCTGCCGGAGCAGATTAACGGTAAAATAATTTCAACCACTCTCCAGGGATTAAACGTTATAAAGGAGCAGGGGAAAGGATTAATGTCTTTTGTCGAGTCGTACCGAAAGCTTACAAGGGTTCCTGAACCCGACAGGAAATTATTCCGGGTAGCAGATCTGATGAACCGTGTTCAGGTACTCTACAGATCTCTTGAGGAGAGCGAAAGAATAAACCTTTCATTTTCCGTAAAGGATCCTGAACTTGAAATCTATGCCGATCAGAATATGATCTCACAGGTAATGATTAATCTTATAAAGAATGCTCTTGAGGCAAATGAAAACAATCCGGCCGGTAAAATACGCATAGTCGCAGGTTTCGATAACAGTACAAGACCCGAAATCTGTGTTGTTGATAACGGTCCGGGAATTTCTGAAGAAAACCTCGACAAGATATTTGTGCCATTCTTTACAACCCGCCAGAACGGGTCCGGAATAGGCCTCAGCATTTCAAAACAGATTATGAGGGCACATGGGGGCAATCTTAAGGTCAGGTCAGTTCCGAACAAAGAGACGGTTTTTTGTCTTAGTTTCTAATCGTACTTTAATGGCCTTTACCGGAGTTATCCTGCTTATCAGCTGCGAGGGTACAAGAAGCATAACAATAATTGCGGCCATTGTTCCTGCATTCAGAAGAAGTATATGTACAAGATTAAGATTTACCGGAACCGTCTTGATATAATATGAAGAGGGATCGAGAGATATCAGTCCTGTTTTAAGCTGAATGAGCGCCAGCCCGATGCCGATGAGATTGCCCCATAGAAGCCCCTTTCCTATAAGGTAGGCTGCCTGGTAAAGAAAGATCCTTCGTATTGATACATCCTCGGAGCCCAGCGCCTTAAGGATCCCTATCATATTTGTTTTCTCAAGGATCAGGATCAGAAGGCCGGATATCATATTAAATCCGGCAACAACAAGCATCAGTATCACAATTATTATGACATTTATATCCTGGAAGTTAAGCCAGTCAAAGATCTGGGGATACCTGGTCCGGATATTTGTCACCTTGAACTTATCCTCACCTTCAACCATCCTGTATCCTATGGCGCCCCTGACCTCAGCACTCATAAGGTCAAGCTTGTCAAAATCATCAATAAATACTTCGAATCCGCTCACCTGGTCATCTTCCCAGCCGTTCAGACGTTTTATATGGCCGATATCGCAGAAGACATAAATCTTGTCGAACTCTTCGAGACTGGTTTCGTATATGCCGCTTATAGTAAATTTTCTTGAGCGTGGAGGATCCTGAACGAAATACATTGAGAATGAATCGCCTTTTTTCAGATTGAGCATGTCGGAAAGCTTCTGCGAGATTATAACCTGGTTGGTCCGGCCTGTATCCGCTACGGTAAACGCCGAGCCGCCAACGATGTTGCTGCTGAAATAACTCCAGTCATAGTCGCTCCCTATGCCTTTCAGAATGACTCCCTGTATCTCCTCGTCAGTCTTGATTATCCCTGCCTTTGTCCCGAATACCTGAATATGCTTGATTCCGGGTAACATCTTTATTTTTTCTACAAAATCCTGCCTGCTGTTTATCGGGCTTGTTTCCCAGGAGATGTTCGAATCAAAATTCATTATCTGAATATGTGCTCCGAAGGCTACTACTTTTTCCCTGATCTGCTTTTTGAATCCTGTGAGGATTGAAACGGCAAGGATCATAACAGCCAGACCCAGTGATATGCCTGTAATGGCAATCACATTTATGGGCTGCGAGAATGATGTCTCCGCCCGCCTGCCTTTGATAAGCCTTTGCGCTATAAAATATGGGAAATTCATTTTTACCTATGGACCTCAAAATTATGAATTAAATGGAAGCATCGAAAATAATATCTAAATTTACATACGAAATAATTAAGGATAATGAAAAGGATATTATTTTGTTTTCTGTCGTGCCTCCTGATGTTAACACAATCAGTTAGTTATGGAGCTAAAACGACTCCTGTTCCGGGAGCTTATCAGATTGAGCAATACAAAGGCTTTATCGAGGGTAAAAAAATAGCAGTGGTTGCTAACCAGACCTCGATGGTCGGGCAGAAGCACCTTGTTGACAACCTGCTTTCGATGGGTATCAATATAGGAATGATATTTGCACCTGAACATGGTTTCAGGGATATGGCCGATGCCGGCCAGATAATCGAGAACGGAAAAGATCCGGGAACAGGCATTGCCCTGTTAAGCCTTTACGGAAAGCAGAGAAAGCCCACCGCTGAAAACCTTGCAGGTATTGATGTTGTTCTTTTTGATATTCAGGATGTAGGAGCCAGATTCTATACTTATATCTCAACCCTTCATTATGTTATGGAAGCATGTGCCGAAAACAAGGTGAAATGCATTGTCCTTGACCGGCCTAATCCGAATGGTTTTTATTTTGATGGGAACATTCTCGACACGGCCTACAGCTCCTTTGTGGGTCTTCACCCTGTGCCTATTGTGCATGGAATGACCATTGGCGAATATGCAAGCATGGTAAATGGTGAAGGCTGGCTTAAGGGAGGGGTGAAATGTGATCTGACCGTAATTAAATGTAAGGACTACACTCATAAGAAATATTATGATCTTCCGGTAAAGCCTTCGCCAAACCTGCCGAATCAGAATTCAGTTTATCTGTATCCGTCAATCTGTTTTTTCGAAGGGACAGTTATTTCGCTTGGCCGGGGCACTGATTTTCCCTTCCAGGTCTACGGATCGCCGAAGCTTCCCGACAGGGGATTCAGTTTTACTCCCCGGAGTGTTGCCGGAGCAAAAAATCCTCCTCACCTGGGAGTCAAGTGCTACGGTACTGATCTGACGAAGGCTCTTGAAAACGGGTTGGTGCCAAAAGCCGGATTAAATCTTGAATGGGTGATCAATGCCTATAATGATTTTCCTGAGAAGGATAAATTCTTCACCAAATACTTCGATACTCTTGCCGGAGGAACAGTCCTCAGGGAACAGATCCGGAATGGGATGTCTGCCGAAGAGATAAGGCTTTCATGGAAAGGCGGACTTGAAAAATTCTCCAAAATAAGGAAGAAGTATCTGTTGTATAAATAGTTGTCTTGCAGTCCTGCGGTCTGGTTGTCGACCGCAAGCTGGGCTTCGCTGAAGGCGCAGTAGAAGCTGGCACGGATTTGGCTTCAGCTGAAACTCGCATTAGCGAAGCTTGCGCGGTTTGAAATCCGTGCCCGAATGGTTGCTCTGTACTTGATTGGCAACCCGTGTTATATGGATGCCTGCTTTGACACCAATTGCAACATAGCAAATGGCACGGCTTGCAAACCGCGCCAGCTATATGTATGGAACTAAAATCTTATTTCCTCCTGTCAGGTTTTGTAGTCTCAGTCTTCTTCGTTTCAGTCTTTTTCGAAGTAGCTTGCTGCTTTACTGCTGCTGCTTCCTGAGCTGCTTCTCCTGTCGGAGGATGTAGCTGAAGAGGATGAAGATTTCCTTTCCGTCTCAGCTTTTGTATTCATCCTGCGGGATGCAGCGTTTGTTGCTGCCTTGTTCATCTCTTCACCGGTTGACCTGCGGGTGGCACTTGTATTTGTACCGTTATTGTTCTTTGTACCGGTACTGGCTTTTGTGCTGTTACTCCTGTCTGATGATACGGAAGACTGGTCTGCCCTTCTTTCTGTGCCTGCTGAAGACCTGTTTTCATTAACACTTGCAGGGTTTTCTGATCTTCTGGAAGTGCCGGAAACTGTTGAATTTCCAGATGCTCTTCTGCTGACAGAGGGATTCGCTTTTACAAAATCTTCCTCCCCTTTGCTTCTCATCTCGGGACGCGAATAGGTGCTCTTATAGTTGCCTGACTGGACTCTTACGTTTACATTGACAGATGTTACCCTCTTGCTGGTGTAATAGAAATCATTATAATGGGTGTACCTGTAACTGGGGTAACGGTGATAATACCCATGGTAATGGTTATGCCAGTTATAGTGATAACCATAATAGTAATGCTAGTAGTAGGGTCTCCATGGACGCCAGTATGAAGGATAATATCCCCAGTACCATGAAGAGCGCCATGGTGAATATGCAGGCATATAAATGTATGTTATCACAGGCCAGGAAGCTATTTGTACGGGAGTCGTATTTACAATAGTAACCTGTGTTGTGTTTCCTGCATAGCCGGGATTAGGTGTTACCTTATTGCCTGAAGTGTCATAATATGGCTCGATTATGTAATCCTTTCCATATAATGCCTGATCACCGATAAGCTGTATATATACCCTCCCGTCGGCTTCACGCTGTACTGTGAAGACAGCCACGTCCTGGTTCTCATTTTTACTGACCGGCACCTGCAAGACTATTGTATGCACATTGCCGTCAGGGTAATCCATAACCCTTATGTAATCAATGTAGTTGTCGCCATCGAGATCGAGGTTGTTTATTTTAGAGTTTTCGTCATTCAGGTTTTTCTCAAATCCTTCAAGGGTTTCTGATTCCTGGAATAATTTCATAACCGCATAAAGGTTCAGGTTATCTCCCGGCAGACCGAGTGATTCCTCCTCCTGGGGCTGCGCTATTATTGATGTACCTGAGGCAATCAGCGCGAGCAGGATCGATATTGCAAAATATTTTTTCATGGCTTTTATAATTATTGTAAAACTCAGTTCAGAATTATAATTACAAATGCCGTACCAAAATTATTGGCTCCCCGAAACCCCCTCCTTCGCCAAGTCTTCGGAGGGCGAAGCCCGAAAATCTAACTCCAAACTCCAAACTCCAAACTCCAAACTCTACTTACACTCTTCCCGGATAAACCTTCAGAGCCTCAGCCAGGATAGCCATTGCATTCCTCAGATCATCTATTTTAAGTACATAGGCAATCCGGACTTCATTCTTTCCCAAACCGCAGGTTGAGTAGAATCCCGATGCAGGAGCGACCATTACTGTCTGGTTGTTATATTCAAAATCTTCAAGAAGCCATTGCGCAAACTTGTCGGAATCATCGACCGGCAATTTAACAACTGCATAGAATGCCCCTTTTGGTTTTGGGCAGTATACTCCCGGGATCTTGTTTAGAGCTTCCACCATGAAGTCCCTGCGTGCAGTGTATTCCTTATTTACTTCCCTGAAGTAGTCTTCGGGTGCATCAATAGAGGCTTCGCCGGCTATCTGCCCGAGTCCGGGAGGAGAGAGGCGTGCCTGAGCAAACTTGAGGGCTGTGGAGATGACCTCTTTATTCTTTGTTACAAGTGCCCCGATTCTTACACCACATTCACTGTACCTCTTTGACACTGAGTCGAGCATAATTACATTTTTCTCAATGCCTTCAAGTTCCATCGCGGAGAAGTGCTCTGCCCCGTCGTAACAGAATTCCCTGTATGCTTCATCTGAGAAAAGGAAGAGATCATGTCGTTTTACAATCTCGCTCAGGTGAAGAAGCTCTTCCTTCGAATAGAGATAACCGGTGGGATTATTGGGATTACAGACAATAATACCTTTAGTCTTGGAGGTGATTTTTTTCTCAATCTCGGCAATGGGAGGAAGGGCAAAATCCTCAGTAATATATGATGTAACAGGAACAATCTTTATTCCTGCAGCCGTGGCAAAACCGTTGTAGTTTGCATAGAATGGTTCAGGTGTAATCACTTCTTCACCCGGATTAACGCACGACATCAGTGCAAACATAATAGCTTCGGATCCTCCTGTAGTAATAAGCATTTCGGTATGGTCGATGTTTATGCCTATCTTCTGATAAAATACTGCAAGTTTTCGCCTGTACGACTCATTGCCAGCCGAATGACTGTACTCAATAACCTTAAGTCCGATATTTCGTATAGCGTTCAGGGCTACTTCCGGGGTCGGAATATCAGGCTGGCCAATATTCAGATGATATACTTTTCTTCCTTTACGTTTTGCCTCTTCAGCAAATGGGACAAGTTTCCTTATCGGTGATGCGGGCATCGCCCTGCCTTTGTCGGATATTGATGGCATATTGTTCTGGTTTTAAGCTCGTAAAATAAACTTCCCGCAAAAGTAAATAAATGTATTATAATTTAGCATCAAAATCCAAACAATGAAAATTAATTCCTTTTACAGAATTTTTGCTCTTGTTATCCTTACATATTCTTCAAGTGGATTATATGCGCAGATCCCTGGTTTTAAGAAGATCAAATGGGACAGGGAGAAGATCGCTCCGGGTCTTGTCTGGAAATCAGCTCATACTGTTCTTTATGATACTCTTTCGCAGAATATAAATGTTTTAGTTGTTAATGTGCGGAAGAGGCAGGTTGCACTTTCCTATAATCCCTCCCGCAATATGAAACTCAGCAGTCAGGTTGAAAAAAGCGGTGCCTTAGGGGCTGTGAACGGAGGCTTTTTTAATATAAAGGAGGGAGGTTCTGTTACCTATATCAGGACTGCAGGAAAAATTCTTGAAACTGATACTGCCAAACGCTGGCAAAGGAATTCAAATATGACAGGTTCATTTCTTGTTGATGAGGCAGGTAAAGTAATTCTTGACAGTGCCCGGGCAAACTCATGGTACGACAGTAATCCGGAATATCCTGAAGTACTTGTAACAGGTCCTTTACTGCTTAAAGGTGAAAGAAAAGCAGCCTTGCCTGCCACTTCTCTTGTAACTGTAAGGCATCCGCGTACTGCCATTGGCCGGAAAGGCAGGAATCAGATTATCCTTCTGACTCTTGATGGAAGAACGAAAGAGGCCAGAGGACTGACACTCCATGAACTGACCGACCTGTTGATCTCTCTTGGGTGCAGTGATGCAGTTAATCTTGATGGAGGCGGATCAACAACTATGTGGATTCAGGGTAAACCATTTAACGGCGTGGTCAACATGCCCTGCGATAACAAGAAGTTTGATCATGAAGGAGAAAGAGCCGTTTCGGATATAATTGTTATCAGATAAGCAAAGTAATTAGTTTTTATCAACCAGAATGGCGCAATTCAGCTTTACGATTTCCTTCGCATACTCGAAATTGCAGTTCGAAGCAAGATCGTTGAGGGTATGGTAATTGGGATCGACCTTCGCCGAGAAGAAAAACAAAGGATTAAATCCATTGGTAAAAAAAGGATAACTGTCTGACCGGTTGTAGTTCGTATTGTCGGTGAAACAGCCAAGCGAAGTGTATTTAAAACAAAGCTGCTCAGCTGTCTTTCTAAGATAATGAGAATTATCGTAGTCAATAATGTTGACCTTCCATTTCGACTTGTCGCTATCGGTCTCGTAGGCCACCATGTCGTTGTTAAGCATGAGCATAATGTTCTGTAATGTAGTCCTGGCGTTGGTTGCATAGGCAGCGCTTCCAAGCAGTCCAAGCTCCTCAGCACCGAAGGCAACAAACCGGATAGTGTTCCGTGGCTGGTATTTGTTAAGTTTCATAACCCTGGCAATCTCAAAAAGAGCTGCCACTCCGCTTGCATTGTCATTACCTCCGGGTACTGTTGTGAAGGTATTTCCTGTTGTAAGGATATTGTCGTAATGGCCTCCGATAACGCATATCGAATCATATGCTGCCTCCCCCCTCAGAGTTGCCTCTACATTGTACTGGTATTGCCTGTATTCAATGCCCTTATATGTTCTTATTATAGAAAAGGAATCGATCTTTGTTTCAGGGTAACCCAGCCTTATGAAATTGTTTTTGATTTTAATCGCCACGTTCCTGTGATTATCAGCAAGTGCAAACCTGGTGCCCATTCCCTCCAGCCACATTACATACGACCGAAGGCTGTCGGCGTTTATGTCTTCAAGAAGGCTCTCTGTCCACACCTCTTTTCTCTGCTGTTCAGGATCCTCCTTTGTACAGGTTACTGCCAGTACTGACAAAAGGAATAAAGATGTTATCAGTAGTATTTTTCGAGATCTGATCATATTGTCGTTTGTTATTTTCCCCGTCAAGGCAATAAGTGATGCTACCTTTATGCCCTTCCCTTTTTATTCATTCTGACGGCGAATGTAACGAATTTTTATAATTTTGCATTTCTTTAATTCATAGAATAATTAATCAGCAGATCATGGACATTCCTTCAAGATATGAGCCCGGCAAGGCCGAGAGTACCTGGTACCGGTACTGGATGGAGAACGGTTTTTTCAGAAGCACCCCTGACGAAAGGGAACCTTATACAATTGTAATACCTCCGCCCAATGTGACCGGTGTTCTGCATATGGGCCACATGCTGAATAACACAATCCAGGATGTGCTTGTTCGCCGTGCCAGAATGCTTGGAAAGAATGCCTGCTGGGTTCCCGGAACCGATCATGCTTCAATTGCCACCGAGGCAAAGGTTGTGGCAAAATTAAAGGCAGAGGGCATCGACAAGCGAGATCTGACACGGGATAAGTTTCTTGAGCATGCCTGGGAATGGACAAACAAGCACGGAGGCATCATTCTCGAGCAGCTGAAGCGCCTCGGTGCTTCGTGCGACTGGGACAGGACGCTTTTTACGATGGATGAAAAGAGATATGAATCCGTTATAAAGGTATTTGTTGATCTTCATAACAAGGGACTTATTTACCGGGGTGTAAGGATGGTGAACTGGGATCCGCAGGCAATGACAGCTGTTTCGGATGAGGAGGTTAATTACACCGACGAAAAGTCGAAGCTTTATTACGTCAGGTACAGGATCGTTGGTGAGGATGGTTATGTAATGGTTGCCACCACACGGCCTGAAACAATACTGGGCGACACGGCAGTGTGTGCTAACCCTGACGATCCGCGGTACAGTCATCTGAAAGGAAAGAAGGTGATAGTTCCGATGGCAAACCGTGAGGTTCCTTTCATTTTCGACTCTTATGTTGATCCTGAGTTTGGAACAGGTTGTCTTAAAATAACTCCTGCACACGATATTAATGACTATGAGATCGGTCTGAGGCATAAGCTTCCCTCAATAGATGTATTCAATGATGACGGTACGATAAGCGAGCGTGCAGGTCTCTTTACCGGCATCGACAGGTTTGAAGCCAAGGATCTGGCAGAAAAGGAGCTTCAGAGACTGGGCGCCCTCGTAAAGGTTGAAAATTATAACAATAAGATCGGCCGTTCGGAGCGTACCAATGCGGTGATAGAGCCGCGTCTCTCACTTCAGTGGTTCCTTAAGATGAAGGATCTCTCCCAGCCGGCTCTGAATGCTGTAATGGATGGGGAGATACATCTGCATCCTGCCAAGTTCAAAAACCTTTACCGTCACTGGATGGAGAATGTCCGTGACTGGTGTATCAGCCGGCAGCTCTGGTGGGGGCACCGGATCCCTGCCTGGTATTACGATAATAATGAGTTTGTTGTAGCTGAGTCTGTTGCAGAAGCATTGGCTGTCGCCCGCAAAAAAAGCGGTAATACATCCCTTTCAGAAAGTGACCTTCGTCAGGACGAAGATGTGCTCGACACCTGGTTCTCTTCATGGCTGTGGCCGATTGCAGCTTTTGACGGGATTACTGATCCGGGGAATAAGGAAATCTCTTATTATTATCCTACAAATGACCTTATTACAGCTCCTGAAATTTTGTTTTTCTGGGTTGCCCGTATGATAATTGCAGGCTATGAATACATTGGCAAAAAGCCTTTTGAAAATGTATACCTGACTGGCCTTGTCCGGGATCAGCAGCGCAGAAAGATGTCAAAATCTCTTGGGAACTCACCGGAACCTCTCGACCTGATCGAAAAGTATGGTGCCGACGGGGTGAGGGTCGGAATGCTTCTTTGCTCCCCTGCAGGCAATGACCTGCTGTATGAAGACAGTCTGCCTGAGCAGGGACGAAATTTCGCCAACAAGATCTGGAATGCCTTCAGGCTTGTAATGAGCTGGGAAGTAGATGACCGGATTGAACAGCCTGATTCGTCAAGGATTGCTGTTGAGTGGTTTGATGAGGTCATAAAAATGTCGATGCACGACATCGACAATAATTTTAAAAAGTTCAGGATCTCTGAAGCCCTGATGACAACATATAAACTCTTCTGGGATGAGTTCTCAGGATGGTATCTCGAGATAATAAAACCCGAATACCAGAAACCTGTCGACAGGGCAACATACAATTCCGCAATAGCTGCTTTTGAAAAGCTTGTTATGATAATTCACCCCTTCATGCCCTTCATAACAGAAGAGATCTGGCAGCTCCTGGCGGAGAGGAAGAAAGGAGAAAGCCTCATGATTACACAGCTTCCTGAGGTCGGAAAATATAAAAAGGGTCTTATAGCAGGGTTTGAACCGGTTAAGGAACTGATAAGTGCAGTCAGGACATTAAGGAAAGAGAAGGAGATTCCCACAAGGGAAAAGCTGGAGCTGATGATCAGAGCAGAGAGTGAAAACCATGATTTGGGATTTCTTCCAGTAGTAAGCAAATTGTGCAATCTTTCTGATATATCATTTGTAAAGGTTAAGCCTGACGGAGCTGCATCTTTTATGGTTGGGACCACAGAGTATTTCATCCCGCTGGGAGGCAAACTCGACGTGGAAGCTGAGCTCGGCAAGATAAATGAGGAGCTTGGATATACCAGGGGATTTCTTGCATCTGTAATGAAAAAGCTTGAAAATGAGCGTTTCGTTCAGAATGCCCCTGCAAATGTTCTTGAGCTTGAAAGGAAGAAGAAAAGTGATGCAGAGTCGAAGATAGAATCGCTTGAGGCCAGGATGGCGGAATTGAAAAGGCTTTAGAGGCTATAATGGCTATAAAGGCTTTAGACTGCAAGACCGCAAGACCGCAAGACCGCAAGACTGCAAGACAATGCTACGGCATTAGTTTCCTGACAAAGTAGTTTTGTTCAACCTTTACTACAACCCAGTCGTTGTTCAGCATTAGCTGCCAGCCATCGCCGCTCAGCCGGTTCTTCTCCTCACGGAATCCCCTGGCTGTTATCCTTATGTATTTGAAGTTTGACGATACAAGGCAGCCTTCCTTGTTGACTGTCAGTTTCCCCCAGTTATCAGAGACTCGCATAGAAGTATAGAGTGTGCCGAGTGTGTCGAGTGAGTGAACATCTTCAGGTTCAAAATCAAAATAGGGGCTCTCAAGTTCCAGGAAAACAACTGGTTTCTCAGTGAATATGCTTATCTGCTTATGAATGCTCGCACGAATATCTGCAAGACGTTGCTCCTCCTCTTTGTTTATAAGGTCAATGTCGTAGCTCACAGCCAGGCTGCCCGCAATATCCCTGCAGATAGGAGGAAGTTCGATATTGTACAGTTCCCTTACAAACTTCCCCAGGTCTAAACTGTCTGATTGGATTGTTTTGAAATCAAATCCCTTTTCGTGAAGAAGGGATGCATAAAGAGCTCCATGGATGAAGCCGTATGATCTTGAAAACGACTGCATTGTATAGAACCTGTCGAGGCTTTCCAGGATCCTTGTATTGAACTCCTCCCGGGAGTTTGTGCACAGCAGCATATTCGTGAATGTTGCCAGTCCCTCATTCGTTTCGAAGCGGGTGGCCTCTTTAGCCCACTTCTGGTAAAGCTCCCTGTTTGAACCTCTGAATATAAGGGCATCGCGCAGGGCAAGCTGTTGTGTTTCTCCTTCTGTTGTAATGGCTTTTCTGAGAGCTTTCCATTCAAGTTTGATCCACAGACGTGCCTCTTTATCGTCCATGTTGTTGATATTAAATGCAGTGACCGGAAATCCTGCATTTTCAGCAAAGCAACGGTAGAGGCTCCTTACAGCCCTTGTTTTTATTCTGAAATCCTCCTCCTCAGGCGGCAGGGGAGCCATTGCAAACCGTGTACCGCCAAAGGTGGCAGGTCCAAAGTTTATCAAAAGTTCTTTCGGATATAATCCTGTAAATACACCATCTTTTCCTTTGAGAAGTCCATCTTTATCCTGTTCATTTGCAATTATTTTTCTGCTTGTCCTGTCAATGAACATTATCGGTCCATACAGATTAATGCCCCATAACCTGCCATTATCCTGATCACAGATCATCTTGATGCTCCTGAAGTACGCTGCTGCTTTTTCGTTTGTCAGATAGCTTTCAGGCTCCTTTTCCTTACAGGATACCAGAAGCAGGATAAATGCTATATATATGAATTTTCTCATTATTGACATTTGTCGCTCCGAAAGTAGTAAAAAAATCTTTCTTGCTTATCTTAAACCGGAAGATTCCTTTTTAGACCTTCTTTTGTGTTCCCCGTCCGGCTGGCATGAGCCGGGCTGGCTTTGTATTTCCCTGTGTGTTCCTTTGCGGTTTAAAACGATAAGTTAATAATTATGATAAAGATCAATATAGAAATGGTCTGATTTACTTACTTTTCCCGACGTAAAAAAGGAAGCCATGACAAGGAACAACGATATTCAGATGAATCAGAACGAACTGGTTCAGTTTCTCAAAAAGTCTGCAAACGACTTTACCCGTGAAGATCTTATCCGGTTTGTTGAGGCAAAAGGGATCTCAATGGTCAACTTCAGGTATGCAGCTGACGATGGAAAGCTGAAATCACTGAACTTCGTTCCCTACAGCAGGGATCACCTTGAATCAATTCTTACAGCGGGTGAGCGGGTTGATGGTTCCAGCCTTTTCTCATTCATCGGGTCAGGATCGAGCGATCTCTATGTAATACCTCATTACCGCACGGCATTTGTAAATCCATTCACAGAAACCCCTTCGCTTGAGATCCTCTGTTCTTTCTACAATAACGATGGGAAACCGCTTGAGAGTGCTCCTGAATATATTTTAAGAAAAGCTTATACCCGTCTCAGAAATAAAACAGGCTTCAGGATGAAAGCCTTCGGCGAACTGGAATATTATATAAAATCACGTCACGATGAGCTCTATCCGCTTGTTGACCAGAAGGGTTACCACCAGACAGCTCCCTTTGCAAAGTTTGAGGATCTGCGAATCAGGGCCCTGGGTTTGTGCGCCAGGGCGGGTTGCAGGATCAAATACGGCCATTCTGAGGTTGGCAGCTTTACAAAGGATGGGGAAGATTATGAACAACACGAGATAGAATTCCTGCCTGTTGAGATCGATGAGGCAGTTAATCAGCTTCTTATTGCAAAATGGATTATTAGGATGCTTGGGGATGAATACGGGGTTGAAGTGAGCTTCGCCCCGAAGATCACTGTAGGGAAAGCCGGTTCGGGCATGCACATCCATATGATGCTCGAAAAAGACGGCGTCAATATGATGGTTGAAGATGGAAAACTCAGCCCTGCTGCAAAGAAAATGATGGCAGGAATACTCGACCTCTCAAAGGCCCTTACAGCTTTTGGCAACACGATTCCAACTTCTTACCTGCGCCTTGTGCCTCACCAGGAAGCTCCGACAAAAATCTGCTGGGGCGACAGAAACAGATCGGTGCTTATCAGGGTCCCGCTCGGATGGAACGGCGCCATGAACATGATAAAAGATGCAAATCCTGCCGATAAGTCTGAGTTTGACAAAATGCCTTCGAAACAGACTGTGGAGCTAAGGTCGCCTGATGGTTCGGCTGACATTTATAAACTCTTTGCTGGTATAGTAGTCGCTGTAGAGCATGGCCTTGAAATGGAGAACTCTCTGGAAAAGGCAGATGAACTATATGTTGCTTACAATATATTCAGGGAGAATGCCGGCCCGAAAACAAAAGATCTCGAATCGCTTCCGGCATCATGCTGGGAATCTGCTGATGCACTCTTATCGAAGAGGGAATTTTTTGAAAAAGACGGAGTATTTCCTGCCGGTGTAATTGACAGCGTCGTTGCAAAGCTTAAATCGTACGATGACAAGGGCCTGAGTGAAAAACTATATAATAAGACTGAGGAGATAAGTAAACTTGTCAGGCAGTTTCTTCATTGCAGCTGATAGTCCGGATCTTCTCCTCATCCTCATGCTTTGCGGCATTTATTGCTACATTAAGCTCAAAACCTATAAGTATGGCTATTGAATTGAGATAGAGCCAGATGAGGATCACCATCAGTGTTCCGATCGATCCGTACAGTTTATTGTAATGGCCGAAGTTATTCACATAGGCCGAGAATCCAAGGGAAGTCAGAATGAAGAGTACTGTTGCAAGTGTTGAACCGGGTGAAAAGAATCTGAATTCTGTCCTCTTTGCCGGTGCGAGGTAATAAAGAAACGATATTGCCAGGAAAAGCAGCAGCATTATCAGTATCCATTTTATTACTATCAGAATATAAAACACCATTGTCTTTTCTATCATGTCGAGCTCCGCAAGTTTGTTGACAGCAATTTTCCCGAAGATCACAAGTGATCCGGCGACAGAGATCAGGAACAGGACCAGGGCAAGCAGGACGACAGAGATCTTACGCTGGTTGACCCATGAGCGCGACCTGAAGTTATGTGCCGATACAATGAATGCATGAATTATGGCATGAATCCCGTTTGTTGAGAAGACAACAGTGGCAATGAACATTATAAGCAGCAGGCCGCCGCTCTTATTTGTTACCACATCGACAATTGTCGACTCAAGGAATCCATATGCATCGGCAGGAAGGAAACTCTCGAACAGCCTGATAATCTCTTCCTGGAAGTTAGGAAGAGGAATAAAAGGGATAAGGGTAAAAAGAAAGATCGAAGCAGGAAGCAGGGCAATAAGAAGATTAAATGCGATCGATGATGCTCTTGTTACAAGAACGCCTTTTGTAAATCCCTTAATGACAAATGCTGCAACATGACTTATTGGTACACCGTCGAAGCCCGGAAGAACAAGGTTTTTTGCCTTATCATTCCATTCCGAAACTGATGCAACTTTCAGATCCATTTCTATATTACTTTAAGACTCATGTCGAGACTCCTGATCTGATGTGTCAGGGCACCGACAGAAATAAAATCAACCCCGCATGCAGCGTACGATCTGATAGTTTCGAGGTTAATGCCGCCCGATGATTCTGTTTCAAACCTTCCGTCAATAAGGATTACTGCTGCTCTTGTATCTTCAACTGTGAAATTATCAAGCATTATCCGGTCAACACCTCCGATGGATATTATTCTCCTTATATCTTCAAGGTTTCTTGATTCAATTTCAACTTTAAGATCGAGTTTATTCTTGGCAAGGTATTCTCTGGTTCTTAAAATCGCATTCTCAATGCCGCCCGAGTAATCGATATGATTATCCTTAAGCATTATCATATCGTAGAGACCCATTCTGTGATTGCTGCCGCCACCTATCCTCACCGCTTCCTTCTCGAGAAACCTCAGTCCGGGTGTTGTTTTGCGCGTGTCCAGGATTTTTGTTTTAAGACCCTCGAGCCTTCTGACATATTCATGAGTGCTTGTAGCAATGCCGCTCATCCTCTGCATTATGTTCAGGACCAGCCTTTCCGACTTAAGTATTGAGTGTTTCCGTCCTGAAATGTAAAAAGCCACATCCCCCTGTGAAATTTCCGCACCATCCTCCAGATTGATTTCAAGTTTCAGATCATTGTCGACAGTATTGAAGAGGATCTTTGCGACCCTGATTCCGGCGAGAATACCTTTGTCCTTAATTATGAGTCTTGCTTTTCCGGCTGATTCCGGGGGTATGCATGCGAGAGATGAATGGTCACCATCTCCAAGGTCCTCAGCCAGGCTCCTCCTGATGAAATCCCTAAGGAGACTATTTTCCATTGTCAGGTTCGATCCGTATCACATGGATAAGTAACTCCTGCCCAACTTTTTTGAGCAACATGTAAACCCGGAAATCTCCCTTCTCAGTTTTAAGATTTCCAATTGCATAATGGGCATCGTTTTTTGCTCCCTGGTGACTTATTGTGAATTCGATGCTCTTGTACTCGCTGAAAAACTCTTTCAGAATTGTTTCGGCAACGTTCTTCTTATAGAAATCCTCCTTGTCGAGAAGAAGAAGTTCTATTGTTGAATTCATGTATTTGGCCAGTTCAGAAGCATTGCCTGCTTTAATTGCTATCGAAATCCCTCCTGGTATCTTTACCTGTTCCTGTGCCGTAGCAGAAAGGGTACCAGCGGCAATTAATACTGTAAAAATCAATGATAGGGGTTTCATCTCAGAATGATTTAAATTGCAAACTTCATAAATCAGTGCACTGCAAATTTAATATAATTTGCTTAGTATATCCAATTTCATCTTTAATTGCCAATGGCTTTGGATGCTATATTTTGTTATTTTTGTAAGAAGCTCAACCTGATAAGAACTTTTATTATGAAGATCGCTTTATTACAGGTCGGAAAAACAACTGACTCCAGTATTTCGGAGGTGGCGGATCTTTACAGTAAACGGATAAAGAAATATACAGCTTTTGAAATACTTACAATTTCTGATATAAGGAATACAAAAAACATGCCGGTTGCTGAACAGAAGAAGAAAGAGGGTGAAAAGATCCTGCAGGCTCTTGCCTCCGATGACTACCTGGTGCTCCTTGATGAGCGCGGGAAGGAGCTGAGAACCATAGAATTGTCGAGACATCTGGATAAAGTTTTCCTGCTTCCAAAGAAAAGAATTGTTTTTACAATAGGCGGACCATGGGGCTTCTCTGATGAGGTGTATTCAAGAGCCGATTTTAAGTTATCTCTTTCAAAGATGACATTTCCTCATCAGCTGGTACGATTATTGTTCCTTGAACAGCTTTACAGGGTCTTTACAATTTTAAAGGGAGAACCCTACCATCATGAATAATAATACTTTTTGAGACTATGGGCGGTAAGCGCTTCAGACTGATTCTGATAATACTAGCAGGTTTACTCGTTATTGCAGCTCTGGCAGCGGAGAAGTTGTATTTCAGCGATTTTGAATACCGTTTCAGGACAAACCGGTTTAACAAGCTGATTATTGAAAAGGAAAAGATTCTTGAAGAGTGCCTCGAGAATATGAGGCCAATACTTGCGTGGGAAGATCATCATGGATCCATTTCAGAGAATTCCACCTACGCATATGCAATGAAGAACCGGATCACAATCCTTGAATATATCGACGATAAGCTTATCTGCTGGTCGGACAATGATTTTGATGTTCCGCGTACTTACAATGATTCACTCGCCTCGAAGCGCATTGTTTTCCTTCAGAATGGATGGTTCATTACCCGGACAATACATGCCGGAAATGAAAAGATCGTAGGACTCCTGCGTGTCCATACCGATTATCAGCTGAAGAACGATCTCATTAAAAGCGGATTTGACAGGGAATTCAGGATCCCGGATGGTGTTGGCTTCAGCACGGCAAAAAATGCATCGGGATATCATGTCAGAAACAGTAATGGCGATTTTCTGTTTTCGCTCATATTCCCTGAAAAGCGGCAAAGCACTTCTTTCATTGGCGTCCCTTTCATTTTGTGGACAGCTGCCTTTCTGATTGCTGTAATCCTGCTTTTTGAACTTGCAAAATACCTGACAGGAAGAGGGGATAAGAAACTGGCTGCCGGTCTGATCCCTCTGATAGTCCTGCTGCTTTACCTTCTCGTCCTTTCAGGCGATAAAAGTGCAGTCATTTCACTTACCCCGCTTTTTTCCGCACATCTCTTCTCTCTGAACATTTTGATCCCATCGCTTGGACATCTTTTCGTCTTTAGCATTCTCGCAGCATCATTATCATATATATTCTTCCGCTTTTTCACTCTGTCTGGCACTGGAAGGGGCAACGGAGGCAAAGGCTATCTGTTTCTGACATTCCTGCTCACTCTTGCGTCCCTGCTTTTCACCACTTTCAGCTTGATATTCGCGCATGTCGTTTCCGACTCGAACATCAACTTCGAAACATACAGGATACTTGAGATTGATCGATTCAGCCTGGTTGCATTCTCTGCGATTGTACTGCTGATGCTTGTCCCTTTGCTTTATATGATTAAGGTCCTGAATGTCATCAAAGAATTCTCCACGAAAATAATTCTCCTGGCTCTTCTGACCTCCCTTGTGTTTCCGGCACTTGTCTTCATTGATAATCGCGGGTCGTTCCTGGCATTTTCTGTTTTTTACCTTATAATATCGCTTTCAGTCTGGTTTTCAGGTATCAGGAAAGCAGGGGCATTCAATATATCTGTGATCTTTTCCTTTTTGTTCGGGCTGTACTCACTCTATGTGACTTCTGTCTACTCCGAGGAGAGACGTATTGAAACACTTAAAATACAGGCTGTTGGCTTGTCTACAGAAAACGATCCTGAAGCTGAGCAGCTTCTCCTCAGAATGTGGCCCGACATTAAGAAAGATACCACACTGGCACGGCTGATGGATGTCGGATACTTTACCACGAAGGATTATGAAGTGATTGCGGAATATCTTCAAAAAAGGTTTTTTACAGGTTACTGGCGGAATTTCACAATCAATATTTTCTGCTGCAGGAAGGATGATCCGATAAATATAGGGGAGGGAAGGATGGTTTCACAAAACTGCTTCAGTTTCTTTGAGGACAAAATTGGCGTAAACGGCCAGAAGCTTACGGGTACTGATTTTTATTTTCTCAATAACCAGGGCGGCAGGTCTTTCTATACCGGTAAGCTTGTCTTCACAAACGATAAAGGTGTAACAAACGGCCTCTTCCTGGAATTGTACAGCGACGTAAATGCTTTTCAGCCCGGATATTCTGAGCTTCTGCTCGAAAAAAACTACCACGGCTATGCAGCTCTCCGGGATTATTCCTTTGCAAAATATATTAACGGTTCAATCGTTTTACGGACGGGAGATTACCCGTACGCCGACACCGATGCCGATTATGTGGTGCCGGATTCTGAATTCAGGTCGTTTGAATCGGATGGAGTGCGGCATCTGCTTTACAGGAGTGGAAATGTGACTGTTATGATTAGCCGGCCAGTGAATACCCTTGCCGAAAAATTCATCTCATTCGCCTATCTTTTTGCATTTATATTTTTGTTATTCAACATTTTACTTTTCATTGTAAAACCCCCGGTCATACGGCGGTCATTTTCCCTGAACCTGCGGCATAAGATGCAGTTTTCGTTCATCGGAGTGCTGCTCTTTTCCTTTCTCCTTGTGGGGGCTGTTGTTGCAACTTTTACAATTCAGCAATACAAGACGAAGCAGTATGACAATCTTAAAGAGAAAGTTGCTTCAATTTATCTTGAACTCGAAAGCAAGATAGCAACAGAAAAACATCTGACATCCGAATGGCGTAATGAGAACTATGAGTCGCTTAACGACCTCCTGATAAAATTTTCCAATATCTTCATGACCGACATTAATATCTATGATGTTCCCGGGTTTCTGATTGCGACTTCGCGTCCTGAAATTTTTAACCGCGATCTTGCCAGCAGGCGGATGAACAACATGGCAATGCTAAGCCTCAAGGATCTTACAAGGAGCGAGTTTTTTCAGCGCGAAAAGATTGGAGACCTGGAGTTCCTTTCCGCTTATGTGCCTTTTTATAACACTGATAACGAAATAATAGCATATCTGAACCTTCCGTATTTCAGGATGCAGAGCGTTCTTGCCCGCGAGATCTCAAACCTGATAGTTGCTGTTATTAATTTCACACTGCTGCTGATTGTTCTTACGATGAGTATTGCAGTATTCATAAGCGGAAGGCTTACAGCGCCGCTGATGATGCTCGGAAGGGGGCTGGCTTCGGTTGAGGTGGGTAAAAAAAGCGAGCATCTTACATACAGGGGAAGTGATGAAATCGGAGAACTTGTTAAACAGTACAACAGGATGGTCGATGAGATCGACGAAAGCACGAGGCGGCTGGCTGATTCCGAGAGGGAGTATGCATGGAGGGAGATGGCGAGGCAGATAGCGCACGAGATCAAGAATCCCCTGACACCGATGAGGCTTAATGTGCAGCAGCTGTTAAAGTCGTGGAAAGACAAGGCTCCGGGTTTTGACAACAGGATCGGGAAATTTACTGAGAACCAGATCGAGTATATAGATAACCTCTCGAATATAGCATCGGCTTTCTCGTCGTTTGCACGCATGCCTGTGACAAGTGCTGAGGAAGTCAACCTTCTCGTCCAGGTGAAGTCGGCACTGGAACTTTACAGTGATACCGAAAATGTCACTTTCAAGGTTTCCTGGCCTGAGGAAAGCATTGTAAATATTTATGCCGACAGGGAGCAGCTGAACGGGATCTTTTCAAATCTCTTTAAAAATGCCATCCAGGCAATCCCTGAAACCCGGAATGGCCTGATAGAGGTCAATATAGATGTCAAGGAAGACAAGGCGGTAGTGTCGGTATCGGATAATGGGACAGGCATCCCTGAGGAGCTCCGGAATAAGATGTTCACTCCGAATTTCACGACAAAGTCGTCGGGGATGGGATTGGGACTATCGATTGTCAAAAAATATATTGAGAGCGTCAACGGGAAAATCTGGTTCGAGTCGGAAGCAGATAAGGGGACAGTGTTTTATGTTGAGTTTCCGCTGATGAACTGGGTATAAGAGGGCATTTAAGTTAAGTAACATAGTTAGGCATGAAACGGTGCTCGTCACCCGGCGGAGCCAGGTTCTCGCAATGACGGGATAAGTAGAGGTTATTGTTTTTGCGAATGTTGTTTTAGCTCTTCATAATACAGCATACAGATGTTGAAACAACGGGAGCATGTTGAGCCGGCGCGAAGCATCACGTCATTGCGGGAGCGCAGCGGAGCAACCTGCTACGATAATCACGCAGCGACGAAGCAACCTGCTCGAAAAAGCCGAAGGAACTAAACCCTTTTCTCAATGGTTTAACTCACTGGCTTTCTTTGCTGAACAAATTACAGTATAATCACTCACTTATTTCGAGGAAAAATACGTGCTTACAGATAATTTTTTTATAGCTATATTAGCAGTTCATTAGGGCATTGATGACGCGACTGTCGGATTTCAATATTAGAAAAATATTCCTCATTCTGTTTATCCTTTCCGGAACGGCTTTCTCATTGTTTTCTCAGGATGTGAAGGAGATCAGCGACGTTGTGAATGTCTACAGGAAAGTAACCGCAATCAATGCCTTAAACAGTGTCACCCTGAATAATGTTGATCTGATTATGCCTTTCGATACAGTTCTTATAATTCAGATGCAGGGAATGGCAGTCAGCTACACTGATCCGCCAAGTTATTTCGGACAGATCATTGAGGGGATACTTGGATCGCCGGGAGGCTATGAATTCCTTCTGGTCAGCAGTGTAAATCCAGTAACAAAAAGGGTAAGTTTTACAAGGAATATGCAGAAAACTTTTGATACGAGGGGCAATGTTCAGCTGATAAAAGTCCCATCGTATGATAAAGCCATAGTAAAGGGAAAACTGACTGCCGCCGACTGGGACCCTTTAACACAGACAGGCGGAGTTCTTGCAATCATTGTCGGATCAAAGCTGGAGCTTGACGGGACTAATGGTGAAATTGATGTATCAGGCAAGGGATTCTCAGGAGGAAAGGATGTTGTCGGGATTGGAGAATGTGTGGTGGGTGCCAATTATGATCAGAACAGTAAATACTCATTCCCCGACACCTGGTTGAATGCAGGCTATAAGGGAGAAGGGGTTGCAAATCAAATAAAAGACGGCACGCTTGTCTATCCTTTGTTACCTCTTCATGCAAAAGGGCAAGGACCCGCATTTACCGGAGGCGGTGGCGGAAACGGGAAATATTCCGGCGGGGGAGGAGGAGCAAACAGGGGCTTTGGAGTGAAGGGAAGGTCGAAATAAATAGCGGACCAGGCTCATGTACTCCGTTTTCGGGTGGCCTGGGCGGAAGCACAGATCCAAATCCCATTTATACGGATGGCATTTATCTTGGCGGCGGTGGCGGAGCCTCAACACATGCTGGCGGAGAACCGGCATCTGATGGCGGTAAAGGAGGAGGGATCGTGATAATTCTGGCAGATACTATCTCGGGTAACGGAAGGAGTATAAAAGCAGACGGCCTTACAGCCCCAAATGTTACAGGTAACGGCGGCGGCGGCGGCGGCGGTGCCGGCGGTTCTATACTCCTGTCTCTCAGGAGTTTTACAGATATTACTTCCAGTACATTGAAACTTTCAGCTAAAGGAGGCAACGGAGGATTTCGTGCAACTCAATGGGGTTCCGGCGGCGGCGGCGGTGGAGGATTAATATCGATAAGCATGCCCAGTCTTCCTGCTAAGGTTGCTGCAGATACTACATACGGAACTCCTGCCCCTGCTTCATTTTCTCAGGGTTATGGAGACCTTACTTTCAATCTTATTCCGGAGATTAATGGTTTCCTCTTTAACTCAATCAGGTCCGATTCATCAGGAACACAAGCCGATACAATATGTTCGGATGTATCATTCGGAAAGATAATTGGGACTAATCCTATTGGCGGAGTCAGTCCATATGCAATCAGATGGGAAAAAAGCACCGTCTCAGCATCTGGTCCGTGGCAGGTAATAAACGGAGTCACTTCATTTGATTATTCCCCCGGGAGATTGACCAATACTACATGGTTCAGAAGAGTAATAACCGACAGCAGCGTTCCTATGATCGAAGATGAAAGCATCCCGGTTGAAATAGTGGTTCAGCAGGCCATTACCGGAAACGAGATCAGTCAGGATACTACCATTTGCTACAATCAGAATCCCCTTCCTCTCGTGCAAAAGCCGGCAAAAACACTGGCTAACGGGAATGGTAAATATAACTTCAAATGGATCCAATCAACAAATTTAATTGACTGGAGTCCGGCAATTGGTACAGGTGCGGAGGCCAGGGATTTTGACCCGTCAGCACTACAGAATACAACAAACTATATGCGTTATGTGAAATCGGGTTATTGTGAGGATACAAGCAACATTGTTAAAATAACAGTCCTTCCTCCCATAACAAACAATATACTGAATAATGTCGACGAAGCTATTTGCGAGCCTTCCCAGTTTAAAAATCTTGTCGGTTCTACTCCTTCAGGAGGAAGCCAGGCCTTCTCCTACATCTGGCAGGAGAAAAAAGGCAGTACGGATTGGATTACTGAAACAACGAATACTACCAACCAGGAATACAATCCTTCAGAATACCCTGATTCTTTAAAATCAGTAACAAGACAATTCAGAAGAATAATAATGTCAGGATCAAATAACACCTGCAAGGATACTACCCAATCTGTTAAACTTACCTATCATCCAGAGATTACCTACAATATTATACAGACTGCCTCGGGTGAACTATTCCCTTTCCAGTATTGTCAGGACGCAAGTACTCCACTTAAGCTTTACGGTTCAGTGCCCCAGGGCGGAAGCGGGACCTATGCCTATCAATGGCTGGCCGGTAGTAGTTATGATGCTTTGTCTCCTATTCCAGGAAAAACTCTGCAGCATTTTGAGGGAGATGCTCCGGAAGATTTTTCAACCTACAGCAGGCTGGTAACTGACGGATCAGGCCTTTGCTCAAATGCCACCGGACCTTCGAATGTCGTTCCACAAATGGTTTTTGTTTACAGAAAGCCGGTTGCCGATGCAGGCATAGCTGCAGATATTTGTGGCGGGACAGTTACACTTCACGCAACAATGGATCTTGATAACAACTCCACAGACGGAACCGGCTGGGAGTTCTCTATGAATAAACCTCTTGTTAGAAGCTATTCTGACTCGACCAAAGCTATAGCTACGGTTAAAGTTGATACAATATCATTTGATGATGAGTGGGGCAGGGAGGTGACCTTTTCATGGAAAGAAGTTAATGGAAGAGGACCAGAAGGAGAATGTTTTGATCGAGCTACAGTCAAAATCACCTTCTTCACCCGCGTCAAAGAACTCGGACCCGACCGCGATACTGCCTTCTATACCTTTTCCGATATAATCCACCTGGATGCTGATCCATACCAGACCTGGGAAACCGGATTGTGGACTACGATTAACGGGTCGGATAATTTTGATGATCATACCAAACCGGATGCAACGATTGACGATCTTTATGAAGGAAAGAACACCTACAGGTGGACAGTCTCAAATAAAAACAACTCAGGTACTGCCATATGCTATGACGAATATCTATACGATATAAATGCTGTTGATATTTTTATTCCCAATGCATTCTCACCAAACGGAGACGGACTATACGATAAATTTATTGTAAAAGGACTTGATGCCAATAACCAGGAGGCTGAAATGCGTATAGTTAACAGCGCAGGTACCGAGGTTTTCTTCACTACAAACAGGGAGGGAAAAGAATGGGTCGACTGGGACGGCAGGAATACAAAAGGAAGCGAACTGCCTGAAGGCACATATTATTACCTGCTGAGGCTTATTGACAATGATAATAATTCTGAGGTCTATAAAAAGCAGGGCTTTGTTGTTTTAAAACGCTATGGCCAGGTAGATTGATCAAATGATGAAGGTGAATAGAAATATAATCATATTGAGCGCAATACTTACAATATTGCTTTTATCCCTTTCATCACGAATTGCGGCTCAGGATGAGCCTGCAACAGAACCAACGGATCTCAGCATCGGGATCCCTGTCTACAGCCAGTACCTTCATAACGGTCTTATCGTAAATCCCGCTTATGCCGGAACACGGGGAGCACTCAGCGGATTCCTGTCGTACAGGAAACAATGGATCGGAATAGAAGGCTCTCCGATGACCGAGTCGATCTCTCTTCATACTCCTATGAAGGACGAAAAGGTGGCAATCGGTCTTATGGCCCAGTTCATGCAGTTCGGTTTTACACGTTCCTCAAACCTTTACGGCAGCTATGCCTATCATATAAAGCTCGAAAAAGGCAAGCTCTCCTTCGGATTGAAAGCAGGCTTCGACATGTCGAATACAAACTATAACAAGCTCAGCTATACGGACCTCTCCACAGCTCCTCCCGATCCTGTTTTTACCTCGGACGACAAACCGTATTTTCTGCCGAATGCAGGTGTCGGAGTGTATTATTACAATGAGGAATTCTTTGCAGGTCTTACAATTCCTTCCTTCCTGAGCTATCAGAAATCTCCGTCAGGCAAGGTCAGCCCCAACCTCAGTTTCGGACATAACAACTTCATAATTACAGCAGGAGGACTCCTGTCTGTCAGCGACCTGCTTAAGATAAAGCCTTCGATGCTCATCAATTTCTCACTCGATGAGACTGAAAGAATATCACAGTTTGATGTAAATACGAATTTTATAATCGCCGACCTTGTGTGGCTTGGAGCCGCATACAGGATCTCAGAGCAGGTGGTGGTTGGTATTGCCCAGCTCCAGGTAAACTCGCAGCTGATGATAGGATTATCGTACGACTACCCTGTCGGCAGAATGCAGTCGTACTCCAGCGGATCGTGTGAATTCGTGCTTCGGTATGATTTCGGTTCAAAGGTAAGCGTTTCAAATCCAAGGTATTTTTAAGCTATGCTGAAGAGAGTATTTCATATGACAATCTTCATGCTGACCTTCGCTGGTTCAGTGCAGATTGCATCTGCTCAGCTGCCGGCACTCTATGAGGCAGAACGACTGCCTTTCAATACCTCTACATATAACGAAATGGCTCCCGTTAAGCTGAATAATGAGCTTATATTTTGTTCCGACAGAAGATACAGCAGCATACTCGACCGGACAGGTTTTGACGGGACTCGTCTTTTCAACCATTACATTGTTGAACAAAGCGACAGTTCAAGCTGGGGTACTCCTTCAGAGCTTAAAAGCGAACGAAGTTTCCTTTTTGCAAATGGTCCCGTGTCAGTTGCTTCCGATGGAAGAACAGTTTATTTCACAAGCGATGTCGAAACCGGCAAGGCTGCGTTAAAAAGCACATTCAAGAACAAGCAGGGGATTTTCATCGGAGAACTGAATGGCTCAGAGATCGGATCAATGAAACCTTTTAAATACAACAGCCTCGATTATAATCTTTTTATGCCTTCAATAAGCAGCGATGGCAGGCAACTCTATTTTGCCTCAGATATGCGGACAGGCGGACTTGGCAGAACAGATATTTATGTCAGCGAGCTTGTCGATGGTGAGTGGTCTGCCCCGGTCAATCTTGGAGCTCCGGTAAATACACCCGGTATCGAAGCATTTCCCTACATACATTCCAGCGGAAAGCTATATTTTTCATCGAACCGTCCGGGCGGTTTGGGAAGACAGGATATCTATGTCACAGAATACAGGGATGGAGCATGGATGATCCCGTACCTGCTTCCTGCACCAATAAACTCACGATATCACGATTATGGATTTTATGCCGACGAGGAACGCAGGAGCGGTTACTTTACATCCGATCGCCAGCGCAGCGATGATATATTCAGCTTTAAATCGGGTATTATCAGGAAGGAAGTCTGCGATACAATGCAGTGGAACAGCTACTGCTTCAGATTCTGGGATGAGAATGCAAGCAAAACAGATACAATCCCTTTCAGCTATGAATGGGATTTCGGTGACGGCGAAAAGGCACAGGGCGACACTGTCGACCACTGCTACAGCGGACCGGGAACATATATTTACAGACAAAATGCAATTAACCTGATTACAAATGAGGTGTTATATAATCAGATTGTAGACACAGTTGTTATCGTGGATATTGTACAACCTATAATAACAAGTTATGAAACTGTAAATGCCGGAGAGGTCATTGAATTCAGCGGAGGAGATTCCAACCTTCCGGGCTGGGATATCGCACGGTTTTACTGGAACTTCGACAACGAACAGGTTGCAGTGGGTAAAGATGTTACGGCACGGTATTTGAATCCTGGTACTTATGATGTCCAGCTGATTGTAACGGACAAAGCGGACCAGTCAGGGAAAGCAAGGGAAACATGTGTTTCGAAGAAGATTAAAGTTGTACGGCAACAATAAAACAGGAAAGGATTAATTTTAACGTCGAATGATATCAAAAGGCAAAAAATACAGGGTACTGATATTCTCGCTTATGGCGGGATGGGGCCTGATTTCATCGGTGTCAGGTCAGCCCGTGCCCGGAAAGGATGAGAATATTGACTTCCTTGTTACTTTCGGCAAGGACGGCAAAACCTCCTGGGGAGATGCTTATTTCCGGCAGATCTGGTTTTTTACTGTACCCAAAGATTTAAAGGAACAGTTCTATATAAAAGTCTTTGACCCGGATTGCGGCGGAGAGAACGATGAGATCCAGGGAGAGTTCAATTCCAGGACTATGTTCTCGGTATACGGAGGAAAAGGAGTAGATCCGGAACAGGAGGCGAACATAGAATCGATGGGTCTTGAAAAGGATGATAATTACAAAAAAGGAAACCTGCTTGCTTCACAGGTATTTGGAACAGAGGCCAGGTACGACAACAAGTATTATACCTTTGGACCCTTTAATCCTACCGAGGGCGACCCGAATGAAAAATGGGGATATATCTTCAAGGTTGTCTGCGAGGGAGTTGCAGGGGATGATGGCAATCTGTACAGGTATTTTATGAGCCGCGACCCTGACAATAACATTGCAGTTGAGGGAGGAAATGCATTTACATATGGATATGTCTTCAGGATGTGGAACAATTTTCAGAGTGTTGCCCATATCTATCCCTATGTTGACCAGAATGTTGTGCTGGTAAAAATGAGAAATTTTGACTGGGACAAGGATGGCAGAATACTTGTTGTATCAAGAATCAGGCAGGGTAACGAGATTAAAGAGATCTCAAATGAGGATGAGTGGAAGGAGTCTCAGATTGTTCTTTTAAATGAGGAAAAGAACTCCTCGATCGACTTTCAGTTCCATAAAGCCCAGGGGACTCTTGTCAAGAACAATAATGTTGTAATCACTATCAAGAACCAGTATGACCAGGCCTTGAAATTCTTTAGTTCGCCGATCGGAGGTGTGCCAAAATATCAGGGAAAACCCGGAAAAACCCCGCTGCCAGCCAATGGTAAACCTGGTAGTGTCAAGAAATAAATCAGATGAATTACAAATCCTCCATGAAATTGTTGCTTGGTACTGCCTGTTGCCTCTTTCTCTTTTCATGGATCGCCCCTGCTCAGACTTACCCCTTTAAAAACTGGCAGAGTCAGGACGGTCTTCCCGGAAATAATGTAGTTTATACACTTAATCAGGATAACAGCGGTTTCCTCTGGACAGGCACAACCGAAGGCCTGTCACGATTTGATGGTTTCGATTTTCATTCTGTCCCTTATCCCGGCAATGAGGCCGGCGGTTATCCGGCTGTATCGCTGAAGGATGGATCAGGAAACCTGTGGTTCGGGTTCAGCGATGGCTCAGTATGCAAGGCTGACAACGGAAATCTCAGGAAAGTGCACCCTTCCGACAGCTCCTCGGTTTCAGCTATGGTCAGGGGACCTGATGGGTATATCTATGTTATACTTCAGCGAAATACGGTTCTGAGGATTGACCCGGGGAAGCCGGATAATATTACCACTTTTAACACTGGTCTTGACGGGATGTATTCAGCTGCCTTCACAGGCAAGGGAGAGTTGCTCATTGGAACGATGGGAAAGGTTGGGCTGTTCAGGATATCAGAAGATGCTATAACCCTGCTGAGCTCTGTTGAGAACTTTGATTATTCAAGGGTGATGGCCATAAATCCTGTAAGTGGTTCCGGGAAGTTTGTGATAGGTACCGATGGCAGCGGGATCTTTTTGCTCAGCCTTACAGGTGAGAATGGAACCGTATCGCGTTTTGAAAGCCATCCGGAACTTGAAACAATAACAGTGAAGAGTTTCTTTGAGGACTCCGGCAAAGCCCTCTGGGTTTCAACAAGGGAGGACGGGGCTGTAAGGATCATCCTTAAACAGGGAGAAGGTACAATTGATGAGCTGAGATTCTTCAATTCCCTTTCAGGTCTCGCCGGAAGCAATGAAGAGAAGAAGAGATATGATAACATCAATTCTCTTTTCCAGGATACCGAGGGGAACATCTGGTTCGGACATAACGGTAAAGGTCTCTCTCTGCTGCGCTCCGAAGCATTCGGTTTCTATACTCCGGGTGATGCCGGAAATACGAACAATATAATTTTTATTCAAAAGCTGCAGGATGATTATTTCCTGGGAACCCCGACAGGTTTTTATAACTATGATCTTGAGAACGGCAGGGTTAAATCATTTACACCTCTTTCTTCAGTAATCGGAAGGAACGAGATCAGCGCTTATCGTATTGCAGGGGATGGCACTCTCTGGATTGGGACCAGGGGCAGCGGCCTGTTTGTCAGAAAGAATGACGGAAAAGCAAAACTGTTCTACCGGTCGGGTGATTCCAGCGCAGACTATATCAATGATATTGAGTCGGATGATGAAAATATCTGGCTTGCGTCGCTTAACGGGGTGAGTATCGTGGCATCTGCCACAGGAGTGTTAAAGAAAAGTTTCAATATCAGCAGCGGACTGCCTCACAATAATATCAACAAACTCTGCTTTGTCTCAAAAGAGACTGCTTATATTGCTGCTGAGAGTCCTTCGTTCGACAAGCTTGACATTAATGGATCTGTTGTCTCCTCAGAAGCTAAAATGACAGGTTCACTGCGTAACAAAGTGCTCTCAGTTGCAACGGGCAGTAACGGAAGTGTCTGGGCCGCAACAGAAGGGAACGGTCTTTTCGGATTACAGGGCGACAGCATAAGATCAGTAAGCGCCGCAGACGGCCTGATGAATAACTATATTTACAGCATATTGTCCGACTCTGAAGGACTAATATGGATGGGACACGACAGGGGTTTCTCGACATATAATCCGGAAGCCCGTATTGCAAGGAGCTTTGGCCCCGATTTCGCCGGAGGTGGAAAATGCAACCCTGACGGCATTTATGAAACTGCCGATGGGAAAGTATTAATCGGAACTACTGAAGGCCTTATAGTATACGACAGGCAGAAGGACAGAAAAACCCGAAACGTTCCTGTCAACAATATCCTGAGCATAACAATCGGCGACAGCATCTACCCTTACCAGTCATCAATAAGGCTTCCTTATAAGAAAAGGTACCTGGTATCAGTTAAATATGCCGGGATAAACCTCACAGATCCCGATAAGGTATTTTACAGCACTTACATGGAGAACCACGATGATGACTGGAGTGAATACAATTCAGAAAGGGAGGTACAGTATTCTCTGAGCGCCGGAAAGTATAGCTTCAATCTGGTTTCGGTGAACGATGAAGGACTGGGGCAGGAGCAGGCTCTTTCCTTTGAGATCACTGTAAATCCGCCGGTCTGGAAGAGCTGGTGGTTCCTGCTTGCTGCTTTTGCTGTTTTCACAGGTATTATCATCCTGATTATAAGGCAGAGGGATAAAGCTGCCGAAGCCAGGGAAAAGGAGCTTCAGAGACAGGTGGATGAGAGGACTGAAGATGTAAAACGGCAAAAAGCCGAGATAGAGAGGCAGAACACCGAAATAACCGACAGTATAAATTACGCTAAAAGGATACAGACAAGCATACTGCCGGATATCAGCAGACTGAAAGAAGCATTTTCAGATGCTTTCATCCTTTACCATCCGCGCGATATTGTGAGCGGTGATTTTTACTGGTTCGACAGGAGCGAGGACGGGAAGATCGTTATTGTATGCGCCGATTCAACAGGACACGGTGTTCCCGGGGCATTCATGTCGATGATCGGATCAACGCTTCTTCAGGATATTGTAAAGCGGCAGAAGATCACAACTCCATCGAAGATACTCGGACGCCTTGACAGACAGATCTTTGCGATGCTGAACCAGAACTCAGGCGCTGAGATCTCGAACGACGGCATGGACATGGTTATATGCGAGTATAATCCGCTTACCAGGCACCTGAAGTTTGCCTCGGCCATGAGGCCTGTAATACTGATAATGGATGGTGAATCATTTTATATAAAGGGTAACAGGCTCTCTGTAGGAGGCGAATCGGCGGGTGACAAGTTTTTTGTTGACCAGGAGTATTTTCTCAGGGAGGGGGACGTGATCTATCTTTTCACAGATGGTATCTCTGACCAGTTTGGCGGTCCGGATGGCGCTGACGGAAAGAAGATGAAAATGAACAGGCTGAAGCGATTTGTAGATGAACTTGCCTCCTTGCCTGCAAGCGAACAGAAGGTTGAGTTGTCGAAGTTCTTCTATGACTGGAAAGGGGAGCACGATCAGGTCGATGACGTACTTTTTATGGGGCTCAGGGTTTGATGGCCTCGTTTTCGTAGATGCCGTTGACAGTTACAATTATTTCAGAGGTTGACGCTTTATTGCTTTCGTTGCGGGCCCTGTCGACAATATAAAAATCATACATTATAGTATCCTGGGGAGTGTAGAACAGATACATAAAAGTAGCAGCAACAGTGCCTTTGAGTATCTTGTTTTGCCCCAGCCTCACCATATACGGGATCCTGTAATCCGATGGCTCCAGGGGGTCATTGTCCGGAGCCGGAACCATTACCCCGTTTTTCTTCCTGTAGAGTTTAAGAAAGAGATTTGTAGTATCGTTCTGGTTTCCTGAAGGCTCCTGAAGCCCAAGGTCACCGTCGCCATCCTCAAAATAGAATTTAAGTCTTCCTCCTTTTGCAATGTTCCCGAGAATATCTGTGGTGTCGAAGATCTCAAAACTTGTGAATTCAATATATGGTTCAGGAGGAAGCTGTTCAATTTTCCTGCACGATACGATAGCAGCGAGTACAATAAAAACAACAACCAGATATCTGACTATCCTCATATAATAATAGGTAATTATCATTCCTGTACAAAAATCACACCAAATATGCTTATTTTTTTCTGAAAAATATTCTTATCGGCACACCCGTGAATTCAAATTTCTCCCTCATCCTGTTCTCAATATACCTCTTATAAGGATCCTTCACATACTGAGGAAGGTTGCAGAAAAAGGCAAAGGCAGGAGTGTAGATAGGCAGCTGTGTTACATACTTTATCTTCACATATTTTCCTTTCAGGGCAGGCGGAGGATAGTGTTTCACAATTTCAAGCATAACCTCGTTTAGTTCAGAAGTGCTGATCTTCCTGTTCCTGTTGTTATTTACCTGTTCAATAAGCTCCAGCACCTTGTGTATCCTCTGCTTGTTAAGGGCCGAAATGAAAAGTATGGGGTAGTCGGTGAAGGGTGCCGTCTTCTCCCTTATGTCTTCCTCAAAACGGGTGGTTATATTGTTCTCCTTTTCAATAAGGTCCCATTTATTCACAAGTACAATCAGTCCTTTATTGTTTTTCTGAACCAGACCAATGATGTTGAGATCCTGCGATTCTATACCCCTTGTTGCATCGATCAGCAAGAGGCAGATGTCGGAGTTCTCTATTGTTCTTACTGCCCTCATCACCGAATAAAACTCGATATCCTCGCTTACCTTGCCTTTCTTTCTCAGTCCTGCCGTATCGACAAGGAGAAAATCGTGATGATATTTATTGTACCTTGTATATATTGAATCGCGTGTTGTTCCTGCAACAGGGGTTACAATATTTCGCTCCTCTCCGAGAAGAGAATTGACAAGCGATGATTTGCCGACATTAGGGCGTCCGACAATTGCTATTCGGGGCAGGTCGGGGATTGTTTCGGGATTCTCCTGAGGCAGGCTTTTAACAACAGCATCAAGAAGCTCACCCGTACCGCTGCCGTTCATAGAGCTCAGGGCAAAATAATCGCCCAGTCCAAGGTTGTAAAACTCCGTGGCATCCATAAGCCGCTCACTATTATCAACCTTATTCACCACCACCATTACCTTCTTTGCCGATCGCCGCAGCAGGTTGGCAACAGAGCTGTCGAGTTCGTGGATCCCGCTTGTAACATCAACCATAAAGAGAATCAGATCAGATTCTTCTATTGCAAGAAGCACCTGTTTGTTTATCTCCTCCTCAAAAATATCATCGGAATTCTGAACATACCCGCCTGTATCAATAACGGAGAAATCAACACCGTTCCAGTTCGACTGGCCGTAGTTACGGTCGCGTGTGACTCCGCTCACTTCATCAACTATTGCGTCCTTCGATTCTGTAAGCCTGTTGAACAGGGTTGATTTGCCTACATTCGGTCTTCCTACTATTGCAACTATTCTACTCATAAATTTTTTTAGTTTTCTTTTACCGGTAACCGAATCTCTTCAATGCGGCGGGCTTGTCGCGCCATTCTTTTGTCACCTTGACATATACTTCAAGGAAGACTTTCTTTTCGAAAAAATCTTCCATATCCTTGCGCGCCTCCGTTCCTACCCTTTTCAGCATCGATCCCTTGTGGCCTATTATTATCCCTTTCTGACTGTCGCGGGCTACATGAATCAGAGCCCTTATTCTGATCAGGTTTTTCTCGTCGGTAAAGCTCTCAATTTCTATTTCAACAGAATAAGGTATCTCTTTTTGATAATGTTTCAGGATCTTTTCCCTGATTATTTCAGAAGCGAAGAATCTCTCATATTTATCAGTGAGCTGATCCTTTGGAAAGAAGGGAGGACCTTCAGGCAGCTTCTCCTGAATTGCTTTCAGAAGTGCCTCGAGATTGAAATCCTTCAGGGCTGAAACAGGGATGACCGGAGAATCCGCGAATTCCTTATGCCATTCCTCAACAATCTTTTCAAGATCCTCCTGGTTGGAGAGATCCACCTTGTTTACAGCAATCATTACAGGAATGCCTGATTCCTTTATCTTGTCAATATATTCTCCCTGACTTGCAGCCCGTTCTGTAACATCCGTAACATAAAGTATCACATCAGCATCGGTAAGGGCCAGGTTGACGAAACTCATCATTGATTCCTGAAGCTTGTAGCGCGGCCTCAGGATGCCGGGAGTGTCGGAATACACTATCTGAAAATCATCACCGTTTACAATTCCCATTATGCGGTGCCGTGTCGTCTGAGCTTTGGGAGTAATTATTGATAATTTTTCACCTACAAGTGCATTCATTATTGTCGATTTACCGACATTGGGATTGCCAAGAATATTTACAAAACCTGATCTGTGACTCATACTCATAAATTAAAAAATACCCCGTTTAAGCATGCTTATCTCTTTATCGTTGAGAAACCTCCATTTTCCGCGCTGAACATTCTTTTTTGTAAGTCCTGCAAAATATACCCTGTCGAGTTTCTTAACCTTGTAGCCCAGGGTCTCAAACATTCTTCTGATTACCCTGTTTTGTCCGGAATGCAGTTCAATGCCTATCTGTGATTTATCATCAGGGTCGGCATACGAAACAGCATCAGCAATTACTGTCACTCCATCAAGTTCAATCCCTTCAGTAATCTTGAAGAGATCATTTTTTGTAACAGGATTATCGAGAAATACATGATAGATCTTCTTCCTTTTATATTTGGGATGGGTAAGTTTTCCGGCCAGATCACCGTCATTTGTAAGAAGCAGAACTCCTGTTGTAGCCTTGTCGAGTCTTCCGACCGGATAAACTCTTTCAGGACACTCTTCACCTATCAGGTCAAGAACTGTCTTTTCAGCATGAGGATCTTCGACTGTTGTAACATAATCCTTTGGCTTATTCATAAGGATATAAACCTTTTTTTCAGCTGAAAGCTTCTTGTTCTTATATCTTATATCGTCATAATGTAACCTTTGCACCCAGATCAGTAACTACCCGGCCGTTGACGGTTATAAGTCCGTTCTTTATATGTTCATCGGCATCTCTGCGCGAGCAGACTCCGCTGTTTGCTATAAACCTGTTAAGCCGGATCTCCGGAAGGGCATTTTGCTTTCCCTTAGAAACAGGTCTTGCCTGTTTCAGCGGAGCCTTCTGCACCGGCTTACTGCTTTTAAAATCCCTGCCCCCTCTTTTCTCAGTCTCTCTTGCGGGCCTTCTTGCAGGTTTTCTGTTCTCCATATCAAATACTTATCAGGGTGCAAAGGTACAATTATTTAGCGATATATTAATTGATGATTTTTTTGCACCTTTGTGTGTCTCAAAATACTACGATAATGGCCTTAATAAAATCTATTTCAGGAATAAGGGGAACTATAGGCGGCAAACCTGGTGAGTCTCTTTCTCCTGTTGATATTGTAAAGTTCACATGTGCCTATGGAACATGGCTCCAGCTCAGGCATAATAAGAAGGAGCTGAAGGTGATTGTGGGCCGCGATGCCCGTAAATCAGGATCATTTGTAAATAATCTCGTGATAACATCACTTAAAAGCCTCGGCATTAGTGTTACTGACCTGGGATTGGCAACAACTCCCACAGTTGAAGTTGCAGTGACAGGAACAAGGTCTGACGGAGGGATAATTATTACTGCCAGCCATAATCCTGCAGAGTGGAATGCTCTGAAGCTACTTAATGAGAAGGGGGAGTTTCTTTCAGCTGCCGATGGAACCGTGGTGCTTGATCTCGCAGAAGCCGAAGATTTCAGCTTTGCAACACATAGTGATATGGGGTCAGTCGATTTTGACGACAGCTGGGGGGCAAGGCATATTGAGCAGGTGCTTCAACTCGAATATGTATCGCCTGCTGATATTAAAGCCGCAAATTTCACAGTGGCAATCGACTGCATAAACTCAGTAGGCGGGGTCATTTTGCCGCAGCTGCTCAGAGCTCTTGGGGTAGAAAAGATTCTTGAGATAAATACTTTCCCCGATGGCAACTTCGCTCATAATCCGGAGCCTCTGCCTGAAAATCTTAAGTCCATCTCAGACCTGGTAGCACGGGACGGCGCCGATTTGGGCTTTGTTGTTGATCCTGATGTCGACAGACTTGCAATAGTGTGCGAGGATGGCTCAATGTTTGGAGAAGAATATACCCTTGTTGCAGTTTCTGATTATATACTTGAAGCAAAAGCCGGGCAGCACCGTTTCAAATCTTTCATCTACAAGGGCCTTGAGAGATGTAACTGAAAGTTATGGCGCCAGTTATTTTTCAGCGGCAGTCGGGGAAGTGAATGTTGTTGAAGAGATGAAAAAGAGAGCTGCAATTATCGGAGGCGAGGGGAACGGGGGGATTATTTACCCGACCCTTCATTATGGCCGCGACGCCCTTGTCGGCATAGCCCTTTTCCTGTCGCACCTGGCAAAAAGTAAAATAAAGTGTTCAGAGCTTCGCAGAAAATACCCCGAATATGTAATGGCAAAAAAGAAGCTTACACTTTCGTCCGATACCGATTTCAGCAAGGTCATTAAAGCTAGTAAAGGATAATTTCAGCGATCTGACAAGTGATGAACGCGATGGTTTATGGCTTGGCTTCCCCAATGGCTGGGTTCAGATCAGAAAATCAAATACAGAACCCATAATGCGTATATATGCTGAGGGGAGGTCTGCAGCTGAGGCTGATGCAATAGCTGAGAGTGTTATTTTGATTGTTAAAAAACTCTAAATTGATCTGAATTTATTCCTGCTCCGGAATAAATAAGCCTTTATGAATGTCTTAAACCATAAAAGAGAAAAAACTTCGCATGTTAAATATTGTTAATGGCTTCTGCGGGGTTAACTCTTTTCAATACTTTTGTTGCTGATTTTTTTGACAATTTAAATAAGTAGAATTCTGACCGGCCTGAAAATATGATATAATGGAAGGCAAAATCAGAAAATTAAAATCAAATCTATTATGAGTAAAAGGAACATTATTATTGCGGGCATTGTGGTCACAGTTCTTATCATTGTGCTTATTGTTTATAATACGCGCTCTTCTAAGAATTCTGTCGCCAACCTGTATGCCGAATCAAAGACAGGGCAGTTTGATATTGTTGTTACAACCACAGGCGAATTGCAGGCAAAGAAATCGGCTGATATTTTCGGGCCCGATTTTACCCAGAGCCGTAATATCAGGGTCATGGATATTAAGATTACCGATATGGTGCCTGAAGGAACTGAGGTGAAGCCGGGGGACTATGTAGCAACTCTCGACAGGACTACCTTCGACAACACTTTGAAGGATGAACTTGAAAGGCTTACTACTCAGGAGACAAATCTCGAGATGAAAATACTCGACACTGCAGTAACTCTCAGTAATTTAAGGGATAATATCAAAAATATGAAATTCACTGTCGAAGAGGCTCAGATCACACTTCAGCAATCGAAGTACGAACCCCCGACAACCGTGAGACAGGCTGAAATTGCCCTCGATAAGGCTTCGCGCTCGCTCGACCAGTCTATCCGCGGATATGCGCTGAGAGTGGAACAGGCCAAATCAGATATGAGAACCATGAAAAACAATCTGGCAGAACAGCGCCAGAGAGTCTCTGATCTTCAGGTTATCTTGTCGAAATTCATTATCTCGGCACCATCGCCGGGGATGATTATTTATAAAAGGGACAGGACCGGCGCGAAAAGAAAAGTTGGCTCCTCAATAAGTCCATGGGATAATGTTGTTGCAACCCTTCCGGATATGTCATCCATGATATCAAAGACCTATGTCAACGAGATTGATGTCAGTAAGGTGAAAACAGGACAGAAGGTCGAAATTGTTGTTGATGCTTTTCCTGAAAAAGCCTACACCGGTCTTGTTACCAGTGTTGCAAATATAGGAGAACAGCTTCCAAATGCAGATGCAAAGGTTTTCGAAGTGGTTGTTGAGGTTAATGAATCTGATCCCATATTAAGGCCTTCGATGACAACAGGTAATAAAATCATTACAAAGACAATACCTGAAGCCATATATATTCCTCTTGAGAGCGTTCAGCAGGGACCTGACAGTATTCCTTTCGTTTATATGAAGAATGGAACAAGACAGGTTGTTGTACTTGGTGAATCGAACGAGAATAATGTGATAATTGAACAGGGGATTGAGTCAGGAGTTCAGATTTATCTTAACACTCCGGCAGATCCTGAGAGATTCAAGCTTATCGGCGAAGAGCTGATTGCAGTTATCAAAGATCGTGAAAAAGCAAGGAAGGCCGAGGAACAGCGCCTTAGGGAAGAGGCTGAAAAAGCAAAGGCCGCAAGAGGTGATATGTTCGGCGGAGGATTTCCTGGCGGAGGTAGACAGGGCGCAGGAGGAATGCCAAATCTTACTCCAGAACAGATGCAGCAATTCCAGAATATGAGAGGAAGCGGCCAGGGACAACGGGCAGGACAGGGACAGACTCCGGGACAAGGCCAGGGACAGGTTCAGGTTCAGGGTCAGGGACAAGTTCAGGTCCAGGGACAAGGCCAGGGTCAGGGTCAGGGTCAGGCAGATTCAGGGTCAGCCCGGCCAGGGCAGAACCAGAGATACAGCCGCAATGAGGCGTATGATGAACCAGCGCAGATTAGAGGGTGCCGGTCAGGGTCAACCCGGGCAGCAGGGCGCAGTAAGTGATACCTCTGCACGTCGCAGGAACAATTCACAACAGGAACAGATTCCTCCTCAGGGAGAAATAAGAAAGTAATAACTAAAGAATAAGCAAGATGTTTAAGTTTATTTTCAGATATTACCACGATATTGAGATTGCAGTTGAATCGATAATTTCAAACAAGCTGAAATCAATGCTGACAGCTCTCGGTATAATCTTCGGCGTCGCTGCCGTTATCGCCATGCTGGCAATCGGAAAAGGAGCCAAGCAGGAGATCATGGAACAGATGAAAATGGTCGGGGTGAACAATATTCTTGTTAATCCGGTCATTCCTGATAAATCTTCATCAACCGATGAGGGGGAGAAGCAGCAGAAGAAATTCTCGCGCGGACTTAATATGCTTGATGTTGAAGCTATCAGGGAGACACTTCCATCGGTGAAAAGAATCAGTCCTGAAATCTCTTTCAACTCAACTGCCATGCTGAATGGTGTGAAATACACTGCAAAGCTTGTGGGTGTATCGAACGACTATTTCCATCTTTATAATCTGCCGCTTGTAGCCGGAGGATTTTTCAACGGCTACCAGGAGGAGAATGGGATCCAGGTCTGTATAATCGGCGCCAATATCAGAGCCAAGTTCTTCAGCAAGATAGATCCTCTGGGCCAGTATATAAAGTTCAACGGAATATGGCTAAAGGTTATCGGAGTGTTGCAGAAAACAAATGTCAGCCTGACCGGCTTCGAGGAAAAAGGTGTGAATGTTTATAATGATAACATATATATTCCAATTCAGACCATGCTGCTGAGATACCAGAACAGGGCTCTCCTCAATACCAAACTTGTTTCGGAGGCGACGTCAATCAGTTTCTTCGGCGGTGGCGGCGGTGGCGGTGGCATGATGGGCCGAGTGGTTATCAGCAGCGCTGATGCTTCATCTGATGTTGAGACAAATTATAATCAGCTCGATAGAATAGTGGTTCAGGTTACTGAGACCGAGCAGCTGCAGCCTTCCACTGAAATCCTCAGCCGTATGCTTTCAAGACGACATACCGGTGTTAAGGATTTTGAGATAACAGTCCCTGAATTGCTTCTTAAACAGCAGCAGCGTACCAAGGATATATTTAATATTGTGCTTGGTGCAATTGCAAGCATCTCACTTATAGTCGGCGGTATCGGTATCATGAACATCATGTTTGCATCTGTGATGGAGAGGATAAAAGAGATCGGTACAAGAATGGCTATCGGTGCAAAGAAAATGGATATCGTTGTCCAGTTCCTTGCAGAAGCTGTGCTTATAAGTGTTTCCGGTGGATTTATCGGCATATTCTTTGGAGTTGTGATGGCAAAGCTGATAGAACAGATCGCCGGTATCATGACAATAGTCTCATTCTTCTCCGTCTTTATCGCTTTCGGGGTGTCGGCAGCAGTGGGAGTGATATTTGGCTATTCGCCTGCAAAAAGAGCATCAGAAAAAGATCCTATTGAATCATTGAGATATGAATAATATTTTTTAAAAATGAAGAAATTAGTTTTACTGATCATTGCCGCAGCACTCTTTTCAAACCTGAAAACAAATGCGCAGGAATTGAAAAAGCTGACTTTCGACGAGGTTATAACCCTATCAGAAAGTCAATCGCCAAATGCTCTTATGGCAAAACACCGGTTCAGGGCAAGTTACTGGCAGTACAGGACTTTCGTTGCCCAGTACAGGCCATCGCTCACCATGACCGGAACCACACCTGACTTCAGCAATTCATATGATAAGGTATGGAACTCACAAACCAGTAGCTATGACTATAGATCCACCAATACTCTGAGCAACCTTGGATCATTGTCTCTTTCGCAGAACATTGGATTGACCGGGGGGCAGATTTCCTTGAAGTCAGATTTTACCATGTTCAATGATCTTGAGAACCAGGCCAATAAAAAATATATTTCAACTCCTTTAAGTATAGGTCTTACTCAGCCTCTGTTCAGGTACAATCCACTGAAATGGCAGAAGAAAACAGAACCTCTGAAATATGAAGCAGCGAAGAAAACATTTCTTTCAAATATAGAGAGGGTTCACACCACAGGCTGTTATGAATTTTTTCAATCTTGCAACAGCGCAGATAAACAAGCAGATTGCAGAGATGAACTACTCCAATGCCGATACTCTGTGGAGAATCGCCAAAGGAAGGTATGACCTTGGAACAATCGCTGAGGATGAACTACTTCAGATGCAGCTCTCGTGGCTTAATGCTGAAACAGCCGGAAAGCAGCTGAAATGAACCTGCGCGACAGGGAAATCCGTTTGAGGTCATTTCTGGGGTTCAATGAGAACGTACGGCTGGAGCTTATACTTCCTGCAGAAGTTCCGGATTTACAGGTAAATACACAGGAGGTTTTTGACCTGGCTATGGCAAACAACCCGGAAATGCTTAATCAGCAGCTGACAATTCTTACGGCCCAGAGCAGCGTGGCGCAGGCAAAGGCTGAGAAAGGGCTCAATGCCAACCTTATCGCTTCATATGGTCTTCGCGACCAGGATCCGGATTTAGCTCTTGCCTACCAGGACCCAAACAGACAGCAAAGGGTTAGGGTAGGTTTTACTTTGCCAATCCTTGACTGGGGTCTTGGCCGCGGAAGATACAAGATGGCGTTATCTAGCCTCGAGCTGGCACAGGTTCAGTCTCAGCAGGCCATAATCGATTTCCAGCAGAATCTTCAACTTGATGTGGAGCAGTTCAACCTGCAGGCATCTCAGGTGGATATTGCTGCCCAGTCTGATACTGTGGCCATGAAGAGGTACGAGGTTACAAAACAGCGTTTTCTTATCGGCAAAATTGCAGTCCTCGACCTGAACGATGCCGATGCCAGGAAAGACCAGAACAGAAGGGCATATGTCCAGTCGCTTCAGAACTACTGGAACTATTTCTACAACATGCGCAGTCTTACTCTGTACGATTTCATAAACAGAAAGCCTCTTGAGACAGATTACGAGAAGCTTCTTGATTAATTAAACAATTATATATAAAAGGGCTGGAATTATAATTCCAGCCTTTTTTTTGCAAAATTTTAATATCTTTGCGCCTCAATATCGCAGAATAATAAAACAATATAATCCAAAAAAAGAGAGAAATGCAGAACAAAGCAGCTATCATCATCCTTGCAATTGCACTGTTTCTGGTGTCTATCTACCAGCTTTCGTTTACCGGTGCTACATATAAAGTAAAAAGAGATGCAAGGGAATTTGCAAAGGGCAATCTTGTTAAGGAGACAAATTACATCGACTCAATATCAAGGTTGACAAAAGAGGAGTGGAGTTACCTGGGCAACACATTCAAAGAATGTCAGAAGAAAGAGTTGAACCTTGGTCTCGACCTTAAGGGAGGAATGAACGTTATCCTTGAGGTTTCCGTTGAGGATATTCTGAAAGCCCTTTCAAATTACAGTCCCGATAAGACTTTTAACGCGGCGCTCTTAAGTGCAAGGCAGATGCAGAAGGAAAGTCAGTCAGATTATCTCACACTCTTCGGAAGAGCTTTCCAGGAAATAGATCCTAATGCGAAGCTCGCCGGGATTTTCGGAACTGTTGACCTGAAATCAAAAATCAACTTCAATTCCTCAAACGAGGAGGTGCTTAAAGTTCTCGACGAGGAAGTGTCGGGGGCCATTGAAAATGCATTTAATATACTTCGTACAAGGATTGACCGTTTCGGAGTTGTTCAGCCTAACATAACCCAGCTTGCAACCAAGGGACGAATCCTTATCGAACTTCCCGGCCAGACAAACCCCAAGCGTGTAAGGGAGCTGCTTTCAGGTACTGCCAACCTCGAGTTCTGGGAGACATATGAGAACGGTGAGATCATCGGCTACCTTTCACAGGCCAACGACCTCCTTAAGAGTATCCAGGCAAACACTGAGAAACCATCTGTAGCTGCCTCTGAAACAGCTGCAGGAACTGTTTCGGCTGATACAACCAAAAAAGAACAGTCGCTACTCGATCTGATCGAAAAAGACACAACTGCAGCCCAGGATGCTTCAACCCGCGAAGAGTTTGCACTTCAGAACCCGCTTTTCGGGCTTCTTAACCCAAGGGTAAATGAGCAGGGTCAGCCCTTGCCTACAAGTATGATTGGTCTTGCGCTTGGAAAAGATACGGCAAGGGTTAATAAAATTCTGGGTATGAACCAGGTAAAGGCTCTCTTTCCCCGGAATCTGAGGCTTGCCTGGAGCCAGAATCCCTATAAGTACGATCCTTCCAAATCACTTTACGAACTTCATGCCCTTAAGGTTACCACACGCGACGGACGTCCGCCGCTCGACGGTGATGTTGTTACTTCAGCAAGGTCATCAGCTGATGTGATGGGGGAGATAAAGGTTGACATGTCGATGAATGCTGAGGGCGCAAAAGTATGGGCTCGTATGACACGTGAGAATGTCGGACGCTCGGTTGCAGTAGTTCTCGATGGCTCCGTCAGGTCATCTGCTACAGTTCAGGGTGAGATAACCGGTGGAAGCACAGAGATCTCAGGCAACTTCACAATTGAAGAAGCTGACGACCTTGCCAATATTCTTAAATCAGGCAAGCTGCCTGCCCCGGCCAGGATCATATCCGATACAGTTGTTGGTCCTACACTTGGTAAAGAGGCAATCAAGGCTGGTTTCATATCCTTTGTTATTGCATTCATTTTTGTTCTTGCCTACATGATGTTTTATTACAGCTTCAGAGCCGGGGGAATTTCCGATATAGCCCTGTTCTCAAACATATTTCTTCTTTTCGGAGTACTGGCGTCTCTTAGCGCAGTGTTAACGCTGCCGGGTATCGCAGGTATAGTGCTTACAATGGGTATGGCGGTCGATGCCAACGTTCTTATCTATGAAAGAATCAGGGAGGAGCTGAGAGCCGGAAAAGGAGTTAAGCTTGCTATCGCTGATGGTTACAGGAGAGCTTATTCAGCTATTATCGACTCGAACGTGACTACACTTCTTACAGGTATAGTCCTGTATATATTCGGGACCGGACCGATAAAAGGCTTTGCTACTACACTTGTGATCGGTATTCTTACTTCCCTCTTTACTGCAATATTCATTACAAGGCTTATTTATGAGTATCTGCTGAAGAAAAATGCGAAGCTTACTTTCAGCATCAAACTCACTGCAAATATTCTGAAGCATACTCATATCGACTTTATTGGAATGCGTAAGTATTTCTATGTTGCCTCCATAGCTGTAACAGTACTTGGTATTGGTTCTCTTTTTGTAAGAGGATTAAGCCAGGGTATTGATTTTAAGGGAGGCCGAACCTTTGTTGTAAGGTTCGATGAGGGAACAAACGTAAGAACATCAGATGTTGCTAAAACGCTTACTGGTGTTTTCGGAGAAATGCCACAGGTTGTAACTTTCGGGGATGTAAACCAGGTAAAAATAACAACAACATACAAGATTGACGAGACCGGAGTTGAGGATGAAGCAGAAACAAAACTCTACGATGGTCTGAAGGGAATGACAGGAGATAATCTCAGCCGTGATGAATTCCTCACAAAACATCTTCAGAGCTCAGAAACAATCGGCCCTGCAATTGCAACTGACATCAAGATCAAAGCTATTTATGCTGTTGTTTTTGCTCTTATAATTATCTTCCTCTACATCTTTATGAGGTTCCGTAACTGGCAGTATGGATTCGGAGCAGTTGCTTCCCTGTTGCACGACACATTATTTGTAATCGGGATTTATTCGCTTTTATGGGGAATTATGCCTTTCTCAATGGAGATCGACCAGGCTTTCATTGCAGCCATCCTTACTGTTATCGGATACTCTGTAAATGACACTGTTATTGTGTTTGACAGGCTCAGGGAATATATTCCGCTTCACCGTAAGAGACCTTTCAAGGACGTTCTTAACATGGCTATGAATGCAACGCTAAGCCGTACTATAAACACCTCACTTACAACATTTCTCACAGTTGTCGCTATATTCATTTTCGGTGGCGCAGTGATCCGCGGATTCGTATTTGCTCTTATGATAGGTATTGCTGTAGGTACATATTCATCAATATTTATTGCATCCATGCTTATGTACGACACCTCACGCGGCAAAGAAGCCGGCAATTAAGTTTTGTTGAAATTGATATACTGTATTAATATTCGATAAGGGGCTGTTTAATAAGCCCCTTTTTTTATTTGCATCAGTACGTATTATCTATGAATATCATTAAACTTTTCTACCTTTGCCTTTCTGGTATGAGCTAAGAATTAGTACACTTTTCTTATGAGCGGACAGGAGATATTTGTTATTATTATTGTTGCCCTTCTTCTATTTGGGGCTGAGAAACTTCCCGATATTGCGAAAGGTCTTGGAAAGGGCATGCGCGATTTCAAGAAGGCTACCGATGATATTAAAAGGGAACTTGAGGAGAGTACAAAGGATATCCGGAAAGACATAACTGATGTCAAGGATTCACTTACAAGTGAGGTCACAAATATATCAGAGAATATAACAAGGGATGTCAACGATGTCTCCGATTCAATTCAGAAGGATATGAATGATGTCACTTCCGGGATCAGTGATGAGATGAACACGGTGACCGAGACCATAAAGACAGATGCGTCAGAAGCTGCAGATAATATAAATAAAGAGGGTGACAATTCCTACGACTCCTATTATTACAAAGAGACGAACGACTGAGCCGCCTTATGATAGTCACAAGCGGCATAACAAAAGCATACGGAGACCTTAAGGTTTTAAAAGGAATTGATATCCTGATTGAGGATAAGCAGGTTGTCTGTATTGTTGGCGCCAGCGGCGCAGGAAAAACCACACTTCTGCAGATAATCGGAACCCTCGACAAGCCTGATGCAGGAACAATCCTCTATAATGGTTCAGACATAAGCCGGCTGAAGGGAAAAGCCCTAGCTGCATTCCGTAATAACAATATAGGGTTTGTATTCCAGTTCCATCAGCTGCTGCCTGAGTTCACTGCGCTGGAGAATGTCTGCATTCCTGCTTATATAGCAGGGAAAAGCAGGATAGAGGCTGAGAAGAAGGCTGAAGAGCTGCTGCGCTTCCTGAAACTCGACGACCGGCTCGACCATAAGCCATCGGAGCTGAGCGGAGGAGAACAGCAAAGGGTTGCCGTAGCGCGTGCCCTTGTTAATAACCCATCTGTAATTCTTGCCGATGAACCTTCAGGGAACCTCGATACCGAGAACAAAAATGAACTGCATAAACTGTTCTTTGACCTGCGGGATACATTTAACCAGACAATCATTATTGTCACTCACGACAGGCAGCTCGCATCAATGTCGGACAGGATTGTGCAGATCAAAGACGGCCTCATTGTAAATGAGCCTTAACAAGAATTACAACGGCATTCCTGCCGGTGAAATAAAACTTTTCTTCAAGGATAAATATCTTCAGTATAACCACCCTGGTTTTATTGAATGCGATCCTGAACTACACTAATAAGTCTTGCTCTATCAACACTAAGTTTCATAATATCATAATGATACGTTGTTTCCATAAAATAATATGGGCACTGGTGTTTATCATAGTGAAGGCTTCCGGCTAGTAAGCTTCAATAAATTTGAAGTATAAACTATAATCTGATGAAGTTGGCAGCCTAGATCAAAAGAAGTAATTGGATTCCTGCAACATCCTTAAAGTTAGTAAAAATACCTAATTAACAGTATTGATCGGAATTCTCAATAGAAGTAATTTTGATAGAAAGCAGTGTAAAGCAGGCGGTAAGAAGCAAGAAGTAGGAAGTAAGTAGTAGGGTAGTAGGCAGTTGGCAGAAAAAAACTTACATGAATTCATTTACTTACCACATGAGGGTATGCTTTCGTCGGACTTCTTTCAGCCACCGAAGCCCTGGCTAAGCTGGCCTATTTCGGTCTTCGGACTTCCGACTTCGGACTTTTTCAAAATGCTATTACAATTTTACAGAATACTAACGATTTTAAAAACAACAGATTATGGCAAATGAAGTTAAAAGAACTGCTCCGGACATGGACAAAATCATTGCCGAGGCAAAAAAAGCAGGTAAACTCAAAACTGTACCCTTAAACTGGAACGAGGTTTACTATACCAACTGCCCTCTTATTTCGGCAAGCAATGTAGACCAGGAACTTGGCTGGACCAAGGAGGAGTATAAGAAAATCGGCATAAGCTATCTTTATCTCCGTGCCCGTAAGGAGAACGACTGGTATCCGCATTATATCCACAACCTTGATAACATTATCCGCTTTGGAGGTTTGTTTCCTCCGATACACGTTCATGCAGATATTCGCAGAACCGTTCTTCTCGGTGTGACCCATGCGCCTCGTGAAGGAGGTGTTATGATGGTCCGCTCACGGGACGATATCTACCGGATGGCCGAATTAAAAGGTAAAAAAATTGGACTGTCCAGGAGCCAGAATAAAATCAAAACCGACTGGTGGGGCATCCAGGAAGAGCAGGGGATTGAGCTGATGCTGAGAATGAATGGCATGACAAGGAAGGATGTTGAGATAGTTGAATTCCCATATCCGGATGACTGGTACGATAATCCTGCAATGATGGGTCCTGAGATGGAGAATCCTTCCGAATTATGGCTGAAACGCGATCATAAGCACGACCTGGCATTCCGTCCGCTTGAGGCAGCTCTGGAAAAAGGAGTTATAGATGCAATGTACATGCAATCCGGTCCGCTTCAGCAGCTTTCGGAAGCCACAGGCAACTTCAAGGCTATCGAAGATCTCTCAAGATATCCCGACTGGACACTTCAGGTAGCCAATATTCCGGCTGCAATTACATGCACTGTGGAAATGGCAGAGAAGCATCCCGAACTGGCTGTTACATTCCTGAAAGGCATGATAAAGGTTGGTCGATGGGCAAATGAACATAAGCGTGCAGCAGCTGCCATCCTCGACAAACAGACCTTTTATCTCGATCCGGAACATACTTACGAAGGTATAAAACCCATTGACCTGGTACCAAATCTCTCGCCGCAAAACATGAGGTCTGTTGAGATCGGAAAAGATTTCATGCTTAGCCACGGTTACATTAAAAACGACTTCGATGTAAACAAGTGGGCAGCTCCGGAATTCCTGGAGAAAGCAGCGAGGGAACTGCTTGAAATTGAATGGAAGAAAAGAACCACAGCAAAACTTCCATCGGCAGCTGATCCTCTGAATTCAGGTGGCCGGATCGGATAGCTGGAAAAGTTAAGCAACAAATTAAGAATCAGCGGGCTCATTTTCATAATGGGCCCGTTTATTTTATAGTGAGATTACGTGAACGAAGTATTATAGCAATCCCTGCTCCTTGAGTTCATATATAAGATTGGAGATATTGCATTTGCCGCAATGCTCCAGGATATTTCTGCGATGGGTATTAACAGTATGTACGCTGAGAAATAATTTATCAGCAATCTGCTTGCTGCTCATGCCCGATTCGATCAGTTTGATGATCTCCAGCTCACGTGCTGAGAAAGCAGGTCCAAGCCTCAACAGGTTATTATCCGGAAATCTGAAATAAGATAAATCTTTTCCCTTATAATGGTGAAAACCATGTTTTCTGGTTTCAAAACTGTCAACATTACTGATCACCTGTAAAAGATAGACAGCATTGTGAGGGATCGGAGAAAAGAAAAAATAGGCCTGACAGAGACAATTAAAATATACTCCGGCAGTGTTACGTAACCTGATAGTGAATGAGACCAATGCACTTCCCGTTTTGGTTTCCAATACCTCCTTCTCAACAACGAACGTTTGTGCCCTGAGAAGACCGAATCTGCTCAAATCATCAGGATGCGTAACGTCAACAAAATGACCCGGATTAAGTTGGTCAGGTTCTACTCCGATCATTTCCCTGATTCTGTCACTGACGTAAAGAAATTTAATCTGCTCCAGGTTCGCAACAGTAATAAACTGATCATTCTCTTCCATTACCCTGTTCAGCTGCTGAATAATCGGATCATCAGACTTAATATTGAGGAATCCTGATGGCAGATAAGATTCGATAAAATCAAAAAATATACTATAACTATATGGTTTGGCCATAATTTGTTCTAAATGCCATGGATAAATAAAAACTCACAGTAAAACTAGTAAAATATACCGATATATGAGTATTGCTCTCTGTTTTAAAATGGCGGAACTTTGATTTACCTGAAGAGTCTATTTGTAAAAGCAAAAATATTATTCCTTCATTGCATCATCATTCAAAAAAATGGCAGAGTTAACAGCAAAATTTTTTCGTGATATTTTTGGAGGAAGCTGGTCGGGCATCATTACCAGAAATGGAGAGTTCAGACGCCAAATGGTATTCAACTGGCCGGAACTAAGTGGGAATTACTCATCTCTTGGAACAGAGACCGGATTGATAGTACCTCCTGGCGGAGGGGTTCTCGACGACACCCGGCAGGTTGCCATTTCAGGCTGGCGTCAAGATATCCGTCGCTGGATACATGTATGGCACAATGAATTTGGCGGCTACGGTGAAATCCAGTGGACATCACAGGATGTGGTGAATGGAGTGCAAGTCCTTTATGGTTTCGGGCACGAATGCAAACAGGAGAGCGATGATCCCACCGATCATATAATAATGTGCGAATTGATCGATCAGGATAACTTCAAATATACAATCAGAAGCTTCAGGAAGGGGCTTCTTGAAATTAATGCCAGCAGGATCAGGACCAGTAAAGAACTGAGTGAATTACTTGAAAAACAGGCAAAAGGGATCATACCCTTTGCGGAATTGTGTGAACTTTAATCCGAAATCCATTACAGCAATCCCTTTGCTTTCAGATCGCGAATCACTTCGGCAATAGAAGATTTCTCCGCTTTCTTTATAATATTTGAACGATGCGTATTGATTGTTAGCGGACTCCTGAAAAGTTTCTCAGCAATCTCTTTGGTACTTAGTCCTTCATCAATAAGTTCAATGATCCTGAACTCTGTATGGGAAAAAATGAGCCCTGACGAAAGCAGCTTTTCATCAGGGAAACGAAATAGCTTAGGGTCATTGCCGATGTAGTAATGAAAACCCTTGTGAATATTGCTGAACCCCGAAATATCAGTGATTACAAGTATAAGAAATGTGGATTCATAAGGAATTTTAGTGTAAAAAAGAAAGCACTGATAAAGGTAGTTTGCATAATCGGCGCTTTCCGGTTTTTTCCCCCTGACATTAACCGAAATAATCTTTGTACCACTTTTCTGAATGTAAAGCTCCTCAGCGATGCTAATCAGCTTTGTCCTGGCAAGATGATGCCGTTTCAGGTCCCCGGGATGTGTGGTTGTAAGAAAAAAACCTGTATTGACCTTGTCCTGATCAATACCAAACATGGTCTTTACTCCTTTGCTGATATATTTTATTTCAAGTGCTATAACATCAGTTATATAAAAGAGCTGCTTATTCAGGTCCATGTAATAGTCAAGCTCCATTAAAAGGGGATCAGTGGGATCAATCCCTTTGAAATCTCTATCAGAATAAGTTACAAAGAACTTATAAAACAGGCTGTAATCTTCGAATCTGGCTGTATTTATTTCCAAGAGATAATAGTTACGTATTGTATCCAAAACTAATGAAAAAATACGGATTGATAGGTATTGAAGTCTGTTTAAATAGGGAATACCTTTGATTACAAATATGAAATTTGTAATCTTTTTACTAGCTGGATATTGCAGTATAAATCATAAAGCAATTAATGAATTACAAAGGAGAGTATATTGACAGGATGGCTGCACGAGTCAGGGAACTTGATTCAGAAATCAGGGAACTTGAGGAACTGGCAAACAAGGCTGTTGAAGAGGTGAAAGCCGAATATCGGGAACAGATAAATGATCTGTTTCTTAAAAAGGAAGAATTGAATGATCAGGTTAACAGGATACAAACCGCAGGAGCAAATGCCTGGGAGGATATGAAAGCAGGTACGGAACTAAGCTGGGAAGTATTTAATGAAGCTATAAAGAAAACTTCGGAACCATAAGTCAGACCATTAAATTAATAATCAGTTTAACGTTAATAAGAGTAAAAAATGAAAAAAGATGAATCAGGTATCCCCTACTACACAATTCCGGGACGAAAATTAGATGGCAAGCCATATGAAGGCACAGCTAAAGTAAAAGCCGACACAGCTCGTATCGACCGGCTGAAAGAACAACTCAGGAGCACTCCTGCCGAGGTTGATTTTGAGAGGATCCGGATCATGGAGGAGGTTTACGCAGCCACTCAGGGCGACCAGAATATTATGCGCCGGGCCAAATTTATGGCCACCCTTCTGGAGCGGAAGAAGCTCTACATTGACGAAAACCTTTTCGTGGGCAGTATGGCCGGCACAGTCAACGGCATCTACACTTATCCCGAATGGAACATCGATTGGATGAAGGACGATAATACTGTTGAGAAGTGCAAAGATCCTGAAGACAAGAGGGTAAACCAGTGGGCTCTCGATTACTGGGAAAAGAGGGCACTGAAGCCACGTACACTGGAGATCTTCGAGAAGAAGTATGGTTTTGATCCACGTCCATCATATGACTCAGGCTTTGTCGTTAGTTTCTTCGACTGGCCCGGTGGCGGTGGTAACCTGAACTACCCAAGAATATATAACTTAGGGCTCTCTGCCATGATCAAGGAGGTTGAGGAAAGACAGGCAGCCCTTGACATGCGCTTACCCAATGCCAGTAAGTTGTACTTCTATGAAGCCAGCCTCATCATAATGAGAGCCATTATACGCCTGGCTCACCGGTACGCAGAACTTGCCCGTGAAATGGCGGCAAAGGAAAAGAACACCACCCGGAAAGCAGAGTTGATCGCGATTGCAGAGACCTGCGAATGGGTGCCCGAGAATCCAGCCCGTAATCTCAGAGAAGCAATACAGGTTCATTTCTTCTGTCACATCTGTGCGGAACTGGAACAGGTCGGCTGCGGTTATTCGGAGGCCTATCTGGGGCAGAACCTGGAACCTTTCTACCAGCGCGACAAGGCAGCCGGGCTTATAGGTCCGGAAGATGCAACGTTCATGCTTCAGAACCTCTTTATCAAACTGAATGAAATCGGCTATTACTTCGGTGAGAAAGTCGCCTTGCAGAACTCTGCCGACCTTGGTCAGAGCATCTCGCTTGGAGGCTATACAGAGGAGGGTGAAGATGCCACTGCAGAAATGGACTACCTTGTCCTCGATGCCTCCGGCTACCTTCACTTGCCGCAACCTCCTCTGAGCTGTGTCTATACAGAGAGGATGAGCGGCAAATTCCTGGAAAAGGTACTGGATGTTATCGGTACCGGTGTGGGCATGCCTCAGTTCGTAAGTGGCGAAGTGATGCTGAAACGCGCCCTTAATCTGTTCGCTGACTCAAAAATGGGAATTACCCTGGAGAAAGCCAGACGTACTTGTATCGGTGCCTGCGTGGGATCCTACATTCCTTATGAGACCGGTCACCCGGTTGAAGGTCAGCCCAATCTGGGCAAGGTTATTGAGTTGGTTATGAACAATGGCTTCGATCCCCGCACCAAAAAGCAGGTCGGCCCCAAGACAGGAGATCCGTTGAAGTTCAAGACTTTTGAGGAATTGTATGCCGCCTTCGAGAAGCAGCTGCTGTTCAATGAGGAGGTTCTCCGCCGTGGAGCATGGATCGCCAGCATGTTGTGTGCTGATTTCCTGCCTGTTCCATGGCGCTCGCTTCTGACCGGAGGTTGCATTGAAACCGGCACGGAGGTCTGGAATGGCGGAGCTAATTACTATACCGTTGCCCAGATCGTTGTAGGTGGTATTGATGCTGCCAACTCTCTTATGGCTGTGAAACATCTGGTTTTTGACGAAAAGAAGATCACAATGGCTGAACTGAAGAAGGCTCTGGACGCCAATTTCAAAGGATACGAGAATGTACGCAAGATGTGCTTTGAAGCTCCCAAACACGGCAATGATATTCCTGAAGTTAACAGGATGGCTCACAGGGTGTACGAAAGCATTCTGATAGCTTTCAACAATGTTGACGGCGGTGGAAACTACCTTAGCAAAGAGATCAAATCAACACCGGATGCCTATACAAAGAGCATCCACAATCTTATGGGTATGGTTACCGGAGCTCTGCCAAACGGCAAATATGCCGGTGTTGCACTTACCGATGGTAGTCTTTCGGCAATGCCGGGAACCGACGTCAACGGACCTACTGCCTTAGTGATGTCTGCGGCGAAGGCCCAGGATGCCATCAAGTACACGGCAACCCACATGAACATGAAACTTCCTCCTGATCAGCTTAAGTCACGTAAGGGAAGACAGAATGTTCTGAGTCTTGTTAAGACCTATTTTGACAATGGAGGCTATCACATCCAGTTCAATGTGCTTGACACCAACATACTCAGGGATGCGCAGAAACATCCGGAAAACTATCGCGATCTTGTCGTTCGCGTAGCCGGTTTCAGTGCTTTCTTCACCAAACTGGCCAAGGGGGTACAGGACGAGGTCATCGAACGTACGTTGCAGAGTTTCGAAAAATAATATGGTATTGAGAAATAGGGCTAAGGCATGGCGGTTGCCATGCCTTACTTATCTCTATTCAAACTTTGATACACTTACCTTTTGGAATAAAAACATAAGGAGACATAGTAATATGAGTAAAGATACAGGACATAAACGCGTTGCCATAATGGTAGGCGCCGGTTACATTCCCGGAATAAATGCTGTTGTTGCAGGAGCCTCTCTTGCTGCCGGCAAATTGGGATGGGAACTCCTGGGAATACGTGATGGGTTTGAAGGAATTCTTCATCCTGAAAAATATCCCGAGGGGGGATTATTTGCAATCGACCCAAAGAAATTGAATTTGGATCCTAACACAACAGTGTACTTGGCCAGTCGGCCCGGATCGATCCATTTAATGTCCGAACCATCAACAAGGATGAAATGGTGGAAGAAGTGGATATGTCGGATGAGCTGCTAAAGAAATTAAAGGCAGAAAACATCGATGCAGTCATATCGATAGTTGGCGAAAGAGGTCTTAGTATTCTTTACCAGCTTCATAAAAAAGGACTTAATGCAATTGGCGTTCCCCGCTCCATCGAAAACGAGATTGCCTCAACTTCGGTGTCATTCGGTTTTAATACTGCCCTCACTTTTACAATTGAAATGCTCGATCGGGCGCGTTTGGCCGCAAGAGCAGCCCATAAAATTGCAGTTGTTGAGGTACAGGGTGAGGAAGCCGGATGGATTGCCCTGCAGGCAGGTATTGCTGTTGCTGCCGATGTGGTAATGATTCCTGAAATCCCGGTGGATCTGAAAAATGTGGCAGCACACTTAAAGAATAAAATGTCAGGTAAAAAATCGTGGGGTCTGGTAGTGGTGGCACAAGGTGCAAAAATTATAAATCAGCCTAAGAATGAAGAACCTGTATCATCCTATAAAGCATCTTTATCGCCATTTGGCAACCAGTGATTCAAACAGTGAATATGTAATTCATAAGTCAGGGCAGGCAGCTCAGGCTGTGGCTGAAGGCTTACAACTGCGAATAGCTGAAGAAACTTTTCCAATGGTAATCGGCCCCTGGGTAAGAGGTGGTGCACCATCGGCAGTCGATCGCCAGTTGGGAGTGGCTTATGGTGCAGGAGCAATACAGGCTCTGGAAGCAGGCAGTAAAGGAGTAATGGTGTCATTTGTGCCGCCTGATATTAAATTCATCCCGCTTGCTGAAGCTATTAACAAGGTAAGAACGGTACCAGCTGAAAGCATGTTTTTTCAGGTCGCAGATTCACTTGGTATTTACTTTGGAAAATAAGGAGGCATGATTATGACAACTCAAACAATAAATATATTGGATATAAAAGGCAGGGTATTGAATATCCAGCGGTATTGCAGCCATGATGGTCCGGGAATCCGGACAAATGTTTTTATTAAAGGTTGTTCCCTTCGTTGCAAATGGTGTGGCAATCCTGAAAGTATAAGATTGAAGCCGGAAGTTTCGTACGATCCGAAAAAATGTGCAGGGAAGAAGTGTAGTATTTGCCTGAAAGCACCCTTCCCCGAAGGTGGTTTTTATTTTGTGGAGGGAGACGATTCACAGGTAAAAGTCAACTGGCAGCTGGCCTCAGGTATTACTGAGGAACTGGCCTCGCTTTGCCCTACCGGTGCCCTCGAAATGTATGGCAAAACAATGACTGTAGCCGAAGTAATGGAACAGGTGGAGAAAGACTCCTCCATCTATCGCAGTACCGGCGGCGGTATGACAATCAGCGGCGGCGAAGTGATGCTTCAACCCGACTTTGCTGCGGCTTTGTTACAGGAAGCTCACAACAGGGGTATTAACACTGCTGTCGAAACCGCATGCAATGCACCCTGGGCAAATCTGGAGAAAGTGCTTCCACATGTTGATACAATGTTGCACGATATTAAGCTGATGAATTCGGAGCGCCATAAAAAATGGACAGGTGTTGGCAACGAGCGGATCCTGGCGAATTTTAAAAAAGCATACGAAACATTTCCAGACATCGATTTTATTGCCCGCACACCGCTTATTCCGGGGGTTAATTGCGATGATGAACATGTACTGGGTGTTCTCGAATTCATTAAACCACACAAAAATGTAATTGATTATGAGCTTTTGCCTTATCACCGTTTTGGCCTTGGCAAGTATGAATCGCTCGGTGTTGTTTACGAACTCGACGATTACAAAACACCTTCGGATGAAGTGGTTAAGCGCTTTCAGGCTATGATCGATAAGGCTTTTGGACGCGAGACTCAGGAGAAATAATTAAAGCAAACTTAATTAAGTAATGAAATATGATTAAACATGTCGGACATGGAGGCATTATCCGCCGCATTGCGATCAATGTGGGTGCCGGATATCTTCCCGGAATAAACACTATCATTACAGGAGCTTCCCAGGCAGCAGGACAGCTGGGATGGGAGATTGTCGGAATCCGCGATGGGTTTGAAGGCTTGTTACACCCCGATCGTTATCCTGACGGTGGATTACTTACTCTCAGTCCTCAATTGGTTGCATTCCAGGATCCCTCCGCAGGAGGTACCCTGGGCCAGGCACCCAGGGTCGATCCATTTAATGACACCACTCATAATAGGTGTCGTAGATCATTCTGATGAAATATTAAAAAGGCTGAAGGAAGAAAACATTGATGCATTAATTTCAGTGGTTGGTAACCAGGGGCTTGATATTCTTTATAGGCTCCATCGCAAGGGATTGCATACGGTTTGTATTCCAAAATCAATTGAGAACGACATTCCTGTTACTTCGGTTTCTTTTGGATTTAACAGCGCGCTGAGCTTTACAATCGAAATGTTGCAGCGGGCCAGACAGGCGGCCATATCTGCCCGAAAGATTGCCGTGGTGGAAGTAATTGGCAGTCAGGCCGGATGGCTGGCGCTGCAGGCCGGCATAGCAATTTCTGCCGATGCGGTGCTGTTGCCCGAAATACCATGTAACCTTAACATGCTGGCCCGGAGACTTGACGAAAAGATCTCTTCAAGAAAGCCCTATGGATTAGTGGTTGTGGCCGAAGGAGTGAAACTATTCAAAAAACCAGTTGAAGATAAATCCGGTTCACGCATTGTTTCGCTCCCTCCATCTGCAACAGGTGAGGCATCTGAGCAAGTTATAATTCCGTCTGAAAAGACAGCCGAAACACTTGCAAGGGAACTCCAGTTGCTTATTGAAAGGGAAACTTATCCGCTTGTTGTAGGTCCATGGGCAAGAGGCGGATCGCCGACTGCAGTAGACCTTCAATTGGGCATGGCATACGGAGCCGGAGCTATTCAGGCATTGAAAGCCTCAAAAAATGGGGTAATGGTTGCTTTTGCCCCTCCTGAGATTCAGTACGTTCCACTGGCAGAAGTGATCAATAAAGTAAGAACGGTTTCTGCCGGCAGTGAATTCCTGAAGATCGCAGGATCACTTGGTATTTATTTCGGGAACTTTGCGTCAAAGAAAACTTTACAGTCAGAGGAGGTAAAATTATGAATAATCAGGATCAGACAATTGATGTATACGAACGACTGGCTGAGGTTCTGGATGCAACGCCCCAGGGCTTTCCCAGGATGAAATCAGGCGTGGAAGTAAAACTGCTCAGGATGGTGTTTTCTCCTGAGGAGGTTTCTCTTGCCGGTTATATGACAATTACATACGAATATCCTGCGGAAATAGCCAGGCGTGCCGGCATCAGCGAGGATGATGCAATAGTGATATTGTCAGGACTTATATCAAGGAAACTGGTTCGAATGAAAGGTCCTCCTTCATACCCGGGTATGCCGGCACCTCCTCCCGGAAAAGATTCGCTCTTCCGGCTTGGTCCTTTTCTGATCGGATGGTACGAAGCATGCATGCGGGTTGAAAGCACGGAATTTGCCGAACTTTTTCATCAGTACATGGTAGAGGGTGGCAGCGAACGGATCCTTGGTCCGCGTCCGGGGGTGCTGGGCGTTGTTCCGGTTAGAGGTTCGCTTAAGCCGGAATTGATGGCTACGATGGAACCACACCTCGATATTGACGCTCATTTAAAGCGGCACGATCGTTTCCTGGTAATGGATTGTGTGTGTAAAAGGGAGATGGAGGCTCTGGGGAAAGACGACAGCCGCTATCCGTTAAAACGGTGCGGATTTTTAGGACTTCCTTCAAGTGTGCCATTGGGAGAACATGTGCTGAGCCGCGAGGATGCTGACCAGCTTCTTCGGAAGCTCGAAAAAATGGGACATGTAAGCAATGCAGCATACGGATTTCAGATGAGCGCCGAAACCCCGCAGTTTGTTGGCGGCTGCAATTGCGACCGTTATGCCTGCGCTGTATTCAGCCACCACTATCCAAGCCAGCCTTCAAACTACCGCATTGTAAAAGATTACGATAAATGTACAGCCTGCGGTATTTGCATCGATCGTTGCCCTACCTATGCTCATACCGATGGTAACCGTGATGATGGTATGCCGGAATATAATCGTGAAAAGTGCATAGGATGTGGCGTTTGTGTGATTGCATGCGATCCAGGTGCACTTGAACTGGAACCGGTATCGGCAGAGGAGTGGTTCTATACTCCTAAAAGCATGGAGGAATGGGAAGAGATGCGGGCAAAGAATCTGGCGGCGGAGAAGTAGGAAGAAATGCGGATTGCAGATTGTGGTATGAAAAATCCGAAATCTAAAATCCGATTTACAAAATTACAACAATTTAACACCGAAAAAATGAATGCGAAAAGGATATGTCATCCTATGCCTGGCAGGTGCTTTATATTGCTGTTTCAGCATTAGCTCAGCAGGAACAAAAACCGGCAGCAGATGATGCTGCAGCGATTGCCAAAGAAACTGGCAAATCCCATCGGGGCGCTAATCAGTTTGCCATTTCAGAATAATATGGATATAGGTATCGGCGATTACAATGGTTCGCGAAATACACTGAACATCCAGCCGATTGTTCCTTTCAGTCTGAATGCAAAATACAGCCTGATTACACGATATATCGTGCCGGTAATAGCCCAGTATGACATTACCGGTGAGGATACTCAGCAAACCGGACTGGCCGATGCACTTGTGAGCGGGTGGATATCAAATGCGGTTGTAAAAAACGGATTTGTATGGGGCGTTGGGGCAGCATTTTTAGTTCCAACAGCAACGGATGACTTACTTGGAACAAAAAAGTTTGGCGTTGGTCCGACTGTTATTGCACTGAAACAGACGAAAGGCTGGACATTTGGCATTCTGGTAAATCAGATCTGGTCAGTGGCAGGCGATGAAGACAGAAGCGATGTTAACCAGATGTATCTGCAACCCTTTCTTACTCACAACTGGAAAAGCGGTTCAGGATTAACACTGAATTCAGAAACAACACAGAACTGGGAAGCAAGTACCACCAATGCCTATATCAATATTATGGCTGGAGGGCTTACAAAATTTGGAAATCAACTGGTTCAGTTACAGGTTGGTCCGCGCATACAGGTTGCCGCCCCTGAAGGCAGCAAATCGCCATTTGGTGTAAGGGCAGCCGTTATTTTTGTATTTCCGAAGAAATAATTAATAATTGCGGATTTCGGATTGTCGATTTCGGATTTATTGTGATTTTTTCATCGTTCTTTCTTCAATCCGCAATCACAAATCCGAACGAGCCGAAGTGCGAATGCCAATCCGAAATACAAATTGACCTAAAAAGATGAATCCAAAAAAAATTGTCAGCCTGTTTCTGATAAGTGCTTTTTATACTGCTTCAGCATTAGCACAGGATGATATTGGAAACGAATACAGAATTACACTTTTTCCCAAGTCACAAGGTAACTGACAAGATTGGCGGCTTTGGATATCTGGGTTATGTGTGGAATCCGGTAAAAGGATATCAGACATATTATCTTGGCTGGCCATGCGCTACATATACTCCAAACACATGGCTTCAGATCTGGGGAGGACTGATTGGCGCTTATACAAATAATGAAAGTAAATCTGACCTTCTGGAATTGCGTCCGTTTACAGGAGCAAAATTTTTTCTTCCCAATAATCTGAAGTGGAACATCTATAACTTTACAAGGTATGAATACAGGGCTCTGCAGGACAAGGAAACAAATGACTGGAATAATTACAGCAGGATTAGAGTCAGGTTTGGTGTTGAGATACCATTCACAAAAAGAGAAATGGCCTGGAAACCCCGTACATTTTATGGGTTAGCAGATATTGAGCCATACTACAGGTTCGATAAAAATCTGGTTGATCCGATGCGTATTCGCGGAGGAATCGGTTATGTTATGAAATCATTACCGGTAAGAATTGAATTTATATACCATGCACAATTTACCCAACCCGACAAAGCAACAGGTTTAAATTATACAGATAATATCTACAGGATAAATATCAAACTTGGCAGACATTCAGGAATTCTGGGAAGTCTTTATAACCCCGATCTGGATGATTAAATCATATCCAAAATCAAATTGATATATATAAAATGCAACCTGGGTTGTAAAACTCGGACTCCGTCTTCCGACTTCCGACTTCCGACTTCTTTCAAATCTTAATTACTTATTGCTAAGTATTGTTCCAGGGCTGAACAAGCAGTAATTTTGATATAGGTCAGGGATACTAATTCTTGAGTGCACATAACGTTCCCATATTAATAAAATTAAAAAAACAGAATATTATGAAAACCACAAATGGACAAGCAGGTAAACCCGAACTAATAAAAGAGAAACAGACAACACTGGGGCTCTATGTAACCGCTAAGGAATCATATGAAATGTGGAAAGCTGATCCTGACAAAGTGAATTATCTGATGTCCGCACACAGGAAGAATATCTTTTCGTCGGTCATCCCGAAATGGCCTGGAATATCCCGCTGGCCTTGCAGTCGTATGTATGGGATGCGAACAAGAATAAATCCCCAATGACAATTAATCCCGATTTTATGAAGCAGATCAAAGCTGTTTATGAGCCTGATGATATTATTCTGATCAGCTTTTGCCACTCAGGAGGGCGAAGTGCAATGGCCGTTAATGCACTTGCCTCAGTCGGTTTTAAAAACGCGTACAATATTACTGATGGTATTGAGGGTGATATGGTAGATGATCCTGAAAGTGTTTTTATTGGTCAAAGGTTAAAGAATGGCTGGAAGAACTCCGGGATACCATATACTTTCAATATCGATCCAAAGCTGATGCTGATTGTTGACTGAAATAGAATGGAAAATCCCAGATCCTCATTTTCAATTATTTCTGCGTTCTCAAGTTTGCTGATGTTATTTAGCGGATTAAACCACATCACAGCCCAGGATACATCTGCTGCAAAGAAATGGAATTTTCTTACAGACGTTTATCTCATGTTTCCGTATATGGATGGAGAGACAGGCAAAGGGTGATCTCCTTTCTGTGCCTGTTGATGCCAGTCCGGGCGATATCTTCAGCAAGTTGAAAATGGCTGCCATGTTATACCTGGAGGCTAAAACCGATAAATGGGCGATAACTTCCAGATCTGGTTTACATGAGCCTGAAGCACCAGAGGTAACTCCCCGGGTACTCTGTTTCATTCCCGGAAATGTTACGGCAAAAGAATTTATATAAGGGAACCGGCAGGATTATACAGAATAGTGCCTTTCTGGGAAGTTGGTGCCGGAGGAGGAAGACTTACCCAGCTCTCTCAACAGACATTGATGCCCGCCGTAACGTTTTCCCCGGAACGGAAGAGGTTATCGCGAGCGGGATCCAAAAACATGGTTTGATCCGGTTATCATAACCCGTTTAAGTGCAGACATTAATGAGAAATGGCTCTTACAGTTAAGAGGAGATGTTGGTGGTTTTGGTCTTGGATCGGACCTTACATGGCAGCTTCAGGCTTATACCGGTTATCGCTGGGTAAAATATTCCAGCTGACTGCAGGATACAGAGTATTAAGTATCGACTATGATAAAGGAGTTGATACAGAACGCTTTTTTATTTATAAAGTTAACACATTTGGGCCGGTAATAAGATTTGGATTTAATTTCTGACAACGATGAACGACACAGGGGTTGAAGATTTGAAAACGCGAAACGAAAAACGATAAACCTTAAATCCGGAATTCGAATATGACAGTAAAATGCTACCGGATTTCCGATAAACCACAACTGATACCATGTGAGTACAGTTTTTGCTATTGATGTCTATCAGGCAAAAGAATGCGAGGATATGGATTGATCTGATTGGATACCAGGCCAACTGAAATCGAGGAGAAACTCAATGATATCGATGTACAGGGACTGATCAGGCGTTTATGTCTTGATTCAGGCGATCATCCCGGATTCTATCCTTTAAAGCCATTCGCTTTTGATGGTGATCCCTGTTCAGATGGAGGAGCAGGATTCAAACATACTGGAATATCTGGCTATTCTTTTCTGTAATGAATTTATGATCTCTATCCGGAACAGTAAAAATGGCGCGCTTGCGAAAAAGCATCTCTGCGGAGGATTCATATGACCTTCTCCCCCAAATGATACAATTGTCGGGGTTATTTCAACTCTGTTAATGGGTTTGTCGCTTGATTGTCTGCGAAAAGCAGCTAAGCTTAGCGACATGATTCTTGGTCTGGAAGGAGAAAATGGAACATGACCCGGATTCAGTTAAGATAGAAGAAATATCTGTTAAAAGATCTGAATTACTGACACTTGAGTCAATCGTACAGGGGCAATTACCGATCATAGAGACAGTTACTTCATCAGACAGTCCCTCAAAAAACCCTGAAACCACCATTGAGTATCTCCGGTGGGCTTCTGCAAATCTTAAATCAGCTGACAGAAAACTTGAATGGCTGGAACGCCGTATCGAAGTGATGCGTACCCTTATTGATATGCATGCCCAGGAAAGAACAAACCGCCGGCTTGGGCGGCTGACTGTTTCTTCAATGGTTTTCATGCCCATTACCTTTCTGGCAGGAATCTGGGGTATGAATTTTAAATCAATGCCGCTTTTGTCTATGGAGTATGGTTACATAGTTGCACTCGTTATAATGTTACTGGTAACAGGATCTAATGTATTTTTATTTTCACAGGAAAGGCTGGTTTGATTAAATATTCACTATAAGAGACACATAAAATACTTATAATTAAGTATGCCTCAATAATCTGAATAACAGTAAATTTATATAACCAATCTGGAATCATGTAAATATGAAAATTCAGAATATTTCAGGAGGTCTGCCTGCCCTAACAATTATTAATATTGTTTAACCTTAATCCTTTATAGATATGAACCGAGATCATTCAGTTTTGTCAGCCAATATTCCAGCCATTGGTATTGGTATTCACTATTTCGAACCTTCTGGGTTATGGGACTACAGGTAAACCTGGGCAAGATGTTCAGAATTGCTTTAAATCCAAAATTTCTTGGTCTTACTTTTGGATTAGGTTTTATTGCAGGACCCGCTATTGCATTTCTGATTACGCTTTTACTCCCTATGGATAATATGTACGTAGCAGTATTGTTCATCGGAATCTGGCTCCCTGTGCACCTTTCTCTCCCTCCGCTTCTTCCGAAAGCGCGCGGTGACGTAGATTTCGCAGGAGCCTTCATACCGGTAGCAGCTATCGGCACATCCCTGCTTTTGCCGCTGATTGCACCAATGCTGGTCAAGGGGGTAGAATTGAGCGTAATGCAACTCCTGAAGCCGGCTTATCCTTATCTCTGCTCGTTACCTCTGTTGATTGGAGCATTAATCAAGACATATGCCAGTAATGTTGCCGATAAGATGTTCAATCCTGTGAAGAAGCTGGCAGGTTTATCCACGTTATTGACAATCATCTTCTGCTTTATTCTTTATTCGGGGCAGATGTGGGCCACTGCCGGAAGCATGGCTATGCTTTCAATTACAATTTTCTCTTTTGCTATGGGAGTGATCGCTTACTATACAGGTTTCGGGCTAAAGCGCAGCGAGAAAGTAGTTATGTCACTAGGAATAGGTACACGTAACATAGCTGCTGTTCTGATTGGTGTCCTTACCATTCCGAATGTAGAACCAAATATGGTGGCCATGGTTATCATCTGGACATTGTGGACGATAATCCTCGCATACATTATTGCTCCCATTATGGGAAAAAAACAGAACCTATTGTAACAGCATAAAAAGTGTGAAATTACCCCTATCTCTCCCGATAGTTATCGGGAAGTTATCGGCTTCCCCCCTGGGGAGCTGTTCCCCGACCCCGCTTCGGCGGGATCACCCCCTGAAGGGGGTTCAATTCTGTGCAGCGGATTATAGCACCTTCAGGGGGCGGGCTGCGAAGCAGTCAGGGGGTAAATCTCCCTTGGGAGGTCTGAAAGGAATGAAGATTAAATATTGATATAAATTCAGGATTAATGACACAAACAAGCTTCTTCGACAGAACCAAAAAGGTATTGAAATCCTACCTGCCGATCCTCGACTGGGGATCGAAATTCAACAGCAAAACATTTTCCAGCGACATGATCGTTGCGCTGATCGTAACGATGATGCTCATACCTCAGTCGCTTGCCTATGCTATACTTGCAGGTCTTCCTGCTGAGGTTGGGCTTTATGCCTCAATGGCTCCGCTGATAATGTATGCCATATTCGGCACTTCAAGGGCGCTTGCAGTGGGACCGGTTGCTGTAGCCAGCCTCATGACGGCAGCAGCTGCCGGTCAGCTTGCATCAGTGGGAACGCCTGAATACATCGGAGCTGCAATTGCTCTTGCAATGGTCTCAGGTTTGCTTCTCATCGCCATGGGTTTTCTGAAATTAGGTTTCCTTGCAAATTTTCTCAGTCACCCGGTTATAGCAGGGTTTATTACAGCCTCAGGACTTCAGATCGCTGCAGGTCAACTCGGACCTGTCCTGGGAATACATGCAGAAGGTGAAACTTTTCTCGATATTGTTATATCCCTGGTGCAGACCATTGCCCAGATCCAGATCATTACAGCGGCTATCGGCGTGGGAGCACTCATATTCCTGTTCTGGGTCCGCAAGGGTTCTTAAACCTCTGCTTCTTCGTTTTGGAATGGGAGGCAAGGCAGCAGATATTCTTGTGAAGATGGCTCCTGTTGTGGCAATAATTGCCACAATTCTTATAGCTGCAGGATTAGGTCTGGCAGACAAGGGGGTTAAGATCGTTGGAAAAGTACCGGGAGGATTGCCGAAGATTGCAGTACCTCCGCTTGATTTTGCCCTATGGATGAAGATACTTGTACCGGCACTTCTGATATCGATAGTCGGTTATGTCGAATCAATATCTGTGGCACTTACGCTGGCGGCGAAGAAGCGCCAGCGCGTCAATCCCGACCAGGAACTGATTGCCCTGGGAGCCTCAAACGTCGGTTCGGCAATTTCGGGAGGCTTTCCTGTTACAGGAGGCTTTGCACGTTCAGTGGTGAATTTTGAGGCAGGAGCTGAGACTCCTGCTGCCGGTGCCTTTACAGCCGGCGGCATTGCACTCGTAACCCTTTTTCTCACACCCCTTCTCTTCTTTCTTCCGAAAGCTACGCTTGCTGCCACAATAATTGTGGCCGTACTTGGCCTGGTTGATATGAAAGCGCTGAAACATGCATGGTCTTATTCTAAAACCGATTTTGCAGCAATGGCCGTCACCATCCTGGTAACATTATGGAAAGGAGTTGAAGCAGGTCTTATAGCAGGGGTTGGCCTGTCTGTTTTCCTGCACCTCTATCGTACTTCAAAGCCACATGTGGCTGTTGTGGGTCAGGTGCCGGGCACTGAACATTTTCTGAATGTAAAACGCCATGAGGTGATCACTGATCCGGGGATACTTTCCATAAGGGTTGATGCCAGTCTCTACTTCCCTAATGCGCGTTTCCTGGAAGATACTATCAATGATGCGGTTGCAGAGAATCCAGACATCAAACATCTCATCCTGGTTTGTCCTGCTGTCAATACGATAGATCTCTCGGCCCTCGAAAGTCTTGAGTCTATCAATCTGCGGCTAAAAGACAGCGGGATAAATCTTCACCTGTCAGAGGTAAAAGGCCCTGTGATGGACCGCCTGAAGGATACACATCTTCTTCATGGTACTGACAGGAAAAGTATTCCTTACCCAGTTCGCTGCCGTTTCAAGCATAGTATGATTTAGCCCGTGGGAATTAGTAGAAATGAAAACAGTGGAATCCGGATTTTCGATTTCGGATTTTTTTCCGGATTTAAAGTCCGCAATCCACATTCTCGAAATCCGAATAATATAAAAAACAATGGAAGGGACACGATTAAAAGAAGCCAAAGAAAAAAGAATCTCCCTGGAAAAAATGGGGACCTTATTTAAGCGAACGGCAATGGGGAACTGTCCGAGAAGATTACAGCGAAAACGGTGATGCCTGGAATTATTTTACACACGACCAGGCCCGTTCGCGGGCATACCGCTGGGGCGAAGACGGACTCGCCGGTATTTCAGACGATAAACAGCTTCTCTGCTTTGCACTCGCATTGTGGAACGGGAATGACCCTATTATTAAAGAGAGGCTCTTCGGGTTAAGCAACAGCGAGGGGAATCATGGCGAAGATGTGAAAGAATACTATTTCTATCTCGACTCTACTCCTACGCACTCCTACATGAAGTATTTGTATAAGTATCCCCAGAAAGCGTATCCTTATGATGATATTGTCGGCACTAACCGCCACAGCAGCCGGTATGAGCCTGAATATGAGTTACTCGATACAGGCATATTTAATGACAATCGCTATTTTGATGTATTCGTAGAATATGCCAAGGACTCACCTGAAGACATCCTTATCCGCATCGCTGTTCATAATCGCGGGGTTGCGACTGCCTCGCTGCATGTTCTGCCAACACTCTGGTTCCGTAATACATGGCATAAAACGAGGAGAGGAGATCCGCTACTGAAACAGGTCACTCTTACAAAATCAGGTGTGATGAAGCCTCGCATCAGGATCTCGGAAAATGGCTGTTCAGTGCGAGCGGAGCAAATGATCTGCTTTTTACAAATAACGAAACCAATATCGAGGCTTTGGTGTGCCTAACCTAACGCCTTATGTGAAAGACGGTATAAATAATTATATCGTCATGGGCCAGAGACGCTGTTAATCCTGAGAAATCGGTACAAAAGCCGCGGCCCACTATATCGTGAGTATGAAGGGCGGTGAATCCAAAAGCCTGAATCTGCGGCTTACAAAAACGGCGCGCCAGGGAAGAAAACGCAAGAAGCAACAGCGCCTTCGGAAGCGGTTTTGATAACGTTTTCAAATCGCGGCTTAAGGAAGCGGATGAGTTTTATGCCACAGTTATTCCCTCTCTCTGGGGCCGAGGAAGCCAATGTTATGCGGCAGGCTCTTGCAGGTATGCTGTGGTCAAAACAGTTTTTCAATTATGATGTCGTCAAGTGGCTCAAGGAGCATGGGTTAACCCGTCAAATCAAGGCAGCGAGCGATCCGTAACGCTCAATGGCACCATATGAACAACGCAGACATTATCTCGATGCCCGATAAGTGGGAATATCCCTGGTATGCTGCATGGGACCTCGCATTTCATGTTACCGCGCTGACGCTGGTGGATGAGGATTTCGGAAAGGGACAACTCGAATTGATGCTGCGTGCGAACTATCAGCATCCCAACGGTCAGATACCTGCCTACGAATGGAATTTTGGAGATGTGAACCCTCCCGTGCATGCATGGTCAACGATATTCACGTATTTCCTTGAAAAGGCAAACACCGGCAAAGGTGATATCAGTGGCTTGAACGGTCTTTTCATAAACTGCTGCTGAATTTCAGCTGGTGGGTAAACAGGAAGGACCGGGCAGGAAATAATGCTTTTGAGGGGGGCTTTCTCGGTCTGGATAATATAGGAGTGTTCGACCGGAGCTCCGCCCTCCCTACCGGGGGCTACCTCGAGCAGGCAGACGGTACCGCATGGATGGCGCTTTTTTGTCAGAACATGATGGAGATCAGCGTGCAAGCTCGCAATGGTCAATCCGTATTATGTCCGATATCACTATAAAATTGTTTGAACATTTTTTGTGGATATCATCATCGATGATACGTGCTGATGAGGATGGAGGCATGTGGGATGAGACTGACGGATTCTTTTATGATGTTCTTTGTCTGCCCGATGGAGGTAACCAAAGACTTAAGGTGCGTTCAATGGTAGGCTTTCTGCCATTATGTGCAGTAACTGTTTATAATAGGGAAATGAGGGAAAAATATCCTGAGGTAGGTCAGCATTTTTCGAAACTTCCTTCCAACCCGGCCTGAGTTGACTGCCTTTATTCATGATCCTGTCAAAGCCGGTCAGAACGATAGGTTACTGGCATCGGTATTGAATGAGACGAATTTACGCAGGGTGTTGACGTTATGCTGGACGAGAAGGAGTTTTTGAGCCCATATGGTATCAGGGCTCTGTCAAGGGTTCATGGAGATCATCCTTACAAAATTAACGTGGCGGTAATGAATTTAATGTCTCCTATTTTCCGGGCAATTCTGATAATGGAATGTTCGGCGGAAATTCCAACTGGCGCGGGCCGATATGGATGCCGGTGAATATGATGCTCGTCAGGGCGCTTATTAATTATTACCAGTACTACGGAAATGATTTTCTGATCGAATGTCCAACAGGGTCGGGGAATAAGAATGAATCTTTATCAGGTTGCAGAGGAGATTTCGCGGCGGCTTCTTCCATTTTCCTGAACGATAAATCGGGACACAGACCGGTGTTTGGGAACATTCAGGAATTTCAGGAGGATCGGGATGGAGCGATTATATCCTTTTCCACGAATATTTCCATGGCGACTCCGGTGCAGACGTCGGTGCGAGCCACCAGACCGGATGGTCAGGCACTATAGCCAGGACAATGCGGCTGTTCGCACAGATGTCTATGGACGATTCTCTCAAATTGGGCAAGAGAAAGGCTCTCAAAGGTCCACAGGAGGCTGCAAAACCATGAAAAAATCCGGAAACGAAAGAAACTAAAAACCAAATTAACACCATCAATATGAAAGCAATTACTGTTGAACCAAAAAAAACCGGAACCGCAAGATATATGGAAATGCCTGAACCTGATTTGCGCGATGGATCTATCTCGTAGAAGCCATTGCCGTAGGAGTATGTGGCACCGATGTTGAAATTATGGAAGGGAAATATGGCTGGGCGCCTCCCGGACAACATCATCTTATACTAGGTCACGAATCATTGGGTCGTGTTATCGATCCTGGTACATCAACCGGATTTAAAAAAGGAGATCTTGTAGTTGGAATCGTCAGGCGTCCCGATCCTGTTCCATGTCCCAATTGTGCAGTTGGTGAATGGGATATGTGCCGTAATGGCCTTTACACCGAACGGGGTATCAAAGAGATCCATGGGTATATGTCGGAGCGATGGAGAATCGAGCCTGAATATGCTGTTAAAATTGATCCGACACTTGGTATTCTGGGTGTTCTTCTGGAACCTACTACTGTGGTTACCAAGGCCATGGAACAGATAGGAATGATTGGTCGCCGGTCGTACTGGGAACCTCGCACTGTTTTGGTTACCGGGGCCGGACCAATAGGACTTCTGGCAGCCCTGAGTCTTAAAATATGGGGTATAGAAGAAGTGCATGTTCTCGACAGGATGGAATCTGGGGCCAAACCCGACCTTGTTCGTGAGCTTGGTGCTATATACCACTCTGGCAGGGTTGCTGATCTCGATTTCGAACCGGATGCAATAGTTGAATGTACCGGTGTCGGAACCGTAATCGCCGGTTGTATTAAGAAAATTGGGGCAAGCGGCATCTTATGTCTTACAGGGGTTGGACAGGGAGGTGCAATTGGCGCAGGTGTATTAGCCGATATTGCAGCCGCTGCAGTATTGAGGAATAACGTGATCGTAGGAAGTGTAAATGCAAATAAGCGTCAATGGTACAGGGCCGGACTTACTCTGGCCAAAGCTGACCGTAATTGGCTTGCAAAACTTATTACCCGGCGCGAAAAACCCGAGAACTTCATGAAAGCAGTGAAAGGCAAGCCGGACGATATTAAGGTAGTCATTCAGTTCTCTGAGGTTTAAAAATTACAGAAAGGATACTTTTATGGATTCAGTAATAGCACCAAACGTTTCCAGCGTGGGCTCCCGGGAAACGAACCGTTTACAGTATGTGCGGTATGTGCGCAGTACGTTGTCCGATAGAAGTAACAGTAGAGGACGGTGAAAATAGTATGGTTGCAGGGAAATCATCACGATAAAGCTATCGGCACAAGTCTGTGCGCAAAGGGTTCGGCAGGTCTCGCACTGGAGTTCGACGACGAGCGGCCTCAGACACCACTGATACGGACAGGTCCCCGTGGCGGTGGCAAGTGGCGTCGGGCATGGTGGATGAAGCTACTCGATTATATTGCTGGCAAGCTTAAGGAAACCAGGGAAACTTATGGCGGCCGTGGCATCATGTTATCCGATCGCGGTGGCCATTTCAGCGATCTTACCAGAACCTTCCATGCCCGCTTTGGGCTCCCCCAATTACTTTAATCACGAGTCGGCTGCGCTGCCAATATTCATAAGCTTCAATCTCACTTTATGGTTTTGGCCACTCGGGCTAGGTTTCGACTTCAAAAATGCCAAACACCTGGCGCTTTATGGCCGTAACATCATCGAATCTCTTATGGTAAAGGAGTCCAAAGTTTTTATGGGAGCGCTGGCAAAGGGTATGAAATGCACCTACATCGATCCGCGTGCCAGCATCACCGCCTGCAAGGCAACACGGTATTGGCAGGTGCGCCCTAACAGCGACTATGCGCTCAATCTTGCTATCATTCATGAGGTATTGAAGCAGGAAACTTATGATAAGAAGTTTGTAGCCCGATACGTGTCCGGCATGGATTATCTTCAGGAGATGGTTAAGGATACCACACCTGAATGGCAGGAGAGCCACTCGTGGATTTCCTGCTGAGAGATTCGTGCCTTTGTGGGTGAGATCGCAAAAGATGCACCGCAGGTTATATTCCATCCGGGCTGGATGACTGCCCGTCATAAACAATCTTTTTATGTCAGCCGTACTTCTATGATCCTGGATGTACTTATGGGTACATTGAGATCCCCGGAGGTGGGATTACGCTTAAATCACCGGAGTATTATGGTCGCAAGAGCCTTAATCCACTTACTGCACGTGCACCTAAACCAGATGAACCTCGAGTAGATGGTGCAGGTAAACTCAGACCACAATGGGATCCTAAAATAGGCATGTTGCATCAGGCATTTGCAGCTATGGAGACGTCACAACCATATGGCATCGGCGCTTACTTCGCTTATCGTCACGATCCTCTCACCGGTCTGCCTGATCCTGAAGCTACGAAACAGGCACTCGACAAGCTGAAACTTCTTGTTTCCATTGATGTAAGGTATTCTGAAACGGGCTGGTTTTCTGATGTTATTCTTCCGGATCGACATACCTTGAAAGAGCCAATATCCTCGCCCAGCTTAATGGACCGGTGCCTGTTTTCGCGATGCGCGACCAGGCTGTCGCTCCACGCTTCGACAGCCGCCCTGCATGGTGGATCTTCAGGGAGATCCTGCACCGTATGGGTATCAAAGATGTTCTAGACTTCAAGACTATCGAAGAACTATGGAACTATCAGCTCGACGGGACAGGGATCACTGTTGCCGAGATGCGCGAGGAAGGATTTGCCACATTATCAGATTCGCCAAAGCTGATACCCAGGGATGAACTTAAGTTTCCGACTCCGTCGGGAAAGATAGAGATCGAAAGTGAGATACTCAGGAAGGCGGGACTGCAAAGTGTCCCTCCCTATGTAGAAAGGGAAGCTCCTCAGGGAGACAGGTTCTACCTTCTCTTTGGAAGGACGGCAACGCTTGCACACGGACAGTCGCTCAACAATCCTATTCTTAACGAAATATCTGCGGAACAAGTCCTTTGGATACATCCCGATCGTGCCGGTAAACTGGGCATATCCGATGGCGATGAAGTGGAAGTGAATGGGGGAGGAACTTACACGGCCGGTTGCGGGCCAATGTAACTCCCTGGATCCATCCGGAGGCAGTATTCATGCTTCATGGATTCGGTGCCACGGTGCCATTGGCAACACGTGCTCATGGATTGGGAGTTGCCGACCAACGCCTTCAGCACGGCAAGCTATATGATTTTGATCCTGCAGGCGGGGGGTGTGCCATGACTGAAACAATCATTCAGATTAAACCTGTTGTATCGAAAGGAGCAAGGAAATGAGCAAGTACACTCTCAAGCACGACGATGCCAGTTGTATAGGATGCAAAGCCTGTGAAGTACACTGCAAGACAAACAAGAATCTTGGAGCAGGACCTGCTCCTTGTAAAATAATTTCAATCGGCCCAATTGCTGTTGAAGGTCATCCCCGGACACGTTTCGTTTACATGCCATGTTTCCACTGCGAAGATGCATGGTGTATAAAAGCCTGTCCCACAGGTGCTATGCAACGGCGCGAGAAAGACAGTATCGTCTTCGTCGAGTCGGCTCTCTGCGTAGGATGCAAAAGTTGTATTGCAGCCTGTCCATGGGGTACACCGCAATGGGACCCTGCCACTCATAAAGTTGTTAAATGCGATTATTGCAAGGATCGCCTCGATGACGGACTACAGCCGGCCTGTGTAACAAAATGCGTGACAGGCTGTCTCTCTTTCGAAACAGCTGCCCAGGTGTCCGATCCGAGGCGGGAGCGCTATGCCCGCATGATTGTTGCAGAGCCTCCGGAGAGCGGAAGGAGGGAGTTATGAGCAACAATATTTTACTTCCGTCATGGCTTGACCATGAGGCTGCCACGCTTGCCGGTGCCGTTCCGCCCGGTAATACATTAGCAAGTGCTTTGCCGGCATTTACAAGGGCTCTTTCTTTGTCTCCGTTAGAGCGTTTGCGGATAATTCAGCAATCCGGCTTATCCGAGTGTGGAGGCTCCGGCGAACCAATTCATCTTGCATGGCGCCAGTTCATTCGCGGACATGGTTCTTCAGTACTTGTGATCGATGCAACATTACTTGATGTTCATTCCCTGGGCACAGCCACAGTTCTTGAAAAAGCACCCTGGCTTCTGGCAGAAGGGGTGATGATAGCTATCGGCATGCGCGATAGCGAAAAGATTGAACTTCTTTTACCGGTCTCACTGAATGGCCTGGAAGCAGCATTTTTAAATGCAGTTGACTCTATTCGCACTCTTGCTGAAATATCTGCTCCGGGACGTAAAATTGAAGTGATTCGTAACAGCAATCCTGTTTGTCTTAGCGAAGGCCGTCCCTCTGATAAAACACGACTTGTTCATTCGCCCGAAACATGGTGCCGGATTGCTCTGTTGTTTTCAGATATACCCGATATTAACGCCTCCTTGCTTACACTTCGGCAGGGATTGAATGAAAGAGGTCTTGTTGAGCTTTCGAGATCAGTAAATCTTAAAAGCCAGATCGATATATGGAGGGGAGGAGAAGATGCAGGTGGTTTAAATCCTGTCCTTGTTTTTGATGATGGGCTTGGCGGATTTCTTCCGCTTTCAAAATCGGACATCTCATCAGATCCTTTATCACTGAATTCTGCAGGGCTTATCCCATCGCCGTCAAGCCTGATGGTAATTACAGGCGATGTCTGTATGGTCAGACAAACCAGACGTGCACTTTACCGCCATTGGCAACTTTCTGAAGAGGAAGATGCTCATGTTCGCTCTTTGTTAGCCAGAGCTGCACGGCTGGTAACAGAGATTACAATAGGACTCGGTAATATGGGCCATCTGGCTGCTCTTGACAGTCTGGCTGCATCTCTTGAAACTCAAGGTCTTGCTGCTGCATGGCCATTGGTTAGTTCCCTTCGTTACTTCCATGAACAATGGGAAAGTCATGCCCGTACTGATATCATGTCCTGAAGGGAGCTGCCTCGTTCGGAATGCCGCACCGTGTCACCGTACCTGTCCTGCAAACATAGATATACCCAGCTTCATTGCTCACATTGGACATGATGATTATCGCTCTGCAATTGAGACCATAAGACTCGATAATCCGTTTCCGATGACATGCGGACTCGTTTGCCCGGCACCCTGCGAATCAGTCTGTGTCCGTGGAAGTGCAAACGGTGCTGTCTTTATCCGGCCAATGAAGGCATTGGCTGCTGAACACTGTCTGGCAGACGGAGGCTATCCAAAACCGGTCATCGCACCGGATACAGGTAAGAAGATCGGTATTATTGGTGCCGGTCCGGCAGGTATAACAGCAGCATATTTTCTTACGAGTCAGTGGTCATGATGTAGATGTCTTTGAGGCCCAGGAGCATGCCGGAGGTATGCTGCGCTATGGTATTCCGGCCTATCGGAATCCGCCCGATCTGCTTGAAAAAGAACTTGACCAGATCCGTGTATTGGGTGTAAAGATACATACCAGCTCATCCGTTGAAAACCTCGAAGCTTTTAAAAAAGACTACGATGCTGTCTTTCTGGGGCTTGGCACACAACGTACCCGCCTTCTTACAATTGAGGGTGTCGAGCTTCCATTTGTAATGGGAGGCATAGACTTCCTTCGTGCAGTACGAAGCGGCGAAGAGGTTAGGGTAGGCCCAAGGGTCGTCGTCGTTGGGGGTGGAAACGTTTCAATAGATGTTGCTCTTACAGCTCTCAGGCAGGGTGCCAGGCATGTCGACCTTACCTCTCTTGAAAAGCGTCGTGATATGCCGGCCAGTCCCAATGAGATAGAGCTTGCTGTAACTGAGGGTGTACAGATACATGCCGGCTGGGGACCTGTACGGATTGAGGAGGATGGCAGGTTCATATTGCAATACTGCGAAAGGGTAAAGGATGCAAATGGTAAATTCGATCCGCAATTCGATCCAAACCGGCTTTTGACTCTCGAAGCTGATCATGTGATCCTTGCCGTTGGCCAGGGCACTGATCTCGCTGTACTTGAAGGCAGTAATGTGGAAAGTAATCGTGGATTCATCGTTGCCGATCCAAAGACCAAGATGACAAATGTGCCGGGTATCTTCGCCGGCGGCGATGGTCAGCATGGTCCCCGTACAGCAGTGGAAGCAATAAGATCAGGAAAGATAGCTGCAGCAGCTATTGATGCATGGCTTGGCGGAGCACCCATGAACAGCGATGCAGGAACAGCTGTAAAACGCGCCGATGTGACTCCCTTATCTGTAAATGCAGACGACCGCAGCCATCTGCGACGTACCATGATGCCGGAGAGAACTGTTGAGGAAACTCTGGGTGAAGGCAATTATGTACAAATCGAGGAGGGACTAACTGACAAGATGGCTCGCATCGAAGCTCAAAGATGCCTTCGATGCGACGTATGCATCGGTTGCGGCCTCTGTATGGCAGCATGCAGTGAAATGGGTGTAGAAGCACTGCGTATGGCCGACACCTATGCCGGGCGGCTTGCCCATATTGATTTCACCCGGCCAGCAGAACTCTGCATTGGTTGCGGCGCCTGTACACAAGTTTGTCCCACTGGTGCCATCTCACTCGAAGATAGTGATGGCATGCGCCGTACAGTCATAACAGGGACAGTGGTCAGAGAACAACCGCTGCTGACCTGCAAAGAGTGTGGTTCACCAACACAAACCCCTGCTCACAGGGAATTCGTAAGAACCCGTCTTCCCGATCATATGGCAGAACTTATGGATCGCGAACTATGTCCCTCTTGTGCACGAATCAGGGCCGATCGTCCGGTTTTACAAGCAAAATAATGCATTTTGACTTACTGCTCCGGTCTTTAAGAATATATTTAATTGATTAATGTTGGCAAATAGATTTAAGCCTTATGAGCGAGTTAGATGATAAGAACAACGCCAGGTATCTGAAATATCGTTCCAGGTTTTTTGTGTCTGAATTCATTGGAACAGCCCTGCTATTGATGTTGGGCCTGTCGGTTGTCATTTTTATGTTTGGATCCGGAAGCCCTATGGCTGAGCTTATTCCGGCTGTTAAACTGCGGCAGGTGATCACCGGATTTCTTTTTGGATCGATAGGGGCATCAATAGCACTTTCACCAATCGGAAAATTAAGTGGTGCTCATATAAATCCTGCAGTCACGATGGTATTCTGGTTGTTCCGCAAGCTTGAAGGGCGCCTAGCAGTTACTTACGTTCTTGCTCAGTTAACAGGAGGGATTCTTGGTTGCCTGCCACTGTTAGTATGGGGAACAATGGGCCGGAGCATTGATTTCGGGGTCACAATTCCGGGTGAAGGATACACAATGCCGATAGTTTTGTTCGGAGAGGCTATTACCACATTTACTATGGTTTTACTTCTTGTAATATTTATCGGTTTCAGGTCAATACGTCAGTTTACCCCCTTTATGTTTCCGGTACTGTATGCAATTATGGTCCCTCTTGAGGCAGACATCTCCGGAATAAGCACCAATCCTGCACGAAGTCTTGGTCCGGCAGTCATTTCCGGGCAATGGGATGCATTCTGGATATATATTGCAGGTCCTTTGACAGGAGCATTGCTTGCAAGCCTTGCAGGCAGCATGCTTGCAAAAAGGATCACTATAGCCAAGCTTTACCACTTCGATAGTGAAAGTGAAGGTGATGCTTTGTTAAGAAGGAAGAATTAATTGCGTTTAGAACGGGCATCAAATGCCTGTGATATTTTCATCAAGCTGAAATTCGGCGTTGATAAGGAACGGTTTATTTATAATATTAATACATTTGGACCGGTTATACGACTCGGGATTTAATTTCTGAAACAGCATTGACGCAAATTTTAAAACTAAAACACTTTGCACATACCATGAAAAAATTGATCAGAATAATCGTCCTCTCAGTCTTTCTTACGCTTCCTGCTGCCCTGAATGGCCAGGTCCTCATAACAATTTTATTAGGCGATGCACTGAATACGGATAAAATTGAGTTTGGGCTTATTGGCGGAATGAACCGTTCCTATATAAATACAATAAGTGATGCCAACGGGATGAACAATTTTAACCTGGGATTTTATTTTCATATACTTATGAAAAACAATTCATATCTGAGTACAGGTGTTTTTGTGAAATCAAATGCAGGCGCTACCGGAATGGCAACGTATTCATTGGATGACGATAATTTTGATGCAATATTTCTGGATGGGACACTTACAAAAAAAATACCATCCTTTTACGTGCCGATCCTCTTTCATCAGCGGTTTAATAACCGGTGGTATATAGAAGCCGGACCCCAGCTTGGATTAATTCACAAACCTGTTGATATTTTTGAGACCTCCACCCTGGGGGGTGAGGCTAAATTTACACTTGAGGTTAAAGACGCATATAAACATGTTGATGCCGGTCTTATGGGCGGTGTGGGTTACAAATTCAAAAAAGAGATTAAAAGCATGGCTGTAGGTATTAATTACTATTATGGATTAGTTGATGTAAGTACCAATCCTGATGTGAAAATCAAAAACTCGGCCATATATTTTTATATGAAAATTCCAATCGGCGTTGGGAAATCCAATGAATAATCAATCAGATTTAATTAATGAACCTTGATAAACAATTGATAGCTTAAATACAAAATAGATGAAAAAATTAATCTCTCTGATATTTTTGGCCATGGGTCTGTTGAGCCATACTATGGGCCAGGTTTACTCAAATAAAGTTGTAGGCAAAAAAAATGAAGCCTTAATTGATAGTATTAAAGTGAAACCATACCCATATTCATTGCCCATATGGGGAGCAAAGGCTGCGGCAAAAGGCTACGATCTTCCTTACTCTGCCGGATTCGGGATTAACTACCTTTGGCAGAAGTCGGACCTGATAATCGAAGATTTATTAGTAGGATTTAATAACGGGCCTATGTACGATCTTGATGAGATAGTCAGATTCAGCGGTGCAACTGCAACAGCTTCGGCGATTAACCTGAGACCCGATATATGGATCTTGCCATTTCTTAATATTTACGGATTATTCTCAAAAGCCAATACCTCAACAGAGATAAACGCCGGAGTATGGTTACCCGACACAGCCAATATCTGGCGTGAGATTGCCAGCTTTTCCACAAAAGCTGAATTTGAAGCTACGGGATTTGGTTTTGGTATGACACCGACAGTCGGTATCGGCGGAGGCTGGCTGGCTCTGGACATGAATGTTACCTGGCAGGATATCAGCGCACTCGATAAACCTGTTATGACCTTTGTCTTCGGACCCCGGATAGGAAAATCATTCAAATTTAAAAATCCCCAGAACAATATTGCCGTCTGGGCGGGAGCTTTCAGACTGCATCTCAAATCTGAAACAAGCGGATCGCTTCCTCTGAGCGAAGTTTTGCCGATTGACGGATTACAGGCAAAAGTTGATGCCGGTATGGCAAAGGTAGAACAGGGCGAGATAGCAGTTGATGCCTGGTGGAATGATTTGACCCCTGCTGAACAGAAGAATCCTGTTAATGTGGCAAAGTATGAAACAGCAAACCGTACTCTTGAAACCGCCGGCAATATCCTGAACACTGTTGATGGCGCATTGAGTGATGATGAGACTGCTACGGTACAGTATTCGCTTAACAAGAGGCCAAAGGACATGTGGAACTTTGTTCTGGGATCGCAGCTTCAGATAAGCAAACACTTTATGGTAAGGGCAGAATATGGATTTCTGGGAAGCCGGCAGCAATTTATCGGAGGATTACAATACCGGTTCGGCTTATAAATTCGCGAAAGATGTCTTATACAATTTAAATCACCTCGTCAGAAGTTTTCAAAAACACCAAGACCAAACAAAGCAAAGTCGTACTTAACCGGGTCGTTACTGTCCATTTCCCTGAGGTTTGAATCCAGTTCAGCTACAGCTTTTGAGTCATTTTGTTTACGCTTTAACAACCCAAGTTTTCTTGCTACATTGCCCGAGTGAATGTCAAGTGGACAGGAAAGGATGGATGGCGGAATAGTCTCCCAAATACCAAAATCCACTCCCCGGTTGTCACTCCTTATCATCCACCTCAAATACATATTCAATTTCTTTGCCGCAGAACCCTTGAATGGATCAGATACATGACGCTCCGTTCTTTTTTCATGAGACAATTCAAAGAAAATCTTATGGAACTCATGGATAGCAGGTAGCAGTGAATCTGAAGTCTGATGAGCATTGAAGATAGTTTCAAGGCCGCCCCTGTGTCTGTAAATGTTTTGCAAGGCTTTCAGAAAGTATATCAAATCGGTCGAATTGAAAGTCCTGTGGACAAACCTTTTGATCATTTCCATTTCATCATTGCTTGAATTCATTATGAAATCGTATGGAGAATGATCGAGCAGTTCCATCATCCGGTTCGCATTTCTTAGAATCATCTTTCTGTTTCCCCATGCGATTGTGGCTGCAAGAAATCCGGCTATTTCTATATCTTGTTTTTTCGTAAATTGATGTGGTATACTTACAGGATCAGATTCAATGAAAGCTGGTTGGTTATAGAATTCAACCTTTTCGTCAAGAAATTCTTTAAGCTCTTCCTTTTGTAAGATCATCTGCATTAAATTAGCGTTACAAAAATAAGGAATTAACAAAAGGTTCTGAGAATGCCAAATAACTATTTTTCATTCAAGCAGTTTACTGTTACTCAGGAAAAATCTGCTTTCAAAGTCGGAACTGATGCTGTTCTCCTTGGAGCAGCTGCAGGCGTTGAAGGAGTTAAAAGGATACTTGATATCGGTACCGGAACCGGGGTTATAGCAATAATGCTGGCTCAGAGATGCAATGCTGAAATTGTTGCAATTGAGCCGGATTATGAGTCTTTTACCGAGGCAACAGTGAATGCAGGCAAGTGTAAATGGAAGGAGAGAATTGAAGTGGTTAACAGTGACCTCCAAAGCTATTTTCCGGAGGATAAATTGTTTGATCTCATAGTCTCCAATCCGCCATATTTCAACGATTCGCTCAAGAGCCCCGATCCCCGTAAAAGTGCTGCCCGTCATAACGACTTGCTTACAACAGAGGTAATCCTCATGGGAGCAGCCCGGCTTCTGTCAGAGGAAGGAAGGCTTCAACTCATCCTGCCTTATGTTGAAGGGAGTATATTCATTGCAGAAGCAGCGGGGTCTGGGTTTTATTGTAACAATATCGTTAAGATAAGACCTTTGCCTACATCAGATATCCGAAGGCTTATCTTAACCTTCAGCAGGAAGCAGCTGAAACCCTTCGAAAGATTCCTTACAATCGAACATGGTCCGCGACATGAATTTACTGAGGAATACAAGAACCTTACCAGGGATTTCTATCTGAAATTCTGAATAAGGACGATGGCGCGGATTTGCCCAGAAAAGCTGGCGCGGATTTGCAATCCGTGCCATTTGTTCGGTCCACAGCTGGCGGATCTGTGCCCTTATAGACGATTATGAACATATTATTTTTGTGGTTCCGGTTATAGCACCGATTACAAATCGGCGCTAGCGATACTGTGAGATGCTGGCGCGGATTTGCAATCCGTGCCAATGACTTTTTCAAAATTAAATCCTAATTTAGTATTCATTATTCTTCGTGCTATGTCGGAAAAGTATAAGATCTCGGATCAACGGAAAGCTTATTTCCTGACCATGACAGTTGTTGGATGGATTGATGTATTCACTAGAAAGAGTCATAAACTGACTATTATTGAGTCACTTCAATATTGTCAGAATGAAAAGGGTCTGACAATATTTGGATATTGTCTGATGCCAAGCCATCTGCATTTATTGGCGAGAGCTGATGGCCACTATACATTATCGGATATTTTACGTGATTTTAAAAAGTACACTTCAAAAGCAATCATCCGGCAGATAATGACTGACCCAGAAAGCAGACGCGACTGGATGCTGGATTATTTCAGAAAAACTGGTGAGAATCAGGGGGTTATTAATTTCAAATTCTGGCAGGATGGAAATCATCCTGAAGAAATTACATCAAATAAGTTTTTTAATGAAAAGATGGAATATATCCATAGTAATCCTGTAAAAGAACTTATTGTTGAAAGACCGGAAGACTATTTCTTTAGCTCGGCGCGAAACTATGCTGGATTGAATAATTATCTGGAGGTAGTTATGGAGACTGTAAGGCAAAACAAGTATTAAGAAGTCATTTTATTTGGCACGGATTGCAAATCCGCGCCAGCATCTTCTGTAAACGCCAGCTTCAACGAGCCATAAGGGCTGCTAGCACCGATTTGCAATCGGTGCTATGATGGATGTCCGCATAAACACCAAGCAGGATCTATATTAACTAGCTTATATGGCACGGATTGCAAAAATACATATGGCACGGATTGCAAATCCGCGCCAGCGGTGCATGTAATGGTTTGTGCCAGCAGCTAAGTTATCATTTCTGTTTCCGGCAACCCATACTCCTCCTTCATCTCAATCCCGAGCGTTTTTAGTTCGTCGAGAACCGGGTTGTAGATCTGTGGAATAACAGGCCTGCAAACTCCTGTTGCTTCTATTCTGCCATCCAGTATCAGTTTAACGGCAATTGCAGCCGGCAGAGAAACGGTTCTGGCAATTGCTGTATTTGTTGATGGCGTGCCGAAGTCGAGCATCGATGATTTTATTACCTCCTTTTTCCCATCAGGATAGGCTGCCAGAAAAATGTGCTGAAGAACAACCATATCCCTTTCATTGCCGCCCATCGACATCTTTTTTATCATCATATCTGAAGTGATCTCAAAGCAGGTTGTCTCACCTGATTTCAGCTTGTCATCACTGAAGAAACCAAGGAATTCGAATGCCTTTATGACAGGAGAGTCCTGCGCAATACCCAGATATTCAGCAATTCCTGCTCTGATGTCTGAACCGGTATAACCTGTTTTACCTGCCAGGAACTGTGCATATGTGATCCCGCTGCAGTAAACCACCTTGTCGTCGAGCAAGCCAAGACTTTTCATCGAATCAAGAACCTCGCACCAGCCCTTGTAACGGAAGGTCCCCCTGTAGATCGTCTTTGTCTCAGCTATCCCGTAAATGTCAATGTAACTGATAGAGTCCCTGTTTGGATATACTTCCAGGTCACCAAGTCCTTCAACGTTGTATGTAAACCTGGCTTTGAACAGATCGGCAGGTTCAATGAATACTTTTTCCCCTTTCTTAAGGAAGAGGGCACTGTTGCGGCTCGCCAGAAGCACACCCCTGGGACTCCATGAGAACTTGTATTTCAGCGGATTGTCAGCAGCTTCAGGTGCAGGAAGAGCCCCGCACAATGAATAGAACTCATCGACCCTGCCGCCGTTATTATGAATGTGATCGATGATCCTCATTGCAGTCATATGATCAATCCCCGGATCGAGCCCTATCTCGTTCAGGAAAAGAAGTCCTTCACTCCTTACCTGGTCGTCGAGAGCTTCCATTTCCTTCTGGACATATGATGTTGTAACAAGATTTTTCATGTTCCGCAGACAGGCATGTGCAACATCAATATGATACTTATAGGGGAGGAGGCTTACGGTAATGTCATGATCCGCAACAAGCTGCTCAAGTGTTTCAGGATCATCCATCGACCAGTCGAGCGATGTTCCGAGGGGATTGCCGGCGATCATCTCATCAGCCCTGTCCTTCATAGGCGATGCTATCATTACGCCGAAACCTCTCTCAAGGAGGTAATCAACCATTGGCTTCACAACAAGACCGGCTCCGAGTATTAAAACCTTTTTCATAACACATACTTATAAGTATTTAGCAAGGTAATAAAAATCAATAAATGTTTCATTAATTTCTCCGGGAGTGTATCTTTGTTAAGTTCCTCCTGATTAAATATTAACCAGAAAAAGCTGTCCGTTCTAAATGTCTGACCTTCCGAACTATGTAGAGACTCCTCTGATGAAGCAGTATTTCAGCATCAAGGTAAAGCACCCTGATGCCATACTCCTTTTCAGGGTGGGCGACTTCTATGAGACCTTTGGTGAGGATGCAATCAGGACATCGGAAATTCTCGGCATTACACTTACCCGCCGCGCCAACGGTTCAGCTCAGTTTGTTGAACTTGCCGGCTTCCCGTATCATGCACTCGACACTTATCTGCCCCGCCTTGTAAGGGCAGGGCAAAGAGTCGCAATCTGTGAGCAGCTCGAGGATCCCAAGCTTACAAAAAAGATTGTTAAAAGAGGAATTATTGAACTTGTGACTCCCGGGATCTCACTTAATGAAAATGTTCTGAATCATAAGGAGAATAACTTTCTTGCCGCAGTACACATCGACAAAAAGATTGCCGGAGTGGCCTTTCTCGACATCTCGACCGGAGAGTTCCTTACTTCGGAAGGTACTATAGAATATATAGATCAGATGCTAAATAATTTCCAGCCGAAAGAGGTCCTTTTCGAAAAAGGGAAGAAGGATCTGTTTCTTGAATACTTCGGCCAGAAATTCTATACGTTTAAGCTTGATGACTGGATATTTACACCGGAAGCTGCCAGCGACAGACTCCTGAAACAGTTCGAGACAAGTTCGCTGAAAGGATTTGGTGTTCAGAATCTGTCATATGGTATAATTGCTGCCGGAGCAATCCTTTATTATCTCGACCTGACTCAGCACGAACAGCTTGGCCATATAAACAACCTTTCAAGGATCGAGCAGGAACGCTATGTATGGCTCGATAAATTTACAATCAGGAACCTCGAGCTGTTCCATTCACCATATGAAGGTGCCAGAACCCTTATCGATGTTATTGATAAAACAATATCGCCTATGGGTGGAAGACTTCTGAAACGGTGGATCTCACTGCCTCTGAAAGATATCCAGCCAGTAAATGAGAGGCTTGATATAGTTCAGCATCTTATTGATAATCAGTTGTTCAGGGATGAGGTTATCAGGCTTGTACGGAAGATCGGCGATCTTGAAAGACTTATATCAAAAGTTGCAGTGAACCGGATAAATCCACGGGAGGTTGTTCAGCTTAAAAGAGCGCTCAAAGCTATCGACCCTCTTAAGGATATCTGCAATAAGAGCGGATGCCCTCCGCTAATGAGCCTTTCAGAACAACTTAATCCATGCAGGAACTTAGCTGACAGGATTGAAAAGGAGCTGAATGATGATCCTCCGGTTCAGATTAGCAAGGGGAATGCTGTTTCCCCTGGTATCTCAGATGAGCTTGATGAACTGAGGACAATCCTTTACAGCGGCAAGGATTACCTTGCCGATCTCCAGACACGCGAAAGTGAACGCACAGGTATAACATCCCTGAAAGTGAGCTTCAATAATGTCTTCGGTTATTATATAGAGGTACGAAACACACATAAAGAAAAGGTCCCGCCGGAATGGATCCGCAAACAGACTCTTGTGAGCGCTGAGAGGTATATAACTGAAGAACTTAAGGAATACGAGAGCAAAATTCTGGGAGCTGAGGAAAAGATAATCGCACTTGAAACAAAACTCTTCAACGATCTTGTGCTTGCAATACTTGAATATATCCCTGCAATACAGCTTAATTCAGCCCTTATTGCCAGGATCGACTGTCTGCAGTCGTTTGCTTCAGTCTCTATTGACAATAAATATGTAAGGCCTGTTCTTAACGATTCGAAAACCCTTGAAATTTCCGATGGCAGACATCCTGTAATTGAGAAACAGCTTGCAGCAGGCGAATCGTATGTCCCAAACGACCTGACCCTTGATACCGACGACCAGCAGATTATCATTCTCACAGGTCCGAACATGTCAGGTAAATCGGCTCTTCTGCGTCAGACAGCGCTTATTGTGCTCATGGCTCAGATAGGATGTTATGTTCCTGCAAAGGCGGCAGTTATCGGGATAGTAGATAAGATTTTCACAAGGGTTGGCGCATCGGATAATATCAGTCTGGGAGAATCCACTTTCATGGTTGAGATGAATGAAACTGCAAGTATCCTTAATAACCTTTCAGACCGAAGCCTGATACTTCTCGATGAAATCGGGAGGGGAACCAGCACCTACGACGGGATCTCAATTGCCTGGGCGATGGTCGAATACCTTCATGAGAACAAACTCAGGGCTAAAACAATATTTGCCACTCATTACCACGAATTGAATGAGATGGAAAATTCATTCTCCAGAGTAAAAAACTACAATATCTCAATAAAGGAGCTGAACAACAAGGTGATTTTCCTGCGGAAGCTTAAAAGGGGAGGCAGTGAACACAGCTTCGGGATCCATGTTGCAAGGATGGCAGGCATGCCCAGAAGTGTTGTCGGAAGGGCTGAGGAAATTTTGAAGGAACTCGAGCAGAGTCATGAAAAACAGGAGCTTGCCAGGCCGATTGCCGAGATCACAGGACACAGGGAAGGAATGCAGCTGAGCATATTTCAGCTCGACGATCCGGTATTGAAGCAGATCAGGGATGAGATCCTCGAGATTGATATAAACAACCTCACCCCGATGGAAGCCCTGAATAAGCTATATAACATAAAGAAGTATCTTAAATAGAAATTAAATATATCTTGCTGTTCTATGCGGAGTGTTTCGGCTATTTTGTTAATTCTTTTATTCGTTATTAATGGCCTTCATGGACAAACACCTGTTATTTCAGGTTCCTCAGTTACCGGATTGAAGAACGTCACGAGGCAGGATACAGCACGTGAGTTTCGTAAGAGGAATGCCCAGACAGCTGCTGAGCCTGATACTAATTTTACTTATGAGAAATATGCCTCTTTTCTTAAAAAGGTTTCGGATACGAGCAAATATGTTGTACTCCCGATAAATGAGTTCAGGACAACTGATATAAGCAGCAAGGTTGTAATCGGACTCAGGCATGATGTTGACAATGACCTCAATAAGGCGTATGATTTCTCGGCAACAGAATCAGATCTCGGGTTCCGTTCAACATATTACATCCTGCATACAGCTCCGTATTATCTGGCAAATCCGGCAAATATGGCTGTTCATTCAAACAGCATACTTCCCATACTGCTTTCGATGCAGAATCAGAGGCGCTTTGAGATCGGATGGCATAACGATCTGGTGACCCTGCAGGCAGTTCATAATATTGATCCGGTCACCTTCCTTGGCTCTGAACTGGCCTGGCTCCGTGGTAACGGAATCAATGTTTATGGAAGCGCATCGCATGGGTCACCATATTGCTATACATATAAGTACCTGAACTATTATTTTTTTGACGAGTGCACCTATCCAGTTGTAGGTCAGTTCACCAATAATCTGACGCTGCCTGTTGGCGGAAAGACAGTTCCCATGAAAAAGGGGAAGTTTAGTGATTTTAACCTCCAGTATGAGGCTTATTTTCTTAACAATAACAAGTATTTCTCAGATGCATCGATAACCAATGGAATCAGATGGAATATCGGGATGCTCGATATTAACCAGCTTAAACCGGGCGACAGGGTAATAATTCTTCTGCATCCCATTCACTGGCACAGGGCATCTGTTTTGGCTAACTTTGAATACTTTCATATAAGTGAACAGATCTCATGTGTTATTGATAATGCAAAATCGACAATTACAGTGACTATGCCCGACGGAACAGACAAACGCTCGCTTATTCCTTTCTATTCCTTATCTGTGGGAGCATATGCCAAAAAAGAAGGATCAAGGCAAACGAGCGGTATGAACTCTGTTGATTTCAGTTCTCCTGTCGTATATGAAGTTTTTTCCGAGAACCGCGATGTAACAAGGGACTGGACAGTTAAGGTGGTATGGCAGAATGCCACCTCGGTGGAACCTGAGCCTGAAAAGGAAAAACTGCTCGTTTATCCCAATCCTTCGGATGGCCTGTTCAGTCTCGAGTTCAATAACCGGGCTGCCCCGGATACAAAAGTAGAGATATTCAATTCGCTTGGCATGAAAGTATATACCGAACTTATTAAAAAATCGGGTAACTTTATCGCAACAATTGACCTTAGAAGCCTGCCAGCAGGTATCTATTACATGAAGTACACTGGCTCAGAAAAAACATACACACTTGTAATCAAGTCCCACTAGTACAACACTAACCCCGGACTTGAGTCCGGGGATAAGCAACAACATAAACAATAACAGACCAATGAAAAAGATCATCCTCAATCTGACATCAATCCTTGTCTCGTTACTCATCTGCACTTTAACGTCCTACTCACAGCCCGGTACAGTAAAACAGGTGAAGCTCAGTAAATTCGAACTTCAGGCCTCACAGCTGATCAAAGCAAAAGGTGAGGAGATCTCGAGAGCCTCATACAAATCGGATGTTTACTGGTTTCCGGTAACTGTGCCGTCGACTGTCCTGAACGCCCTGGTAGTCAATAAGGTCTATCCCGATCCTTACCTCGGGATGAATAATATGCTGATTCCCGATGCCTCCGACGAGTTTAACAAAAAGTATAACCTTGAACAGTACAGTCATCTCCCCAACGATCCCAATCCCTGGAAGAAGCCATACTGGTACCGTACCATATTTAATGTCCCGGCTTCGGACAAGGGTCGTACCTTCCAGCTTATTTTCAAAGGGATCAATTACAGGGCCGCAGTGTATGTTAATGGTAAGCAAGTGACAGACTCCACTCAGATGGCAGGTATGTTCGCACAGTACAGTCTCGATATCAGCAAACTTATCGAAGCTGGTCAGCAGAATGCACTTGCAGTTAAAATTTATCCGCTCGATTACCCGGGCCTGCCTTCAGCAGAACAGCTTAAAGCTTTTGATGATTTTTATCCCAACGGCGGGCCCACAGGCGATATCGGAAAAAATGTCACAATGCTCTGCTCAGTGGGGTGGGACTGGATGCCTCCGGTCCGTGACCGGAATATGGGGATCTGGCTTCCTGTCTATCTCAGAACCACGGGCGGCATTTCCTTTGCCAACACAAAGCTTGTTACCGCTCTTCCAAATCTTCCGGATACTTCACTTGCCCGACTGGCTTTGAATCTTGATCTTGTCAATCACAGCTCCTCCGATGAAAACGGAAAGCTCACAGTTACAATCAGCCCTGAGAATTTTAAAGGCAAGCCGGTTCAGTTTTCAAAATCGCTTAATGTGCCAAAGAACGGATCATTAAAAGTTGATCTTAATTCAGACAATGTAAGGGAACTCGCTTTTTCAAATCCATCGTTATGGTGGCCGAACGGATACGGGAAGGCTAATCTCTACAGGATCAGGCTGCAATATGGAAGCGGTTCTGTTGTTTCAAATGATACAAGTTTTCTTTTTGGCATAAGGACGATCAGCACTAAAGCAGTTGATGTGAATGGAAGCTGGCGCCGCGATTTTTACGTTAACGAAAGAAGGATCCATATTACAGGCGGTGCCTGGGTTCCCGATATGATGCTAAACCGCGACTCAGTAAGGTATGACTGGGAGATGCGCCTTTGCCGCAACTCGAACATAAACCTTGTAAGGATCTGGGGAGGCGGAGTGACACCATGCGATGAGTTCTGGGATGCAACCGACAGGTATGGCCTGCTTGTCTGGTCCGATTTCTGGATTACCGGCGATACCCAGGGTGAGTTCAAGGGATCGCCTGACTGGCCACTCGAAGGGGAGGTCTTTAAAAAGAACGTTACAAGTACAATACTCAGGATCAGGAATCATCCCAGTCTCCTTGTATGGACAGGCGGTAATGAGGGACATGCCCGCAGGGAGCTGTATGATTTCATGAGGAATAGTATTATAAATCTTGACGGAACACGGCCTTTTATTCCAAGTTCTTCAGGTTTTGCGAAACTTCCTGAAGGTTGGGATATGACCTGGCCCGACAATAAGCCAACCGGTGTATACAGCGGAGGACCTTATACCTGGCAGGATCCGCTTGTATATTATAAAAAGGCAATAGCCGGCACTGACTGGGTTTTTAAGGATGAGACAGGAATCCCTTCACAGCCACCGTACAATATTCTTCCAAAGATAATTACAAACCTTGTATGGGATAAGAACGTTCTCTTTCCTCTGAACAATTCGTGGGGCTACCACGATGCAGCTACAGGAAACGGAAGGTACGACCTCTACTACAAGGAGATGGTAAAGCGATTTGGTGAACCTGTAAGTATGGAAGATTTTTCAGATAAAATGCAGCTTATGAATGCTGTCGGTTACCAGGGAATTTTTGAGGCTGCCGGACATAAGCTCAACGATATCGGAGGCGTTATGCTCTGGAAACTTAACGCAGCCTTCCCAAGTGTATTCTGGCAGGTGTACGACTGGTACCTAATGCCCAATGCAGGTTATTACTTCATGCAGAACGCATGCGAGCCTCTTCATATCCAGCTTAACCTGAGCAATATGAATGTAATGGTTCTGAACAGGACTTATAAGCCTGTTTCCGGACTTAAAGCCCGGGCTGAGATCTTCAGCCTCGATTCAAAATCGCTTTTCAGTGAGGAGAAGGACATCAGCATGAGCGCAACTGATGTGAAAGAGACCTCATCATTGTCAGCTGCCCTCTCAGCATCGGGAGCAGTTAAGTTTGTGTTACTGCAGTTGAAAGATAAGGAGGGTAAAGTGATATCGCGCAATACCTACTGGCTTTCACCTGATAATGATTTCAGGACGATGAACGGAATGCAGAAAAATCCAGTTCAGGCTAAAGTCACTGGAAATGCAACAGGGAAAAGCGATAAGAGCTGGACAATACAACTTACAAATTCAGGAGCTACAGTTGCATTCTTCATCCGTGGACAGGTCCTTGCTGATGGAGAGGAGTTACTCCCATCGTGGTGGTCGGGGAACTATATAACCCTTGCTCCTTCACAGTCAGCTACTCTTACTGTAGCATGCCCGCAGACAATACTGAAAGGCAAAAATCCGGTTATAAGGATCTCAGGCTGGAATGTAAGTGAACAGGAGCTGCAGCTTGATCAGACCGGACAAAAGATTTATAACGGTTCTCACCGACTACTTTACTTTATCGTAGTAGGTAACTCCTTTGATCTCGTTACCCATCATCTTGTTTGTGACATCAATGGTCAGGGTTTCCTTATCAAGTTTCCACACTTCATTTGCAACGAGGTTTTCCAGACTGCCATTGGCATTGAAAGTGGTAACCGATTCGAGTGCAAGCGATCCGTCGGCAGCCTTCGTTGCCTTTGATACACGAGGCATATCGTAGATTGTGATTTTGCACTCCTTGCCGTCGAGCGTCAGGTTCTCCTCAAAAGGATATTCTTCACCGTTGCTGTTTGAATAGACCCTTGTTGTGAGGAGATTATTGCCTTCCTGTTTAACTGTGACCTTGAGGAGATAAAGCTGGTCGCTGGGGAGGACGGTCTTCTGAGTATTCAGTTTCCATTCACCCGAGAAGTTGCCATTCTGTGCAGAAACGGCTAATGAGGAAACAATAAAAATGAGTGCAGTTGCGATTAGGATTAATCTGGTTTTCATAAGCAGAGTTTTAAAAATGACTTTAAGTTTATCTAATAAAGTTAATCTTTTTTTCGCAGATTGGATTTCAGAACATGGAAGGTAATGATGTAGATTATGAAAGGAGTATAGATATTCATTATTACAACTCCCATAAAACCGCCGCCATAGATGAATAGGATTGAAAAAAGCAGAATTGCAGAATTGATGATTACACTACTGACTAAAGCTTTGTGCCGTAAGCTGGCAAAGTATTCTTCTTCTATTTTCTCTCTTGAGAACGAGACAAGTAAGAAGCCCGTGAGAAGTGTAAGAAGAATAAGCTCGTCAGCGAAATTTGTTTTGAACCCGGTAAGGAATTTTGTTTCAACATATGATGAGAAAAATGCAAAGACAGGAAGTTCAAATCTGAAATTGACAGTAAAATAGAGAACAGTCATAACCAGTCCGCAAAGTACCAGGATTGCTCCGGTTATTTTATATCTGAAGGGTAACAACATTATATATCTCATATTAATCTTCATTTCTTCATCTTTGCACTCATCTTCGACAGAAATGCGAACCTTTTTCTTTCTTCAGCAGGCATTTCTTCAAAGAGCCTGTTTGCTACCGGTTCCCATTTTTCGGATATCGGTCTTGTTTTCGCAGCGAGCTGCTCCGGGGTCTCAGGATTATTAAGGTGCGTTGAGCGGGCAGCTGACGCTTTTGTGATTTCAAGCAGGGCATCAGGGACGTCCATCATAGGACAGGGCCGGAATGAATTCTTTGAAATCGGTTTACGGCTCCTGAAGGTCTTAAAAAAAGGAGAACGCAGCGCTTCAACAAGTCTCATCTCATTGATATTCGAATCAGAATAGTGACAGAAGGCGCATGGTTCGAGGTCGCCGTTTGCATTAATGTGGGCAAAATCGCTTCCTGCCGCAACACAGCCTATTGCCTTATGACCGCTGTTGGCAAAATCGATAATGGCAAAGCTATTCTCCTTCTGGTACGATTCGAGCTTTTTCTGGACATAGGCACGTTGTTCTGCAGTGCAACAGAGCGAAACATCCGAATTGCAGCCAATTGGCAGGTAGTTGAACATCCATCCGAACCAGGCGCCCTTACCTGTAACGAAATCAAGAAATTCGTTGCTTGAAACTGTCTGATAGTTTTTTGAGGTGTAGGTAGTTGAAAATGCAAAACCAACGTCATACTTTTTAAGAAGGTCCATTGCCGCAACAACCTTGTCATAAGTCCCCTTTCCCCGCCTCTGATCTGTATCCTCACGAAATCCTTCAATACTAAGAAATACATTCAGATTCCCGAGCCTGACAAGTTCCTTAACGAAATCCTCATCGATAAGTGTCCCGTTTGTGTACATTCCAAATGAGAGTTTTGTGTGTTTTTCACAAAGTCTCAATATGTCATTTTTTCTTAGAAGCGGTTCCCCTCCGCTCATTATGATAGTCAGGACACCCATCTTTTGAGCGTCTGTGAAAAGCTCATCAAGTTTTTCGAACGAGAGGTGTGTGTTTTTTTCGTAATCGGCTGCCCAGCATCCCTCGCAATTCAGGTTACACCCGCTTGTCGGATCAATCAGCAGAAGCCTTGGAACAACGACCCGATACCGCTTGCTATAATAGACTTCTTTAGCCAGTTGAAGATAACCGTCGATGGTCAAAAAGTCGAACAGGCTTTTTACTGAAAAAAACCTGTAACATTTGTATACAAAGTGTTTATGATGAGGAAATCCGGGGATTTTTTTTCTTTCTCCCCGGATCTGAAGGTATTTCATAATGAAGTGGCGCTATTTTAATAATGCGTCGTCAGATAACTGATCAATTCGATGCGCTTGAAAATACAGGAAATTTGGCAACCGAATTATCATCGAACGTAAATTCAACCCCTACAAGTCCCCATCTGTGATTGGCAACATAAGTTATCTTCTTAACTCCAAGAACCATTGGGGTTTCTTCCACCTTCATTACTTTAATATTAAAGCCTCCTTTGCTTGGTGTGCCATCTTTGTTTTCTGCGCCGCCCCAGTAGTAATCGTCGGTTGTTGATACGCTGACAACTGTCCTTACAACGCCGTTGCTTCCCTTGTATGTGTCACCCACCTGTGAGCTGTAGTTCACAATAACTCCGGGTTCGAGAGGTTCAATACCCTCGATTCCTTCAGAAGTAAATTTTGCCTTTATACCAGTGACTGTAACATTATTTCCGTTTATAACAGCCCCTGACCAGTTTGACATTATATTTTTGATTGTTGCGTTCGTAATTACTGCAGATCCGTTGAATGAAGAAACTCCGTCAGTAAGAGACGCTACTCTGCCGGAAATTGCGCTAACTCCCGCTACAGCAGCCGTTGAAGATGTTACTGAGGCTCCGACAGCTCCGATTGCCGACTGTGTTCCTCCGAGAGTGTCGACAGCTTCTTTTTTGCATGAAGCAAATGCCATGGAAAGAATAATAATGCCAAAAAAGTACTTTGATCTCATATTGCAGCTTATTTAAGGTTATTGAATTGGTCATAAATTTATAATAGTTTTATATATTTCCATTATTAAATTGACAAATAAGAGTTTTTAGATGATTAAAAAATATTTCGATATGACAAATAGAAAAAGTCTGCTCAGGATTGTGACTATAGTAACTTTACTCCTCACTTTTTCCGGTGTTTCGGAAGCCCAGGAAAAACTTGAGTTGTGGTACGACAGACCTGCGGATAAATGGGAAGAGGCTTTGCCTGTTGGGAATGGCCGGATAGGGGCGATGATATTTGGAAATCCTGTGCATGAGGTAATTCAGCTCAATGAGGAGAGTATCTGGGCAGGAAGCAAAATAAACAACAATAATCCTGAGGCGCTGAAACACCTCAAAGAACTTCAGCAGGCTCTCTTCAAAAGCAGGTACGAAGAGGCAGCCAGGTTAGCCGAAAAGTATATGATCGGCACTCCCCCCAGGATCCGGAGCTACCAGCCTCTCGGTAACCTGCTTATCGATTACAGTTGGGAATCTGCTCCAACTGATTTCAGGCGTTCTCTCGACATCAGGAATGGTATTGCAACAACTTCATTCCTTGTAAACGGAAAAAGATTCATCCAGAGAGTTTTTGCCTCCGCACCCGATAATGTAATAGTTCTTAAATTAACTGCAGAAAACGGTGCAGCCATAAATGCATCCTTTACACTCAGCAGAGAGATTGATGCCATTACCGCGACAGCATCCGACAGTATCATAACCCTGACAGGTCAGATCATCGATAAGGAAGACACATTAAAGGGCCCGGGAGGTGAACATATGAAATTTTACGGTGAACTAAGACTCAGACAGGCCGGAGGAAAGATCAGGCAGGAAAACGGACGGCTTGTTGTATCTGATTCAAAAAGTGTAACAATTACACTTACAGCCGCTACCGATTACAATATCGAAAAGCTCGACTTCGACCGTACGATTGACCCTGTGAAGATCTGCAGGGAGATCCTCGACAAAGCCGGATCCACACCGCTTGAGACCCTGGCTGAAAGGCACCTTACTGAGCACAGTGCTATGTTCAGCAGGGTTGAACTTAATCTGGGCGGGAACGTTAAGAGCTCGATGCCCACAAACAAGCGTCTCGACCTCGTGAAAGCCGGAGAAGAGGATAATGGTCTTATCGCTCTCTACTTTCAGTATGGCAGATATCTGCTGATGAACTCATCCAGGAGACCGGGTGTCCTTCCTGCAAACCTTCAGGGCATCTGGAACAAGGATATGAATGCTCCCTGGAATTCTGATTTTCACACAAATATAAACCTTCAGATGAATTACTGGCTGGCAGAGAATTGCAACCTTCCGGAGACAAGCCTTATTCTTGCCCGTTTCATGCAAGAAGATAGCTGAGCCCGGAAGCGTAACAGCCAGGGAAATGTACGGCACCTCCGGCTGGACTCTGCATCATCTCACTGACCCTTTCGGCCGCACAGGCGTCGCTGACGGAGTCTGGGGTATAACTCCAATGAATGGTCCATGGATGACTTTCCCCCTGTATGAACACTTCCTGTTTACAAGGGATACTTCATACCTGAGAGAAGTTGCATATCCTCTGCTTAAAGGTTCCGCGGAATGGCTGCTTGGGTTTCTCGTTAAGTCGCCGGAAGGCTATCTGGTCACAAATCCCTCTCACTCTCCGGAGAACAGTTTTTACGATCCTGAGACCAAAACAAAGGCAATGCTTACTTATGCAGCCACAATTGATATAGAGATAGCAAATGCTCTTTTTGACTATTGTACCGAAGCTGCCGGAATACTTGGAGCGGATGGTGATTTTGTGAAGAGGATAAATAAGGCAAAGAAGAAGCTGCCTCCGGTTAAGATCAATTCAAGAGGGGCTATCCAGGAATGGATAAGTGATTTTGATGAGCCTGAGCCGGGCCACAGGCACATGTCGCATCTGCTTGGCTTGTATCCCTTATCACAGTTCACACCTGAAACGCCGCTCTTGTATGATGCAGCTAAAACTTCACTGGAGCGGAGACTTGCCAGCGGGGGAGGGCATACCGGATGGAGCAGGGCCTGGATAATAAGCTTTTATGCCCGGCTGCTCAATGGAGAGAAGGCATACGAAAATGTAGTTAAGCTGCTTGAGAAATCCACTCTACCCAATCTTTTCGATACCCATCCGCCTTTCCAGATCGATGGCAACTTCGGGGGCTCTGCCGGTATTGCGGAAATGCTGCTTCAGTCGCATAACGGCATTATAAGGCTGCTGCCTGCGTTACCTGCAAAATGGAAGGACGGATCTGTTAAAGGATTGAGGGCCCGCGGCGGATTCGAGGTAAGCATGAACTGGGAAAACAGCCGGCTCACAAGTGTTGTGATCTACTCTGAAAAAGGGGGGAAAAGCGAAGTTTTTTATGACAATATCCGTCAGCAAATCGTTATGAAACCTGGAGAATTGAAGATGCTTAAATTCTGAATCAGTTTATTATATATATGCTGTTCGGATTAATTTTCGTAATTTTATCATAGCCAATAAAATAGAATTCCAGGCCTTATTGACTTTCTTTTTTAGGATCGGTCTAACAAAAAGGTGACATGGCTAGTGTTTTTACAGGCTACGAATACGACATCTTCATCAGCTATCGTCAGAAGGATAACAAAGGAGATAAATGGGTCAACGAGTTTGTTGAGGCACTGAAAGTTGAACTCGATTCGACCTTTAAGGAAGATATTTCAATCTATTATGACGAGAATCCGCATGACGGACTCCTTGAGACACACGACGTTGATGGCTCGCTGAAAGAAAAGCTCCGATGCATTGTTTTCATCCCCATCGTCTCGAGAACATACTGTGATCCAAAATCTTTTGCCTGGGAACATGAGTTCAGAACATTTGTGGAGCTTGCCTCAAACGATAAGTTAGGACTTAAAATAAAGCTTCCGAGCGGAAATGTTGCAAGCAGGGTCCTTCCTGTGCGTATACATGAGCTCGAGCCTGAAGATCACAAACTGTGCGAATCAGTCCTTGGGGGTGTACTTCGCGGTGTTGATTTTATCTTTAAATCGCCAGGCGTCAACAGGCCTTTACGGATAAATGAGGATTATCCCCAGAGTAATCTCAATAAGACAAATTACAGGGACCAGATAAACAAGGTTGCCAATGCTCTGGATGAGATCTTTCATGCCATCAGGAACCCGGAAGCCTTATCTGAGATTAAGGGTGAAATGAAAAATGAGCCGGCAAAAAAAGAAAGACCCGGAGAAGGGCGAAAAATGCGGTTCTCTCTTTTTAGTAAAAAGTCTGTCAGACGTACTTTTTTATTCCTGGCATTTATTGTATGTGCTGCCGGAGCAATAATCACTTATAACATTCTGGACAGTTCTGAAATCAGGAAATCGGTAGCAATTCTGCCCTTCAGGTGCGCCGCGAACGATCCGGCACTTATAACGAGCGGAGATATACTTACAGAACTTGCATTATCTAAACTCCAGAATATAAAGGAGCTGACTATCCGTTCAAGAATTTCCACCATTCCATACCGCAACACCCAGAAGAACCTGAACATGATCCGGAAGGAGCTTGATGTGAATTATATTGTTGATGGTACAGTAAGAAGTGACAGTAATATGACAATGATCTGGATCAGCCTCGTTGATGCCAGACACGATAAACAGTTATGGTCAAAGGAATATCTCTGGGATAATAATCAGTTTTCAGCCACTGTGAGTGAAATTGCCCGTGAAATTGCCAGTAAGTGTAAAGTTGAACTTACATCTGAGGATCTGAAACAGATTGACAGCTCACCTACAAGCAGCAGCAAGGCATACCTGAGCTTTCTCTCGGCTAATGTTACATATAACGATGCCTGGAATTTCTTTAATACAGGGGCAAACCTTGTTGATACCAATGATAACAGAAAAGCAGTACGGGAATATGACAGGGCTATAAGATATGACTCGTTATTCGCTGAAGCCTATGCACGAAGGGCAATTGCAATATCATGGGGGTTTTTTATCAAACAGTTTGACTCTGCTTATATTGAAAAGTGTCATAAAGATATTAGCAGAGCACTTGAACTGAATCCTGATATTCCTGAAGCCCTGGTAGCTCTTGGTTGTTATTACTATTTCTGCAAAAGTGATTATGAGAAAGCGCTTGTTTATTTTAACAGGACTGCAGTACAAAATCCTTCAAATTATCAACCATTATTTTATCTGGCCCTGGTTTACAGAAGGCTGGGGGATTGGGGCAAATCTCAAAGCCTGATTTCAAGGGTTGTGCATCAGAATCCGCAGGTTCCCTTATTCCTGACCAATATAGGTCTGTCATATGACTATCTGCATAAATTTGATTCCGCAATAATATATCATCAGAAAGCAATCGATGTTAATCCCAACTGGTCAGCTCCATATTTCAATAAGGTTGAATCGATAATTCTGAGGGAAGGGAAGACTAAAGAGGCCAGGAGGGTAATTCAGGAAGCCGAAGACAAAACAGATTACAATTTTACAGTTTTGAAAATACGGATGGATCTTTACGACGGAAAACTTAAAGATGCATTGAAAAAAGCAGAGGATGCTTATCACGTTGGATTTGAAAGCGAATTAGAAAGATATCTGACGTTTGCAACTGTTTTCCGGCTGATGAATGACCGTGACAAGAGCATTGAATATTACGATTCTGCACTTGCTGCTATACCCGTTCGTCAGAATGATTACAATATGCACAGCAAGGCTGCTCTTGCTTATGCAGGCATTGGAATGAGGGAAAAAGCCCTCGAGCAGGCTAACCTGTCGATTGAACTTTCAGAAGACAACAAGATGGATCAGAGTGATATGAAACTGAACCAGGCAAAGGTTTATACAATGTTGGGAGATTTCGATAATGCAATAATGAATATCGAATATCTCCTGGAAAATCCTTCAGCTTTTTCAATAGAGCTGCTGAAGCTCGATCCTGTTTGGACACCTCTGTTGATCAACCCTCATGTAGTAGCATTGACTGAAAAATACTCGTTCAATTAATTATCCGGGAAAGTCAGGTCATATAGAATTGTTAAACCTAAAAATGAAGGTCATGGAACCCAAAAAGAGAGCAGAACCCATTCCCAAGCAAATACCTATGGAGCCGGAATATTATACATTTAACCTCGAGGCAGTTGATGACAAAAAGCGCAAAAAATGCCTGAAGGCTGCCATCGACAAGTATAACAAGAGCTGTGCAAAAGCATATAAGGAGCTTCTCAAGGACATGAAGAAGTGCAATGTGGCAGATCAGACATAGCTCTGCTTTGCAAATGTATTGAATTCTGCATTTGCCTGAGATAAGTGTTCATAGTGTTTAATTTAAGCGTCTTACAAAACCTGTAGGTTTAAATCAGACATTCATGAAGTGCAATAGTATTATCTTCATTGTAAAGAGTGAGTATGATAACCTGGGCACCGGTTACATGTCTGCCTTATTGAATAAATCAGGTTTTGCAGCCTCGACAATAGACCTTGGTGAAGGAAGGATTGAGATCCTCAGGATCCTGAAAGGTGTTCAGCCATTGATAGTTGGGTTCTCCGTAATATACCATTACTATATTGACGAGTTCATTGAGCTTGTTGCATTTCTGAGAAAAGAGGGGATAACATGTCACTTCACTGCGGGAGGGCATTATGCAACAATCAGGTTTGAAGAACTGTTTGAGCTCATTCCGGGGCTTGATTCAGTTGTGCGATCCGAAGGTGAATATACTATCCTTGAACTTGCTGAATGCTTAAGTACAGGTAAGGAGTGGAAAAATGCTGAAAGTATTGTTTATCAAAAAAATGGCAGTCTTATCGTTAACCCCATCAGGCCGCTTGAGTCAGACCTTGATCTCCTGCCATATCCCGACCGTTCAGAAATTAAGGAATATGCCTTAGGGAAAAAATTTGCCACGCTTCTTGCCGGCAGGGGTTGTCTTTATAATTGTTCATTCTGCAATCTCAGGGAATTCTACAAGCCATTCAATGAAGCTTCCCGCAGGATAAGAAAGCCTGAACTGCTTGCAGATGAGATGGAGTATCTGTTCCGGGAAAAGGAATGTTCAGTATTTCTGTTTCAGGATGACGATTTTCCTGTACGGCATAATAAAAAAGATCTGTGGATCGGAAAATTCTGCGATGAACTTGACAAAAGGGAACTTAGCGGGAAAGTAATGTGGAAGATCAATTGCAGACCTGATGAGATTGATGAAAATATTTTTGCCCGGATGAAAAATACCGGACTTTTCCTGGTTTTTATCGGGATTGAGGATGGAACAGACACCGGCCTTGCCAGAATGAACAAGCGCCTTAATGTTGCACAAAGCATGAGGGGAATCGATATTCTTAAAAAGCTCGGAATTGGTTTTGATTACGGTTTTATGCTCTTTCAGCCGGAAACCGGTTTTAAGGAACTGCATGAAAACCTTGACTTTCTGAATGCCATATGCAGCAAGGGGTATTCGCCTGTTGCCTTTCTAAAAATGATGCCTTATTATGCAACGCACGTTGAGAAGGAGCTGATGTCGCAGGGAAGGATAAAAGGCGATAGGGGGTATCAAGATTATGACTTTCTTTCAGAAAATATGACCCGGTACTTTGAGTTTATATCAGACTGCTTCATTGAGTGGACAAGATGTGGTTACGGAGTCACAAACATCTCAAAATGGGCACGGAATTATATTTCTGTCTCTTCAAAATATTTCGATCTTAAAACAGCTCTGCCAATTATCTCGAATGATCTTGCAGGTATAATTGCCAGGAGTAATAAGTTCATGATTGAAAGCATGAAGGAGCTTGCTGACATTTTTGAGTCGGGCAACCGTGAAACCATTAATTCCGAGGATTTGAAAAGCTACAGGAAGAAAATAAGAATAGAACAAGCAAAGTACAGGATGCAGATAAACAACCTGATGTTCACTCTCATCACTCTGGCAGACCTTCAGCTGCACCGGCTTTCTTCTTATTCTCCCCAAAATCTGCCGTCAGCTCTCTGATTTACTGAATCTCATGGATCCCAGGCTGTTGGTTATCTTCTGGAAGATGTTGAAATAGAGCAGTATGTAGAGGATCAGGGCGCCTGCCCATACATTGGCAATATTAAACCAGTAGGTGCCGATAACCATGTTGCCCAGCCTCTTGTACGGGGCATAGTAATGTGCACGACCCCATCGTGAGGTCGATATCATATAACCCCTGTTATACTTCTGTATTATCCTGCCGGGCTGCTCAAGTGTTCTGTCGCCGGGTTCCTCATCAAGAAGAATGAATCTGAGCTTCTTGTTTTCATATCTATCCCTTAATTCTACAACTCCGTCATTACCAAGGTCCTTTGTTAATGAGGCACTATACAGAATCTTTTTTTGCCCTTGCAATTTTCCTGAACGACATAAAACACTTTTTAAGGGAGTCGAGAAAGAGTTTTGCTTCTTTCTCAGTGAGTGGTCCGAATTTTTCAACATTCAGCTCAGATCTCCATGGACCGGGTTTTATACCAGCCAGGTCTGACAACTGGTCTATATACAATGCCGTTCTATCAAGTCTTTCACTTACAGACTCCCTGTATCCCGTGCTGTCGCGAAATCTGTTGACGGCTGCAAGGTCCTCTCTGAGTTTGGTGATAAGGAAGGAGGCATAATAGTCATTCTGGCTCTCTTCAATATTATATTTTAAGAAATTCCTTTCATATCTGTTATTGCTGAACTGTTCAACGGCAAGCGCCTCAAATGACCATCGGGCTACCATCATATCGCCCAGCACAGGTACATATTCCCGTGAAGAAAATTTTGTCAGGTGCAACTTGTCATATTTTACCATTAGGCCGCTGAAGAGCAACTGCGGAATTATGATAAAAGGGATAAGAATATAAATCGTAATGACCGAATTAAAAGCTGATGAGATTATAAGTCCCAGGACATTTGCCAGACACGCTGTGGTAAAAAGAATCAGCCAGTAGCTCATTGTCATGCCCCTGATCTCAAGGATAAGATTCCCTATGATTATAAATGATATCGTCTGAATAGCAGAAATCATAAACAGGATTACAGCCTTGGAATTAAGATAGCTTAGCCAGCTCAGGTTAAGGAAAGATTCTCTCTTAAGGATCTTGCGGTCTTTTATTATCTCCTGCGAACTGATCATCAGTCCGAAAAAGAGGGATGTGACAACCGACATAAAAAGGTAGGCAGGGATATTTTCATTTTCACTGAAACTATAGCCGGCTCCTGAAGAAGGCTTTGTAAACCAGGCAAGCAGAAGTGCCAGAAGGGGAGGCCCCAGGAGGCTGATCAGCATGTATTGCCTGTCAGCTGCTTTCGACAGAAGATCGCGTGAAAAAAAGATTACTGACTGTTTCAGGAGACCGGGTATGCTGAAATTGTTTTCAGGAAGTTTTTCCTTGCGGTATTCACGTGTGCCTTTTTTTTCAGTCGAGTAGGCTCTGAACCTCTGAGCCCACTCTTCGGGGCTCACCTTTCTTATACGTGTTGCTTTCCCTCGTTCATTTATAACTTTTGCCTCAATTATCTGAAGGATCTGGTCGGTATCGACATTTCCGCATTTTATGCACTGGTCCTCTTCGGGATTGGCATGACTGGTAATTGTCTTGAAATATACTATTGCTTCAGTCGGATTTCCGTACCAGGCCTGGTAGCCTCCTTTGTCGATTATCATAATCCTGTCGAACATCTTAAAGATATCAGACCCCGGCTGATGGATATTCACAATTACAAGCTTTCCTTTATATGTCTGCTCTTTCAGCAGATTCATGACTACCTCAGAATCGACAGATGACAGCCCTGAGGTTGGTTCATCGACAAACAGGATTGTCGGCTGACGTATCAACTCGAGTGCAATGTTCAGCCTCTTTCTTTGTCCGCCGCTGATGACTTTTTTAAGTGGACTGCCTACCTTAAGATCCTTAATTTCAGAAAGGTCGAAGTCATATAGTATTCTGTCAACAGCCTCAATTATTTCATTATCATTAAGATTGCTGAGGCACATCCTTGCATTGAACCAGAGATTTTCAAAGACTGTGAGCTCTTCAATCAGGAGGTCATCCTGCGGAACATATCCGATAACTCCCTTGAGGTGTTCTCGTTCCTCACTGTCATAAAGGTTGTAGCCATTTATCAATACCTTTCCCTTATGAGGTTCGAGTGTTCCGTTAAGAATGCTCAGAGTTGTTGATTTACCGGCGCCGCTGCCTCCGAGAATACCAACAAGGTGTCCTGATTCTTCGTGTAAATGGAGCTGATGTATGCCATTGCTGCTGTTCCTGAACTTATATGTGACATCATCTGCATCAAGGTAAACCTTTATACCCGACGATTCCTCGGAAAGCAGGCTGACAACTTCGGAAAAATATACAGGTCTGATGGCGGAACCCCTAATTGATGAACCATGGTCAAAGAAAAGAGTTTGGCCGGGGATAATTACCTGTCCGTTAAGGTATAAATTTTCACTGCCTGAATACCGTAAAATGTACGAATTGGTGCTTGCAATATTCAGGATCCGGATTTTCCCATTCAGATTCTCATTGCTGATATGCCTTATTCCTTTCTGTATTGATTCCGTTTCATTGTCTATTACCAGAAGCCGGCTTTTCCCGATTGAATCATTATCTGTATTGACAATGAAATTTCTTATGTTATGATATTCATTTTCCGGAATATAAAAGGAGCTGGATATGGAAAGGAGAAAATCAAGTTCGGTCTCCGATATCTCCTCTCCCAGTGAAATATATTCAATAAGCTGGACAAAAATGTATATTTTCTGCTTCTGCTGAAGTTCCTCGTTTATCTTCTCACAAATGCCAAGTATTCTCATTGAATTCAGTGAGATCCGCTTCCTGTCCTCCCTTGTACCCCTTATAATACTTTCTGAATTGTATAATGAAAGATATCCTTCGTACTTCGTCATGTATCTTTCAACCAGTTCATGGTTAAGATGCCTCGACAGGAAGGTTCTGACAATATCCTTCTCCCTGCTTGAGACTACTGTTTCGTCGTGAATGTCGCCGATCAGTGCAAAGAGCTTGACAAGGGCATCTAAAACTTCTTCACTCATATGGGCTGTTTATTTAATGAGGTTCCCTGCACTAAAATACCGGAGGCTAATCTAAGAAAAATCATGCGATAAAGCTTATATTTGTCCTAAGTTATTGAAGATAGAAAATTATTATCACCTGGAAAAAATCATCTTTATGTACGGTTCCGGAGTTCTCCTCGATTATAGCGGTTTTGTCGGGTATAATACGATCGATCAGATTCTTGAAAATCTGAAGCTGACAGCGGAATTCAGGAACATTGATAAAACAACGGGCAAGCGTACTTATGCAATACTGGTTGAATGTCTGGAGAATATTGTTAAGTATTCGGCTGATCTGCCTGATGCTGATCTGCGCTTTCAGCCCTTCCTTTCAGCCTATAATGAGGGAGGCAGGATAATTGTGAAAACGGGGAACGCCATAACTTCCGAAAGGATCAGGGAATTATCTGCTTCGCTTGACAGGATCAATGGAATGGAGGAAAAGGGTCTTTTTCGTCTGTATGAAGAGGTAATTAACAAGGAGATAAAACCGGGAGCCAGCGGGGCTGGCCTGGGTTTCATAATAATGAAGCTGAAATCAGGTAACCCGATCGGTTATACCTTCAGCCCGATTGACGGCAAATACTCCTTTTTTAAAATGAATATTTCAATTAACAGATGCTATATGAGAAAGTTAGTTATTGACAAAACACCCAGTTCGCCTAAAGTAGTGCTTGATCCTGAGAAAAAGATTTTTGAGATTTCGGGAGAGTCAAGGCCTCCTGATGTTGGCAGCTTTTACGGTGAGATACTAAACTGGTTCGATGACTACTCTGCCAACCTGCTTAAATCTCAGGAGAATAAGGATCCGTTTGTGCTTAATTTCGATCTTGAGTATTTCAATTCATCCTCGGCAAAATATATACTCGATTTTTGCAAGCAGATGGCAACGGTCCGTTCAAAGGGGCAAAACCTTGAGGTACGTTGGCAGTATGATGAGGATGATGAGGACATGCTGGAGGCAGGAAAGGAGATGTCGAGGATAGCAAAATTGCCCTTTGAGTATGTCAGAAAGGAGAATGGATAGCAGCCAGTATACATTAATTGCCCGTTATCTCTACGACGACATTCAGCGGATGAGTTCGCTGAAAACCTCCCCGTTTATTCTCAGAAAGGAGTATGATTCGCTATCAAAAACTGAAAAGTCGCTCTGGGAACAATATGCATCGGAATTTGTGGATAAACTTAGGTCATTAGGGCTGCTTATAAGACCTTATAAGGATTTCTGCATGACCTGTATCATAACAGAGCAGGAAATTGAAAAGCTTGTTGATTCAGATAATGAAAGATACACACTTTCAGTTGTCAGTGGACATGTAAAGCTTAAATCAAATCAGGGTGGAGCCGGAAGCCATCAAAAAGATGAAGGAGGAAAAGGTTTTTTCAGGGAGCTGAATTACCTTATCCCGATTCAGATGAAGAGGATGGGTTACGAGATAGTCAGACCTGAGGAGGCAACGGAAATCGATCAGAGGATGATCAGAAAGCTTGCCAGGACAATCCATTCGAGATACCTTAAAAGGATAAGGGAAGCTGACTCCATAGCTGAAAATGGAAATCATATTAATATGTTTTATTTCCCGGGGGATAGTGAAACCCTGAAAATAATTGAATTTGATGATTTGCCCGAGGAGGTGAAATATTCTAATATAGACAATGCTTACCATATCCCGACTAAATTGTTATCTGTAGGATATAAGATAAGAGCACTTAAAAAGGGATATAAATCACTTACTCTTCACCTGAGTGATGAGGAGATTGAGACAATGGCGAAGGTTGAGCATATGCGGTGGAGCTGGGACAAGAGGCTTACCGGATGGATCCATGGAAGCGTAAAGGATACTGCAAACAAAACGCATCCTGGTCTGGTTCCGTTTGAAGAGCTCACCGGACCTGAGAAAGAAAAGGACCGCGAACTGGTGAGGCTGATCCCCGCCCTGCTGAAGGATATTGGCTATGAGGCTTTTCATGTAAACCCTGAAAGAATTAAGAACATTTCGTACGCCATAAAGCCTCATAGTACCATTTACAGAATACTGCAGGAAACAAGGGAGATGAATGACGAGATCAGGAGAATGGTTACGATAACTCCTTTGTTAGACGAGATGATAAAGGTCAGGAACAGTAAGATCGAAGAGGCTATCGCCGAGATCAGGGAGAGCTATAATTATGCTCACCATATACAGGTGACATTTCTGCCCGATGACCTTTACGTGAGGGAGTGTTTCCCCGAGAGCTTTGTACTTTTCAAACCAAAGGATATTGTTTCCGGGGATTTTTATTTTTTCAGCAGGAGAGGCGATCTGATAATCTTTGCTGCAGCCGACTGTACCGGACATGGAATTCCCGGAGCACTGATAAGCACCATTGGATATGGAATTCTTGAACAGGCAGTAAATGAGGTAAAACTGACAGATCCCTCTGATATATTATTTCATCTCTACTCACGGGTTCACAGGTTCCTGAGGCGAGAAACAGAGTCTTCAGGCCTGCCGGATGATATGGATATCGCTTTATGCGTATTTAATACCAAAACATATTTGCTTACCTACTCAGGTGTGAAAACCCCCCTTTATATTATTTCAGACGGAGTACTCACTGAGTATCATGCCCGGAACTTGCCGGAAGGTTGTGACGATAACGGTGAATGCAGGTTTTCTTCTGATACCTTAGAGCTCAGCAGCGGAGATACAATTTACCTTGGTTCCGATGGTTTTGCAGACCAGTTTGGAGGAAAGAGTCATAAGAAATACCAGCGAAGCAGATTTAAGGAATTTCTTACAGGCATAAATAATTATGCGATGCCTGAACAGAGCGACATGCTTTATGAGGAGATAGAGCACTGGCGCGAGGAAAAGAATGAGGATCAGACTGACGATATCCTCGTTATAGGGATAAAGGTGTAACGGCGTAACGGCGCAGCGGCGTAATGGCTTTTGATCAGATTCTGACTTCTGACTTCGGTCTTCGGTCTTCGGTCTTCCGACTTCAACCTATTCCTTATAAATAATATCGATTATAGCACAACCCCTTTTATAATCGACTTTTTTAATGTTAAAGCTTAATATTTCCCTTCCGGTGAGGAGGGAGAGTTCCTTCAGAAGCTTTTGCTTCTTGTCTGATTTCAGCAACTCCAGGTCTTCATAAATGATTTCATGTGTCTGGGTCTCTATCCTGAGCATATATACTTCGAGGATATAGGCTGAAGCGATTATGATAATGTTAATAATAAGCAGGCCAAGCACAGGAAATCCCACAAGCTTCAGAGAATTAATAAATGAGATCCCGATCGTGGTGAAGATATATGCCATGTCTTTCATTGTGAAACTTCTTGTCCTAAGCCTGAGAATTGTAAATATGGCAAAGAGACCTATAGCCATGCCCAGCTCCATAAAAACTGTCTTAAGCATCGATCCTATGAAGAAGATCATTATTCCCATAAGCATGAGACTGAACAGGTAATCAGCTTTTTTGGAATATCTGTAATAGACTAGCCTGACAAGTACAAAGAGGAAAAAAAGGTTAATTAAAAACCTTACAATTATTCCCCAGAAATCTGGATTATTAAGGTTAAAGAAGTTATCCATTGTTCAGAGCTTTAAGTGAAAGAACCTTGTAAGTAAATTTATGAAATTATTCTGACAAGGGCATGTCATTCACTTAAAAAACTGGTAATGAATTTACCTTCTTTTTCTGATGAGGCAATATGCTTTGTCGAGGTAAATAACTACTACTGTAAATGCTGCAAACACAGCCAGAAACCACCAGACATTGGTCAGTCTTATTTTTTGTCCGCCCTGAAATTCGCCCCTGCCGTGCCCGTCACCGTTTCTGAATCCTGCTTCAGCAGGAAATCTTCCTGTCCGGTTTCCGCCATTTTGGGAGAACTGAGCTCTCAGGCTGTCAGGCATGTTTCTGCTCCGCATTCCCTGTCCTCTTCTTCCTGCTTCAAATCTGGCCCTCATACTATCGGGGATTTCCAGCATCTGAGGTCTGTCAAATCCTTCCCCTGAACGTTCGGGCCTTGAAAATTCATTTCTTCCACGTAATTCGTCCCTTCCCTCAAAGCCTCCCTGGCCTCTTCCAATTCTTCCTTCAAAACGTTGATTTGTACCTGCTGAGTTGAATATCCAGACGCTTCTTTCCCAGTAATTTAGTTTGTTGAATCCAATATAACCTGTAAGCAGTATTGCGACAGCAATTATTGCGTAGCTAATTTTTTTTACCATTTCTGATTTTTTTAAGATTAAATCTCTGCAACACCCAATTCCAGTGGAGCCCCAGATGAATGCCAAAAAGTGCAAGGGAGATAAAGGAGGAACTTGTGTGCATTACCCTCCAGAACCTCTCTGATCCTCCAAGATGAAGCCAGTCGAAATCAATTGTTCTTGCTATGGCTATCCCGCTGAGTATCATCAGCACCAGACCTGCCAGCAGGGAAACATCGAGAATGTAGTTGAACCGGGCTCTGCCGGGACATTTTCTGAAGAATGAGATTGTCACTTTCTTTATCCATCCCCAGTCAAGGGCCTTGTGAAGGATGAAAAAGATGCCGATCGCCAGCCCAGCCCATTCATGAAAAACTATTCCATAAAATGATCTGGGATCCATAAGCAGAAGCATCACTATTGTGAGGGAAAGGCTCAGGAAGAATTTGAAAATATTCATAAATGCATATTTGTTATCCGGATCTTAGACTTCATTTCCGGCTGTATTATTCCCGGCTTTCTGATAAAAAGAATTACAGATGCATGATAAAATTGATTTACACGTTATTCCCGCCGATTTTATTGTACCTTTGCAATAGATTAACACAATTAGGTTTATCAGCTGATCAGGTGTATTTTAATTAACAAGCTAATATTTACAAATGGGCAAATCGCAGGAAACATTCGGAAAAAAGGAAGTAAGAAAGAAAAACGAAAAGAAGAGAAAAGATAAAGAGGTAAAGCGGGCCAAGAAAAAAACTGAAGGCAAGAGCAACTTCGATGATATGATTGCTTATGTTGATGAATTCGGAAAAATCAGTTCAACCCCTCCCGATCCTGACAGAAAAATTGCAGTTTCTACTGAAAGCATTGAACTTAAAATAACAAAGAATACTTCGCAGAATACTCCTGATTTTGTAAGGAAAGGAGTCGTCACTAACTTCAATAAGTCGAAGGGATATGGTTTTATCCGCGACATGAAATCAGGACTGAGCATTTTTGTACATATCAATAGCATGCTGGAGCCGGTCAAGGAAAATGATGTTGTCATTTTTGAACTTGGCAAAGGCGCCAAAGGACCTTCTGCAATGAAGGTAAAACTCTTTAAGGAAGAAGAATAGCTTAAGAATTACCGGAGATCAGGCTTTCTTCTTGGTTAACCTGTCGAAATACCGCTCCCTGGCCTTCTCGATGTCAGCATCGGGAGCTATATAAATCTTGGTTCTGTGATCAATAATAACCTCCCTTAATTTTGAAAGATCGGGCGATTTGATGATATTTGGTTTCTTTTCAAACATAATTTTCCAATTTCAATGAAAAATCCCGCCAGTAGCGGGACGAGCGATTTCTCGAATTTTCAACAAGATACACTTTATTTTTGAATAATGCATTTATTTTCAATAATTTAAATAATTTTGGAAGTAATTCATCATCTCTTAAACACTTAACTATGAAAATCAAGATCATCTCTTTTATTCTGATATCCTATATAATGGCGGGATGCGGACCAACACAAAAGATCACGGGCTCGTGGTCCGATCCCGAATTCAAATCCTTTGGCCCCTATACAAAGGTATTTGTGATGGTTCTTACTCAAAACAGCAATACGAACTATTTTGTAGAATCGCAAATGGCAAAAACTCTGATTACACGGGGATATAAAGTTGTGAAGAGCAACGATCTCTATCCCCCGAAATTCTCTCCGATTCAGGATTTTACTAAGGAGCAGCTTACAGAATCGATAACAAAAACAGGTTGCGACGCAATTTTGATGCTCACACTCCTCGATTCAAAAGTAGAGGAATCATATAACCCGGGTACTGTTTACACGCCGATGATGTACGGGCACTACGGCAGTTATTACGGGTACTACAACCATTATTATCCGCAAGTCTACTCCCCGGGCTATTATTCAGTCGATAAAACCTACTATCTCGAGGCCAACCTGTTTGATCTGAAAGGAGACAGATTATTATGGTCTATCCAATCGGAAGCCAGCAATCCCAAGAGCCTTCCCGACTGGTTCGAAAAATATTCCTACATGCTTATAAATCACCTTAAGAGCAAGGGTCTTACTATGAAATAAGCAGTCGCTTAAGGTTTATTCTTTCTTTTCCCCTGCTCCAATCGGGATTTTAAGATAGAAATAAACGGCAGAGTTTTTGATTTTCTGATCAGGATTGTTGCTGACATCAACAAGTCCGTAATAGTAGTTGATACCGGCACTCATGCTTTTTATCTTTTTCTGAAATTTATAACCTGCTCCGGCAAGGAGGCCAAAATCTATTTTTTTATACTGATCCCTGGTATCAAGAGTAAATGAAAGATCCCCGCCAAGCTTTTCTGCCTCAAAAATATCGACAGGCTTAAAGATTAATCCAAACTTTGGACCAGCCTCTAAATACCACCTGTTATTAAAACGCTGGTGAAAGAGAACCGGCACCTGAAAACAGTTGATTTTTTTTGTAAGTGTCCCGTCTTCGTAGATTGCATCAAAGTTGGGATCCCCCATAGAATATGTAGCCATTCCTGTAGCACCTAAATTTGATTTTACAAGCACTCCTGTACTCAGGTATGAGCTGTTCTTCATCAGGATATGAAAATAGAATCCCAGATTAAAGCTGTTTAGTCCGTTTGCATCACTGATATCAGTAATATAAGAACGGGTCATGCCGCCGACAAGACCAAATTCTATTTTATCGGTGTTCAGAGCATCTCCGAGTAAGATTGTAATGAGCACTTGCCCGTTAAGAGCTGAAGAGATTAAGAGGAATACGGAGAAGACCGAAATTTTAAGGAGTGTTTTCATGAGGAGCTGGCAATGTTTTACTTCTTAATAGTTTCTAAAATACAGGTAATAAAGGTAAGCTAATAAGATAAATATATTATCCCCTCTGGTGAGTAATTTAATATGTCTTAAAACAGAATCAGGCGATTGACCTCATACTTCGAGAGATAAAAATCACCTTTTTGTGTTAAAAGTTGTTAAAAAAGTTATCTTGCAGTGTGAATAGCCGGACTATATCCTGAACCTGAAACTGTCAAATAAGTCAATAGGTATGATTTTAAGAAGAGTTCTGAACGGCAGAGTAACGTTTTATGTAGTTACTCTAATCGTGTTTACTTTATTCTCATCATTAAACGGTTTTTCACAGAGCCGGAATAGCATAAACCTTGATGAGATCCCTCAAAGGAAAGTCCGTAAATACATCCAATCGCGCAGTATAGATACAATGCCCGACTTTTCCCGGATTCATCCCAGCTGGAAGAAGGAGGTCAGGGAGTCGGATTTTAATGTCAGGGAGAAGACCTTTTTCCAGAAGTACAAGCTTTCAAGTGTATGGGAATGTTACAGTCATGCCGTCCCGGAAAAAACGTGGAACGCCCATTCTTTCCGTTTAGGGTTATTGATATCAAAAACATTGAATAAAGCCATATATGTTAATAATTCATTTTTACCTTCAATTGATACAGGTCAGGTCTTCTTTTTAAACCTGCGCTTATTGAAGGGGCTTGTCAATGCCCCGGTTGCCTTTGAAGTTATTAATATCGACAGCGACAATCAGATACTCGAAGTAAGCTATATCGAAAATAATAAGTCGAAAGGAAAGCAGACAATTCAGTTTTTTGATAATGGCGACGGCCGTACAAGAATTGTGCATCGCAGTTACTTTAAAAGCGGCTCAAAACTCTATGATGCCTTACTTTATCCGCACTTTCATAAGAAATTTGTTAAGGAGTTCCATAGAAACATGGGACAGCTGGTTGGCATTATCGGTGATGAGGTAACTGCTCTGAAATAATTGTAACGATTTCTGAGTCTGGCATCCGGATTTTATTCTGATTCATGTTTTTTGGAAATGATTAGCTTATCTTTACTGTTAATCTCATTTTTAAAACCATGAACAGCCCCTTATACCCTTTGTTATACCAGGTAAACACCCGGGTTTGGATTACCGAACTATCAATTAAATACAGCCGGCAGGCCACGCTTGACGATATTCCCGATTCAGAGCTTGACAGCATGGCCGATTCAGGGTTTAACTGGATCTGGTTTCTGAGTGTGTGGCAAACAGGCAAGGAGGGACAAAGAATTTCGAGGCAGAATCCCGCATGGCTTACAGAGTTTCAGCATACCTTATCTGACCTTCAGGAAGATGATATTGCCGGTTCCGGATTTGCCATCAAAGACTACAGGGTATCTGAGGAGCTGGGAGGAGATGCTGCCTTAGCCCGTCTTCGAAAACGGCTTAGTGAACGCGGATTGAAGCTTATGCTCGATTTCGTCCCTAATCATTCTGCTTTGGACCATCCATGGGTGCACCAGCATCCTGATTTTTATATACAGGCCGGGGAACATGAATTGTTGAAGGAACCGTCGAACTATACTACTGTCAACTCAGGTTCTGAAGGTATTATATTTGCACATGGCAGAGATCCCTTCTTTCCCGGCTGGCCCGATACCCTTCAGCTGAATTATGGAAACCCAGATCTGCAGGAAGCCATGGCAGGCGAGCTGGCCAGAATTGCCTCACAGTGCGATGGTGTGCGTTGTGATATGGCAATGCTTGTACTTCCCGATGTGTTTGAAAGGACGTGGGGCATAAAATGCAAACCTTTCTGGCCTGAAACCATTCGCCGGGTTCATGAAATCAATCCGGAATTCGCTCTTATGGCTGAGGTTTACTGGGATCTTGAGTGGACTATGCTCCAGCAGGGTTTTGATTATGCCTATGATAAACGTTTATACGACCGTCTTAAAGAGGGCCATCCAAAGCCTGTCAGGGAACATTTTTTTGCAGGGCTTGATTACCAGGGCAAAATGGCCCGCTTCCTTGAGAATCACGATGAGCCCCGGGCAGCTGCTGAATTTCCTCAGGCTATGCATGAAGCTGCTGCCATCATTACATTTTTGTCTCCGGGCCTGCGGTTTTTTCACCAGGGTCAGTTCGAAGGAAGAAAAAAGCGCATCTCCCCGCATCTTGTAAGGGCCCCTCAGGAACCTGTAAATGAGGAACTCGAGCTTTTCTATAATAATCTGATTGGCATTCTGCGGCGTCCTGCTTTTCGGAACGGAAGATGGAGGCTCATTGATTGTGTTCCTGTCTGGGAAGGAAACATCTCGAACGCAAACTATATTTCTTTCACATGGGAAGGAGCGGATGATGAGAAAATAGTGGTTGCAGTTAATTATTCCCCTGAAAGAAGCCAGTGTTATTTAAAGCTCCCGTTTATTAACCTGGAGCACGGAACATGGATACTGAACGACATCATCGGCAGCTGCTACTATGAGAGAGAAGGAACAGATTTGCAGGTCAGGGGACTTTACCTCGATGAGCCAGCATGGAAGATTTATGTTTTCGCAATGAGCCTGAAGTGATAACAGAGCTGTCATTCGGTCTTTAATTAACTGATTTTAAATCCTATCATCATAATGTCATCAGTCTGCTCATTATTTCCTATCCATTTGTGCAATGCATCTTCGAGTAATACCTTCTGATCCTCCAGTTTTTCTCTCCGGGTCATAACCAGGTGTTCTCTTAATCGCCTGTAACTGAATTTTTTGTGCGAGGGACCGCCAAACTGATCTGCAAAACCATCTGAGAACAGATAATAGGTATCGCCTTTTTCAATTTTAATCTCAACAGAACTGAAGTTATCCATTTCATCACTTAAGCCTATAGGCATCCGGTCGCCTTTGATCTCACTGAGGATTACATCAGGCGTATCGAAATTATGGATTATCCCAATATTCCCATGAGCAGATTCTCTGACCACATACATCGGATTGATAGCCCCGGCAAACTGTAATGTCATATTGTCATGATCGATGGAACACAGAGTAATATCCATGCCATCTTTTTGCTCTCCCCTGTATCCCTTCTGCTTCAATGAATCTATTACTTCTTTTCTCAGCCTGTCAAGAATATTTCCCGGATCAGTAATTCCATCCTTATTTATTATTTCATTAAGCAGGGTGATCCCGAGCATGCTCATAAATGCTCCCGGCACACCGTGCCCCGTACAGTCAGCTGCCACTATAATCGTTTTGCCGTCTCTCCGTGAGATCCAGTAAAAATCTCCGCTTACAAGATCTCTTTAGGTTTATAGATAATGAAATGATCGCTAAAGAAATGCTTCCATCTGATCTGCCTTCGGAAGGAGGGAGGTCTGAATATACCTTGCATAATTTATGCTTGCCGTTATTTCCTCATGAGCTGTTTCTATCTGCACTTTTTGCGAGTTGACGAGTTCCAGCGTATTATTCAGTTCTGTATTGGTCCGGTTCAGTTCTTCATTAGCCTTCTTTTTATGGCTGTTCGCGCGTGAAAGAAGGACCAGGAATACAGAAATTGAAAGAAATCCCATGAATAAGGAAATCAATACTATGATTAAGATCCGGCTTTTTGCTTCCCTTAGTTTGACATCACGTTTCAGAATTTCATTTTCTTTCAACATTGTCTCAGTTTCATACTGAATCCTGAGCTGACTTATCTGTAACTGGCTGGTCTCTGAAAAGATTGAGTCTTTCAGTCCCGATTCAATGCTCTGATACCGATACGCATTAACATAATCATTCAGCCTGGCAGAAGCATTGGCCATCCCTTCATAAGTCTCCCTGCTCTCGTACAAGGCACCGATTTCAGTGGCAATTTTATCAGATTCCTTAAACAGGTCAAGAGCTTTTTGCGCATCTCCTTTTTGCAGGTATATGTTTGCAAGCCCTATCAGCGATTGTCCTATTTCCAGTTTGGAATTGCTCTGCCGGGCAATTTTAAGAGCCTCCTCCTGGTACTTTATTGCGTTTGCATAGTCCCCCCGTTTGGCATAAATTTTTCCAATGTTAATGAGGGTATAGGGAACAACTCCGGAATTTGTTTTTTTATAGGCTGCCAGTGCCCTCTGATAGTATGAAAGGGCCTCTTCATAAGAGCCATTATTGAAAAGAAGTTCACCAAGATTTGTGGTTAATGTACCAATGCCAAGCATATAGCCCAGCTTTTCACTGATATTCAGGGCTAAGAGGTAATGCTCCTTTGCTTTGTCAACTGTGGCTTTTTTCTTTGAATAAATAAGACCCAGGTTTACCAGAGAGGTTACAACACGTATCGAATCATTTATCTCTTCTGACATCCTGAGTGAGCGCAGATGATATTCAAGCGACTTTACATCATCACCCTCATTATTGTAAACCACTCCTATGTTGCTGAGCAAATTTGCTATCCCCTTCTTGTTATTCAGCTCCTCAAAAATATCCAGCGAAAGCTGGAAGACTTCTATTGCTTTTGGATATTCTGCCTTCACAAAATAGCCCATTCCAATATATTTCAGAGCCAGGGCTTCACCCTTTCTGAAGTTAAGGGTTTTAGCCAGTTCAAGTGCAGTATTCGCATAACGGATAGTTTCATCCGGATTGCTTCTGAAGAGACTGTCGCATACATCAACAAGTATATTAACCTTAACTGTATCATTCCTGCCTTCATTTATTCTTCTGATCATCTCATCGAAATCCTGTCCCTGCAGGAATGCAGGGGAAAATGATCCGGAAATAAGGATAATCAAAAGTACTCTGTATGCTGGCATCTTATTCAAAACCTGTTCACTCTGTCTTTATTAACTTGAATTTATGATAGAATTTGTCAAGGTAGACGATGATGAAGTATGATCCCGCTGGCAAAATCCTTATATCAAGCTCCAGATGATTGTCATACCGGGATATTATTGAAACAGGATAACTGCTTCCTCTCATATCCATTATGGTTATTCTTGATTTCTCATTCAATCCTTTTAATTCAACAGAAACTTTATCTCTTGCCGGATTCGGGTATGCAACGGGGATTATGTTTAGTTCCTGTTCTTCGGCTTTATTTTCTGCCGTCATTGCAGAAACATCTTCTTTCGATCCGGTATCCGTTCCCTTTGATGTAATATTGTTTGAACACTTCGATGAAGTAGAGCTGGCATCTGAACCAGTTGAGCTCTTTCTTCCGCTCTCGAGACTGGTGACCTGCCACTTAATACTTATACCGTCAAAAGGTACATCAAAGGTGCCTCCGCCTGATTTGAAGAGTTCCGGCTGATTTGCATTGCTGAAATTGCCCTTCCCTGTTATGATGTTATCCGGTCCGATCGGTATGTAAACATCGGTACTGTTCTTATTCTCATATCTGTAATGAGCAATATAAGTGTAACCGGAAATTCCGGATAATTCGGATATGCATTCCAGCACAGGCCTTATTGCCTTCGCTCTGTTACCTGATGGATTTACATAAAGATATCCCGGCGCTAAAGTTATATCGTAATTTTCCGATGCAGCATCCGGCATTATCATGTAAGTTCCGGCAGCTCCAGTATATTCAGGTTTTATCTTGTAGGTTGGACCGCCATCAAGGAAGGTGTTAGCCGGTGTGTCATTGCCTTTAAAGCCTGAATATGTGAAAGTTATCTGAGGCAATGGCTGTCCGGCAAGGATAACCTGGTCGTTGGCAGACACTGTAAGAGGCGCTTTCCTGATATTCAGCAATCCAAGCCCGTACGAAATATTGAAATTCTCTGAAAGGTATGTGCCGGGAATTATCCAGTGGAGACCTGCAGTATTGCCGGTAATAAAGCTTATCGGCCTGAAAATGATTTCAGTTTTTTCCGGATCCGGTACTAGATCTCCGGCATCATATATGATTATTGAGCCACTGTTGCTTTGTGAATTTATTGTGGAACTGTTAATTATTGGAACTCCGTTTATTATAGGTACACCGTTAATAATAGGCACTCCGTTTATTATAGGTACCCCGTTGATTACGGTTGTCCCGTTTATAAGGGGTACTCCGTTAATCAATGCTATTCCGTTTATTATCGGAACTCCGTTCGCTACAACGTTTCCATTATCATCTACAATGGTTCCGTCGGGCAGCTGGTGATTGGCAACAATCAGCAGCGATTCATCGGATATGCTCGGGTCAATTCCGTTGATCAGCGGAACTCCATTAATTATCGGAACACCGTCTGTGAAAGCCAGCGAATTGATCAGTGCAGTATTGCTTGCAAGCAAATTCCTGTTCTCAAGATCCGCTATCTCATACTGATTGCTTGAATTTATCAGTGCTATACCATTCTGTATCCCTGTATTGTTAATTATCGGTACTCCGTTTATAATCGGTACTCCGTTTATAATCGGAACACCATTTATAATCGGAACTCCGTTCGTGTAGTTAACCTGGACATTATTCAACAATGAAGTTCCTTCATCGATATCAGTCGAATTTATTAGCGGAATACCGTTAATTATGGGGACCCCGTTTACGACTGTATTCTGATTTGTAACGGGGGCACCATTCACATAAGTAACTCCGTTTTGCACAGTTACATTGATCCCGTTGACAATGGCGCTCCCGTTTATCAGAGGAACCCCGTTTATCAGAGGAATTCCATTCAGAATATCCTGATCACCAACTTTATACACTACTCCATTTGTTATGGTTAATGTCTGGCCATTGAATAATGCCTGTCCAGATACTATATCAGCGCCGTTAATGATAGGCACTCCGTTTATTATAGGGACGCCATTGATAATCGGAACGCCGCTCATTACCTGCACTCCGTCTACATATGCAACGCCGTTGGTAACACTTACTTGAATGCCGTTAACACTGGCTGTCCCGTTTATAAGTGGTAATCCGTTTATTATAGGAACTCCGTTTATTATGGGAACTCCGTTTATTATGGGAACCCCTGCAAAGATTGTGACTCCTTTTGCAAGCAGAATTCCATCAGCCAGTGACTGTGTATGCTCAGTTCTCGCACGCTCAATCAAGGCTGTTTTATCCGCCTCACTTAAATTCAATCCGGCCAGATCAGGTTCATACCTGAAGGTCACATCTGAAGCAGTAAGATTATCCCCGTAGGTCAGAGCAAGATTATCTGCAGTGATCTGTAAGGATATCTTTTCCACGCTGATTTTTCCGTCAACAAACGACACATTGAATTTCTTCAGAATTTCGCTGTCAAGAAGATACAATGCCTGTGAAGGGTCGGTAACTGAACCAAGGGCAGGCTCGAGATATGGCCTGATAAGGTATGTTCCAACATCGTTTAAAGTAGATGACGGAGCAGTGAAAAGGACAGCAGTAAGTCTTTGAAGTTCTTCAGGAGTAAAATCATCCGGATTGAGAGGCGCTCCGTTTACAGTAATCTTATATGTATATGCGGCAGAGTCTCTCCGAATTTCTTTGTATAGCTGTTCAGCCGTTATTACTACATTCTTTTTGACAATGTCGAAGAAGAGATACCGGATCAGAATATCCTCCATCAATCTGACTTGTCGATTTTGGAGTAGTATATGCCTGTACTGATGGGTTTCCGCTAAAGAGCGGGAATTGTTGCATTAATTTCCGACGGAATTCACGAAGTGGTTTCAATGGGTTATTATTGAGTACTATGCTTGTGTTGTTTGTCAGATAGTTGCCTTTTGCCGTAAGTGTGAACGAGGATCCCCCGGCAGTACGTTTGCCCCGGGCACTACAAGGCTCGGTGAGTTGGGGTTTTGGAACTGCAAAGGTAGATATCGCAGCATCTGCCTGTATAAACCCATTACCTGTTGTAAGTCAAAACCAGTCACGTCCATATCAAGGGCGGTGGAGCTGAGCAGCTGCCGCGACTGTGAGGGAGATAGGACGGAATTCTCATACTTCTTCCTGGCTTCCGTAAGGAGAGCTGCTACGGCAGCTGCGTGAGGTGCAGCCGCAGATGTCCCGTAAAAATCAAAATTCCCGTCACCGTCAAGATCAAAAGAGCTGAGCTTTACAGTTGTATTGACTCCATTTGGAGCAGTAAAGTCAGGTTTTTGTCTCAGAACACCATTGACAATAGTACCACCTGTTGAAGAGAAGGATGCAATCGTTGGAGGATTAACTCCGTAATATGGAGTATTGTCGTACTTGACTGCACCCACCGTGATTGCTCCAGCCGAGTTAGCCTGTCCAACAATTGTGGAAGTCCCGGTGCTAAACTGATTGATGACCATATCTCCCCTGAAAACGACATACTTGATCAGTGCATTTACACTGCCTGAAGCCCTGGTGATCAATATGTTGGTGCTTGCATTTCCCCCCTGGACAGTAAATGGCAGGATCTCAATTGGTTCTGTTCCTGTATTGACACGATTAAAACCAAAAAGTGTTGTTCCGTTATCATTTGCCAGATATATGTCAAAATCATTTCTGGCATTAACATCGTCAACCCATTGCATAACAATCAGATAGTTTCCTTCGGCCAGACTGATGTTCTGGTAGATATCGCCATTTCCAAAATCGTGAACAACTCCGCTGATACCCGACGGAGTTTTTCCGCTAAAGGGGGAAAACTGTTTGGAGTATGATTTTTTTCCGAAATTTCCTGCAGCAGTAAAGTATGTTACTCCCCTGCTTACAACATCGTCAACAGCTTTTGATATTATTCCATCCCTGAAGAAGGGTTCAGTTATATGTGTTATGTCGTCAACAATGATATTACTGCCTCTGTTGGCCAGTTCTGAAATTCCTAAAGCCATATCGGCAGGGCTGAGGAACCCTGTCCTGAATGCAAGATCAGCACCCGGGGCAATATCATGCACAATCTGAAGCATGGCGCGTCCCTCATCAGAAAGTGTGCGGAAAGTGCCGGTAAAATCCTTTACCGATTCAACCTGCTGCAAATTGCCGTCTATATTACCCGTACCAGGAAGATCTCCGTTCAAAACGTCATTGTTTGCAGCTGATTTGGAGTTGTAGCTATCGGACAAAACTCCTACTTTAACCCCCTTCCCTGTAAGGCCATATCCATTTCTTACGTAATCAGAGCGCATTGAAAAATCCCCAAGATTCAAAGCACGTCCGCTGTTATTGGAATATGAAGGATATACTGGCCTTGTAAGTTCTATATAGGCAGGATAGTTGTTGAGGATTGTCAGATTCCTTATCGGATACCAGCCAATTATCAGCTTCTTGACAGGATCTCCGAGTTCTAAACTGAAATTGTTTTGGGTCAGCAGGTTAAGTACATAATTATAATTCGTCCCTTTTGGTCTGACTTCAATCAGTACTTCAGAGCCGCGGATCTGAAATATATCGTTCGAAACAGCATTGTTAGTCGATGTATAAGTCTGATAAAGAGAAGTAAGTTCAGGACCAATTATTGAATTTAATATTTTACCATTGGCCGGGGGAGGGTAATAGGGAAGAATATTCCCGCTTCCTTTGCAGTGATTTGAATTGGCGCTGGCGGAAGTCTCTTTGATAACTCCATTAGGTAAGGTTACCCGCCATAGAACTCTTTCCTTGCTGGTGAATTCATTTTTAAAGACATATGTCTGCCTTCCCGGTTTAAATTTGTTTAAGGCACTCTTCTTTAAAGCTCCTTCGTTGTAAATAATTGAACTGTTTGTTTCGGGTACAATGACCTCAACCTTGTTTGGATTATTGTATCCAAAGTTGGCAATATATTTATCATTGCCGATATATTCGACGCACTCCAGGACAATCGTTATTTCTTTTTGTCCGAATGCATTTGATAATGGCATATTAAGCAATGCGATTAAGTATACCACTCCGCTGCGGGATTTAAGTCTTCCAATCGCAGCACGAAACGTGAGAATCTTTGAATTCATATATATCCAGATAAAGGTTTGGTTCAACGAAAAGGTTTAAATAATACGGGTATTATGACGGTCCTTAATGTCGTTAACATTTAAAATGAAGTTTTGTTTAATAAGTATGACCCGGACATGAAAATATTATTAGAATAGGAACTCCTGTTTCATTGACTTTTTTCCCTATTTTTGGTCGCTAAGATATTCTCATAATAAAAACATATATAAAATGCAAAAGACAAATCTCAGGAATTTCATTTTTATATTTTTAATTTTATGCTCACGAGCTGATCTGAAGGCACAGAACTGGCCCGGCTGGCGAGGCCCTAACGGAGACGGGACCAGCATAGAAACAAAAGTGCCGTTAAAATGGGATTCTGTAACAAATATTGTGTGGAAAACACCTGTTGCAGGTAAAGGATATTCCTCTCCCATAATCTGGAAGGACAGGCTCTTTATTACAACAGCTCTTATAGAATCGCAGGAAAAAGTTCTGCAGTGCTATGATTGCAAAAACGGGAAGTTGCTCTGGCAAAAAACTGTTGTAAAAGGCCCTTTTGAGAAGAAACACGATAACAACAGCTTCGCTTCAGGAACTCCTGTAACCGACGGAACTCTGGTTTATCTTTCTTTTCTTGACGGCCAGGATATAGTGGTTGCCGCTTATGACTTCTCAGGAAAACAGATTTGGTTGCAGCGGCCAGGGACCTTCATGAGTCCTCATGGTTACAGCTGTTCACCTGTCTTATATAAAGATAAGTTAATTGTCAACGGCGACAGTCAGGGCGACTCTTTTGTGGCAGCACTGAGTAAAACCGACGGCCGCGTAATCTGGAAGGTGGCTCATGAAAATCCTGCTCACAGCTTCAGCACCCCTATCTTCAGGAATATGGCGGGGAAAATGCAGATGATCTTTTGCGGCAATAAGGAAATTGCTTCATATAATCCTGAGGATGGGAAAAAGTACTGGTTTGTAAGCGGTCCGTCAGAGGACTTTTGCTCAAGTCCGGTTTATAATGAAAAACTGGGATTGGTTCTGGTAAGCAGTGCCTGGCCGACCCGGATCCTTGTTGCAATAAAGCCTGACGGACAGGGAGACGTGTCGAAAAGCCATGTTGTCTGGCAGTCGAGGGATGGGGCATATTATGTTCCGTCGCCTGTTTGTACTGATGAATATCTTTTCAGTACAATGACAAACGGCCGTGTCCATTGTCTTGATATAGCTACAGGTAAGATTCTCTGGATTGAAAACCTGGGTATTCAATACTCTTCTCCTGTATATGCCAACGGATTGGTTTACATGCCAAATGATGAAGGGGTAGTAACTGTGATTAAGCCTGGCGCAAAATTTGAAACAGTCGCGAAAAACTCAATCGGTGAAAAAATGTTCGCATCGCTGGCTCTAAGTAATGGGAAGATTTATTTACGTGGATTTAAGAACCTTTATTGCATTAGCCAGTAATCGGCTTCAATAAATATTGGCTTTGTTATGGCAAATCAAAGAACTCTGGTCAGGTCCCTGGGAATGGGGTATGTAGTAATCTTTGTAGTTGCAAATATCATAGGTTCAGGAGTATACAAGAAAATAGCTCCTATGGCAGCAGAACTCCACTCCTCGTCGTGGATAGTTGTTGCATGGATTGTCGGCGGAATTATTACCCTCTTCGGTGCGCTTAGTAATGCCGAAGTTGCCGGGATGCTGGCCGATACAGGAGGCGAATTTGTCTATTTAAAGAAAATTTATAACCGTTTTTTCTCATTTATGTATGGGTGGTCGCTCTTTACTGTCATTCAGACGGCAACGATCTCATCACTGGCTTATGTATTTGCTCAATCGCTCAACAGTATCATCCCCATACCTGAGGTCTTTAGTTCACTAAGGGATTTTACAATAGGAGGTGTTTTCTTCCCATTTCAGGATTTAGGAGTAAAGCTGACAGCAATCAGCCTCATTTTATTATTGACAGGGCTGAACATCTCAGGATTGAAAAGCGGGGCCGGAGTCAGTAAAGCAATTATGCTCCTGGTATTCGCCGGTCTTTTTACTATAGTGTTTTTTGGTTTGGGCAGTGTCAAAACTCTGCCGGCAAATTTTCTGGATGTTAAGGAACTGACAAACGGAACCGTAACCCTTTCTGCTTTTTACACGGCAATGCTGGCTGCCTTCTGGGCTTACCAGGGATGGGTCTCGGTTGGCTTTATCGGCGGAGAGATAAAGGATCCTACAAAAAATATCCCTAAGGGCATTGTTACAGGTGTTTTTATTGTGATCGCAATTTATCTTCTTGTCAATGTTACTTACCTGTGTCTGCTGTCGATTCCCCAGCTTACGCAGATTTATGAATCAGACAATCAGATTGCTGCAGTGGAGGCGGTCAGAAGTTTCTGGGGCAGGGGAGGAGTGCTGTTTATCTCACTGTTGATACTTGTCACTACCCTTGGATGTACAAATGCCAGTATCCTCACCGGAGCGCGACCCTATTATGCCATGGCCCGTGAAAAGCTTTTCTTCTCCGGAATAGCAAAGATCAACAAGGCGAATGTTCCGTCGAATTCACTTTTGTGGCAGGGAATATGGTCTTCAGTTCTGGTTCTGTCCGGAACTTTCGATCAGCTTACTGACATGATTATTTTTGCTGTCTTTATTTTCTACGGGGCTACAACCCTTGGTGTGTTTATTTTACGCCGGAGGATGCCCGATGTGCACAGGCCTTACAAAGTATGGGGCTATCCGGTTGTCCCGGCAATATTTATACTGTTTTGTATCGGATTGTTTTTCAATACAATCATAACCAGGCCCCGCGAAGCTGCAATAGGCATGATCCTTATACTTTCTGGCATACCGGTATATTTCTGGCTGAAAAGAAAATACTCAAAAGCTGAGAATGAATAAAAAATGACTCTTGACTCGTTCAGTACATCCAGTCCTGCCTCTTTTAATGCGGGAATCTCTCCTTTCTCCCTCATCGCCCTATTTTATGCCTTTACCCTTACGTCTTTGCGCCGCTACGCCGCTGCGCCATTTTTTACGTCGGCGGATGCAGCCTCTTGCTGAACCAGGTCGTGCCGTGCGCATCTTTTCGACCTGGTTTTGAGGCGCATTCCGTTTGCATGTTGCTCTTTCTTCACTGTTCTCAGGTGCTCCCCAACGGATTTCGATTCCGTCATTGGGATTATAGGCCATTTCAAAAGCGTCCTTTCTTTTAAGAATTTCCCCCACTGTCAGTATTTGTTGCGAACCATCTGACCTGACGTAATTAATTGATAGTTCTGAAACTTTCTGTTCGAGGACAGCGTTCAGTTTATCCCTGACTTTCTCCGGAGCTGCTGACCGGGAGATGTCAAAATCTTCCGGAGAGCGCGATACAAGATCAGGGAAGCCGAGCACGGCATCCATTGCTATGAGCAGCCTTAAATCGCGGTTTGGAGTTGAAAAGTTCTCCCATTGCCCCCCTGCCAGAAAGATGCCTGCTGCATTCGAAGGCATAGGGATCACTTCTCCGGGATGTGCTTTGAAATATGCCTCCCCATTGGCTACAGAAGTGACACGCACAATCAGTTGTTCGTGAAGTGCCTGTATCAACCCCAGCAATGCTGTCTCCGGATCGAGAGGTTTTGGGTTGATTATACGTTCCATCGTGTGATAGAATACATCTGCTTCCATCTTCCTCTGCTGAAGAGAGTAGGGTACATATCCTGCCGTCTGTGTAAGATCTTTGTTTTGCAAAGGAAATAGCACGCCTTTATCCGCTTTGATGGGACGAAAAGCCTTGAATCCGGGTTCGCCGATAACTCCTGAGGTGTTAAAAAGAAAATTTCCTTTCCAGAACCTCTTGATCCCTACCGTTCCGTCGGGTTGTGCATCAACAGAAAGAAGCAATCCCTGTTTCTTGCCCTTTTGGGGGATCCTTCCAATAAGAATAAGTGTATGTCCGTAGGGGTCTGCGTAAACAGTTCCCGGAAGCAGTGCCCCAGCTTCAAGCGGAACCGGGTAATAATCGGATTTTTCATCATCAAGTGCTGTACGGGCTGTGCCTGAGTGTATCCCATCCTTCATGCGCCTGAGAAAATCATTAAATGCCTGTACCTGTTGACTTTTTGGGTTGTAGGATTCATTTGTTATCCATTGTCCTGCTTTGGGATTCCGGCCCAGGTAGCCCCTGTCGCAAAGATGGTAACCAAACGGAAGACCCAGTTTCCATGCAAAATATGCTCTCAGGAAAAAAGGATTATCTGCACAATCGGGCTGCATTATCACACTGTTCTTTCCTGCCGGGTCATCTTCTCCAAGCGACAGGTAGTTGAAAAGAAAATTCCTTTTCTGGTCCTGTGTCACTTCGTGTAAGGCTTTCCAGGAACTCTGTTCATCGCAACCAGTAAAAAGGGCGCTTATCCAGGCAGAGTAGAGAGCTTCCATACCGCTATCCCATCCCCGGAGGGTCTTCCATGTCGAACCGGCCGACCATATGCGGGATGATTCTCCCGGGGCCGGTTTTTCAGGTAATAGCTGTAAAACATCTCCGGGATCGGATTCATAAGCATTTTCAACCAGGTCAGCAGCGTCTGATACAAGGGATGAATCCTGTCCTTTTTTAACTGCCGGACCATCACCATGGCATGAAGTGAAATTAATAATTGAGGCGATACCAAGGGCTGATATCAGCAAAATAGAATTGATTCGTGCCATGGTTTTAATTATTATACACCCTTAGCGAGGCAGCTCTGATGAAATCGTTAATCTGCTTTTTGATCTCTGCCTGACTGAATACAGTTTTATGGCTGTTTACAGAACCTGACTGGCTGTCTGCTTTGGCCTGTAGTTTTCCCGAAACTGTAGTTAAAACATCTATGAGTGTATCAATATCCTTCCCGGTGTTTCCTATGCCAATGCTTACCCTGGCAAGCCCTGGAAGGCTTAGCTTTGGGAAAAGGGTAACAATCAGGCCCTGGAATCGCTCCAGAAGGGGTGGAATACCCACAAGGTGCTTGATCAGTATGTGAGCACAATGACAACCAGCCCGCACTCCTATTCCGCCCCTTTCGGCAAGCGCCTGTGCCAGCTTGTTGGCCATAATTCCCTTTATGGCAAAAACAATTACCCCTCCCTTTTGCGAAAACCTTATTGAAGCCGCATCTTTAATCCCATAGATGTTAAGACCAGGTATTTGCATCATACCGTTCAGAAGCCTTCTGGTCATTGTCTGCTCTTCTTCACGGATAATGTCCATTCCGATCCGGTTTAAAAGTATCAGCGACTTGCCCAGGGCAGCAATACCTGAAGCATTTTCTTCACCGGAAGACCGGATCTGTTCCAGTTCACTGGCGTTAAAGTTCAGCAGACCCTTTCTTACAACCAGTACTCCCGTTCCGAATGGAGCGTAAACCTTGTGAGCAGAGAAAGCGAGATAATCAATCTCGCATTGCTCCATATTTATACTGCGGTGTGCGACCAGCTGAGCTGCATCAACAAGCAGCTTTGCCCCGTATTTGTGAACGATACGGCTGATTGCCTCAAGGTCGTTAAACGAACCCATAACATTGGAGGCACCGCTGACTGCCATCAGCCTGATCCTTTTATTTCCGTGAAGACCCTTTTTGTTGTAGTCCGATAACTTCTGTCTCCAGCTCGTTTAAGTCAATGAATCCTTCGTTGTCAATTGATAATCTTATCACGTTGGAGCCCTGGACCATGCGCCATGGAAGATCGTTCGAAGAATGTTCGAGGAGAGTGCTGAGCACAACTGGTTCCGTTTCCTGTTTTGATTCCCGGCTGAAACTTTCTGCTGCCAGATTAACCGATTCAGTTGAGTTTGATGTAAAGATAATATCATAAGTATCAGGCGGAGCTCCCAAAGCATCTGCACAAATTGACCTGACCTTCCTGATTATCTCCTTCTTTGTCTGAGAGGAAGCGTGCCATGTCTGGCGGGCAGCGTTCCATATCGGCGCAAAAGTTGGAGTGCTGGCACTATTGTCGAGGTTGATAAAGGGTCTGTCACCTTCAAATGTAGGGACAGTTTTTCCCTTGCCTATCATTGTCTCTTTCAGTTGATCCAGCAGTTCCTTTCCTGAATACTTATCCAGTTCATCATTGTATAGAATTTCTTCAGCGGTTCGTTTTTCAGCAGCTTCAATCCGGAAGGCATCTTTATTGGAATTCTTTATAATCTGAAGTGCCTTTGCAAAAGCAATTACGTTCACAATTGGCGGTGTGCCTGCTTCAAACCTGTCGGGTCCCTTTGCCCAGATGATCCAGCCGGGAGAGACAAGCCTGGCAGTTCCTCCACCGGTCTGGAAGGGTATGCCTGAAGGCAAAGCTTTTTTTGCTACAACCATTGCCCTGATGCCAAGCGGCAGACCAATGTCCTGACCGGACAGACAATGAAAACTTTCCGGCTCAAGTTTTGTTTTCAGTGCTTCTGCAGCCCTTCCTGAGCAAAAGATAACAATGTATTTACCTTTCTTCAATCCAAGAGATTCCACAACAATGTCTCTGGCCTGCTCGTATAAATATGTGGATACCATTGAGTTGTGACCGCTTCCGCGATGGACGTTTGAATAAGTCTCAAGAGCTGTATACACTGCCCGCTCCAGTTCCCCGTATGAACTTCCGGTAACGTCTGTTATGTACATTTAGCAGGTATTTACAGGCCCAGAAAAACCATTCCCAGTCCGCATAGGAATATTGTACCACCGGCCAGCACATGACTGTATTTTTCCATAGTCTTCATGGGCAGCAGCTTGATGCCGAAGGAGGCAACAAGTACGACAGTAAGCATTGTAAGTATAGTGATGAGGCTGAAAACTGCCGTTACAATTATCAGTTCAGTATAATTAAGTTTTGCAGCCGGATACATCACAATCGGGATCAGTGGTTCGCACGGACCAAAAACAAAAATTGTGAACAGGATCCAGGGAGTGATGTTTGCTTTTCCTTTTTCCTCATGAACATGGAGGTGGTCTTTATGGTGATTGTGTTCATGAAGATGTTCCTCCCCGTTGCCATGATAATGTTTATGAACATGTGGTTTGTTCCTGAGGATCCGGTAAATGCCCCATACAAGATATACCAGGCCGAAAGCAGCAAACAACCATGCAATAATGCTGCCGCGTACACTTTCGAAGAGTTCCAGCTTAGACAAGGCCATACCAAAAGCTATACCAATCAATCCGACTATTATGCTGCTGCCCACATGCCCCAGACCGCAAAGTACTGTAAACCATGAGGTCTTTGCAAGCGACCAGTTCCTCGCTTTTGCTATCATAATAAAAGGCAGGTAATGATCGGGACCTGTCAGGGTGTGAAGGAATGCCAGGGAAACTGCCGTCAGCAGCAGGAGTGTGAATTCATTTGTCATGCACTGGCTCTTAAGTAGACTTAAAATTTAAACCCGATTCCTCCCATGGCGCTGTTCATCCAGCCGTCCTTGTAATAGCTGTTTGAAGCCCAGGCAATTTCATATTCGGCATTTATGAAAATATTCTCCTTGAGGAATATCATAATCCCGGCTCCGCCTCCTCCGTAAAAACCGAAATCGTCATCGGTCAGGCTTCCGAGGGGACCTTCCCTTTTAAGGAAGGCAAATTGTGTTCCCAGGACACCTTTTATGAAACCCTTGAATTTCTCTTTGCCAAACATATATTTCGGAGCGTAGTAAATGGGGATTGAGTTGATTGTGTAGGTGTTGCTTAACAGGTCATCGTCGGTTCCGGCGATGCTGATATATCCCACATTGAATCCATGCACAAAGCTGCCTCCCATTGGGTTATATTCAAAAGAACCGTTTATTCTCCAACCGGTGGCCTTAAGGTCTGTATCCTCGAGGGTTGAAAAAGCGTACCCGCCGCTGAATGTTACAGCATTTTCCTGAGAAAAGGCTTTAAATGAGACCAGGATAAGGAAGAAGATTAATATCTGTTTTTTCATGATTTAAGAGTTTTTGTAAATTTAGATTATTTTCTGATAATGTTTTCTTTTATTCGTAATTTTCAATCACAGATTTTCCTCAGGAGGATTTATATTATATCGAAGTTGCCTGAGTATATCAGCTTCGTTATAAAACGTCCTGCTGTGAACGATCTTCCCATTTTCTATTCTGTATACAATATTTACCCACACATTGACAGGCTCATTTGTAACTTTGTATTTTATTGTGAGATAAGCCCAGTTCAACACCCAGTCGCCGATAGCTTCTCCCTCTGTAACTGTGACTGCCAGTTCTTTATGACGGGTATATGTAATTGATTCATACAGGTTTTCCGAATTGTCTTTCCAGCTTGATATTGCATCTTCCTTATTTACAGAATCACCCACAGAAGGGCCGTACCCCATATAATTATCTGCAAGCAGAGATTCCATTGTTGCGACATCCTTAGTTTCGACTGCCTTCATGTATTTCCGGGCAATGGACAGATTTTCACTTTCTTTCTTTTCTGCAGGGGAAGTACAGGCAAAAAGACCAATGCATATTGTTGCTAAGATTATAAGCTGTTTCATAATTATTAATGATTAATTGTTATTCTTTATCACAGTATCTTTATTAAATATCAGAGGACATGTCATTTCCTGAGTCGTCATTTGATAGTATATCCTTTTCCTTCTATACAGACAGAGAACGCTTTCACATAACTATCCTTCATTGCCTGTTCTGAAGCAGCTGCGTTAGCCTGTGACTGTTGGTTCTGCTGAGCCTGCGCCTGTTTTCCCTTGCTCCTGCCAGCCATCCCGCCGGCAGCTGCACCGATAGCTGCACCTTTGCCGGCATCACCAGCAATGGCACCGATTGCAGCACCTGCCGCGGCCCCTTTTGCAGCGCCTTTAACGGCACCGCCTGTTGGCCCCGATTGAACTGGTGCTGCCTCCACTTTAGGCAGATTCAATGGATCAATACCTGATTGTTCTACTGCCCATAGATAACATTCAAATTCGTCTTTCTTCTGCTGCTGCTTGCTTTGTCCCTTTGCCGGATAAACAAATAACTTCATCTGCTGTGAGATCTGGTTATAAGTCATTTTCGCAGTATCTGGCAACAACTGAGTAGTTGGTACTGTCTGTGCTTTTACTGTTTGTGCAAGGAAAAGGATGACACCCGGAAGAAAAAGCCGGATAAGTTTTTTAATAAAATGCGATTGTTTCATTTTCAGAGTATTAATTTTTCAGATTGACAAATAGGTTTTAGAACTGTATCTTTCAGTAAATTTATGACTATTCCACGGTATATAGAATACTTTTCAATAGGTATTTTTCTTCGGGTCAGTTTCTTTGCAGTGAGATCAAAATGTGGTAGTTTTGTTGTGATGGATGTCATCTTATATATAATTAGAGACTATACTCTTTGGAAAAGTGGTGTAATTTTAATGATTTTCCTGTCTTTGTCATCCACTGTTCAGGGTCAGACCAGGAGCTATACTCAGTTGGCGAATGAACTTCAGTTTGGCCGTGCTATCAATGACAAATGGGCTGCCGAACTTTTTCTGGGCTCGACATTCAGCAACACACCTGCCAATAGCAAAGTCCTTTCAACAAACATACAACGATACGGATTTTTATGGGTTCATTATTTCCTCTCCCCCAGATGGAAACTCTCCTCGTCCATGGCTTATTATTACAATAAGGATGTACCCGACATCGGGCAATATTTTTCACCTGAATACAGACTTACCTTACAGGGGACATATTATATACACAAGACAGGTTATACTTTACTGACGAGAATGAGGGGAGAATTACGTTACATGATGAACTCAGAGGGTGATTTCGAGTTCAAATACAGATACAGGCAGATGCTGAAATATGTTAAGCCGATAAACAGCAAGGTAATGAGGCAGGGTGTCTTTTATTTTGTCACAACCGAAGAATTGTTGTTTAAACCAAACGCAAAAACAAAAGGGATAAACTTTGTCGACCGCAACCGCTTTGAAATCGGCGGAGGGTTTCTTATAACAGATGACCTGCAGATTGAGGCCGCCTATCTGAATGAGTTCATGCCGCGTGATAACGGGAATGAGGTATACAATGCACTGGAGCTTACACTCACCGTAAATAACTTCTATTCAAATCTGAAAAGGCGGATTTCTCCACCCAAAACGGATGCTGACTAAGCAGCAGGAGCAGACTTACTTATTCTTCTTCTCCTTTTCTTCATTCAGAAAACATGCCAGCTGCTCCTTCAATGCGGCCTTGTGCAGAACGAACTCATAAGACCTGAGCCCTTCATCACCCAGCATGTCGATCTTAACACCTGATACTTCAAAATTCTGCAGATTATCAATATCATCCTTCCCTATGAGGAACAGGATCTCCATAACAGTATCATTTTCCACATATCTGGTATCAAAATGTTTAAGGTTATAGGAATTTCCGTCTGCCAGTGTAATGTTAAGGTCCTTTTTCAGTTTTTTCCCTTCAGGTTTTGCAGGAAAGGGAAGAGGCCGTAATTCAAGGAAATAATTCTCTTTATCAGTAACAATACAACCCTTAAGCGACTTTGCCTTTGTCCAGTAAAAATTAACAGGCTCCATAAAGTACTGCATCGATCCGTCGGGGGAGACGCGGTTAAGTATCTCGCATTGTGCAAATGTTCCGGTCGAAACGCAAATTAATGCGAACGCAAAAACGCTCTTTCTGATTATTGCTTTCATGGGTATAAAGTTAACTATTATCGCCTTCTGCCTCCTCCTCCTCCTCCCATCGAACGTGATGATCCCATTGATCGTGATGCGGATGAAGATGACCGGTTTGCCGATGATGATGTTGAAGGACGGGCTGATGCGGAAGTACCGCTTGATTGACGCGTCGAGGCAGAAGCTCCTGTTGATGGCTTCGTTGAAGCTGAGGTTCCTGTTGATGGGCGTGTTGATGCTGATGTTCCTGTCGAGGGCCGTGTTGAAGCGGATGTCCCTGTTGAGGGACGAGCCGATGCAGATGTGCCAGTTGAAGGACGTGTTGATGCAGAAGCCCCTGTTGAGGGACGAGCCGATGCGTTATTCTTATTATAATTCCCGTTTTTGTTATTATTGTTCACAGTGTTGGAACTATTCCTCGAGTTATTGTAATTGTTAAAATTGTTTTCATTATGTATGACTACTGTATTGCCATAGCCGCCACCGTGATAACCGGCATGATGGTAATAATTATTATGATGATAAACACTCACTGCCATTACAGTAAAAGCTGCATAATAAGGCGGGTAATATGAATAATAGTAAGGAGGATAGTAAGGAACATAAACCGGTGAATAGACATATTGCACTATTGGTGCCGATTCGACAACCACAACTGTAGTTGCAGCAGCAGTTGTTGTAACCGGATCAGAACCTGTATATGCAGGATTGGCGGTAACTGCCGGTGCTGGCGGAGCGGGTTCAATAACATAATCCTTGCCATAAAGGTCTTTATCACCCACTGCCTGCATTATAACTTTCCCATCTTTATCCTTCGATACCATAATTACTGCTACATCCTGCACTTCCTTTTCACTTACATCAACCTGGAGTATAAAGGTAAAATCAGTGCCGTCCTGCTTTGTCGTAACCTTGATGAAATCAACTTTATTATTCAGATCCAGATCGAGGTTATTAATCCCCGTTTTTTCCTCATTCAGCGATTTTTCAAAATCCTCGATAGTCTTTGACTTCTGAAACAGATTCAATACGGCAAAGAGATCGAGGTTGTCTCCCGGCAAGCCCAGCAAAGCAGTATCACTCTGAGTCTGGGGACCGGTCTGTGAAAAACCGGGAAAACTAATCAGACTCATTGAAAGTGCTAAAACAGGTATTAATATGTTTCTCATGACGATAAATTATAATATGAATAAAACCTGCTCAAATTTACGAATAAAATCGTTAGTAAGAGTGCCAACATTAAATTGACAGATCGTCAGCTTCTACCTTTCGGTATTCCGCCTCCCCATCTGTATTGCCAGATACCGCCTATAAGGGTAAAATCGCTCCCGGTCCGTGTTGAAACACCGGTGCTGAAGTTAAGTCTCAATGAATTGTGAAGGCTCAGCGGAATGGATAGAGTACAACCCAGACGTGTGTTTTTCTGCAGATCATTTCCCTCAACACCATCAACAGTAGTACTTCCTCCCCAGTAATAGGTTCCGTCAATCGCCGCCCAGATTCCTTTTTTGAAATTGTAATTAATATGTCCCTGAACATAACCGATCGGGTCTTGTGACCGTGTCTTTCCCTGGTAAAATTCATTATTCACAGTGTAAAATGCAGCGCCTGCAGTCAGTTCCATTTGCAACTGGCCCAGCAGCTTTGAAATACCTAATTCAGGCTTGAATGAAAATCGGTTGGTTCCTATATTGACAAGTCTGTCGCTATCGTACTGGCTCGTAGGCATATAAACCTGCAAACTCGCCCCGACAACAAGGTCCTGTTTGTAGTCCTTGAATCCCGAAAGGGGCAATGCCGGTGCTCCAATGAAATTCACACTCATCCGTATTCTTGAATCACCGAAGCCTGAAACATCTCGCGAAACCGGTTCTCCCTGGAAGTCAGCAGTTCCTGAAAGCCAGGCATAGGGAACAATCATGTCAATCTTACCCGACATGCCTCCGACTTTTATGGAGCGGGCATAGGCCAGAACTGTTCCATGTATCTTAATATTTGCATTGTCAAGCGGAACTGCCGGGTCAAATAATACTCCGCCGGCCGAATAGGCATAGCCTGCCAGAACAAAATTCATCCCTACCGGAATGTTCGTATAAGCACGCGGCTCAAGATCCTGTGAGAAGACCAATGAAACATTCACTATAGGAATCAGTATAATGCATAAGGCGATGAGTTTTATTTTAAATCCGTGTAGTTGCATCTTAGCCGCTTTAAAAAGGTATTTCAAAATTACGAAAAATATGAAATGGAAAGTAGTACAATGTAAGTGAATTCAACCATAACAGTAAAGGTGGGATTGTTCTTTAAGAATCATATCTTTGACAAAAGAACCAAAAACGAGAAGGTTATGAAAAACATCAGACGATTCCTGCTGACTGCAATTCTTCTTTTGTCATTTGTGCATGCTTTTCCGCAGATGGTAATTTTATCGGGACCTGAAAAGGGAACCTACAATCGTTTTGCAGCTGATATTGTTAAAGTTCTTGGCGAAAAAAACGGAATAAAACTTCTTAGCAGAACCACTGCCGGGAGCGGGTTCAATTTCAAGGAACTCACCGATCCTTCAGCCGCCAGCAAAATTGCCATTATTCAGGCAGATTATCTGAGCTACATGCAAGGCCAGGACAGACTCAATAACACAAATAAAACCGGTTCAATAAAAGTCCTTCTGCCTCTGGCAACAGAAGAACTGCATCTTGTGGTGAAAAAAAGCAGCGGGCTGAAACGGATGCAAGACCTCTCGAACAAAAAAGTCGCAATCGGGAGCGAAGCCCAGGGATCGTTTGTCACAGGCAGGATAATGAATGAAAGGTCGAAGGTAAACTGGATCCCTACTTACGATGCATATGACATGCTGATACGGCATCTTTCTGCAGGCAGCATAGATGCATTTCTTTTGGTCGGAAGCGCCCCTGTTAAAATGCTTGACATTGATCCCCAGATAATGGTTGATGAACCCACCCTTCTTGCTCTTGACGATTTCAACGGCTGGGCCCAGTATTACGAAAATGACACCATCTTCAGAGGCGACTACAGATGGCTCGATACTGATGTTCCCACTTTCAGTGTAAGGTCCCTGCTTGTCGTGAATGAAGCTAAACTTACAAGCGAAGACAAAAAAGCAGTTGAAGCTATTAAGGCAGCCATCATTCAGGATCTTGATATATTGAGGAAAGAGGGGCATCCTAAGTGGGAAGAGGTTGTTCCTCCTGCAGGATCTGTTACAACAAAGGCGAAAAGCACAACCGTCTCCAAACCGAAATCTCCTGCTGCTGCCGGCAAGACTGAAGTGAAATACCGGGTCCAGATCTTCTCGGAAAGCGAAAAACAGAATGTGGAAGACTTAATAATAAAAGGGAAAAGCTATAAAACCTTTGTATACGCCCATTCAGGAGCCTACAGGTATGCCATAGGGGAATTCACTTCACTCGCCCCTGCAACAGAACTGCAGGAATTATGCAGGAAATCGGGATATCCGCAGGCTTTTGTGGCCGCCTTTAAGAACAATGTAAGGTCAAATGACCCGAAACTCTTTAAATGACCCGGGGCTTTAGTGAAAGCCGATTTTAACCGCAAAGCACGCTAAGTATGCATGAAGTTTCTCCTCCTTTTGAAGGAGGAGTACCCCGAAGCGAATGCGAAGGGGGGAGGTGGTTGATTGGTTAAATGATTAACATTATGTGTTTTAGTTATTATTTCTAATCAACCACCCCGGCCATCCTCCTTACGTCGAGACTTCTGAATATATAATGTTACATCAATTATCTGTCCTGGATTCATTTCCGGCTATTTAGCCGTAAGAGATAGTTTTGCTGGTTTTAGCCAGGGCGCAGAGAAGGTAACATCAACCTTTCCGGGATCTCCTGTCGTCTGTATATATGCCAGCATTCTCCCGTTATAAACGCGCTGGGTATTGTCCCTGTAATTTGTCATATCCGTGTTGCTTGCGCTTTCCAGTCCAAGCAATCGTGCCGGCCCCGAGATGGAACAGGTAACTTCATCATCGGCAAGCACTACCGGGATTCCGTTTTTATCAACTATCTGAACAACGATCTGAACAAGGTCCTTATTCTTTAAAAGCTGAGTTTTATCGGGGGTCGCAACTATTGTCTCTGACCTACCCGATGTCTGAATCTGGAAACGGGCAGCTTCTTTTCCATCCTTCAATCCGGCAACCTCCAGTTTCCCCGGAATGAAAGGTACATCCCATGAAATAATTCCTGTATTGTCGTCATGATTTTTCGGAGTTCCGACCGGGTTCCCGTTCAGACTCAGCTGCGACTGGGGACAGTTTGTGTAACATACAACCCTGATCGTATCACCTTCTGTATAATTCCATACAGGCATAGCAGAATCAGATAAGCCCCTGCGGCTTCCCCTGGTGAGTCGGTAAGTTCCGATATAGGTCATCGGACTCTCAAGCCACATCGCCATCCGGTAATATCCCCTCGGCTTGAGAAACCCGGCCAGGTCTATCATTCCGGAATTAAAGCCGCGTGAAGGCCAGGCCCTTGATTCTCCCAGGTAATCAATGCCTGTCCAGATGAACTGTCCAAAAATATATTCATTATCGCGGACTGCTTTCCATGAAGCAAAACTATGTCCGTTTTCACTTCCGTAAAGTACTCTTTCAGGATATTTCTTATGGTCCATGGCATAACGGTCCTCAGTGTAATTGTATCCAACCACATCGAGATATTTCGGATAGTCAGTTTCATTTGTCATTATGACACCTGCCAGGGCGCCGGTAACCGGGCGCGAGGTATCAATAGCCCTGATGACGCCTGAAAGTCTTTTTCCGATGGGTCCGAGACGATCAGCACTGGGCTTTTTAGGATCGTAACCTCCGCTTACGGGCTGGTTGAATTCGCTTCCGTTAAGAATCGGGTGGGAGTAGGGGTCGTTGGGATAATCCACCTCATTTCCTATACTCCACATCACTATCGACGGATGATTTCTGTCGCGCAGTACCATCGAAGCCACATCCCTGTCGCTCCATTCTTCAAAAAAATCGAAGGTCCCCTGAAAACCCGGTTCTCCGGCATTCCAGCCTGCCATCCATTTCTTTTTTGGAAATTCAAATTCATCAAATCCTTCATCCATTATCAAAAATCCCAGTTCATCGCACAATTCATATACATCGGGTGCCTGAAGGTTATGACTCATGCTGATGGCATTGCAGCCCAGCGATTTAAGTGTTTTTAAACGACGCTCCCATACCTGTCGCGGAACTGCGGAACCTAAAACTCCTGCATCGTGGTGAATGCAGACTCCTTTCATCTTCATCCATTTCCCATTCAGGGCAAATCCCTTATTGGCATCAAATTTCATTGTCCGGATGCCTGCATTGAATGACGATTCATCTGCAAGATCACCATTTACATAAAGAGTTGTTTTCAGCTGATACAGATATGGGTTTTCAATACTCCATAACGATGGATTCTTTAAAGTGAGGGCTGAAGATACCTTCGATATTGCACCTGCAGAAATTTTACTTTTTTGTGTTTTTTCTGCTACAACCTTCCCCGACTTATCAATCAATTGCATAAGCACTTTTACATCCGATTCAGCTCCTGATTCATTTTTAACATCTGCATTCACCTGAACGACAGCCTCCTTGTCCGTCACCTGTGTAGTCTGATAAGTCACTCCCCAGAGATCAAAATGAGTCAGTCCTGATGTTACAAGCCATACATTCCTGTAAATTCCGGAACCGGTGTACCAGCGCGAATCGGCATACTGGCTGTGATCAACACGGACTGCAAGAATATTTGATGTGCCGGTCTTAAGATAAGGTGTCAGATCATAGGCAAATGAAACATACCCGTTAGGGCGCGATCCGAGCTTTTGTCCGTTGATATAAACAGTACTGCGGTTATAGACTCCCTCAAAATATATAAACACCTTTTTCCCATTCAAATCAGATTGTATTTCAAGTGTTTTGCGATACCAGGCAATACCTCCGGGTAAATATCCTGTACAGCTTGCAAGTGAAGGGCTTAATGCGCCTTCAACACTCCAGTCGTGAGGCAGATCAAGTTTCCTCCAGCCCTTCTCGGGGAAATCAGTTTTCCAGGCATCCGCTTCGTCTTTCAAGCGGAAAGACCAGTTATCATTTATAAGCTTTGCCTTCCCGAAACCGGTCTGAGCTCCTGCAGGCATAAATGCCATGAAGAATATTAATAAAAAGAATAAGGCATTGAGGAAATTATTTTTCATTTCTGGTATGATTTGTGAGTTAATAAATCGAAAGTACAAATATTTATATTGAGATTCCTGCCAGAGTATACAAATATTTTGTTTCTTTAAGATTAATATCGGCAAGAATAGTTTTAAACTTATAGGGTCATTATAATAATTCATTAATTCTCATTCATATGAAACCTTCAAAGATTTCCAGACGTAAATTCCTGGGTACTGCTACAGGTGCAGCAGCTTTGGCTGTGATACCTTTCAATTATTCCTTCGCAATCGGGTCACAGTCGAAAAAACCAAATTCAAAAGTTGGCGGTGTGCAGCTGGGCCTTACTACTTACTGTTACCGCTCAATCCCTCACAAAGCTGATGAAGTTCTTCAGTATTTACTTAAGTCAGGGGTCAGTTCAGTTGAGATGAGGCTTGTTCTTGAAGAAACTCTGGGTCTGCCTCAGGCGCCTGCAGGCGGAGCCGCCGGAGCTTCTGCTACGAAAGAAGAACGCGAAAAAGCTATGGCTGCGCTGAAAGATGCCAGAAAAAAATGGAGATTGGCATTGCCAATGCAGAAGTACGCAGACATCAGGAAGATGTACAATGATGCAGGCGTAAATATTCATATCGCCAAATTTGTACCTTCTGAGTGGTCGGACGAGGAGATAGACTATGCTTATAATGCAGCTAAAGCAATAGGAGCTTATGGAATTACTGATGAATTTACAGATGCTGCAGCACAGCGTCTTGGTAAATTTGCTGAAAAACATAAGAGTCTTGCAATATACCACACTCATGGCCAGTTTGGCATGCCTGGTTTTGATATTGACAAGTACCTTGGGTATTCTTCTGCCAACAGGCTCAACCTCGATGTAGGGCACTATTATGGAAGCACCGGAAATCATCCTAATGAAATCATCGAAAAATACCATAAGCTGATCCCGAGCATTCATGTTAAGGATAAAACCGGTCCAAAACATGCAAAGCCAAATACAAATATGCCGTTTGGCCAGGGAGAGACTCCGATTGCCGATATTCTCCTTCTGATTAAAAAGGAGAAATGGCCGATAAATGTCGATCTTGAACTGGAGTATCCTATTCCTCAGGGTTCAGACCCTGTAACGGAAGTTACAAAGTGTATGGATTATATGAGAAATATCCTGGAATAAGTTACTTCTTGCTGCCGGATCTTAATATGACTATTTTGATCCGGCTGCAATACAATATAGCTTGTTAACACCTTTGAAGACATATGCATCGTAGCCTAAGGCAGCGGATGCCCAGAATTTATCCTTTATCCTGTTCTGCGACAATAATTCAAACTGAGGCCCTGTTTTTACAACGTGGGTAAATCCTCTTTCATCGGTGATATAAAGATTGTCTTTGTAAACCCATGGTGTGGCCCAGCATGCGGATACTTTTTCAAGTTTCTGACTATAGACAGTTTTCCCGGTAGCCGCATCAAAACAACTCAGGGTTTTCCCGTTGCCTGCCAATATATAAATCATTCCATTGTGCAATACGGGGGAAGGGTTACCTGTGCCGGCATCAGGTCTGTGCCAGTTAACACCGGTGCTTGCAAGTGTTACTGTATCAGGGGAAATGTCGCCTTCGACGCCCGCTTTAACTGAACTCAGGCTACCGACTCCATCTGATCCGCCAGCATTTGCAATATATAGATTTTCATTGTCACCAATCGGGGTGGGAATGCTCATTTTTCCTCCCATCTTCATTTCCCAAAGAAGTTTGCCGGTTTCCGGGTCATATGATCTGGCTTTGCTTCCGCAAGTAACAAGTTCGGTGCGCGAAATATTCTTCCAGATATAAGGGGAGCTGTAGGTAGTCTTCTCCTCACGTGCAACACGCCACTTTTCAGTTCCTGTGAGTGCATCAAGGGCAACAATAAATGAGTTTACCTCATTGTCGATCTGAAGAAATACCATATCGTTATATAATGCCGGCGATGATCCGGTACCCCAGCTGTTAAGAGTCTTGTAGGCACCAAGATCATTCTGCCAGATAAGATTTCCTTTCATATCATAGCAAAAAATGCCTGTCATGCCAAAATATGCATAAACTCTTTTGCCATCTGTGACAGGTGTTTCAGATGCATATCCGTTTCCCTTATGCGACCCGATGCGGGGACTGCCTTTAAAGGCAACTTTCTTCCACAATTCCTTGCCGGTCTTCAGGTTGAGGCAGGTGAGTTCCCATCTCCAGACTTCCGATTTATATGTAGTATCTTCAACCTGAACCCTGGGAGGGGGAGGGGCCTGTGGTCTTGGAGGCTGATTATTAGCTCCTTCAGCAGCAGGAGGAGGTGGAGGTGGCGGTGCCTGTTCAGGTTTTTCTTCCTCCGGAACAGGAGGTTTTGTTTCGTTGTAAGCTGTTGTAATGAAGACTTTATTCCCATAGATTACAGGTGATGACCAGCCTCTGCCTGCCAGTTCGTAACTCCATCTTACATTCTTGTCATTTCCCCATTCCAAGGGAAGGTTCTCTCCGGGACCTGAAACTGACTGGTCCGTGTCACTTGAATTGCAGGATGGCAACAGACTGAATGCAGCTGATAGTAAGATAATTATCAGGGAACAGGTAATATTTCTCTTCATAAATTTCATATTTGATTATAAAATAAACAGTTGTGTTATCAAATATAGTATTTTCGAATAATAAACAATGGGATCAATTTAAAATAACATGAGAAGGAAAATCCTACAAAGGAAAAAAACTGTTATTATGATTTCGGCAATAGCTTTTTTTGTTGCGGTATCATGCAGGAACGACAAAGTTTCAACTCAATCTCCAACTGAAGTTCCGAGGATCTGGAATCTTGAACAGGCTCTTAAGTGGAAAGATCAGAATGGCTGGCTCAGGGGATCTAATTTCAATCCAAGCACAGCAATTAATCAGCTCGAGACATGGCAGGCTGAAACATTTGACACTGCTACAATCAGCTCGTGAACTTCAATGGGCATCAAATATCGGGATGAACTGCATGAGGGTTTATCTTCATCATGTTGCCTGGGAAGTTGACAAGGCAGGTTTCAGGGAGAGGATGGACAGGTACCTTCAGATCGCAAACCGGCATGGGATAAAAACAATTTTTGTATTTTTCGATGACTGCTGGAATCCTGAATACAAGGCTGGCGAACAGCCTGATCCCAGACCCGGGGTTCATAATTCGGGCTGGGTTCGCGATCCGGGTGATCTTCTTTACAGGGATACAACTCTGATAAAGGTTCTCGAATCCTATGTGAAGGATATTCTTACCACATTTGCGGAGGATAAAAGGATTGTAATGTGGGATATGTACAATGAACCGGGAAATTCAGGATATGGCAACAAATCAATTCCCCTTCTTAAGAAAGCTTTCTTGTGGGGCTGGGAAATAAGGCCGGCTCAGCCGCTCACATCAGGAGTCTGGAATATAAGCCCTGACTGATCTCAACAAGATTCAGCTTGAATACTCGGACATTATAACATACCATAATTATGAAAGTCCTGAAAAACACATGATGGCAATTGATACTCTTAAGTTGCTTGGCAGGCCAATGGTATGCACAGAATATATGGCGCGACGCAATAACAGTCTTTTTACCAATATTATGCCGATTCTGAAAGAGAACAATATCGGGGCAATCAACTGGGGACTGGTAGCCGGTAAATCAAACACCAAATATGCCTGGGACGAGCCAATTCCTGATGGTGCCGAACCTGCCACTCTGGTTCCATGAGATCTTCCATCCCGACGGGACGCCATACAAACAGGAAGAAGTTGATCTGATAAAAAGTCTGACAGGAAAAAATTAAATAAACCTGAATGATGAGAGCAATTATTTTAAGTGTTTTTATTACACTATTCTTTTCGTTGTCGGGATTCAGGAAAATCATTCCTTCTTCCACTTCAACTATTCAGGATACTTCAACTATTCAGGATGACTAATAGTCTACAAAAACCCTGTTGTCCCATACAGCCTGCCTGACCCTACCGTCGTAAGGGCTGCTGACGGATACTTTTACCTGTACGCCACTGAAGATATCCGTAACACTCCTATCCACAAATCAGCTGATCTGGTTAACTGGACAAAAGCCGGAACGGCTTTCTCCAATTCAACCCGTCCTTCATTTGAGCCGAAGGGCGGCATCTGGGCGCCGGATATAAACCTTATCGATGGCCGGTACGTACTCTATTATTCAATGTCGGTATGGGGAGGAGAATGGACCTGCGGGATCGGAGTTGCAGTAAGCGATAAGCCTGAAGGCCCGTTTACCGATCATGGGAAACTCTTCCGGAGCGATGAGATCGGAGTTCAGAATTCGATTGATCCCTTTTATCTTGAGGAGGACGGTAAAAAGTGGCTTTTCTGGGGGAGTTTTCATGGGATCTTTGCTATTGAGCTGAACAGTGACGGACTTACTGTGAAACCGGGAGCCGAAAAAAGACAAATCGCAGGCACTGCTTACGAAGGAACTTATATCCTGAAGAAAGATGGCTATTATTATCTGTTTGCATCTGTAGGATCATGTTGTGAAGGTGTGAAAAGTACCTATAGAACCGTCTATGGTCGCTCTGACAAGCTGTTTGGTCCATACCTTACCAAAGACGGAAAGAGTATGAGTGACAATCAGCATGAATTACTGATCCGGGGAAATGACCGTTTTGCAGGCACCGGCCACAATTCGGAAATAACTACCGACAATAAGGGAAAATCATGGATACTATATCATGCTATTGATATTGCTAATCCAAAAGGCAGGGTTCTCATGCTCGATGAAGTGCTGTGGAACAACAACTGGCCGTCAGTCGAGGGGAACTGTCCTGGTATCAGCCGGTTAAAGCCTTCTTTTTAGGGATTTGGGTGCTATGTAAGTGTTGTGAGAGCCGGTAGTGGTTTCCAGTGCATCAAAGAGGTCTGATCTGAATGATGCGTCCCGGGTTTTCAACAGATACATATATCGATCCGTCAGGTCCCTGAATTACATTTCTTACTCTGCCTGAATTCTCCAGCAAAACACTCTCGGAAATTATTTTATTTCCTTCCAGAACACATCTGTAAAGTTTTTGTGATGCAAGTCCGCTTACCAGAAGGTTCCCCTGCCACGATTTGAACTTATTGCCTGTTATAAATGCCATGCCGCAAATACCGATCGATGGAGTCCAGCTATAAAGTGGTTCTGTGATACCTGCTGCGGTATGTCCTGTGGAAATGGTGGTGCCATCATAGTTAACTCCCAGGGAATAGACCGGCCATCCAAAATTTGCACCTTTCGCAATTATATTGACCTCATCTCCCCCTTTGGGACCATGCTCTGTTTCCCATATATTATTCGTCGACGGATGTTTTACCAGTCCCTGCGGATTTCGGTGTCCATAGGAATAAACCGATGAGGGTCCGGAATTTCCAGCCAGTACCGGATTATCAGAAGGGATACCTCCATCATCTTTCAGTCTGTGAATTTTTCCCCAGGATGATTTAAGGTCCTGAGCATTATTATTTTTGGTGGTCGGACCGCCATAACTTGTAATGCCACCTTCTCCGGCACTCAGGTAAAGATATTTATTATTATCGAACACAATCCGGCTGCCATAGTGTCCATACCAGTTGTTAGGTCCATTGGTAGTAAACAATTGTTCAATATTCTGTACCTGGTTATTTGTGATCTTAAACCTGATTAATTTCAACTGTCCTCCTCCGGCAGGATTGGATGCAGCATATGACGCATAAACCCATCCATTAGCTGAATAGTCAGGATGTATCTTTAAATCAAGTAATCCCCCCTGTCCCGTTGATAAGACAGCCGGGAAACCCGTAATTTCTGTGACAGTCTCTTTTTTCTTTCTGTAAAGTTTCCCTTGCTTCTCTCCGAACAGCAGATCACCATCAGGAAGAAAATCCATTCCCCAGATGATCTCATAACCTGTCAGAATTGTTTGTACATCAAGCACAGGGACCCCTGCAGGATCTTCTGTCAATTCCTCTGATGGTTGTTTGTTGCACGAATGAGAAATGATCAGACCTAAACCTATCCAAATATAAAGTATCGCTTTCATCTGAACAGCTAACACTTCAACCTGCGTTTAAGTTCAAAAATGTGTCAAAAAACCCGGTTAGTGTAGCTGATCACTCCCGGATAAATTATCAGGTATCATTTATGGGCAGCTGTACGATGTTCCTGATATGGACGTGTGTCAGGTTCAATGCTCAGTTGATATCACTTATTATACGGAGCTATAACCTTTTTAAGTAAAACGATAGTTGCTTTAATCCCTTCGTCCTCACTTAGTTTGTTGCCTTCGTATTCAACATCAATATACCCTGAATATTTAGAATCGGCAATGATCTTCATCATCTTAACGTAATCGACTTTTGTCTCGTTGCCTTCAGCGTCAAAATCGACAGTCTTTCCGCTCACTCCCTTTGCATAAGGCATCATTTCAGTTACTCCCTTGTATCGGTCGTACTCATAGAAATTCCCCAGGTCGGGGAGGACACCGCAATTGGGTTTGTTTACCTCCTTCATTATTTCAACAAGCCACTTGCCGTAAGAGGAGTTTCCACCATGATTTTCCACAATTACATTGATGCCATAGTCTGCAGCATAAGCAGAAAGTTTTCCCAGTGCATCGATGGCAGCAGCCTGCATCTGTCCCATTGTTCCTCTTCCACCGGCATTGACCCTTATGGAATGGCAGCCAAGGAATTTAGCCGCTTTTACCCATTTGTAATGATTCTCAATTGCTTTTGTCCTTGCTGTAACAGATGTATCAGCAAGATTTCCCTCGCCGTCGACCATAATAAGGAGGCTTTTGACCCCGTATTTACTGCATGAATCTTTAAGTGCAGTCAGGTAAACTGTATCTTCAGCCTTATCGCGGAAAAACTGGTTTACATATTCTACAGCATCAAGGCCATATACCTTCTTTGCAATTCTTGGGAAATCGAGGTTTGTAATTGTCCCTTTTCTCAGGGTCCGGTTCAGGGACCATTCAGCAAGAGAGATTTGAAAACGCGGGTTCTGGGCTAACAAATCAGCACTTGTAAGAGCTGCTAACACGATTGTGATTAATAGAGATCTGGTTTTCATATTTACTGGTTTAACAGTATAAAGGTAGTGATATTTGAACCAGGATATATCAGCGACAATTTATTTATAAAGGGATTGTTGACGGAAAATGTACAAAGTGGTTCAGAACAATCAGAAACTCATATATGAAATCTGACTGTTCAAAACAGTTTTCAGCAGGTTCACTGAAATTTTAGGCTTTACTTGCCGCCGCATCTTTAGATTTGTAGAGAAAAACAATTAGAGGTAACATTAAGTCTGTTTCTTGTAATCAGGAAATGTTTGGGAACAAAATAATTAAGATCTTGCAATGAGTAACAAAAACAAAATAAGTAAAGGAGTAATCGATCTTATTACTATTGTAGCTATGATCGGATGCTGGGCCTCCACAGAATCTGCTGAAGGGCACAGGGGGCAATTCAGAAACGAACAGGATGTTGCGAACAGTTTTTCGTGGGGTACTTTACACAGTATCCTGTCGATTATCTTTAGCGTCATGATAATTATTCATGTCTGGCAGCACTGGGGGTTTATTAAAGCAATAATAAAGAAGAATCTCTATTCGAAAAATATTGTTACAACATTGAACTTTTTGCTCTTTGTTGTAACGGTAATCAGTTTTTTACTTTATCTCACCGGATTCAGCAGTACAAAGGGAGAATTTCATGGAACTATAGCCAATATCTTCCTTATAGCTGGTTGCGTTCACCTTATACTTAATTTCAATAAGATGCTTGCAATGTTTGGTGTGGCACTATTAATGGAAGGCTCATGGTTGCACAATAACATTTCGAAATATTCAAGTCCCCGGTTAACCTCTGTCCTAAACTATATTTTTGGTCGTGAGGATCGAATCAATAAATAGTACACACAGTCTTTCGCTTATTGCTGTTTTTAAAAGGAAGCAGAAATTCTGATATTCTTTTCAGGAAAAACAGTAACTTTCAGTACAACATTTAACAGACAACCAATGAAGAAAGTAATCATTATTTTCCTGACGCTTGCAGTTGTATGTACCCTTGCACCGGATAGTGCGGCAGGCCAGACCAAAGATCCTTTGTTGTTTCCAAAGGACAACTTTACAGTGGAGACTAAAACGGTGAAAACTTCTTCAGGTGAAAAGAAAGTGACCTACCGGTCATATATGCATATTCAATATGTTGCTAATCCTGTCGACAAGGATTATCAGAGCATGAATGTAAGTGTGCCTGTTAAGGTTGATGATTCGGATGTTGATGCAACTAACGCACCTGTTCTGTTTGTTATTGGTGTAGGAGGCTATATGTCGGTGAATAATGCCCGCACAGGCACCGGAAGCAATCAGGCCGGTGGAATGGGAGGTCCCGGGGGAACCGGCGGTCAGGCCGGCCGTGGAGGTCCCGGAGCAACCGGCAGTATAAGCGGTAAAGCTGATCTGGCACTGGCAGCGGGTTATGTCGTGGTAATGCCGGGCTGCCGGGGACGCGACAATAAGGCTGCCGATGGCACATTTTATGGCAAGGCGCCTGCTGCAATAGTCGATCTTAAAGCAGCCATCCGTTACATACGGCATAACAAGGGTATTATTCCCGGAAATGTTGAATGGATCATTTCGACCGGTGTCAGCGCCGGGGGAGCACTCTCTGCACTTCTCGGTTCTTCGGGTAACAGTACTTTATATGACTCTTATCTTAAGGAAATCGGTGCTGCTGAAGAAAAAGACAACATCTTTGCCAGTGCATGTTTTTGCCCGATCACCGATCTGGAGCATGCCGACGGTGCATATGAGTGGATGTATGGGACAACACCGGCAAAATCGGGACTTGCAGATCAGGAGCTTTCAAAACAACTGAAAGCCATCAATGCTTCGTATCAGGCCTCTCTGAACCTTAAGGGCAAAGATGGATTTGGAACACTCTCTGCTGATAATTACGATAAATATCTCCTGAAATATTACCTGGTTCCCTCTGCCGAAAAGTACCTTAAAGGGCTTACGGAAGAAAAACGTAATGAATACCTGGCAAGTAATAAATGGATCACGTGGAATGAGCAAGGGGCTTCGTTTTCATTTGCTGACTATGTGACACATGTCGGCAGAATGAAAGGTCTTCCGGCCTTTGATGATTTCAGTATGAAGCAGCCGGAGCCCCTTTTATTCGGCAACAAAACGACCGAGGCCCGGCACTTCACCAGTTTCAGCCTGCGGCAGTCTTCAGGTAACAAGAGTGCTGAGATTGAAAGTGAAGTAAAAACACTGGTGAACCTGATGAATGCAATGTACTTTATCGGTCAGAACAACCCGGGGAGTGCAAAATACTGGTGGCTGCGACAGGGTACTTCCGATAACCACACCTCGCAGACTGTCATGGCAAACCTGGCAGCAAGCCTCGAAAACAGGAATAAGGAAGTAAATACCTTCCTGTATTGGGATGCCGGGCATGGCGCGGATCAGGATGCAGAAGATTTCATTGCCTGGATGGGGAGCGTTACCGGGTACTCCAGAAAGACCTGGGCCGGAATTAATCCATCAGGTCTTAAATGTGAAAATCTTGAAAATCCGCAGGTTGTTGACATTTTAAAGCCACGTCTGTCATGGATTAATATTGCCGGGACGGGTGAGCGCGGGCAGGTTCAGACGGCCTGGGAAATCAGAGTGGCATCGAAAAGGGAAAAGCTGCTGACAGGACAGGCAGATTTGTGGAACAGCGGTAAAGTAACCTCCCCCCAATCATTCAATGTTGTCTATGAAGGACAGTCCCTTACATCAAGGCAGGATTGCTGGTGGCAGGTGAGGACCTGGGATAAAGGCGGAAAGGTTTCTGAATGGAGTGAGCCGGCTTTCTGGAGCATGGGTTTATTGAATAAGGGAGAATGGAAAGCGCAGTGGATAGGAGCTCCATGGCAGGGAGAAGAGCCAATTCCGGACCCGGTTCGGAATGAAGACAAACAAATGGTGCTTAAGGAGCTGCCTCCACCCGCGCCGTTATTGAGAAAGAAAATTGATATAAGCAAAGAGATTAAAAGTGCCAGGGCTTTTGTTACCGGTCTGGGATATTTTGAATTCTACGTGAACGGAGCAAGAGTAAGCGATGATGTTCTGGTTCCCAATCAGACGAATTATGGCAAGAGACCGGGACTCGAAAAGGCAGGGATCCCTCTCCCTGACGATTTCAGGGAATACAGGGTAATGTATCTGTCATACGACATAACCTCTCTTTTAAAAAAGGGAGAAAATGTAATGGGTGCCATTGTGGGGAATGGATTTTACAATGCCCCGATGAACTGGACACAATCTTATGGGACTCCAAGGTTTATAGGCCAGGTTTATATAGCATATACCGATGGTACAGAGGATATTATATCAACTGATGAGAGCTGGAAAGTATCAAAAAGCCCGATTGTAATGGATCTGATCTATCAGGGGGAGCACTACGACGCCCGTCTGGAACAGCCGGGTTGGAATGCACCTGGATTCGACGACTCGAAGTGGGAAAATGCCGTTCTGCGAAAAAAACCCGAAGGTATCATGAAAGCGCATATGTCTCCCGCAGACAAAGTCATGGAAAGGATTAAGCCGGTAGCAATAATTAAGAATTCCGATGGAAAATATTATGTCGATTTCGGTCAGGAGATTTCTGGCTGGGTCAATATTTCAGGCGTGCAGGGTACTGCAGGCCGGGTTATAGATTTTGATTATATCTGTGAGTCGACAAATGGAGATAACACCTACACCTTAAAGGGAGGTGCCCCGGAATCCTATGCAGCACGTTTTACCTGGTTTGTTTTCAGGCAGGTTGTGATCAGCAACTGGCCGGGTAACCTCAGCGCTGACCAGATCACTGCCGAAGCAGTATATACTAACGTGGAGACAAGCGGAAAATTTGAAACTTCCAATCCTCTTTTTAACTCTATAAACCTCATCTGGTGGCGAAGTCAGACTGACAATATGCATGGTGGAATTGCAAGCGACTGTCCGCACAGGGAGAGATCACCCTATACCGGCGACGGACAGGTGGCCTGTGTTACAGTGATGCACAATTTTGATTCGAAAGCGTTTTATACAAAATGGATACAGGATATTGTCGGCGCGCAAATTAAAGAAACAGGTTATGTCCCCAACGGTGCCCCCTGGCAGCCTGGCTGCGGGGGAGGAGTGGCCTGGGGCGCTGCCGTTAATATAATGCCCTGGGAATATTATCTTCATTATGGTGATACAAGATATGCTCGCATATAGCTATGATGCAATGAAGGGATATATCCGATATATGCTGACATGGACAGACAAGGATGGTATAATGAATTCCCAGCGCACAGGCAACAACGGCCAGCCGCTTCGATGGTTCAACCTTGGCGACTGGTGTGCACCTTCTGACTTGCCGCCTGATATTATGGTGCACACATTCTATCTGTGGCGCAGCTCTGATTTTACTGCAAAAGCGGCCAAAGTCCTTGGTAAAGAGGCTGAGGCAAAGGAGTATGCTGCAATAGCTGAAAGAACAAAGCAGGCCTTTCTGAAGAAATACTATAACGCAGAAAAGGGAACGTATGGACCAGCCGGCGGTAATATTTTTGCATTGGTTATGGGTGTTCCTTCCGACCAGAAACAAAAGGTAATCGACGCCCTGAAAAAGGATATCGCTTCAGATGGGGGACACCTTGATACCGGAATTTTTGGCACTCAGTTCTTTTTTGAAGTTCTTGCTGATAATGGTATGCAGGATCTTGCTTATGCGGCAATGAATAAGAAAACACAACCTTCGTACGGATGGTGGATCGAACAGGGAGCAACAACATCCTGGGAGAAGTGGGATGGAGGCGGATCGCGAAATCATCCCATGTTCGGAGGTGGTATAGTGTGGTTTTACCGCAAACTTGCCGGTATGAATTCCGATACTGAAAATCCGGGATACAGAAATATTATTTTTCGTCCCCAGCCTGTTGCAGATCTGAAATTTGCATCATATTCAAATCTTACTCCATTCGGAGCTGCAGGAATCAGGTGGGAGAATAATGAAAATCAGTTTACTATGAATGTAGAAGTCCCTGTGGGCAGTACAGCAACAGTTTATGTGCCTTCAGGGTCAGACAGCAAAATAATGGAGAATGGACAGCCTGTTAAGAAGGGTAATGAGAACATTACCTATATCGGATCGGAAGGCAGTTATGCCGTTTTTAAAATTAACTCAGGTGTATATGTTTTTACCTCGGAAAAAACGATCTGATTAATAATAAAATAATGACACTATTGAGCTCATTTATACAATAATTAATCTTATAATCATGAAAAAATCATCGGTCACAAACTATTGTTTAACTGCGATACTCCTCTTTTTCCCTTATCGGAGTCAGCTATTCTCAGGCAACCACATTCACTGTTACTCTGGATAAACCTGTAAATGGAACTGTTAATGTTGATCCACCCCTTCCTGCCGACGGAAAATACACTGCCGGTACAGTACTGACCTTAACTGCTACCCCGGATAAAGGCTTTGTGATTGATGCTTTATACCATATAGTGGCAGCAGGACGCGGAACTTATCAGGAATCAATGACCTCACCGTTTAAAGTGACGGTTGACAAAGACAAACGCATTGGCGCTTCCTTTATTGAGAAATCAGCAGTTGATCATATCAATGTAACCCAGGATGTTGTTTATGCAAAACCGGGTGTAAAACAATTAAAATATGATGTTTATTCACCAAAAGGCGCAAAGAATCTTCCATGCATTATTATTATTCATGGAGGCGGCTGGACATCCAATACTGAAGATATAATGCGTGGTCTGGCAAGAGAACTCACAAAAGGAGGACAATATGTTGTATTCAGTATTGATTACAGCTGGGCACGCAAACTTGACGGTGATGAGACAAATAATACTATGGCCAATCTGATTGAGGATGTCTATGGGGCAATTGCGCATATCAGAGAGCATGCAGCAGAGTATGGTGGTGATCCTGATAAAATAGGGCTTACAGGCGATAGTGCCGGAGGTCATCTATCAGCTGCTTGTTCAGTTATGCCTAGATAAAATAGGAAGTGGAGGATTTGGAAAAACAGCAGGTGTATTTGAGTTTATGCCCTCTTATCTGCCAAAAAATAAAACTGTCGGACAGTTAAGAACGGAAATGATGAACTGCAATTAAGGCCGCAGCTCCGAGTTATGGAGTGTTTGGCGGCACAATGTTAAATACATTTTCTGAAGATCCTGCTGCAAATGACAGCTGGAGAGAAGCTATTTCCCCGATTAATAATATTCCTGATGCAAAAGAAAGATCTGTTCCTCAATATCTTACAAGGGGTACGAATGACGGTTTGATCAGGGACGAAAATGTGAAAGCATATGTGGATTCTCTGGTGAAAGCCGGCCAGACTGTTGAGTATGTTCAGGTTGGCGGTGCCGGTCATGCTTTCTTTGACTGGAAACCTGATGAAAGGACTAAAGCTACATTTGCAAAATATGGTGTTTATTATGCTGCCGAAATGAAAGCATTCTTCAATTCAGTTTTTTATAAATAGGGTCTGGCGAACCTGACGATTCCACGCAGAAGGTAACTCAGGTATTCACCATCACAAAAAATCTATTTAAAAAGGCCATTTGTAAAACGGGAATTACAAATGGCCTTTTTTATTCAGACTTTAAGAGACGCCTTATTTAGCAACCTTAACACACATTAGCCGGCTTTGATCCCTTATCAGGAGTTTGCCGTTGGAAAGTGCCAGCGGTGCCCAGTTCTGTGTAGGAAATCTCTGATCGCCGCCATCTGCCTTGAGCAGCTCTGCAGTTGCAATCGGCTTTAAAGGCTGTCGGATCAGGCTCAATCAGATACAATTTACTGCTTCCGTCGATACTTAGCAGCAGACCATCAGCAAGAATCATTCCGCCCTTGTCAAATCCGGGATGCCCTGCATGGTTTTCCACTTAATCTGTCCATCCATGCTCATGCAAACCATACCGTCTTTTCTTTCGTTTGTTGAATACTGGGCATAAAAATTGCCGTTATAAAGGATAGGAGACTGAGTGTGCGATCCAAAATCTTTATTTTTATAAAGTTCTGTAACTCCGTAGGTGCCATCAGTTTTCTTCTCAACTTTTATCATTGCTGCACCAGCCTCATATCCGCCTGTAATAAGTATTTTACCTTCACCGGCATCAACTGCTCCGGGAACCGGAATTCGAACATTGCCAGTTTGCATATTCCCACAGCACTTTTCCTGTAAGCGGGTCAATTCCAACAACTTTGCCGCCGCTTGCACTTTCTCCGCGACCCTGCTGATGCAGTTATCATAACCACATGGTTCTCTGACTGCCGACTTTTACTATTTCAGGACTGACATATCCGACAGCTCCAAGCGATGGTGTTGTCCATTTAACTTTACCTGTGAGCTTTTCATAAGCCACAACACCTGCCTGGGGAGCCTGTGAAGCCAGAATAAGCAAATCACCGTAAACCAGAGGGCACTGAGTAATAGCCCATCGTCGGGATCTGACCACCGCCGAAATCCTTCCAGACGTTCTTGTTCCAGATGGCTTTGTGTGTGTTTATGTCGATGCAATAAAGGTCTCCGTAAGGGCCGCAGGTATAAATCCGGTTGCCGTCAATTGTTGGTACGCTTCGTGAACCGGGAAACATAACAGATCCCGGAGCATCATAATGCAAAATTCCAGAGTTCTTTTCCGCTGGAAAGGTCAAAGCACCTCAGATTATCGCCAACCTTATCATCCCTGTCGAGCAGATAGGCCTTACCGTCTTTGACGACAGGACCGCCAAAACCTATTCCTATGTTAACCGTCCACAGAACTTCAGGTCCGTTCTGAGGCCAGGTGCGTAAAATATCCTTTCTGGGCTGATATCCCGTTTCTGTTCGGCCCGAAATACTGGGGCCAGTCCTGAGCACAAATATCCGACAGGAGGGCGAATAGGAATATTGCAGGGAAAATCATCCTGCTTAATTTCGTTTTCAGTACTCTTTTCATCTTTGTCATTTTATAGTTATTATTAGTATATTCCATTTCTCAAGCGCCTAATTTAAAAATCATTATGCAATGTATGACCAGCTTTGGCTATTATATATGTTAATAATTCGTAAAAACGAAAAAACCAGTATTAATCGCGAACACAAGCTGTTATCATTGAGAATTTTTTTAAATGGCGCCAGCAGGGTATTCCACGGAATTTCTGAAAGGACCATTAATACAAGGATGTCAGGTCCGAAATATGTTGATGCCAGAACAATTGCAAGCCCGTTATTCATATATGCTGCTGTTACCGAAAGGGCAATTTTATTCTCCTTGGTGTCATTGTACCGGATGACATAACCGGCGATATGCAGTAAAATGAATACAAGGTAGAGTATGGCAGTTTTCCATACCAGGCTGAAGGGATTGCCAAGCATTAAATTCCTCTGCGAAGAAATGGCAAAATATACAAACAGGAATAGCAGAAATACATTTGCAGAGGTTAGCATATGCAGTCGATTTTTGATCGCCAACGGAAATAGCTTTTTAACAACCTGGGCAACAATAAGCGGCAGGAATACAAGAATTGCGATATCCCTGAATAAAAGAAGCTTACTTATCTCAAGTCCTTTGCTGCCTATTATCCAGAACAAAAACGGAATTGTGAAAGGGGCAATAACCTGAGTGACGAGGGCAATGCTCATTGAAAGCGAAATGTTGCCTTTAAGGATGTCTGTGAGTGCTGGAGTTGAGACTCCTGCCGGCATCGCTGTTAAAAGAAGGATACCCAGGGCAAGTTGTCTGTCGAAAACGCTGAATACCATAAAGAAAAGAAGCGGGATAATGATCATATAGGCCAGGGCTATTGAGCTCATCAGTTTGTAATTCCTCATTTTTTCAATAACCTCCAGAACATCAATTTTCAGGAAGACAAAGAACAGCATCAACCCCAGAAGAATTTTCGTAAGGTACTTCGGCGTTTCAAAGACAACCGGTTGCCATAATCCGATTAAGATCCCTGCTATAAGGATAATCCAGAAGTACTTTTCGATAATCTGAGTTATTTTCATATCACGCTGCACATCTGATCCACTGCTTTTATAAATACGTAATTCTGACAGTAAAGGCTGCCACTTTTGAAAATTCTGGTGTTACCCAGACAAAAATATACTTTATAAGCATTAGTTTTATATATATATTAAAAAGAGTTTCAATCATGAAGAAGATATCCCTGCTGACAGCGTTTTTAGTCCTGATACCGGTATTCATTACGGCGCAGACAAGCTCAGGAAAAACACAGACAAATAGCTCCACTCCTCTGCCTCAGATTAAACAGAATGGAGTTGTGAAGCAGATGTTTGTTGATGGAAAACCGTTCATTATGCTTTCAGGTGAATTACATAACTCAAGCGCCTCAAGCATTGAGTATATGAAGCCGGTATGGGTCAGGCTCGACTCAATGAATCTGAACACTGTTGTTTCGACTGTCAGCTGGGAATTGATGGAGCCTGAGGAGGGGAAGTTTAATTTTGACCTGGTGGATGCACAAATACTGGAGGCTCGCAAACATAACATTCGCCTCGTAATAATCTGGTTTGCTTCGTGGAAGAACGGCGGTTCCAATTATACTCCAATGTGGGTGAAAACAAATCCCGGCCGCTTTCCTGTCCAGGAAAGGAAACCAGGTGTCACAGGGAGAGGCAGCATATATATTGAAGCAGACCGGACTAATCCTTTAAGTCCGTTGGGGGAGGCCTCAATGCTGGCTGAAGCAAAAGCATTTCGGGCATTGATGCGTCATATCAGGGAGGTAGATCCAAAGCATACGGTAATAATGATGCAGATTGATAACGAGATGGGACTTCTGGGCGACAGTCGCGACCGCTCGAAACTTGCAGAAGCCGCATGGGCGAAACAGGTTCCGTCACAACTTATGAATTACTTTACTAAGAATAAGGCAACACTTCTCCCCGAAATGCAGGAGGTATGGGGACGTAACGGATTCAAGGCATCAGGAACCTGGGAAGAGGTCTTCGGCAAGGATGAATGGGCGGATGAGGTATTCATGGCATGGCACTATTCACTTTTTATTAATAAGGTTATCACTGAAGGAAAAGCAGAACTCGACATCCCAATGTATGTAAACGCGTGGCTGGGTCCTCAGCCAAACGCAGATCTTCCTGGCAGCTATCCGAGTGGTGGCCCGGTAGCCAGAGTAATGGATGTCTGGCGTGCAGGGGCGCCTGCAAATGATCTGCTGGCTCCCGATATTTATGTGCAGGAGTTCAAGGGAGTTTGTGCTGAATATGCCAGATCGGGCAATCCGCTCTGGATACCCGAAGCCAGGGATATGGTCGGTAATCTCTTCTGGGCTTTGGGTAATCATTCCGCCCTGGGCTGGGCTATTTTCGGAATAGATGATCTCAATCCGAAGAGCCAGGTGGCAAAAGCCTATGGATTGCTCACAGAAATGCTGCCTCAGCTTGCTGAATGGCAGGCTTCAGGTAAGGTAGCCGGTGTTCTGTTGCAGGATGGTGAGGATCTGCAAAGTATTTCTATGGGCGGGTATAAGGTCACAATCTCAAAGCCTCGCCAGCGCGGACCAGCACCCGCAGCGGCGACTGGCACACCACAACTCGGGGTGGGTGGAGTAACTGCAAGTAGTCGGGCTATGCCTGATGATATAAGACCATTTGGGCTTGTAATCAATACCGCTCCGGATGAGTTCCTTTTTGTAGGATCCGGTTTTGTCCCTTCATTTTCACTTGAGCCGAATGAATCGGGCAAAGTCGCAATCGGTTGGATCGACGAGGGCAGCTATATAAACGGGAATTGGGTTCCCGGCCGAAGGCTAAACGGAGATGAGGGCAGACCCTCTTTGAGAAGTGGCTCCATCGGGATGATTAAAATCAGGTTGTTTAAATATAAGTAGATACAAGAGATTGCTGTTGTTGTTTTCGCAGCCAACACTGAACTTCAAAGGATTGGAAGGACTTTTTGATTACAGCCTCTGGGGCTTATTCCTGGCCAGCTTTCTGGCAGCTACTGTTGTGCCTTTCAGTTCTGAGGCACTGCTCTCTTTCCTTATCATAAACGGAACTGATCCCATCGCTGCTGTTTTAGTAGCCTCTGCAGGTAACTGGCTCGGAGGAATGAGCAGTTTTGCCATCGGTTATCTGGGCAAATGGGAATGGATAGAAAAGTACCTGAGGATAAAGCGGGAAACAATTGAAAAGTGGCATAAGCGACTTGACAAAAGAGGAGCAATTTTTGCCTTCCTGAGTTGGGTTCCCGGAGTCGGTGATATTTTTGCAGTAGGGCTCGGCATTTTACGAACCAATATACTTATTACCGCAGTTGCCATGCTCGCCGGAAAACTTCTGCGCTATGTGGTCTGGGGTTGGCTGACCGGATTGATATGGTAAGGTAAAGAATCAGCCCGTAGGGCTTCACTTCCATTCCGGAATTGATATCTTCAGGGGATTTCGATTTCTGAAGGATCATCCGGGCTGCCTGCAAAAAACCAGTCATCATCAAGTTCCATCCCGTTGACGATTTTTTCGATATTCACTTTCATGTATTTTCCTTCGGCAGATACCGCAATCTCGCCGTTTGGAAGAACAATTTCTCCGGTACCTTCAAAAGACCGGGTTCCTTCGATTGTGACACGACCAACAATTTTTAACTCCTGTCCAATGGGTATGGGCTTCCTGAACCTTGTTTTCAGTTCCATGGTCACACCCCAGATTTGTTCATCCTTCCCGTTGCAGATCGACCTTGCAATTGTTTCATCAAGAATTGTTGCTGCTATGCCTCCATGCATCCTGCCGGGATAACCCTGGTGTTGCTCTGAAGGATTGATAAGGGCTATTAGTTCATTTGAATCGGTTTCATAAAATCTGGCATGCAAACCGAAATCATTTTTTTCACCGCAAACAAAACACATTTTTGAGATGTGCTGCTTTTTCAGGACTTTATGTTTCACTTTAAAATAATTTTGAGTAAAAATAGATGATTGAGAATTGCGGTGCAACTAAAAGGCAAAGTGGTTTTGAGAAGCTATGAGTTTACAAATTGACCGTAATAATAGTCATCTTTTGATGCCGGCATTTTTTATAGCTTATCTTTGCGGCTTATTGTTTTTTGATAGTTTAAACATTACCCTTTGTTTAATCTGAGAAAATAAAGGACACTAATCCCAATGATCTGATGGATGAGAATATTGTAACAATGATGCTGGAGCGGGTTTCCCGCTATAATTCACGAGAGGTGTTCAGACAGAAAAATACCGAAAGTCAGGAATACAATAGTGTTACATGGAATGATTTAGCAAGTTCTTCCCTGTCGGTTTCGAGGGCCCTTTACTCCTTGGGGCACGGTCCTTTTGAAAATATCGGAATATTCAGTGATAACAGGCCGGAATGGATCTATGCTGATATGGGAATAATGGGGATACGGAGTGTAGTGGTCCCGTTTTATGCCACCTCTTCGAAGCAGCAGCTCAAATATATTGTTGATGAAACCCGGATGAAATTAATATTTGTGGGGAACAGTGAGCAATATGAAAAGGCTGTCTGGTTACTTGAAAACACTGAAACTCTGAAAAAAATAGTCGTTTTCGATAATGATTTTTTACCTGATAATGCTAGCTGTATAACCTGGGATCAGTTTATAAGCAGTGATCAGGAAAACCGCTTTGAGCAGCAGGTGAAGCAAAGCATTTCAGAAATACAGCCCGATGATCTTGTTACTATCATCTATACATCAGGAACAACTGGTGAGTCCAAAGGGGTTATGCTGTCGCATTCAAAATTTATGTACACATTTAAAATTCACGATGAGAGGCTTGACGTTACAGAAACAGATGTTTCAGTTTGTTTTTTGCCATTAAGTCATGTTTTCGAACGTATGTGGACTTACTACATGCTTTATAAGGGAGCAACAAATGTTTTTATTGACAATCCCCGCGAAATAGTAAAGCATCTTTCTGCTATAAAACCTACTGTGATGTGTGCCGTTCCACGGTTTTTCGAAAAAACCTATGAGGGGATTATGGCTGAACTTTCCAATTGGTCATCATTAAAGAAAAAGATATTCAGTTGGTCGGTAAATACAGGAGGAAAGTACTCGGATTTCCGGAGTAAGGATCAGAAACCGTCTTTTATTCTCGGATTGCAGTATAGTATTGCCGATAAGCTTGTCCTTAAAAAACTCCGGAAGATCTTTGGAGGTAAGATAAGATTTATGCCATGTGCAGGGGCTGCAATGAGTCCCTCGCTTCTCAGGTTTTTCCATGCTGCAGGTATTATTGTAAATTATGGTTATGGGGCAACTGAAACCTCGGCTACTGTTTCGTGTTTTAAAACTGACAGGTACGATTTTGATACCTGCGGGACCACTATGCCCGGTATAGAAGTTAAAATCAGCGACAAGGGAGAAATTCTGATTAAAGGCGGCACTGTTTTCGAAGGCTATTTCAAAAAGCCTGACGAAACATTCAAAGACCCTTATTGACGGGTGGTATCACAGCGGAGACCAGGGATATCTTACTCCCGGCGGTGATCTTGTTATGACTGACAGGATTAAGGACCTCATGAAGACATCCTCAGGAAAGTATGTGTCGCCTCAGAAGATTGAGCTCTTATTGGGTCAGGATCCGTTTATAGAGCAGATAATCGCCGTGGGTGATAATCGAAAATATATAACTGCTCTTATTGTGCCTTCTTTTTTAGCGCTTAAACGGGAAGCTGAAAGAATCGGATTAAAAGCACTTGACGATGCGGAACTTGTTATAAGAAAAGAGATTATTGAATTCTATCATAACAGAGTGCATAGTATCCAGGCAGATCTTGCAAATTACGAGAGAGTAATAAGGTTCAAACTCCTGCCGGAACCGTTCAGCATACAGAATGGCATGCTTACAAATACTCTCAAGGTTCGCAGGAATCTTTTGATCGAGCAGTTTAAGGATGATATTGACAAAATGTATCTGGCCTGATCAGATTTATAAGTTCGCTGTCTGACCCGATCGGGCTGTAGCTGCCATATGAAAGCAGAACGCCTGAGGCTCAGGATAAAAAAATGCCCTCATTGTTATTTTATTAACAATGAGGGCTTTGTATTAATCAGCTATTTCTTTCTTTCGATTGTTACATAAGAGATTTTCCCGATGAATTTTGACGATTTCCCATAATCGGCAACATGAGTACCATCGTCGACTCCAACATCTGCCAGGTCATCTACCGAGAATATGCCAGGCTGTGTTTTTTCGATCCTTTTTTCTACAACTGTCTTTCCATTTACCGAAATGGTACCAACACCTCCCTTACCCATACCACCACCATCGTATTTAAAGTCGTAGGTGAGTTTGTAGTTCCCCGGTTTCAGTGCTTCACCGGCTATGATATGAGTTGATTCCAGCCCCAGGTAATTATAACTAAATGCCGGTTTCCCTCCTTTTAAATAGAAGGAGAGACCACCAAATCGTCCACCCTGGCATACAATTGCACCGTTTCCATTTGCACCTACCGCTACTTCCGCTGTAATTGTGTATGATATACTTCTCAGGTCAATAAAAACATCAACACCCATTCCCTTCATACCTTCACCGTAGGTAACAGTGTTTCTGTTACCCATAACTGTGGGTCTGCCCATCAATTCTGCGTTCGTTCTTTCCAGAAGGCGGTCATCGATCGGGAGGACATGATATTTTTCAGCCTCTGCCATAAACAGGTCCTGCATAGCTTTTAGTTTATCCGCATTTTGGGAGGCGAGATCATTTGCTATACTGAAATCTTCTTTGGTATTATATAATTCCCACACATCATCAATCAGAGGCTGACGGGGTTTCAATTCCCAGGCAGCCCTGTGAATTGTGCGTGCAAACCATCCATCCTGATAGATTCCCCTGTTACCAAACATTTCAAAATACTGTACTGTATGTTTTTCTGCAGCATCTGCGTTATCAAATGTGTATGCAAGGCTTGTGCCCTCAATCGGGTCCTGCTGGATGCCATTTACCATTTTTGGTGCCGGTATCTTCGCAATTTCATAAACTGTTGGTGCAATATCAATTACATGACCGAACTGGGAACGAATTTCCCCTTTGGCTTTAATGCCTGCCGGCCATTGAATTATCATTCCGTTTCGTGTACCACCAAAATCAGAAGCTATCTGCTTAGTATATGAAAAAGGAGCATCCATTGCCACTGCCCATCCGGCTGAAAAGTGGGGATAGGTGCTTGGACCTCCCCATTCATCATAATGTTTCAGCATATCAGGAACAGTCTCCGGAACTCCACTGAAAAAAGTCATTTCGCTGAACATCCCGTTCATTTGTCCTTCTGCACTTGCACCATTATCTCCGGCAATAAATATGATAATAGTATTATCTTTTATACCAAGTTCTTCAATAGTTGAAATTAGTCTTCCAACTTCGTAATCAGTTTGTTCGGCAAATCCGGCATAGACTTCCATCTGACGCGTAAACAGTTTCTTTTCATCAGCTGAAAGAGTTTCCCAGTCCTTTATGTCCTTAGGTTTCGGTGCAAGCCTGGTTCCCGGGGGTACTATGCCAAGTTTTAACTGACGTTCCAGGGTCTCTTCACGAATCTTATCCCATCCCTGGTCAAATTTGCCCTTGTATTTGTCTATCCAGGCCTGAGGAACATGATGTGGTGCATGGGTGGCTCCGGGTGCAAAATACATAAAGAATGGTTTATCAGGAGACAAGGCTTTCTGGAAACGAACCCATGAAATAGCCTGGTTGGTCATATCGGTGGTAAAGTGATAATCCGGATCTTCGGGTGTTTCAACCAGTGTGACCCCATCATAAATCAGAGGGGCCCATTGATTGGTCTCACCGCCAATGAAACCGTAGAATTTCTCAAATCCCGAACGGGTTGGCCAACGGTCCTGAGGACCTGAATTTGATATTTCCCAGGGCGGAGTTTCGTGATATTTACCGAATGCTGCTGTATTAAACCCATTCTGGCGAAGTACTTCAGCCATTGGTGTAATTGACTGAGGCCTTACAGAAGTATTGCCAGGAAAGGTTGTTGCAGTTTCTGCAATACTGCCCATATTGTTGCTGTGATGGTTATATCCGGTAAGCAAAGCCACACGGGTAGGGGAGGATAGTGCAGTTGTATGAAAACGGTTGTACTTTAAACCGTTAACAGCAAGTTTGTCCATGGTGGGTGTGGTAACAGGGCCTCCAAAAGCCTCAGATACACCAAAGCCCATGTCGTCGATAAGCACAACCACAACGTTTGGAGCCCCTTTCGGAGCTTTTACGTCGAACCTGGCCGGCGGGGTTACATTCCGTGCATCAAGTTCCTTATAAGTCGGGCGGATCGGTTCTCTGATCGGCAGGATTGTGCGATCCAGGCCATCCTCCGAGACAATTACCGGCTGGTCTGCCTTTTTCTGCGTACAGGAATAAGGAACTATTCCTGCCAGCATTACCAAACCAAATACATTCTTGTTCATAGTTTCAGGATTTATTTGTTAATAGTTTTTATTTAGCTAGCTATCTTTTCTTCTCGCCAGGCTTCCGGCTTTTATCAAACCACGACTCAGCAGGACCATAAAGACGTAAAATCAATGTCTATACATAGACCTGGATTTGTCATAATAAAGTTACAATTATTTCCATTAGGAATCTTTGGTCCGAACCAAATTTTTACCAAGCCATTGTGATTGATTACAAGATTTTGACAACTGCTGAATACTGAGGGCCATTTTGGTGCAGGGCAAACCGAAAGTGCATTCATGGATCTAGACGTATTTCCAACACACTTGATTACTGGGGACCCAGCGGAATGTTGTTTTACAGAAATGTCCAGGTATGATGGATCCCGATAATTGGCCCTACAAATCTTGTTTTTGCACTTGAGATGCCGGGAGCAAGCGGTGACGGCGGAATTTATTCCGACCGTGTGGAATTATCCGGTGTAAAGGCCCGGCTTGTAATCGATTATATAGTTAATAAACTGGGTGTAAATCCCTTCCTTGTTTCGCCTAAATAAGATCTGACTCTATGGTATTTCAGAAATCAAAACTTGCAAGCAATGAGATCCTTGTCGAAGTGCCTTTCTCCAGGTCAAGGTTAGTCCTTGATCCTGATGTAACTTCAAAACCAAGCCTGATTGTTTCAATAGGATTATAAAAGACGTTTGAAGCAAAATACCTGCTCGATTTGAAAGTATCAGGGGTTTCGAACTCCTTCTCCTTGATGCTCGATGTCCCGCCTGTAACCGAAAATCTCCATGTAGAATTGAACATGTAAGTATAGGTCAGAAATCCTCCCCTGATAGATTTGAGGGTCATCTTCTCTGAAAAGGGATCATAAACTGCATCAAGCTGCTTGCCTGAGAAACCAACATAATAACTCGCAATACCCTGACCAAAGGAGTACTGGCCGGACAGTATGTTTTTCTTGTCTATATTTATATTAGTACTCAGTAGAATACCCCATCCGTAAAGAACATCCATCTCTGTCTGATTGAGATATTGTATACGTCTGAATATACCTGCTATCTGAAAATGGCCTGGTTTGTTAAAATATTTATAGCGTCCGGCGATATCAAAGTTGCTTTGTTTGCTTTTGTTCTGAATAAGTGAATCGGCCGGATTGTAATAATCACTTATTGGCGATTCAAGGGATACTCCAACAATACTTTTTTCGCCGTATTTCCTTTCGTACCTTATTATCCCAAGCCTCTTGTTTAGGCTGCTGTTTGGTCCTTCAAAATCAACGGTTGCAGGCAGGGAGGCATTATCCATGAAAGTACTCCAGCTGTAGCCGAGCTTAAAAAAGTTCCATTCTGCATAAGCATGCCTTAATCGTAATAATGATTCACTCTTGCTGGCAAAATCAGCCTCGATATAGGTTTTTATCTTTCCCACACGGGTATTTGCGCTTCCTTCTACTCCTATGCGAGATTGCCTGGCGCCTGCATAAATACTTGATAATCCGTCAATCTTATCTTCTCCGACAGGAATATCATAAGGCACAAATCCTTCAGTGTTCGACATCCCGGTAAAATCGTAATAGGCATTAGCTCTTAAGCTGCCCATAAACTTTATCTTATATTTTGATTCCGAAAGATCGAGAGGATTGATATCTTTCACAACTTTACTCGTGTCAGTCTTTACTGGTTGCAAGGCAATTGTATCAACCCGGCTTGAAAACATATAAACGGTATCAGTCTGCCTTTCAACCCTGGTGATTTTAAGTTTAAGAGTATCTCTTTGCTGCGCCTGAGCATTAATACAAAACATTGTCAGTACTATCAGCAAAAATTTCTTCATTAGGGGCAGTGCAACTTATTGTTAGTACAAAAGTAATAGAGTACAGATTTGTTCTAAAGTGTAAAATCAAATTTATAGGAATTACCCTTATTCAGGATCTCCCTGCCAAAAACAGGATACAAACCGGGAGCGGAAGAAAAAAAAGTAAATTCTTCATCATTAAAAATCAAATCCTTCTTTTCATGTGGAGCCAGGTTAAAAATGTTCTTGTTAATCCATACAAACAGTGATTTATCAGTTCTGTTGATCAGTTCAATAGCAATATCTCCATTTTCATTTTCGCCAGATCTTTCGAAGAAATGCTGCTTTTGAAAAGCAAGTGTATCGGTTACATTAACTAACGATTCATAAACAAATCCGAATGAACTCGACTCAATATCAAAAACATAAACAAAGCCATTCTGAGATTCGCCGGGAAGAATAACAAGAAGATTCGAACTGCTGACAGTAGATAAAACCTTTGAATTCAGCCCGGGACCTTCCCGGAAATTTATTTCTGACTGGGAACCGCCAAGTTTCAGCTGACCGCAGACAGGATATACATTTACGAAAAGCAGCAGCAAAAAAACAACTGTTCTGTTTATTATCGTTTTCATTGAAAACATCCGGAATTTTCTGAAAATAGCTAGTTTAATAAATTTCAAGCCTGTTTACTTCACTGCAACTTTGCAGCATTGTGCAAATTTAACACTCTTAATTTATTATTTCCATATTATTCTGTCATTGAAAACTAGTTCTCAAACTGCAAGACCGCTAGAGCGCAAGACCGCAAGACCGCAAGACAAAAGCAGTAACCTGCTATACTGCCTTATTATGTGCCTGCGAAACATTTAATGGAATTACAAAACATTTGAGCAAATTGATTTCCAAATCATCCTCATCTCAATTTTCTCATTTGCTTTAATGCCTTGTCAGCGGCAAGCTTCCCTGTTAATATCGCCATTGGCACGCCTGCTGGACTGTAAGCCCATTGTCCGGCCTGGAAAATTGTAGAGACCGGAGTCAGAACTGAACGATCTGAGATCTGGATTTTGTTAATAACGGGCATTGATTCATGAAATGCCCAGCCTGTAATAGCTCCTTCAGAACTGCCTACCCTGCTTTCGATGCTTAACGGGCTGAATGAGAAGCGTGCAATAATTCTGTCTTTTAACATCGGGTAAACAGAATCAGTTATTACATTCAGCACACGATCTTCAATTTCTGTGATAAACTCATCAATCCAGCCTGCTTTCTGAATATTGCTGAACAAATCATACTCAGTAAGGAAACTGATAATTAATCCTGTTTTTCCGGGAGGGACCAGGTCGGGATCTTTTAGTCCGGGAATCGAAATTTCATAAGTATTTAACCTTGTGAATTTATCAAGCCATGCAAGAACCTGTTCTTTTCCGGTATTTTCAAAATTGCCAAGCAGTGTATCCAGCTCACCCCTGTGAGTCTCACCCAAACCCTGTTTTAGAGGGGTATAAAAGAAATGCCCGTTTGCGATCTTTCTGAAGCTTTCAAGTGGTTCATCCACTTCCAGGAACATTGAAAACACAGAATCACCGCCCCTGTTTTTCAGCATTTTGAGTTTTTCAGTCTCGAATCGCGATCGAATTACCGGCAACAAACCATTGGTCTCTGTGACTTTATAAAGTGTCTTTAAATCGGCGGCCCAGATAAGATTGTCGTACTTATATGTTACATTATTCTGGTCTTTTAAAAGACATTTCTCCGCAAAAACCTCAAGAATTTTTGTCTCTGTCTTTATTTCACCACCGCATTCTATAATCTTGTCTCTCAGGGCTTCCGATAGCTTTCCTACCCCACCTTTCGGATAGAAATAATCGAGGTATAATGAAAAATAGCTCAGTGCAAAAAACGTAGGAGTATTTTTGAAAAAATGCTGCGAAATTATATCCCGGAGGGAAGGATTCTTTACAATTTTTTCCAGGTATTCCTCAACAGGCATGTTCATCCTGTTTATTTTTCTGATTGTAAAAATAAACTTCGGCAGCCAGGGCAATAATTTTTTGAAAATGAATTCTCTGTCTCGTTTTAAGTCTTTGAACATGGGATTCTCAATGCCATAGAGAACATCCATGTGCTTCATTATAGTCCGTATAATTTTTAATACTTCATAAATCTCTCCTTCGCTTTCCGGGTAAAATTTTATCAGAAGGTCCCGGTATTCTGCCAGGCTGGCAAGGTCTGTTATATTTATTATTTCATTTTCGATGCCGACTGAAACAGGACTTTTAACAACTTCGAGATTAATATTTAAGCCCTTCAGCATCGCGTAAATAATACCTGCATCTTCAAGGGCTCTGACTCCGGCGTCAAAATGAAAGCCGTCGCGTTTAAATGAATTAACAAGCCCCCCGCATTCCTTGTTTTTTTCAATCAGCAATACCTTTTTTCCCTCACGGGCCAGATAGGCTGCAGCTGTCAATCCGGCAATTCCTCCTCCCACGATGATAGTATTGTGTGAGTGTTCAGGCATATTTTTCAGATTCAGAAATTTCAATAATCTGATTCATATGTGGGATTTGCTGATTTGTACCACGTAATCCACTTAATTCCAGGCTTTTTTCCCAAAGCTTATAAGCTTCCTCTTTGTCCAGAGCCGGAGGTGCCGGTTCTTCCTCAGTAGTTAAATTGAAGAACTTCCCGCTTACATTTTCAAGCTCTTTAGAAACTCCAAGATAATACAATGCCTCGGCGGATATTTCAGGCGATTTCAATGTTTTGTCAAGAATATTCTTTTTATACCACCGGTATACTGGACCGTTATCCTGACCGGTGTCAGTTTTAACCGCTCCGGGGTGCATGGAGTTGATAGTAACTCCGCTATCACGGAAGTATTCATCAAATGTTATCATCGAAAGCAATTGAGCCATCTTGGCGGATCCATAGCTCTTAAATCCGGTGTATCGCCGTTTTTCCCAGTTCAGGTCATCGAGGTGCAATCCCCAGGCTGCAAAACGGTGACCCTCGGAATTAACCATAATAATTCTGGCCTTTTCCTGTGATTTCAGCTTTTCCTTTAAAATGTAGTTTATCATAAAGGAAGAAAGGTGTTGAATCACAAATACCTTTTCAAGTCCGTCGCTTGTTAATTCTCTTTTTGTAAGGTAAATGCCGGCATTATGTATGAGAACATCTATTGGCATTTCAAGTTTCAGGAGTTCATCAGAAACATGAAGAATGTTATTCAGATTACTCAGATCAGCTATTTTGTAGTCGCATTTGACGCCAAATTTACTTTCAATTTCAAGTTGTAAAGCCTCTGATTTCTTCTCATTCCGGTTTATGCATAATAGACTTGCCCCCTGAGAAGCATATTTCAAGGCTGTATGATATCCGATTCCGGAGGTAGCTCCGGTGATAACTACCAGTTTATTTTTAAAATCTTCAGTACAAATTTTGGGATCTGACCTATTGTTTCTGAGCATTGCAGAAATGTTGGACCACTCGTATTCCCTGAAGTATTTAGCAAATTTTTTATTTTTCATAGATACCAGTTACACGGCTTGCTTCTGTAAATTTCATAATTATCTTTTCTGACCCGAGATTTTAGAAATACATACCAAGCCCAAATACATAATTCTGATTACGTAACGGAACAGGATCTGCACCTGTCGCGTTAGGCATTGCTAAGGTATTCCAGCCGATCGTCATGCGGCAATCGAAGAAGAAATCCTGATTGAGAAGCGGGAAATCCGTGCCAAAACCATATACGAATGAATAGTCGAAAATATCTAGACCTTTCGTATCGCCTGATTCAGGTATTACAATCGGAGGCCCGCCGGCATTAATTGTACTGGTAATACTGTAATCTCCGTCAATCAATAATGATAATGAAATGCCAGCAGAGCCATAAATGCCGAAATCCTTAATATTGACGAATTTGTATTTGACCAGTATTGGCATATCAAAATAATTCAGGTTATATTCCGAAACAGTGTTTACGTTAACCGGACTTTGAATAGTAACGTCCTGTCTCGAACCCTTCATAGAATAAAGGAACTCATTTTGGATACCCACTGATTCGGTTATTGGAAAATACAGTAATACACCTCCGGCAAAGCCATTCCTGCTACCCGATTCAACAATATAGGTATTGTCAGCAGGAGTTATACCATATTGTGTAGCGAGGTTGTAACCTGCTTTCAGTCCGAAACGAACTCCTGTCTGGGCATTCACCGATCCGGCAAACATGAATGATGCAAACAATAAAATGTAAGTAAGTTTTTTCATAATCCTATTTATATGTTTACTTATAATAATTCATTAATACTTAAACAAGCACTCAAAGCAATATGTTCAACCAAATTTTTTAATCAAAAACCTTCTGTATGCTTTGCCGAACCTTGGGATATTGTCAAAAATGTCTCCCCATAAGTCATAGTAATCTCTTTGTTCTGCGATTTTACCCTCTTCATTCAAGGTCAGCCTGCTTGCACCATATAATATGGAACTCGGATATTTTTTGAAGCTGAGGGTCATTTCCCATTCCATGATAATAATATTCCCCTCCATAACGGCATTGACGATTCTCATCTTCAGATCTTTTGAACGCTGCGTAAGCCGCACTGTCATAGCTGTGAATTCTTCTATCCCGTGTATTTCCTGGATGGAATCCCTGAAGTAAATATTATCAGCGTACCAGGGAAGAATGTGCGACCAGTCAGGCTTGCCTTCGGTGTTGTATGTCTTGCTCCATAATTCGAGTACCAGATCTTTTGTCAGCATAGGGTGAGTTTTTAGATTCCGGATATAAAAGTTCCTCTCTCCGGGAGATTGTGTGATTATCCAAAAATAATGAAATTATAATCGGATACTAATAACATGGTCACAATTTATTCTGCACGTAATTTTTGCTGCAGCCTGATAATGTTATTTATCCGCATTATCGGTTCTTTTCAAGAGGAGGCAGATCTTTAAAGCTTCATCTGCATGGCGCTGAGTCTCTGTTTGTGAATCGAAAATATAAACCACTTTTCCGCTCTTGTCCACGACATAAGTCACGCGGCCCGGAATTAATCCGAACATCCTTCCTGGTACGCCAAATAGTTTTCTTACATGATTGCTGCTATCACTCAGAAGAGTATATTTAAGCCTGTTTTTTTCTGCAAAATCTTTGTGGCTTTCAACCGACTGACCGCTTATTCCGATTATTACTGCATCTGCTTCATCAAAAACGTCAGAAAGATCGCGAAAATAGCATGCCTCTTTTGTACAGTTCAGGCTCCCGTCCTCCGGGTAAAAAAATATAACCAGCTTCTTGCTTCCAAGCAAAGAGGAAATATCGAAATCATTATCATGCTGATCTTTAAGGATAAACGTGGGGATTTTATCGCCGGTCTGAATTCTATTCATTACTACTTTTCATTTAAGTTCTTTCAGAATCCTCAATGCTTCATCGACATGTTCTGCGGTTTTTGTTTGTGAATTGAAGATATAGATCACTTTCCCCGTTTTATCTGCAATATATGTCACACGGCCGGGAAGCAATCCAAGGAGGTTTGTGGGCACTCCGAATTGTTTCCGGATTTTATCTCCTTCGTCACTTAAAAGGGTGAAAGTGAGCCTGTATTTTTCGGCAAATTTTTTATGACTCTCAACCGACTGGCCGCTGATACCAATTATTACGGCATCGGCTTCATTGAAGACATCGAACTGGTCACGGAATGAACAAGCCTGGGCCGTGCAGCCCGGACTATCGTCTTTCGGATAAAAATAAATAACAAGATTCTTTTTGCCGAGTACGGAATTTATGTCGAATAATTTCCCGTTTTGATCAGGCAGTTTAAATGCCGGAACGAGGCTTCCGATTGCGATTTTGTTCATTTTGTTATCCTGGCTAAAGGTTAAATAAGATGTAAATAAAAGTAAGTAAATGATCAGATGAAAACGATAAAAATTCCTGATTTTCATGTAATTTAAGTTTCTGATCAGCCTTCTCGGTTGCATACTATTCATATCAGAGGTATATTGTAATGCCGGCTGAGGCATAATTGAAAAGGGTAAAGTTGTAAACCTCATCATTATCGGCACCTCCTTCGAGTATCCGGTATCCGGCCCTTAATCCCAACCGGTCGGAAACCTTGTAGGTTACCGCTATCAGAACGTCTTCCGCCCTGCCCTGCGGTGCGGCAAGGGCATCTCCCTCCAGAAGGATGCCGAACTTTTCAGCCGGTTTCCATAACAATCTGAAATTGATGATCGGTACAAAGCCTACATTCACCTTCTCGCTTTGTGATGCTGCAGAAGACAGCGCTATACTGGCATCCCTGATTTTTGCAGTAAACCCCAGACCGAATTCAAACTTTGGTTTAAGTACAATTTCATAACGGTATGTCAGCCTGTAGGAATTAAATTTATATGTTCCCTCAAGGTCTGTATTAGCAGGAAAGGTTACTCCTTCGAAAAATATATCAAAGTTCACTTTCCCGGTCGATACAGTCTCGAGCGGAGCATACAATAAGGATAATGTATGACGGGATTTTATTGTATAACTGGCTCTTAGCCTGTAAAAAAACTCCGTTTTCGAAATTAAGTCATCTTTAAATGAAAAGAGGGTTCCCTGGTCCCCGGGAATCCTGACATCATTGTAACCTGTTGCGACAGCTCCCGTCTCAAGGTCGAAAGAAGCCTGTCCTTTCAGTGATGAAACATTAAATGACATGATAGTCGCAAAACATGTCGATATAAGGAAGAGTTTATTTTTCATGATGTCATTTATTTACAATACGTAATATAGCATTAAAACAAAAACTGTTAAAATTTATATGCTGTCAATCTTTAAGGATCCAAATTATCTTACCTGACTAAACCCTTAAATAATTGAGGATTATTCCATTTATAATCATTTACAAGTTTATCAACCTTGTCAATTACATCCTGTGATTCCCTTAAACTTGTAATTATTACCCAGTCATGGAACATATCCGGATACTCAAAATAGTTAAAGCTGATGTTTTGGTCTTTCATTAACTGCTTAAGTTTTTGAGAATCTGCATTTAATATGTCTTTTGTACCTGTGAAGACTGAGATCCTGCACATGCCGGTCAGGTTGCCGTAAAGAGGGCTTACCCTAAAATCTTTCAGATCTAAGCTCGCAGCATATTTCTGTCCGGCATTTTTAAGACCAGCAATACTTAACAACTTATCCTCTTTCTCTAATCTCTCTGATATGGGATTACACATACTGACATCTAACCAGGGAGAAAAAATAATTATCTGATCAGGCTGCTTTTTATTTTCATCTCTTAATTGTTGTGTAAATCCTAATGCTAATCCACCGCCTGCAGAATCTCCCATAAAAACAATGCGTTTTGCAGGGTACTCATTTATCAATCTTGTATATAAGCCTTCGATAAAATCATATGTCTCTTTGCAGCTGGCTTCAGGCACCAGTGGATAGTCAGGAACAACTACTGTACCCCTGGTCATACTGATTAATTTCTCAATAAGGCTCCAGTGTTCTTTGATGAGACTACTCATATATGCACCGCCATGGAAATATAAAATGATAAGGTCAGATTTACTATCAACAGGATCAATTGTCCATATTTTATGAGCGTATTGTTCAGCTTCCTCAATATTGTAGTTCTTCAATAAAGATTTTGGGATCTTTGCTGGTTCTTTAACAAAGTCGTCAGTTATCATTTTTCTTTCCATTTTCTTCTTCATCCCAAACAAACCCATAGCCGTTTGTATAAGTCTGGATTGAAAACTTGGAGATATGCTGTGCTGATAATCAATATTATTCATGTATCCAAACATTCTTATTTGCATACTCATTATCACTGACCTGATTTTACTGCTTCATCTGCCGGCAATATTTCGTATCATTCCCCTGAAAATAAATCCATGAAAAGGCAGAACGCTGTACCAGTATAGCCTGCCCCATAATCCTAATGGTCTGAAAGTTGCAGTCTGATGCAATACATTCTGATTGTCAATTCTGAATTCCAGCCAGGCCTCCCCGGGAAGTTTCATTTCAGCAAATAGCAGCAGTCTTTTTTCTGTTTTGTCAGCTATCAGAACTCTCCAGAAATCGAGGGCTTCACCGGGTGATATTTCAGTCTGGTTTTTTCTGCCCCTTCTTAACCCTACACCACCGAATAGTTTATCAATAAAACCACGAATTCCCCAGAGCCAGTCTGCCATAATACCAGCCGTTTTTTCCTCCTATTGACCATATTTTCTGTAGAACCCTTTCACTGTCATCGATATGAAGTTTCCGGTAATCAGAAAAGCATCCATGAACCGGAACTTCTGCATATCTGGAAATTCCATCATTCAAAGTATTGGATGTAAGAGCATCTTTCCAGCTCGATGGAACCTGGTTCAGCTCAATCTTTTCAAAAGCCTCTCTTATTGCATCCTCATAACTGACCGGAGTAATTCCAAGTAATTCTTTCAGATTGTTATCCTTGCAGATAACCTCAACTTTCATGCTGTCGACCAGGTTTTGTGCAAGGGAATATGAGGTTGAGGTTATAAAGTATAACCAGTAAGATGAAAGTTTTGGTGTCATAACCGGAACAATTCCTATCCATCGCTTAAGCCCCCTTACCTTTGCAAATCTTAACAGCATCTGCTTATAGGTCATAATATCAGGGCCACCGATATCATAGCTTTTGTTAAATGTTTTTTCGTTGAGAAGCACTCCTGAAAGAAATTCAATAACATTACGTATTGCTATCGGTTGTGACTTTGTATCAAGCCATCGGGGAGCAATCATTACAGGCAATTTTTCCACCAGGTCGCGGATTATTTCGAAGGAAGCACTTCCGGAACCAATTATTATTCCTGCCCTTATTGTTGTTAATGAGTAAGACCCTGAACCGAGTATTCTTTCTACATTTCTTCTGACTGGTAAGGTGTTTGGATAATACTTCCTCATTTACTATCCCGCTGAGATAAATTACCTGGCGTGCATTGGTTTGCTGAATGCAATTTTTAAAATTGATTGCAGATGCCTCCTCCATTTTTTCAAAATCGCCTGATGAAGTTGACATGGAGTGAATAAGGTAATATGCGGCATCAATGTCGGGAGGGATAAGCTTAAGAGTCTCTGATTTTAAAAAATCTACTTCTATAGCTGAAAGGGCAGGAGAGTTATATTTTTTTGTATCAAACCTCTTTTTATCTCTTACACAGCAAACTATTTCATGACCGTTGTTTAATAATACAGGCAATAGACGTTGTGCAATATATCCGGTTGCACCTGTTAATAGTATTTTCATTTTAGTATTACTATAACAATCATTTCTGGCAAAAGGTTCCGTTTGACTTTATGTCTGGCCGGATTTTTATAAAGATATGTATTTTAAAAGTAAAATCTGTCAAAAGCAAAAAGCCCCTGAAAACAGAGGCTTTTAGTACTTGTAAATGTCAAAACTAACCGGAGTAATAATCCCCCTGGTGGTTTTACTTTTTAATGTAGCTTAATCCTTCGTCATAATTGAACAGAGCATAACCTTCTCCTTCCATATATCCGGGAACATCTTCCTTCTGATTGGTAACTGCAAGGTCGGAGACAGGAGTTGAGAATGGCATCTTGCCTGATGGATTGAATTTTCCTGTTATCACATCAAGAAGAGCATCTGCTGTAGTTCCGAACGTGGCAAGCACCCCGACGACGTTACTTGTTTTTTCGTTATATACTTCATTGATAACCCATGGGTTAGTATAGTTTACAACAAGTATTGTCGGTTTTTTTGCTGACAATTTATTTACATAGGCGACGTCAACCCCGCATTTGGAAAGAGAGAGGGAGATAGGTGCCCCTGTTGAACCGAACAGGGCATTTCCTGCGGGCTGCAGCCAGAGGATAACAGCATCAGCCTCACCCGGAGTTTTCACAAATTCCACATCGTATTTATTGTCATCTGGCAGGTAAACATTCGGGACTATCTGATGCAGGTCCCCTGTGCACTTCTCTGAAGCGACTCAAAATAGACCTTCGTTTTTGGTTTGACAGGCAGTGCCTCTTTTTCATTCCTGAGAAGAACAACTGATTTGCGCAAGGCAAGGGCAGCTTTTTCACGGAAATTTTCATTATTGACTGTCTTCTCGGCATAATCTGCATCCACATAAGGATTCTCAAACAATCCAAGGGTGAATTTTTCATTCAGGAGACGGAGAACTGAGTTGTCGATAAGACTTATGTCAACCATTCCGCTGTCAATTATCTCAATCAGCATTTTAGGATCTGATTCCCCTGAGAAGATGTTTACTCCGGCTTCAATGGCTTTTTTATAGCGTTCTTTTTTAGTAAGGTTTTCGACACCCCATGGCATACTTGTAAGCGGACCGGTATCGGAGTTAATGATTCCTTTGAAACCCATCTGGGTTCTCAGGACATCGGAAATAACGCCTTTATTGAAAGCAAATCCAACCTCTTCATATTCTGTTCCTGAAGGAAGTGAGTAATAAGGCATAATTGATGAAGTACCGGCATCTATTGCTGCCTGAAACGGGATAAGGTTGTTTTTGAACATTCCTCCCGGGTAAACCTCTTTTTTACCCCAGTCGAAGTGAGAATCCTGACCGTCGTCGCCCGATCCGCCGCCAGGGAAATGTTTTGTAGTAAGAGCCACCGATGCAGGACTAAGGCTGTCACCCTGGAATCCAAGTACTATCTGGGTCATCATCTGTGCAACCCATTCCGCATTTTCGCCAAAGGTTCCGTTCACTCTCGACCATCGTGGTTCGGTAGCAAGGTCAGCCATATACATATAACCTTTTCTCAGTCCGACTGCCGTCCATTCCTGACGGGCAATGTCGGCAAATTCTCTTGTAAGCGGCAGATCGCGCATGGCTGATAAGCCAAGTTCCCCCGGCCAGGAGGAGAAGACAGTTGTTCCCACGCTTGTGCCGAGCGATGCATTAGTGGTTATATTGTTACGGGGATTTGAAGCTATAATGGCAGGAATACCCAGAGGTTCGCTTTCGCAGAGTTCCTGGAGTTTGTTTGCCCATTCGGCAGTTATTCTGGCACTTTCATTAGACCTGAGAATGAAATGGCGGTTATGAAACTCAGTAACTACCCTTTTTGTCCCGCCTCCCGTTGCGCCCATTCCGGCGATGCGTTCTCCGTTCCCTCCGGCAGCCCCCTGACGAGCTCCCTGAGGTGCTCCCTGACGATCACCTGCAGGCGCTCCCTGAGGTGCTCCCTGGCGCTCGCCGCCACCCTGCGGACGGCCGCCGCCTTCCGAAAGATCGCTGGCGTTGAGCTTGCCTTCAGATGCTTCAGCAGCCCTGGTTCCAACCATATTAAGTGAGTTAATAAGCATAAAACCGGCTTTCTCTTCTACCGACATTTTTGAAAGAAGGTCCTTGCTTCTTTCATCAGGAGTCAGACGCCAGTCTTCATACTTGTCAAGTTTCCCGTTTTTATTAAGGTCCTTGAATTTAAGACCCTTTTTTTCGATTATTGCAACCGACCTTGTTCCAAGAACAGGTTGAGGTTTAGTCTCTTTTTGTCCGGTACATGAAACAAGCACCGCCATTGCAAGGCAGACAACAGAAATTGAGTAAATTTTTTTCATGATCAGGTTAGTTTTTATTTAGACAGTATCTTTTGTTGATTTATTCCTGTTCAGAATGTAAATTATTAAAAATTAAGCTTTTTTAATATATGTTTCTGTACATACGTAGACCGCATGACCGCAGACCGCAAGACCGCATGACCGCAGACCGCACGACAAACAATTAGTCCTTGTTTACCTTAACATCCTTAAACATAAATGAATTGTCGCTGATTCTTAAGGTTTTGCCGCTGGATATTGTCACGTTTTTGAGAATGACTTCCCTGGTTCTCACATAAGGAAACTTTTCCACAAAGGAATTGTCGGTCATTTTTGGATTAAAATCTGCAAATATGGCAGGTCCCTTATAGTCCGCCGGAAGTCTGGAATCGTCGATCTTCAGTCCTTCTATTGTGATCCGTTCCGGCATATAGCATGTGTAGCCGAAATCATGTTGACCAGAGTATGATCCGCCGATAAGACTGACATTTGAAGTTCTTCCGTTCGCAGGTTTGAAAACGCAGTTGCGGATTAGTAGTTCTCCCTGCCATGTGCTTCCATAGTCGGAGCGCAGATTGATAAGATTCCTTCCGTAAATAGTGGAATTCTCAACGGTAAAGGTCCCGCTTCCGATAGCATTTATTCCCTGGTGCCCAAGTGTTGAGTTGCGGATTGATGCATTGGCAACCCCCATATGGGCATCGAAGCGTGAAAAGGTGCAGCCGTCATAAACAAGATTCTTGCAATAATTGGAGCCCAGGATTCCCCAGTAGCTGCTGTCGTTGATGTCATTTGTCTGGCTGCAGTTCACGAATGACACATTAAGAGCACGATTGATTGAGATGTCGTAGGTGCCCATAGAGACCGTGACTCCTGCCGAGCCAATGGTCTGGTATACTTTGTGTCCGGTAAGTATTGTATTCCGGACGTTGACATAGGAGCATTCGCTTATGTTTAGGAATCCCCCATAAGGTGCTCCGTTCTCACCTTCGCCGGTGATGCGGTGTTCCAGTCCATCCACAATAACATTGGAGCGCCTGATCGCAATACCGCGGCTGTAGTAGGTGTACTTCGATTCTGCCCGGTTGGCAATAGTTGTGAATCGTCCGCCGGTGATTGTCAGAGTTGTCTCATCTATGGGCAGGGCTGTGATGTCTGTAATCTTGTTGAAGTCCCAGATAATCGGAGCGCTCATATCGACCTTACCGCTTTTGTCAGCTATAAAAATATCTGTCTGTGAGGAACCATTATTCTGATTAGGTCCGAAGCGGATGTATCGTTTTACATTTGAATCAGTGACGGAAACAAGGCACGTGCCGGGTAAAGTGATGTCAATGTTTTCCTGGTTTTTCTTCAGGGAAGAAATGCCTTCAGCTCTATAGGATTTAAGGCTGGAACTGACAAGAAATATATGTTGATTACGGTTCTCAACATTTGTATCGTCAATTATAAAGGCAGCCGTACCGAAACCGGTATTGGTCTGTATAATTGCGGTGCGGTTCTTTCCGCTGATATAGTATGTGGCCCCCTCATCTGCTTTCACAGGAAGTCCATGCTGATTGGCGTATTCATGTGCTGCTGCGATGGCATCAATATCGTCTGTTTTTCCATCGCCCCTGGCGCCAAAATCGCTGTAATGGACTATACCTGAGGATGCAAGCACTACATTCTCAGAATTGTTTTTAGTCTGTCCCTGCGACTTAGTGAACAGGCCGGTTATCAGTAGGGAAAATATGAGCATGAATTTCATAAGTGTATATATTTGTGCTTGTTTTACAATTTAATCGTAATACTAAATGAATCTGCCCCTGAAAAACAGAGGCAGATTTTTAAGAGTTAAAGAGTTCAGATAAAAAACTACTTTTTCTCAGGGAAAGTTTCAATAGTAATCTTTTCGATTTTCCCTTTAAATTTTTCCTTACCATGATAACCAAGGAAAACTGGTGTGTTTTGATCTTCTCCTACATCAGCCGATTCGTCAATTCCAAAAGTATTGCTGTTGGTTTTCCCAATTTTCCCTTCACCAGTCTTTTTCCCGTCGAGTGAGATAATGCCTGTACCACCGGCGCCTCTTCCGCCTTCGTAGTTAAACTCGAACTTTATTGTATGCTTGCCGGCTGTTACGTTTTGTGATGATTGAATAGTGAATAGTTCCAGTCCGACATAATTGTATGTATAAGTAGGTTTTCCTCCGCTGATATAGAAGGTCCATCCGCCGAAATCGCCTCCCTGGCATACTATTACGCCGGATGGATTTGCAGGGACATCAACATCAGCAGTAATGGAAAGGGAAGTGTTTTTGACGTTTATGAAAGCATTCTCAGGGATGCCTACTGCTCCCTCATATAAAACAAGTTTTGTGCGGCCATTCATGAGGTCGGGTCTGCCTGCAATTACGGGATCAAACCTCTCAATTGAACGGTCGTCGATTGGGAGGACATTAAATTTAACAGCCTCTTCCATAAACTTATTCTTCAGCTCCTCAAGTTTTTCAGGATTCTGATCAGCGAGGTTTTTGGCCTGGCTGAAATCTTCATTAACATTGTAAAGTTCCCATACATCATCCGTAAGAGGGCGTCTTGGAGCAGCTTCCCATGGTGCTTTGTGTATTGTTCCTGCGAACCAGCCTTCATGATAAATTGCCCTGTTGCCTATCATCTCAAAATACTGAGTCGTCCGGGCATCAGGAGCAGCTCCATTATCGAACGAATACTTCATGCTTATACCTTCAATGGGTCTTTGTTCTATTCCGTTAACCATCCTTGGAGCCGGGACACCTGTTGATTCATAGATAGTAGGTGCTACATCAACAACATGATGAAACTGTGAGCGCACTTCATTTTTGGTTTTGATCCCTCCGGGCCAGTGAACGACCATCCCATTGCGGGTTCCGCCAAAATTAGAAGCTACCTGTTTTGCCCATGTGAACGGCGTGTTTCCTGCGATTGCCCAGCCAGCAGCAAAATGATTATAGGTTTCCGCAGTTCCGAGTTTATCTATTCTTGACAGCTGCATCTCCAGTGTCTCAGCTACTCCATTGAAATAGGTATTCTCATTGTACATTCCTATCATGCCGCCCTCAGCGCTTGATCCATTGTCGCCCACAATATAGAAGAACAAGGTATTTTCAAGTTCTCCTCTTTCTTCAAGGGCAGCCACGAGACGTCCAACTTCATAATCTGTATGTTCTGCAAATCCCGCAAATACCTCCATTTGTTTTTCAAACAGCATCTTCTCATCTGCTGTTAGATCCTCCCAGTCCTTAATGGCTTCCGGTTTTGGAGCGAGAATTGTATTTTCAGGCACCACCCCTAGTTTCTTTTGTCTTTCCAGAGTTTCTTCACGCAGTTTATCCCATCCCTGTGAAAATTTTCCTTTATACTTCTCAATATATGACTGAGGTGAATGATGAGGGGCATGAGTTGCCCCCGTGGCAAAATACATATAGAATGGCTTGTCAGGCGTAAGAGACTGCTGGGTATTCATCCAGGCAATCGCCTGGTTTGTCATGTCTGTTGTGAAGTGATAATTTGGGTCATCGACATTAGGAAATACTCTTGTAGTTCCGTCATAAACCATCGGATGCCACTGGTTTGTTTCACCACCGATAAAGCCAAAGAATTTATCGAATCCCGATCCGGTGGGCCAGCGATCGTATGGTCCTGATACTGAGCCTTCCCATGGGGGTGTCTCATGATATTTGCCAAAGGCGGCAGTACTGTAACCATTCATACGAAGTACTTCAGCAACCGGGGTAATTGTCAATGGCCTGATACCTGTATTCCCGGGAAAGCCGGTAGCAACCTCCATAATTGCACCTGCATTGTTGGAATGATGATTATATCCTGTCAGCAGGGCAGTCCTTGTCGGGGACGATAGCGCGGTTGTGTGAAAACGGTTGAATTTTAATCCGTTTGAAGCCATTTTCTCAAGAGTAGGCATGCTGATTGGTCCGCCGAATGCACTGGAATGCCCGAATCCGATATCATCGATCAGAACGATTACAACATTCGGAGCCTTCTCCGGAGCCTTAACCTCAAATCTCGAAGGGGCTTTGGCATTCCTTGCATCAAGTTCAGTAATAGCCGGATTCACGGGTTCCTTGATGGGTAAAACTGTCCTGTCAAGTCCATCTGCACCAACATGCGATTCGGGAGCAGGTTTAGACTGGTTGCAACTACTCAGACCCATTGAGGCAATAGCAAAAGGAGCCATGATTTTTAACGTCGCCTTGTTCATTGAATTTAATATTGGTTAGGTAATTATAAGAATCATTAACCAAATATATTAAATTTCTATGGCATACGATTATCAATGAACTATTTTCCTCTCACTCTCACTCTCACTCTCACACTCACTATCCTACCAGGTATAGCGAACACCTAATGCTGCTCCCCATCCAAATCCGGAATTATCACCTACAAAATCCCACATTGGACGAGCATCAAGACTTAATAAAATAGGAACATCAAGAGTGTTAAAATCGTATTCCAGACCAATCTGGCCGCCCAGGGCAACATTAACATAGTCGTCGGAGTCGTCATAAGAATAATATCCGATACCTGCTCCCGGACCAACGTACCAGTTTAGGCCCTCTGTAATATTCCAGACCCAGTGATAAATTCCAGCAAGAAAAAATCTGTTGTGATGGGAATTTCCGCCAAAACCTAAATCAAGTTCCAGCCTGTTCAAATCGCTAAAGCCTTTTTGAAAAGACAGTTCTGCTCCGTTAATATCACCATTGCCGCCAATGCGCAAGCCAATTGCATGCGGATTCACCTGAGCATTTGTATAATAACTCATGCAAAAAATAACTAATGTAAAAATCAAGAACTTTTTCATAATAGAAGGTATATTAATATTAAACTCTTTTTATAGAAGTTCCAAAGGTGGGCAACTTTAACATGGTAGATGTTACACTAATAAGTGAATTAATTTCATAATTCACATGTCTGACAAAGAATTAGGTTTTTGACGGACACTCTTCCCCGTTACATAGTAGTGTATTCAACTTTCAGCATCCCTCCCTCTCCTAAATTATCAAATGAAAGTGGTTGCCGGGATATGGAATTGAAATTTTTTAAAATACCTTTATGATATAAATGAATAATAATTGCAAGCAATTTTTTTATGAAAACATTAAAGCTCCCCGCTGGATTATTAATAGTTTTTTGTGCTTTGATTATAACACCGGTATTTTCACAAGGCGGTGATCAGAGTCTTCAAGTGTTTCCCGAAACAACTCCTCAGCTGTATAACGAACTTCTGACCGGCGTTCCTGATATTCAGGTTGAGACCGTAGTTGGGCATCTTCCTCGATTACCAAGCTATTTAGCTGGTGTTTACAAAAATAATATTGAAGGGCCGGATGTAAGAGTGCTTTGGCCTGCCCCTGCAGATAATAGTCAGGTCCTTACCCCTGGCACGTATACAATAGCAGGAAGGGTTGCCGGAACAGACGTTCTCCCCAAAAGCGGTTGTTACAGTTAAAGAGGCTGAAGCGAGTGCCGCACCAGATCGTATACTGGAAGTTTTCAGGCTTGATCAGGTTATGTTAAACACAGATCTTCATAACCACGACACGAAATTTATCGAGAACCGTGATAAATTTATGAAAGGCCTCGCCAGTACAAATCCTGACAATTTCCTTTATATGTTTCGTAATGCATTTGGACAGGAACAGCCTGAGGGAGCAAAACCAATGGGCGTATGGGATAGTCAACAAACTAAATTGCGAGGTCATGCCACAGGGCATTATCTTAGCGCTATCGCTCAGGCTTATGCCAGTGCCGGTTATGATGCTTCACTACAGACTAATTTTGCTGCCAGGATGGAATATATGGTGAATACCCTGTATGAATTATCCCAAATGTCCGGAAAACCAAAAACGGATGGAGGAGATTATGTGTCAGACCCGACAGGTGTACCGGCAGGTCCTGGCAAATCAGGCTTCAGTTCAGATTTGAGTGAGGCAGGTATCCGGACGGATTACTGGAACTGGGGTAAAGGTTTTATCAGTGCCTATCCGCCAGACCAGTTTATTATGCTGGAAAAGGGCGCGACCTACGGAGGGTCTGATACTCAAATATGGGCACCATACTATACCCTTCATAAAATACTGGCCGGGCTGATGGATATTTATGAAATCAGCGGCAATGAAAAGGCACTGGATATAGTAAAAGGTATGGGTAACTGGGTATACGCACGTCTGAGTCAGTTGCCTGAGGAGACACTTATCAGCATGTGGAACAGATACATTGCAGGAGAGTATGGGGGAATGAACGAAGCAATGGCAAGACTGTATCGAATTACCAAGGAGCCTCGTTATCTTGAAGTTGCACAATTATTTGATAACATTAAAGTATTCTTCGGTGATGCTGAACATTCTCACGGACTTGCTAAAAATGTAGATTTGTTCCGTGGCTTACATGCCAACCAGCACATACCTCAGGTCATCGGGGCTCTTGAGACTTATCGTGTTTCCGGTGCTCCTGAATATTATCAGATAGCTGATAATTTCTGGAATATGGTCACTAATGATTATATGTACAGTATCGGAGGAGTTGCAGGAGCACGTCAACCCCAATAATGCTGAATGCTTTACAGCCCAGCCGGCAACACTTTATGAAAACGGTTTTGCGGCCGGTGGTCAGAATGAGACCTGTGCCACATATAATATGCTCAAGCTGACCAGGGACCTTTTTCTCTTTAATCAGAGTGCAGAGCTAATGGATTATTACGAGCGCGGGCTTTACAATCACATTCTTGCTTCTGTTGCAGAGAACACCCCTGCCAATACCTACCATGTGCCCCTGAGGCCCGGTTCCGTGAAACAGTTCGGCAACCCCAATATGACAGGTTTTACCTGTTGCAACGGTACGGCTCTTGAGAGTAATACAAAGTTTCAAAACTCAATCTATTTCAAAAGTGCAGACAACAAGGCTCTGTATGTGAACCTATACGTGCCTTCAACATTAAAATGGCCGGAAAAGGATATAATATTAACGCAAACAACAGCTTATCCAAAAGAAGACTATACAAGATTAACGATTAAAGGGAAGGGCAGGTTTGACATTAATGTGCGTGTTCCACATTGGGCAACAAAAGGATTTTTTGTGAAGATAAATGGAAAGTTGGAAAATGTTAAGGCTGTACCGGGAAGTTATCTTACCTTAGACCGTAAATGGAAGGAAGGGGATATTGTCGAATTGCGCATGCCGTTTCATTTTTATCTGGAACCGCTTATGGATCAGCAGAATATTGCAAGTTTGTTTTACGGACCGGTTCTGCTGGCAGCCCAGGAGTCTGAACCCCTTGCAGAATGGCATAAGGTAACATTAAATGCAAATGATATAGGCAAATCGATATCGGGTGATGCGGGACAGTTGCTCTTTAATATTGACGGTGTTGTTTTTAAGCCCTTTTATGAAACGTACGGGCGTCATTCGGTATATCTGGATGTGACCTTAAAATAAGATTAAACTATTAAGACCAAAAACTACGATGAAAAAAACAAGAAGGGATTTTCTTAAATCGGCAGGTGCCTTAACAGCAGGTGCATTTTTTATACCCAACATGATAACTTCTTCTCCGGCAAACAAGTTAAATATTGCAGTTATTGGTGTTGGCGGACAAGGCAGAGCTAACTGGAGCAGAATGATTAATCAGAAGGATCCGAACTGGAACGAAAATATGGTTGCATTGTGCGATGTTTCCAACAACATGGCTGCTGCTGGTTATGAAGCAATGCCAAATGCCAGGCGTTTTAAAGATTTCAGGGTGATGTTTGACAAGATGCAAAAGGAGATTGATGCTGTGATGGTCTGTACTCCTGACCATGTTCATTTCCCGGCAGCAATGGCAGCAATGGAGCTCGGCAAACATGTTATTGTTGAAAAACCGCTTGCACACAATATCTGGCAATTAAGGACCCTCCAGAAAGCAGCCAAGCATTATAAAGTGGTTACTCAAATGGCTAACCAGGGACATGCCACCAATGGTATTCGTCAGGTTAAAGAATGGTATGAAGCCGGAATTCTGGGCAATGTTACAGAAGTAATAGCATGGTTTGACGGACCAGCCTTTGGTAAAGGAAAGTATTTCGATAAGCCGGAAAGTTTCCCGCCGGCAGAACAACCTGTTCCTGAATATTTCGATTGGGATCTGTGGTTAGGCCCTGCAGCATTCCGACCGTACAATGGTATATATGCCCCAAGGACATGGCGCGGCTGGTTCGATTTCGGCAATGGTGAATTGGGAGACTGGTGTTGCCACACCCTCGATGCTCCTTTCTGGGCATTGGATATGGGAATGCCAAATGTTGTTGAAACCGAGTTTAAGTCGCCTGTTCCTGATACCGGATTTGTTTCAGACCAGGCCATAATACGCTGGGATTTCCCGGCACGGGGAAATAAGGTTCCTTTAACAATGCGTTGGTACGAAGGAGGATTAAAACCCAAGAATCGTCCGGAATGGAACCTTGCAAATTTGCCGGGAAGCGGAATGATTATGGTAGGAGATAAGCATTGTCTTATGACAGGCGGTCGTCCGAATACTCCTAAAATATTGTTGCCTGGCGATGAATGGACCGGATTTCAGAAAAATCTGCCGGCACAAACTATCCCACGAGTCTTTGAAGAAAATCCACAGCGCGAATGGGCTGAAGCCATCAAAAACAATACTTTGCCGGGTTCGAATTTTGATTATTCAGCAAAATTAGTGGAGATGTCGATCACAGGGGTATTGGCTCAGCGATTCAATACACGCATTGAATATGATGCTGCAAATATGAAAGTTAAAAACCATCCTGAATTGGATGTTTACATTAAGGAACCTGTACGTAAAGGATGGGAATACGGGGAAAAGCTTTGGAAAAAATAATTTGATCATTCAAAACACACCACCTTACTCTACTACCTGACGCAACCAACCGGCAGGATTATTACATGAGGTTTAAAACTCTAATTCAGAAAAAATGAAGAATCGATTATTAATTACTGGTTTTATTTTTAGTATAATAACGTCTTGCAATGTCAGTGAAAATCCTGTTTTGAAACTGGAAGGAGGGGCAATACAGGGTATTCCTTCAGAGACATCTGGTGTATATATTTATAAAGGGATTCCCTATGCAGCACCACCGGTCGGAGATTTGCGATGGAAACCGCCGCAGCCGGTAATTCCATGGGAAGGTGTTAAGCTGGCTGATAGTTACGGACCTGCAGCCATACAACCACCTCGTCAGCCTGGAAGTTTTTACTACAAAGAGTTTTTCACTGATGATGGCCATCAGAATAGTGAAGACTGCCTTTATCTGAATATCTCTACTCCGGCGCCCGGGAAAAAGAACGCCCGATTGCCTGTGGCCATCTATATTCATGGCGGCGCTTATGCTTCCGGTTACTGTTATGAAAAGCAATTCCTGGGAGGCGAAGAGTGGGCGAAGCATGGAGTTATTCTCGTAACAATAAACTACAGGCTTAATGTCTTCGGTTTTCTTGCACATCCTGACCTTTCTTCTGAGAGTCCGGACAGCGTTTCAGGCAATTACGGCCTCCTCGATCAGATTGCCGCGTTGAAATGGGTTAAGAACAACATACTTCAATTCGGCGGCGATCCGGACAACATTACAATCGTTGGGCAAAGTGCAGGTGCCATGAGCGTACAAGCGCTTGTCACTTCACCTTTATCAAAAGATTTGATGCAAAAGGCGATTATACAAAGCGGAGGTGGTGTTTCTGACAGATCTGCGCTGGGCGGAGCCCAATTGAAGGATGCTGAAAAGGCTGGTAAAGGGATGATGGATTTTGGCGGCTACAATGACATTGCAGCCATGCGTGCGGCTTCAGTAGATTCTATTTTAGCTCTTATGAACCGTGCCAGGAGGGAAAGAAGAGGGGGAATGATGGCCCCGGTTATAGACGGGTATGTTTTAACAAGCAGTTTCAGCGAAGCTGCGCATCGCTGATAAGATATCTGATATCCCGTATATTATTGGTTTTAATACGGATGATATGGCAGGGGTTAAGAACGGCATAGGGCAATTTTGCAGGCTTCGTGAGAAAAATGGAGACAAAGCCTATGCATATGAGTTTGCCCGGGCCTTGCCCGGAGATACTGCAGGAGCCTTTCACTCTGCAGAGTTGTGGTATGTATTTCATACACTGGGTAACAGTTGGAGACCATTTACTGAAGGGGATAACCTGTTATCGGATTATATGGTCGACACATGGACAAATTTTGTGAAATCCGGCAATCCTAATGGAAAGGATAAAGAGTTATGGAAGCCTTACTCGGAAGAAAATCCACAGTTCATGATCTTTAAACTCGGTGCTTCAGGAACTGCGGAGCCAGCAATGGGCTTACCCTCAAATCCTCAGTAATAATCTTTGCAGAGAGCGGCCATATGTCGACAGCGATGATGCATCTTCAAAATATAGCATACCGCACCGGCAGGAAGCCCTTTTATAAGCCAAAGGAAGTTTAAGCGAAAATCCAGCTTAATTCAAAAAACCAAATAAAACTCATAATCTGGTGAACAAGTCATTGAAACCATCAACAATTATGCTGAAATTATAAACTTTTGTTCCTGAATCATTTATCTCAACTGCGATAGTTCCTTTACTTTGCATCAGATAGATCCTGAACTGGCTGTAATCGTTATTGTTTCTTTCAATCATTATCCCTCCTGAGCTGTTCCAGCTCCTTGTTGAAGTCATCTGAAGTTCCTGTCCTGATGAATCTGTCATTTTTATCCGGACTGGTTCACTGAATTTCATAGCAGGATTTGATTTTTTCAGCTCCCGCAAAAGTATTCCGGCATTTGCCGTGTTGACGATTACCTCAGCATAGAGGTAGTTGTTATTCGTTGTTGAATCTGAATATATACCTTCAGTGACATATCTTACAAATTTTCTACCCTCTGTTTCTCCTTCCTTTGGCGCATAAGAACCGGTTGTCCAGGGATTTGCCGCTGGTTTAACGGTTGAAGCCTTGCGTTTAACTTTAGAATCATTCGTGACAGTTTTCTCCTTTGGTGCAGGCGGATTGCTGCACCCGGAAAGAATAACAAGGAAGATAAAAAATACCCTTTTCAACATATTGTTAGTTTAATTTTAATGAGGAAAGATTCTTCTGCAATATTTATTATTTTATTTCAATTTGCAATGATAAGAAGGCTATTTTAGTACTCCGAATCCTCCGGTTTGCGGGCATGCGGACTAAAGTCGCAGGCAGCAGCTCCGGAAAATGTAAGTTTCAGGCTGACTGAAAGATCTTTACTAGCTCAATTCCTTCACCTTTTCCGAGGTTACGGGAGTATTGCTTGTCCGCAGGGTTATTCCAGTGTTCATGAACGCCCAGGCTCTTCATAGGGATATTATCGCCATTCGGAGCATAGATGATGCCTGCAGGCCAGTTTTTGGGATCTGCCGCCTGGTGCAGGTAATCATCCACTCCCGGCTCGGTAATATATGGAACGGTATGCTCAGGATTTGAGAACTCGGTTCTGAGGAAGTCGGCAGCAACGGATTCAACTGCCACCGGATCGAGTGACAGATAAAGCGAAGAGCTCCAGTGATTGTTAAAAGGAGGCATGAGAAATTTAACCGGAAGTCCGTTCCAGTTCGACCCTGACCACAGGGCATCAAGAATGTAGAACAGGTTTTTATCACCGGTATGCTTGTTGCCCATGATATCCACAAGCACTCTGTAATGACCGTAACCTTTCCTGTTGCTGTCGGTGTTCAGCCCGGGATGCAGGTGAGCGGCCCTGGGCCGTACATGTGTTCCGAAATGATTCTTGGCGCAAAGAGTAATTCCCGCCAGATTATGCCCTTTCATTGCCGGAAGGTTGATCAGGTATTCAGCCTGTTCCATTACAGTGTAAAGCTTATCCGAACCGGCTTCGGGCATGATGCTTTTTTTATCCGAATAGAAGATCAGGTCTGAGGCACTCTCGCCGGATTTAATCCTTCCCGAGGTGTTGCCAAAACTCGAGAGGTAGTTGACTTTTGGAAACTCGGCATAGTATTTTAAATATTCGTCCTGGTAAAGGTTCCTCATTGTATCTCCCACAAATATGGACTCCTGGGGAACTCCTGCCACATTTACCAGCTGCCTTAGCATGGCATGGACAATTTGAGGTGATGTCTCAAAAGCCAGAGCCAGAGGCTTATCTTTCAGTCTGACATATTCCTGATTTATCGCTCCCGAGGCTGCTGTCCTGTTCAGCTTAAGATATATCTTCTCTCCGCTTTTGTAGGTAACATCTCCTTTCCCCCTTTTCAGGTTGTGGTATCTGAATATACTGTTCCAAGCTTCAGCTGTCTTTTTTTGGCCTGATATTGAACAGATCCCGTCAGCAAGCATACGGTCGACGATATCCTGGTTTGTATTCCTGTCCATAAACCAGGCATCATATTTATCTTCACTCATCCCTGTTGAAAGAGGCAAATTGGCGCATGCGGGATTAGTTGCCGCAGGATTCCAGACCCAGCTCACCCGCCCGGGTATGATTCCCTGTCCTTTTCCCATTGGCTGATTGGGTAGATACAGGTCTTCAGAAAGTTTTCCGGGGATGCCCGGATACTTATCTCCGGGAACGTCTTTTAAGCCTGAAAACATACCTGCAGCTCCCTGCGCCTTTATCACACTCTGAAACAAGCTTATCTGGATTGGTACAAGAATCAGACCTTTAATGACTTTGCGTCTGCTTATTGTTTTTGCTTCCTTTTTATCCGGAGAATCATGAACAATCTTATTATCAGAAGTTTCATTCTTTTTCATTTTACCAGGTTTTAAGGTTGACTGTGAATGGAAAAAAGTAATTAAAAGTACTGAAAAAATAATTAAATTGAAGCCTTAAAAATCTTGCGGCAGGTAATATGGAAATACAAAACGAGGAACGCTTCATCAAGGGCGTGGAGAGCCTGATCAATCCAATGGCAACCAGCGATTTATTGTTTTTTCAAAAACTAAAGAAACTGCTTCCTCCTGTAGTTTTAAAGAAGATGTTGCACAGGGCATCGAGGAATACTCCTTATATCGGTTTTGCTATTGACCCTTACAGTCTTTTCCTTTTTTTCAGGTTAAGTGATATTGATTATGCAAAGTCACTTCTGCCTGATCGTTACGAACTTGCAAAAACAAGGCTGTTTGCTGATGATGAGCCCGATTTTTATATGGGAATCGGAAATCTGAGTACACGGGCAAGCACCTTCTGGGGTACAAGACAGGAAGTATACCTTATTGCCAGGGACAAAAATACAGGACTGGTCTCTTTCATATTCCTCGATATTTTGAGCAATACAATAATTGCACTCCCTTATGAGGGTATTGCTGATCCGAACTGTAAAAGGGCAATTTTTACTACCAGTTCGAAAGGAGAGGTCTTTCTTGACATCGAAGAGAGGAAGACTGGCAGAAAACTTTCCCTGACCGGCAGTCTGAAGAGGGGAAAAATAAGGAAGCTCGACCAGGATCTCTGGGTTATGGGAAATACTTCAATAGGTCATTGCAGAAAATATACACACGGTAGTGAGGATATTCCATTTGCTGTAATATTTGATCCCTCAGAAGTCCTTGAAGCGCTGGATATACCTACAGAGGATATACGGATTGAAGAAAACACTCTCTTTCCCGGCCTGGCCCATCCTGAATTAAGTAAGGCTATATGCTTCCCGTTTGCCCAGCATTATATTGCAGACAGCCCGGGGATATTTACAAAAGTCAAGGACATTGACGACCTGGTTGGAAAGTACAATGAATTTGCAAAATATGAGTCTTTCAAAACATTTTCGGCAAAAACTATAGTTAACCAGATATTATTCGGGCTTGCTCTGACTGCTCTTATTACAGCTCTTTTTGTGCTTATTTTCTAGTATCCTGTTGTTTTTTGCCAGTTCTGTCAGGATCTCATTCATTTTTAATTATGCCTGAATTCGGGTTCCTTTGGGAAAATTTTATCCCGGATCTCCATTAATTCTTCGGGTGTATCAATCTCAGGATCGATCTTTACAAGTAAGATGGGATTAAGCCCTTTATCGGGATGCTGAACCTGGTTGGATTTTTGATTCAGTATCTTCTTTGATGCTCCAACAACGAATTGCTCAGATTTATCGATAACATATCCGCTAAGTGTACCGTTATTGTTAAAGGTAAGATGATTGATAAAAATCTCTCTTCTTATTAAATAGATATCACCCTTGAAATACTTTCCCACACTTATCCGGACAGTCACCCCCGGATGTCCGTCTTTGTCGGGGTCTGTCAGTTTGGGATCGTTTGGGTCGCTGGAAAGAGGTTTCGAGGGGTCTCCTTCAATCCCAAGCAGGCTTGGACTCTCGGGTCTGTAAAGATGCCAGATCCCGTCTTTCCTGTATAATTCAACTTCCTGAACCCTTGGTTTTATTGCCTGAACGGCAGCATCACTGAATACCGATTTTGCATTTTTCCTGCTTAATTTCTGTTCTGCATGTACAAACCTGTCCGATTCCATTAAGCGGCCATTATCAAGGTAGAAGTCTGTGAAACCGTAGGATATTATAAGGGTCCTCATTGTTGTCCGGGTTGTGGTGTCTTCATAAGACACAACGTCGTAGTGTGCATAATGCCCTATTATTTCATTCAACACCTTTTCCCTGTCTGAGAGGAGGGATGTGTCAGAGATTGACTTTTCGAAAACATATAATGGTGATTCCGGCCATTCCAGTGGTGCTGAACAGGAATGCACAATAATAATATAAGCTGCTAGTACCGGGATGAGCCTTAATTTTTTTCGCATTATGCAGTCTTTAATTGTAGTGTCAGGCAACAAATCTATCTAATTGTAAAATAAATTCCAAGTCATTATTAATTGCCTTTTTTGAAGATAATGGGAAATGGCAGGGTCCCTGACCATGAACCGCCGTAAAACATTGACCCTCCATTTCCTGGACTAAATCGCTGATATCAAGATAAATATTGCAAGTGCTATCTGACTGTTCAAATGTGATAAAGGCTTCTTGCTTTTGCATACCAGCTTCCTTAAATTAGTCTGTGTGAAACAGATTTCGAATATTTTAAGTGTAAGAAATGATGGCTCGACCCTCTTTTTAAACATTTCACAGAATTTTTTCTGATTATCTTTTTTCCTTAATGTATTTTTATATAAAAGAATTCAGGAATCAAAAAAACATCTATTTAAAAATGCAGGAAATGATAAGGATACTCACAAGATATTTTAAGGAGATAAATTTTAATACTGTTTTACCCTTTTTTTGTCTGTTACTTATTGTTAACAGCAGCTCTGCCCAGGCTAAACCTGACAGGAAACAGGATTCTGATCCTGATACAGCGTGGGTCTCCCCGAATAAGTCAGTACCTGCTGTTTCAATGCCAGTGACTCCTTTTAACTCATCAGCACTTATCAAGACAGGTGACGAGGTCAGGTATGGTTCCTACCTCATTCGTAAAATAGGGGACAAAATCTTTCAGATCAACGACCCTGGTGATAAAAGCACCAAAGGTGGCGGGTGGGGAGTCGACATGTATCTGGTTTGCGGTACAAAAAAGGCGTTATTGATAGACCTTGGTAACAATTACATTAACGGTTATGAAAAAGACTTGTTAAAACCACGCCCGAATGCAGCAGCAGAGTTTCTCTCACTAATAGACGGGCTGGCGGGCAAACTACCTCTGGAAATCGCAGTCACGCATATGCACCCTGATCATGATGGCATGACTGGTGCCTTCCTTAACCGGAAGGTGACATTCTGGGCAGGTGAGGGTGAAGATCTGAACGCTTTGAAAACTCAGCATAATCTCGACCCGTCAATCTATCAGGCATTTACGCATGGTAAAAAATCCTTCGATCTTGGCGATGGACAAATAGTTGAAACCTTTCTGGTAAGGGGGCACAGTAATGGCGGTACAGTGTTTATAATAAGGAAAGACATGCTCGTCTTTTCAAGTGATGCCCTCGGATCGGGATTTGGGCAGGCGTTTCCCACAGTTGAAAGGCTCAGACAGATGGCAGAAGACTCTCAGAAGCTTGTTGAATATTTAAAGAGCAAATTTCACTCCATACGAACGTTATGGACTAAGGGTTTACACAGGCCATTGGTGGCAGAATGCTTATGGAGGGTTCCTGTACCCTGATAAGTCCCTTATTGACATTGGATATCTTGACTGGCGTTTCATACAGGATGTGGCGTCCTGTGCAAATGGAATACTTCAGGGTAAGTGGCTTGTTGAAGGCAGCGGGATTCGCTATATAGGGAATATGGCCTACACTGATGCCTGGCCTTCCGCGGAGGGAAGGGCAATTATGGTCTGTGGTACCGGCACTATTATAATACCGTTAAGCCAGGCTTATGAGGCAGCCGGTTTGAAGATGCCGGAATGATTTTCATTAAGGCTGTCTGTTCCGGCTGTATCACTGATTAAAAAAGACTGCATCATTTACTTTTTGCTACCTACGGCACCTTCATTCCGGATGCTCCATATGCAACATCTTCAGGTAAAATCAGTGCCCCATTGTAGAAGACAATCTGAATCTGCTTTTGGTTATTAATTCCTGCAGGAACTTCAAAGTGATTAAATCCTCTGGTCGCATCAAGCCAGGAGCCATCCTTTATAGCGTTTGCAACGTTAGCCATATCCTGGACAAATCGCCATTCACCATAACCTGCATCTTCGGGTAATGAATCTGGTAAATCCGTTTTTGTTGCATGAAACATCATCTCCCCGGAATGGCCGGTGTAAACCTGCAACCGGTACCTGTCAAAAGGAGCAAGGTTGTCCCTGATCTTGTTTACAAGACTGTTAATGTCTGCTGTAAAGTTATTTAAAGCCTCTGCTGAACGCAACTCTCTTTTTCTTCGTGGCCCCGGACTGATTGCATCTCCTGTAAAGAGCATCATGTCAGGTTTTAAAAGAAACACAGTACCTCCATTGCTGTGCCCCCTGAGCAAAAATGTTTCGACAATACGTCCGCCTCCCAGGTCAAAAGTCTTTTCCCCTTGTTTGAAAATTTTGTAAATTGAAGGATCTATGCCATACATGTTTTTCAGCCTTTCCATGTCTTCACCTTCCCCTATCCATAGAGGCACCTCTTTTTCCAGGAAAGCTTTTGTCATACCGCTATGGTCGGGGTGCATATGGGTGACAGCAACCTCCAGCGGTCGTTTGCCAATTAACTTGTTAACAACATCCAGGAACTCCTCTTTTGCATTTTCACGGGGTTTAATCAGATCTTTTTCAAAACCGTCAATATAATTATTGCCCAGGTCAATCATCAGAGCCTTGCTTTCACCACAAATCAAATATATATCCGTTCCTATCAGCCCTCCCAAGATAGCCTGCGGGTCGCCGGGGTCGTTGATTTTATATATGTCTTCACCTATTTTATAAATGTTGTACGATCCGTAATGCATGCTGTCACCCGGGAGTTTCAACTTTGATGGATCAAAGCCATTAGTAATTATCTGCTGTGTGCAGGAGAAAAACGAAATCAGAATACTGACCAGAATGATAACATTACTCAGCGATAGTACAGTACCGTTCTTCTTTACAGAGATATTTTTACCAAATCCTTTAATGAAATTCTTTTTTAATGCCATAGTTACAATATTTATCTGTTAATGGTTACTCGCTTTAAATTTAATCAAACTTAACTGGATGTTTATAGTTTTAACCCTGGAGAATAAATGAAAACAAGTGAGGAAAATCCGGTTGTCGGAGTACTTCATTTTTTTTTCTATACCCCGAGCCCGTCGGTAGGCGGGCAGGCGGATCAAAGATTCCATTGAAAATCCGGATTAACAATACAAATGATCAGAAATACTTTGAAACGGCTAAATTAAGCTGCTATCTGCATATTATGCTTATAATGTTGCAGTTCATAAACTTATTTCAGCATTTTGTTGAATGAATTTCTTAATTATATAACCCTTATTTACCTTTGATAAAAACAAATAATATGAAAGCAACACGAACTCTTCTGATTCTCTTTTTTCTTGGTCTTTCAGCATTGGCTGAGTCCCAGGTGCCCCAACCACCGCCACCGCCACCGCCACCGCCTCCATCAGGATCCGGTAAAATTAATAAAGCCGACAGCCTTGTTAATGAGGGAGATATCAGAGGGGCAATAGCAGAGTATAAAAAAATGTACAGCCTGAATCCGGGCAACTACGAAACAACGTACAACTATGCATGCGTATTGTCGCGTGGCAACCAGGCAGACAGTGCATTCAGGTATTTAAACCTCGCTGTTAAGTCAAATCCTTCAGCTGCTCCGCTCACTGATCCCGACCTTCTCGCCTTAAGAGAGGATAAGCGATGGACCGATTTTGAGAATAACCTTATTTCGATGCTTAACAGTAAGAATGGTAATGCAATAAAAGATATTGAGTATGCTAAAGCCCTTTGGAGACTGCTATGCATGGATCAGTACTGCTTTTATGAGACCGGAATTGCTGTAAGGAAGCTAGGTCCCGGGTCTCCTGTAGTTGCTGCAATGCGAAGGCTTCAGACAGTGATAAACGATAATAACGTGAAGGAGCTCGAAAGTCTGATATCGCAGAAAGGCTGGCCTAAGAGAAGTGAGGTAGGGCCTGAAGCTGCAGGAGCTGCATTCTTCGTGTTGCAGCATTCAAATGCTGTTGCACAGCAAAAATACATTTCAATGTTTGAGAAAAGCTGCAGGGAAAATGAGGCTGACTGGCAGCAGTATGCCCTTATGTTCGACCGGATGAGAATGAATCAGAATAAACCTCAGCGATTTGGCACTCATGCATATCTTGATCCTGCGGCGGGTAATACAAATGAGCTATATCCTCTCGAGGATGAGTCGAAGGTAGATGCATGGAGAATGGAGATCGGCCTTGAACCATTGAAGGATTATTTAGCCAGAACCGGGATTAAGTACAAGCCTTCACAGGCGGCAAAAAAGTGATTATAACAATTCCGTTTGAATTAATTAATAACAAATCATAACCTCGTATACTCAAGCGATGCAAAAGCTAATTTATGAAATAATAGGAAATAAAGAGGCTATTTAAAGTGTGAGCCCGCCCGCGCCGAACGGCACGTTCGGGCGGGTGTGAGTGCGGGTCTTTTTCAGGACCCCGAACGGACGAAAGTTGCAACCTTCTTTCCTTAAAACCACAATTCATCTCATCCCTTGAATTAGTAGAAATTTTCAGATGTGTACATCCATTTCAGGTTGAATCACTTTATTTTGGAAGCATATGCCCCTAAAACACGGAATATAATGTTGCCAAAACACGGAATAAAAAATTGCTAAAACACGGAATAAAATGCTGCTATAACACGGATATTATAAATAAATTGATTTAAAATCAATATCTTTGTGGATGTATTATTAGAATATTGAAAACTAAGAATTACATATCCCGTATTAGTGACAAACTTCTTAGAAGCTTGCTTGAATCGACTGGAGCAGTTCTTGTGGAAGGTGCAAAATGGTGCGGCAAAACACAATCTTCATTACAAATAGCAAACAGTGTCGTATATATGCAAGATCCTGATGTGGGGCCCGGATATTTGGCAATGGCAGATACCAAACCATCACTTCTGCTGGAAGGGGAACCTCCATTGCTTTTGGATGAATGGCAAATGGCCCCTGTTATTTGGGATGCTGTACGATTTGCTGTTGATAAACGAGGTCTGATGGGTCAGTTTATCCTTACTGGCTCAGCAACGCCAAGTGACGGTGAAACGACTCATTCGGGTACTGGCAGAATTGCACGTATGCTTATGCGACCCATGAGCCTGTTTGAGTCTAATGAATCTAATGGTAAAGTGTCCATTAAAGATCTTTTCGAAGGAGATACAGATATTACTGCAAAAAGTACTTTGACCATAGAGCAGATAGCACATTCTGTTTGCAGAGGAGGATGGCCGGCTGCTGTAATATCGGAAAAACAGTCTCCACGAACAGCGATGAACTATGTTGATGCTGTAATTAATTTAGACATTCAAAGTGTTGATGGTGTTGAGAAGGATACTGAGAGAGTTCGTTTATTGCTGCAATCATTAGCTCGCAATATTTCTACTCTGGCAACATCCAAAACAATAATGAATGATATGCAGGTTAATGAGGTTTCTATTACAGACAAGACTTTGAACTCCTATCTTAATGCACTTCGTCGGATATTTGTTATTGAAGATGTTCCTGCCTGGCAACCTTCACTTCGTTCAAAAACTGCCATCCGTACCTCAAACAAACGCCAATTTGTTGATCCCTCAATTGCGACAGCTGCCTTGAGAACAAATGCTACAGGGATATTGCGTGATTTTAAGACATTTGGCTTTTTATTTGAATCATTGTGTACCCGAGATTTGCGAGTATATTCGCAGGCTATTGATGGAGGAGTATTTCATTATCGGGATAAATCAGAACTTGAATCCGATCTTATCATTAAACTTCATGATGGTAGGTGGGCGCCTGTTGAAGTAAAACTGGGAAATAAACAGATTGAAGAAGCGGCTGCAAACCTGATTAAACTCAGTCAAAAGGTTGATACTGAAAAGATGTACCAACCATCTTTTCTTATGGTAATAACAGGTGGCCAGGTTGCCTACAGAAGGCCGGATGGGGTGCTTGTAATTCCAATAGGCTGCCTGAGAGATTAAGTTTACTTCGAATCTCAAAATTCAAAGTTGCACCCTCCTGTCAAAAAGTGTGAGTGTCAGTGCTCACTCGCTCTCACTCTCACTCTCGCTCTCGCTCTTTTTCTGTACCCCGAACGGACAAAAGTTGCAACCGGATGAATGATTTTTTATACTGATACAGCCACATTGACAGGTTTTTCCAATCAGTATCTCAACAAAGAAGAAGGAGTTATAAAGGATTAAAAAATGCCTAAAATAAATATAAAAAATTACATATTGTGTAAATAAATTATTAATATCGAATTATATTACTATATTTGCAACAAGATATTTATACTTTATGCATATTATTTCATTTAGAAAATTAAGAGAGTTCTTTGAAGAAGACCCTAACTCTAAGGTAGCATTACAGGACTGGCATAAAATAGCCAGTAAAGCTGAATGGGATAACTTTTCTGATGTAAAAAAAACCTTTAACTCAGTTGATTCTGTTGGTAATTCAAGGTTTGTTTTTAATGTGAAAGGGAATCATTACCGAATAGTTGCACTTTTATTGTTTCAGATTAAACGTGTTTACATACGTTGGGTTGGAACGCATAAGGATTATGATAAAATAAAGAACATTGACAAAATTTAGGGACATATGAAAAAGATAAGTGAAAACGAATACAAGAAAGCAGAAGAGAGAATTGAGGAACTGTTGTTATTGGTTGATGATAACACTCCAAAGGAAGATGCCAATTTACAAGAGCTTGTTGCCCTTTCTGACCTTGTGGAAAATTACGAAACTGAATATTTTCCAATAGGTACTCCATCATTGAAAGATGTCATAGAACTTCGCATGTTTGAAAATAAACTCAAACAAAAAGACCTCGCCTTACTTCTTGAAACCAGTGCATCCCGGATTAGTGAATACCTGAATGGCAAGAGAGATATTACAATTGAAATTGCCCGTGCGTTGCACAAAAAACTCAATATTGACAGTGATATAATTTTACAGGATTAGCTGCCATCTCATTCCATTTAAATGGGAGGAAGAGAGTAGTGTAGTGTTGCACCTGCTAAATTAGGAAAGCCCCGATAAATTGAGGCTTTCTGTACCCGGAGCGGTTAAAAGTTGCAACTCGTTTCATGACATCTTTATCTATAACTATAATCTGAATAGATGTCATATTTTATAACAGATGTCTGTAAATGCCTTCAACGGCCCTTAAAATTGGGTTTTCTTTTTTCATTCCATGCCAGAGTACCTTCGACCCTGTCCTCAGTATCAGTAAGTCTGTTATAGGCCTCAACTTCGAATCGAAGTGCAGTGCGGACATCCATCTGAAGACCTTCATGTATTGCCTTCTTGGCCTGACGTACTGCAAGGGGTGCATTCCCGACAATCGTTTCGGCAGTTGCTATTGCAGATGGCATCAATTCCTTTGAACTGCAAACACGATTGAAGATGCCCCATTCCAGTGCCTCGGCGGCACTAAAAGCACAACCGGCCAGTATGATTTCGTTGGCGCGATTCTTGCCAACTATGCGCGGCAGCGTAGTGGTACCGCCAACCCCCGGGAGGATACCTATCATCACCTCAGGGAACCATAATTTTGCGTAATCAACGCCGTAAGCAAAATCTGCTGCAAGGATCATCTCAAGACCGCCTCCAAAGGCTTTACCGTTTACCGCAGCGATAACCGGAACAGGACATTCCATCATAGTCCAGAGTGCCTGCTCGAATATTTCGTGCTGATGGCGCCATTCATATTCCGACATTCCTTTTCGTTGCTTCATATCGCCGCCTGCGCAAAATGCATCTTCCCCTGCGCCAGTCAGAACGACGCAGCGAAGCCCATCATGGTTTCGGACCAGGTCAGTCCAAAAGTCCAGCAGTTCCAGCCCCATTTCTGTGTTTACTGCGTTACCGACTTCCGGACGGTTCAGTGTTACCACAACTAATCCGTTGTCATGCCGGGTAACCAAAAGGGTTGAGAAGTCTGATCTTTTAAGTTTGTCAGTCATCTTTTTACTTAGTTTGTTACATTAATACAGATAATACTTTCGCACATTCCTGCAGGACATGCTCTTATTCAACTTCCGAAGCCAATACATAGATTCTCATCTGCTTTGATAATCATTTCCATTTACTTGATCTGATTAACAGACAATAATTGATTAAAATTACACTCACACAGTATGAAGCACAATACTTAATAAACAGTATAATTCCGTGGTGAGCAAAATCCGAAGAAAAGGAGTGTGAGGGTGAGAGTGAGTGTTGAGGAAAAAGAGATGAGAGTGTTCGCGATTGCTTCCGATTCTCGGAACTTCGTCGCAATGCTCCTCGTCTCGCACTCGCTCTCACTCTCACTCTTTTTCAGTACCCCGAACGGACAAAAGTTGCGACAGGTTGAATAGACTTTTAAACGTAACTGATCAATAAATTCAGAATGAAGAAAATCCTTCTTTAAAGCAGTCTGATAAACTGGTATTAACATACACTTCTGCTGGACAGATTTTGATATACATATGAATTTCATAACTTTAATAAATTGTTTTTAAATTTTACTTACCTATGACCAGGAAAAACATGACTGACATTTCTGCTGACGATGCCCTTCAACGGCTGATCGATGGCAACCAGAGGTTTCTTAAGGGCGAGGCACATTTGGTTGGAGTCCCGCATGAGACCCTTACCGAACTTGCCCTTGGTCAGAATCCGTTTGCAACGATTCTGGGTTGCAGCGACTCGCGTGTTCCGCCGGAAACTATCTTTAATGTTGGTCTCGGGGAACTTTTCGTTGTTCGGGTTGCAGGCAACATCATTTCGCCAGAGGTGGCTGGTAGCATTGAGTATGCTGGTGCTCACCTTAGGACCCCGTTGATTGTAGTGTTGGGCCATGAGGGTTGTGGGGCAATTCGGGCCGCTTTGGATAAAAAGTATCAGGGACTGCACCAACGTTCAAGGATTCAATTGCTGGTGGACAACATTCTTCCGGCCCTTGACGGGCTTGACCCCGATTTACCGCCTGCTAAGCTTTGGTCGCAGGCAGTGGAGCTGAATGTCCGTTGGACAGTACGTACAATTGTCGATTCACCTGAAGGCCGGGCGCGTTTGGAAGAAGGACGCATGAAGTGCCTTGGTGCCATTTACGAAATCGAATCAGGCCGGGTACGGTTTCTTGACAACGGCAAGTAGATCAGGACTGACAACTGCACTCGCAATACTCCCAATGGTTCAATGTGTGATCTTTTATACTGTTTTATTCATACGTTCTGATATCTGATCAGGCCAATGAAGGAATGACCAGAAAAGAATCCTGAAAATTCCTGGTTTAATCAGAATCCGTTTATCCTTCTCAATCATTTCAACTATGTATTTTGCAACCTGATTGGTAGTAAGTGTTGGCATAAATGGTGTTGATTTAGGAATTCTTTTATCACTGCCAGGATTGTTTTTCCAGTAACTGCTCTCAACTTTTCCGAATACGGCTAATGACACATTAATCCCTGATGTCAGAAGATAGCCTCTTAAACCTTCTGAAAATCCGCGTAAGGCAAACCGTGCCGCAGAATAGCCAAGTGCCATCCCTTTTGGCAGGAATGATGCATCTGAAGTGAGATTGATGATCTGTCCCGTACCACGCATTTTCATTTCGGTGATAAAAGCTTTTGTAATATAAAATGCTGCCAGATAAGGTAATGCAATCATATCCTTCAACTCTTCAGCAGAGGTTTCTTCGATAGTCAGCCATCGGCCTGCCCCTGCATTGTTTATAATTATATCAGGAATACCAACCTCATTTTTAATTCTTTCAGATATCGAATCAACCTGATCACTATTGGATAAATCTATAGCATAATAATATGATTTGCCCCCTTGTTGTTTAATCTGATCTGCAACCTGCTCCAGTTTTTCACGGTTTCGGGCTAATAAGATTACTGTTGCATTTTTACTGCTTATCACTCTGGCAGTTTCAGCGCCAATTCCACTTGATGCGCCTGTAATAAGAACCAGTTTGTCACTAATTTTTTTCATTCCTCAATGATTTAATGACTTAATAAATCGTATCTAATCAGTGCCCATGGTTTTGAGCGCCTGAAGTTCCTAAAGCTAATAATTGCTGAGTGAATCAGTTTCGTTTACAAGAAGTTGTTTCACTTAAAGTTTCAAGACTTGCCAAAAAGCATATAATTCTGATCCAGGATGTACCCCTCAATGGAGTATTTGCACTTGGGCCCCCCCCCAAAAAAAATGCTAAAATAAGTAGATTGCCACACACTCGCTCTGCTTCAGACCACCTTCGCTAATGCTTCGGTGGACACAGTACCCGGAACGGACAAAAGTTGCAACCGGATCAATTAACTATTATTCTGGAAAGACTTATTCTTGGAGCCCAAACTTTGAATTAAACAATCATACTTACGGTTGCATAATTGAGTTATTCGTTGAGAAATTTCGCCAAACTGTTGAAAATATTTTCGTTTTTTTTAAGATAAAGGGAGATTTGTGACATTAAATAAAAGCAGATATTATGAAAAAAGAACACTTTAAAATACACGCAAATAGAGTTATTGGTCTTTTAGCTATTAGTTTAATTAGCCTATCTAGTTGCAGTAAAGATTCAACTGAACCAACAGTCGATAATTTACCTAACATCGCAGGTTATCCCATTGTCGGTACAAATCAAACAACATTTTATAGCAATACAGGGGTAATTTCAACTCCAGGCATCAATGACGCTTTTTATGGCCAGGATGCAACATACCCCGATAACGGAACAAGCTATTCCGATAATGGTGATGGAACAATTACCGATAACATTACAGGACTGATGTGGGTTAAAGCTCGTGGCTCAAAAATGACATGGGACGAAGCTGTAGCAGGTGCATCTACTAATATTACAGGTGGACATAAAGATTGGCGTATGCCAACTATTAAAGAATTGTATTCACTATTTTTACACAGTGGTGTTAATGGCTCCGATGTTATGTCAACCGCAGGCTTTATACCATTTATTAATACGGATTATTTTGATTTTAAATATGGTAGTGGCATTGGCGACGAAAGAGTTATAGATTGTCAGGACTGGTCAGGAACGGAATACGTGAGTACAACACAATCCAATCAGCCCACCGTATTTGGTGTAAACTTTGCTGACGGGCGTTGTAAAGGTTATAAGAAAATGCTACCTCCTACTTGGACTGAAAAGAACGAGCTTTATGTACGATATGTTCGTGGCAATACAGAATATGGCAAGAACAGTTTTCAAAATAACAATAATGGAACTATTTCTGATTTAGCAACCGGACTCATGTGGTCTGCAGAGGACAGCAAAGTAGGCATGGATTGGAAAGAAGCCCTCGCTTGGGTGCAAGTAAAAAATACTGAAAATTTCCTAGGTCATAACGATTGGCGTCTTCCTAATATAAAGGAATTACAAAGTATAGTAGATTTTACTCGTTCTCCTGCAAAAACATCGTCAGCAGCAATAAACACAGATTATTTTAAGTGCAGTACTATAACTAATGAAGCTAATCAGGTAGACTACCCCTACTTTCTGGTCAGGAACCGTTTTAGTTGCTGGTGGACCAGGCAGAGAAGCATGTTATATCCCATTTGGGAGAGCAATGGCATATATGGATGGTGTTTGGCAAGATGTTCATGGAGCCGGATCACAAAAATCAGATATTATGATAGGTGATCCGGCCAAATATCCTAAAGGGCACGGTCCTCAGGGTGATGCCGTGCGTGTATATAATTATGTAAGATTAGTAAGGGAAATTTGACAGAAGATGTAATAAAACTGGAAAAGCCAGTGGCCTTGACCAAAATCGGCTGGAGTAAATTGACCATTCTCTTCCCGAATTAAGTGCTTGTCATTAATTTATTTATGTTATTCATATCTTATCCGGCCAAATGTGGTCAAGCCGTCCGGCTTCTGCAGTAAGTAAACTTTCCACAAAAACATCGTTTGATAGTATTTTACAAGAATTTTTACTTAGTTCTAGCTAAAAAATTATGGAAAAACAAAAATTAATACACTTTTTACTGAATATAAGCATTTTATTTATATATTAGCATTACATTTATTTAAACGAGATGGGGTAATTATGCCCCCAGATAATGCACTAGCAGGTAATGACAAGAACGTACCATTCAGTGAATATAACGAAGGAGCAGCAAGACTTCCTGAAGCTTATGAATGATTATGAGATAGATATTTTCTCAATTTACAATATTGAGAATTATCTCGATACTGAGTTTCCTAATCTTAATATCATTTTGGAAAATCTGGTAAGGAAAGGTTTTCTTTCTCGTGTTGAGCAAGGTAAATATTGCCGTGCAAATTTCAGTGATGAAAAAGTAATTGGGTGCTTTATTAGCGATTCCGGAGCAATTTCATATTGGTCTGCTTTGAATGCTCATGGGCTTACCGAGCAGTTTCCTAATAATGTATTTATTCAAACCTCAAAGCCTAAAAGGAATAAAACAGTATTCGGTACTTCATATAAGTTCGTCAAAGTAGCTGCCACCAAAATTACCGGAATACTTACACAGGGACAGGGCAATAGAAAATATTGGATTACCGATATAGAAAAGACCATTGTAGACTGTTTTGACCTACCCGAACACTGCGGAGGCTATGCCGAGCTTATCCGTGCTTTCAACCAGGCAAAACTCAATAGCGAAAAAATGATAACCTATTGTACAGCAATCAACAACATTGCAGCAACCAAACGCATGGGCTTTTGTGCTGAGCTACTTGATAAGAAAGGATTAAAAAACTTCATCAGGTACGCTAAGCAGCAAATAAACAAAAAGTACAATGTATTTGACCCGGCAGGAATCGACAATGGAGAATTTGTAAATGACTGGAGGCTAAGGTTAAACATTAGTCGCGAAGAAATTCTGGATATTTGTAACAAGCAATACTAATGATTTTACAAAAAGAAATAGCAACTATTGCAGCACAAAAAGGAGTAGTTATGAGCACTATTGACAAAGATTGGGCATTAGGACACTTCATTGATGCTATTTTCTCGATACCGGAATTTAGACAAAAGCTGATTTTCAAAGGAGGTACATGTTTGAAAAAATGCTACATTCCGGATTATCGATTCTCAGAAGATCTTGATTTTACTTCAACGGATAAGGATTTCAAACTTACCCGGAAACATTTGGATAGCATCTCGACCCTACTAAAACAAAGGGTTGAAATGCCCACACATATTGAATCTTTGAAAGAATTAAAATTTAACAACAAACTTACAGGATATGAAGCAATAATCAAATTTTGGGGTTCCGATCATCCACGCAACGATTCTCCCCCGGCGCCACAACGCTGGCAGACCAAAGTAAAAATTGAAATAATTCTTTATGAACTGGTGTTGTTCCCGATATCCAAAAGAGATGTAAGCCATCAATATTCAGATAAACTTACAGAAAATGCTTCGCAGGTTCCATGCTATAGTATAGAAGAAGTTTTGGCTGAAAAGATGCGCTCTTTAATTCAACGTTCCTATACTGCTCCACGTGATATTTATGATATCTGGTATCTTTCAAAACATTTTCCTGAGTTAGAATATCAGCCTATAGTTGATGCTTTTTATAAAAAACTCGCATTTAAAGGTCATACCTTTACAGGAGTGGAGCAACTTATAAATCCTGAAAACGATAAGCATCTTAAAGCAGCCTGGAAGAATAGTCTGGCACATCAGATAACAGAAGAATTGCCTGATTTTGAAACTGTAAAAAATGAATTATTGGTACTTTTTAAAAAGATACTATCTTTTCCCTAAATAAGAATGACAAACAAATAAAGGGAATACTTGAAGGCAGGGATCAGCTACTGTGAAAGGCAATTGAAATAATAAATAAAAGTTAATCCATAAAGAAGTCGGTAAAGCGAAAAATCTGTAATTAGTGTTACTATTCTGTTACTTCTCAAAAGAAAAACCCTGTAATCTATTGAATTACAGGGTTTAATTGTTTAAAAGAAGTACCCGGAGCGGGACTTCTTTCTATTTTATTGCATTTGACTACATTATATTAATATAATTGATATACAGCGTATTAAAACTTTTTGTTTTGTTTATTAGACTTCATTTTATTGCATTTGAATAATTATTAGCACCTAATCAGCACCTACTTTTAGTTTACGTAAAGAGGTATAAAACGCTCTTTTTATGATTTCGCTCTGAAAGGACTCCAAAAAGTATGAAGACCCCTTTCACGAGAATGTATATACAGAATATAAATGAATACTTGAAAGAGGGCTGTGGAATTATTGCTTCAAAACAAGCTCCAAAAACAGGATTTAACATGCTGGTGATAAAAAAATAATTGACAAAAATATAACAGAATTATCACTGCCTTTCCTAGAGTCTATTACTTTTTTTTCTCACAAGCAATAATCTAAATCTGAATTGACAATTTTGCTACCGGGCTAAATGAATGAAAAGGCAAAATGGTTACATTATTTTGTCTCGTCCTGAATAGTTTTGATGTGATAAGCTATTTAAGGACGAGATAGTAGTATAATTGCATGAATATTTCATAAATATCATGCATATCTTAATTTATTATTATCTTTGTAACCGGAAATCATGGAATTTTTAAAGCAACATATAAAACCCGGTGTAGTATATCGCCGTTCCGATCTGGAGTTCTATTCTTCTTCGGTTGACAGAGATTTAGGCCGGTTGGTTAAAGATGGTGTCCTATTTAAATTGAGGCAGGGGCTCTATTATGCTCCAAGAAAATCGAAATTTGGCATGGTTCCTCCTGATGACTCTGATATGGTGGCGAAATTCCTTAAAGATGACAATTTTCTTTTTGTATCACCAAACTCATATAATTCTTTGCGAATGGGATTGACGCAATTGTACAATATCACATGGGTTTACAACCATAAACGCCATGGTGAATTCAAATTAAATGGAAAAAATTTTCTTTTCAAAATAAAATCCGGATTCCCGGAAACTCTGACTACTGAATTTTTGGTAGTGGACCTTTTAGATAGCCTTGATGAACTGGCAGAAGATTCTGATAAGGTGGTAGAAAGCTTTAAAAAAAATATTGCCCGTTTTGATATAAATGAATTAGTTAAGATGTCCATGAATTACGGATCAGGAACAACCCGGAAGCTGATATTAAAGACTGTCCGAAACCAAAGATTAATTTATGCCTGATTTTCTTCATAACGATCCTGAATTTAAAGAACTGTTGTATATAGTTTCCTTCGAGAAGGGAATTGATATCTCACTGGTTGAAAAGGATTATTGGATAATGCATGCATTATATGGGTTGAATAAGCAGGGAATAGAGTTTGAGTTAAAAGGTGGTACTTCTTTGTCGAAAGGATTCAAACAATCGTAAACAAGTATCGTAAGTATACGGAAGGTACAATTAAGCTTAAAAATTTTATCCGGCATTATTACGACATATACTGTCTCCTCAATGATATGAATGTTCTGAGTTTTATTGGAACAACTGAGTACCTAACTCACAAAAATAAGCGTTTCCATGGTGCCGACAGGAAAATTCCTTTACCTGAACATCCTGCCTTATTACTTCCTGATATTGAGATTAGAAAATCATTTATCCAACGTTACAGGGAATCATCCCACTTGTACTACTGGAAATTTCAGTGATATTGACCCCCAAAACGGCCATGCTGACCCCCTTGTAGGTTTTATCTCAAAGAACTGATGGTAACTGACAATATTACCGTTTTTTTCTCATACTCGGACCCTTTAGTTCGATCCTATATGCTGAATGAACCAATCTGTCTAAAATTGCATCTGCAATAGTGGTTTCAGTGATTACATCGAACCAACTTGTTACAGGTAATTGACTTACAATGATAGTTGACGCCTTACCATGTCGATCCTCAATGATTTCCAATAGATCAAACTGCTGTTGCTGTTCCATTCTGGTCAGACCAAAATCATCCAGTATAACCAGAGATGCCTTTGCAATTTTATCAAAATATTTTAAAATACTTCCGTCCGATCGTGCCATCTTAGTGCGGAGCATAAACTTTTGAGTGTTATAGTAAATAACATTATGCCCATGCAAGCAAGCCTGGTGACCAAGAGCGGATGCCAAAAAACTTTTACCACAACCCGTTGCTCCGGTTATTAAAACTGATTCTCCTTTTGCAATATAACCACAGGAAGCCAGATCTGATATCAAAGACTTGTTAAGACCACGTGATGGGTCATAGTTTAACTCCTCGAGACTTGCCTGATAGCGGAACCTGGCTCCGGCAATAAGTCTGTTAAAACGATTGTTTTTTCGCTCTTCTTCCTCTCTTTGTAAGAGGATTTCCAACCCTTCACTGAAGGAGAGGTCGAACACTTGTTTTGTTTCATTCAATGCCAGCCATGCTCGAGACATCCCGGTTAGTCGCATCTGGCGAAGTTTAAGATCAATTTGTTGCACCATAAAATAAGATTTAAAGATTTAATGAAAGTTGATTGTAATAGTCTTTACCCCTGATGTTTTCATGAATGGGTAATGGGAGTGATGTTTCTGCTTCAGGCAAACCGTGTTTTTGTATCTTTTCAACCATGTTTAACATATACTTGTAGGAATAGCATTTATAATCAATAGCCATCTTGCACGCCGCGTTAAAGATCTCAGGTGTTGTTTTACGGTAAATATTTATTAGCCCATCACAGGTGCGGTAGTTCTGCTCCGGTGGTCTGCCTCCATCAAAGAGACACTGTATAAGTTGTAACAATGGCTCTGATACCTGTTCTGCCCTTTGCATATAATATGCAGGGCTCCTTTGCAGATAATGCTGATGAGTTGAGCACAGATGTTCGGGGATGCTGGAATACATTCCCGGAGTATAATCTCTGGGATGAATGGCGACCATTTCACCCTTTAAATAAATACGGACAATAGAACGGGTATAGATAACTTTTACCTTCTCTCCGGTCCATATGAATGGAACACTGTAATAATGCTTATCAATGGCCAGGTAGATATGATTATTCTTTGCAACTGTCAGTTCCCGGTAATATTTAAGTTCATGTCCCTCTGTTGGTAATGCATTAAGATGGTTTTTCTCCGCTGAAAGAAAGCGTTCTTCCCGGCAATAAGGCTTCTTCTGCATTCTTGTCTGATTATGCCTTCTGACCTTTTCCAATACTGCATCATTGAGTGAAGTAAGATCAAAAAACTGCTGTTTCCTTAATCTTGCAAATACTCGGGTATAGATTAACTTAACCTGATTTTCAACAAGTGCCTTGTCCTTGGGACGGGCAACGCGCGCCGGAAGTACAGTTATTTTGTAATGGTTGCAAAAATCCTCCAGCGCTCTGGATATATCTGGTTCATAACGGTTAGCTTTAATTATGGCTGATTTAAAATTATCCGGAACTAATACCATTGGAGAACCCCCGAAAAACTCAAGGCAACGTTTAAGGGCATAAATAAAATCAGCTATACTTTGGCTCCTAACAACAATAGCGAAAGCATAATCGGAGAATGGCAGGCAGGCAACAAATACCGGACAATAGATTAACTCTCCAGTATCCCTATCTATGTATGGCAGCATCTTTCCTGCAAAGTCAACAAAGAGTTTATCGCCTGGCTCATGAGTAAGTACCATTGACGGCTTTCTTGCTAATAGTTGCTGGTTAAGATGAAAACAAAACTGGGTCAGACCATAACCCGATGGAACTTCTTCAAGGTACTCTTCCCACAGGAGTTTGCGGGTAACTCCTCTTTGCTTTAATTGTGACTGATAATAATCAAGTTGTGATTTAATATACTCGAACCTTTCATCCTTATAAGCCGGATTACCCGATGAGAACAAAAGCTCCAGCTCAGGGTCTTCCATAGATAGCAGGTGCTCAGGAGATAGTTTTAACTCAGCGGTCTTGGTTATATAGGACTTCACCGTGTTCTTGCTCATACCAAGGGTGCGAGCAATAAACTTGATTTTCTTTCCTTGCTGAAGTAATAATAATAACTGCTTTATCTGACTCATAGGTTTTATTTTTCCTGCCATCTGTCTTGTTTTAGGGTTTTAAACCCTAAATAATAAAACCTACTGATAATCAAAGAACCAAGGGGGTCAGCATGCTCCGAAAAGTTTGTAAGCGCAAACTGAAGATCCTGGGAAAAGGGGTCAACATGCTCCGAAAAGTTAAACGCGCATGCGCGCTCGACCCCTCAAAAAACAAAAATCCCTTTACTGATTAGGTAAAAGGGGTCAACATCCGCCGGAATGTCATTAAAATCCAGCACAAAACACCATTTTTTATTCTGTTTTCAGGGGGTCAATATGCTCCGAATTCTCCAGTGCCGTAAAGCTTTTTGGATATTTCTTCTTTTTATGCTGGTTAGTACGCTCTTTCAGATCGCTTGTGACACCTGTGTACAGAACCGTGTTTTGTGTGTTGGTCATTATGTAGACATAGCTCTTCATACCTGATCAGAATAATGAATTACATTTGATCCTCTGTTGTGTATTGAACAAAAACAACCTTTTTTATTCAATATATAATTATTATTGACCAAAAACATTGATAAAATAAAAAATGCCGCCTTTTTTGAGACAGCAGAATAATGACTACGGTTTAATCGAGGCAGATTGCTTCGTCGCCGTCCTCCGGCCGGCGGATGGGTTCCTCGCAGTGACAAAGTGTTTATCGGGGCAGATTGCTTCGTCGCTGCGCGCCTCGCAATGACAGTGGAAATCAGAGTCTCTTATGGCAACCGGATAACGAAAGTATCTTCTGTTTCCAACCGAATAACAAAAGAATCATCTGTTACCAGCCGAAAAAAGAAAGAATCATCTGTACGCGGTCATTGCGAGGCGGCAAGCGCAGCGCGCCGACGAAGCAACCTCCGCCTTAAAAATGAAAGTATTTCATATAAACTGTCTCAGGCACAATACCCATCTGTGTTGCCCACTTAATGGGTCTCTTCATCAGCTTGACAAAGGAGTAGTACGATTTGTAATCCAAAAAAGTTTTAGGCGGCTCGTTCATTAACTTCTCAAATTCCTCATGTGTAAAGTCAAGTTTCTTAAGGCAATATTCGAGAAGATCCTCACCTCCCGCATATGGATCTGTCTTTACTTTTTCAAGAGCTTCTTCCCTGGTGAGCTGACCTGAACGGATCAGGGCAGAGTAATGCAGTTTTCTTTTGTCGATGTTGAATTTTCTTGTAAGGATATACCCCTGAAAGAAAGCCGTATATTTCGACTCATGATGCTTTCCGCCATAGTCTTTCCAGTTCAGCTCATTTGACACTAAATCCATAACTTTCTTCTCATCGTACTGGATATAATACAATATCCGTTCCTGGTGGATCCCCCTTATTAAGGTATAATACAAATATTCAAATAAACCCATTACCGGAAAGCTCTTAGCCTGTCCCGATCCGAACATCCTGTGAACAAATTTCACATACCTTCCGTCCATATATGTCCATGTCAGCGGTGTAGTACCTTCTGTACGGAATGAATGGCCATGAATTATATATTTTATTTTTTCCTTTGCGGCTATCTTAAATAATACAGAGAAAATAACCCAGTCGGTAGGGACTTCAGCATCTGAAACAGAAGCCTTCAGGAACGCTCTCTGAAGATCTTTAAATTCTTCCCAGTCGGCAACATGAGTATAAAGGTCGACCCCAAGTGCTTTTGTTGCATTCTTTATATTCTGTACTGCTATCTCCGAATTCCATCCATTATCGAAATGCACCACCAAAGGCCGGAGCCCTAGCTTTACAGCGTTGTAAAGAGTATAAGTACTGTCTCTCCCCCCGCTTACCCCTACTATGCAATCATTTTTTTCCCCTGTCCGGCTTTTTTTATCTTTTTTACCAACTCATTAAACCGGACCTCTGATTCCTCATTCAGAGAATACTTCTTTTCAATAGCATCATGGATTCTGCAGAATGGACAAACTCCCTGCTCATCGAAAGTAATGCCATGAACAGTATCATCGATTATACATCTGGTACAAACTTTAGATGCTTTATATTGAAATGGTTTTATATCCATGTCCTATTTAAAATTGTATTGATGGCCGGGGTTTTCCTTCATTATTTTCTCACTACGGGGATAGTTTTCAACGAACCAGACCAGGAATGCCGTTCCATCGATTTTATCATTCAGCATTTTCAGTCGTCGTGCCTGAAACTCCTTCAGAAGGCCAGGTTTATTTATCAATTCGACTGCTTTTTCAATTACTTCCTCTTCTTCAGCTGTAAGATGATAGCATAAGCCATATTTCTCCTCCTGCTCTTTACAGTTACTGACAACAAGGGAATTAACATAAATATTTGGAGTGCCTAACACAGAGCATTCTGAAGCCGTTGTAGATCCCTCACATACAGAAAGGGTCGCAAAAGCGAGAAGATGGTGCAGATGTTCGGGTTTTATTAAAAGTTGATTTGCTTTCAAAGTATCAGGCAGTGCCCCTTCAGATGAAACTACAACCTTTCCGTATTTCTCTAAAGTCTTTACAAGCTTAATCTTCGATTCTATTGACAATCCTTTCTGACCAATATCATGACTCGCATTCCAGGAAACAAACCGGAGGACAAAAAATCTCTCATCAGGCGATATCCCGTAAGAATTTACAATAGAAATATCAGGCGTGAAATAAGCAGGATTCAGGTAAAACAATTCCATATAGCTCTCAAAGAAGATCTGCTTGCCTGAAAACTTTTTCCAGATACCGAAGGTTGAGGATCACATCTGTAAATGGAGGATACATTAACAACTCAAATTTTGCATGTTCCGTATCATCAAGAGCAATATGGGGCTTACCCGATAATCTTGAAACATGCGCAGCATAAGTTGAAGCAATCAGAAAAAGGTCTGGCTTGAACCTTTTTGCAACCTTGTAAATAATGTAGTCTGCGTAAAATATTATATAGAATAGTTTCCCCGACCAGTTGATTTTTTTTACCCCGGCCCCGGCTCGTATGAGCTGACAACCGTAGCCTTTTCTGACAATCAAACTTGCCAGGACCTCCTTGTCTGGACAACAAAAACAACTCATGCCTTTATCTTGTAAGTACCTTAATACGAGTTTTTGATTTAATGTAATGTACCGGTAACCTAATTCGCACAGTAATCTTCATCTTATTATCTCTCAATCTCTTATCGTTTCAGGATAATTATCAGAATCCCTCTTCTCGCTCCATGATAAACAAACATGCTTCCTGCCGCCAGACCATTGGCATAACCTCCTGGTAGGCCTGCTTCATAGTGGGCGATGTTTCCAGCTCCTCCCAATGCTACGACCGGGATCTTACTGCCTCAGATATCTTTCTTATAAGCTGGATATCATAGCCCCCCATAGTACCATCGCGTTCTATAGATTGAATTATTATCTCTCCGGCTCCCTTCCTCAATCACTGCGCAAACTCTACGGGTCCGGATCCTGTTGGTTTGCTTCCACTCAGATATCCAGGTTTGTTCCTTACCGCAATTTTTTCTTCACATCGATGCAAACAACAATTGTCGAAGAGCCAAAAGTCTCGGATGCAGCCCGATAAAGTCAGGGTCCAGGACTGCCTTAGTATTTATCACTACCTTTTCCGCACCTGCTGCAATTATCGCTTTGATTGCTCAAGTGTTGTAATTCCTCCTCCTGCAGCAAAGGGCATATTAGCTTCCTCGCCAACATTTTTTACAAATTCCAGCGAGATTGTTCTCTTTTCCCTGCTTGCAAGTATATCAAGAAAAACAAGTTCATCAGCCTTAAGATCGTTAAAATCTTGACGGCATTGATCGGATCACCGATATACCTGTGATCTTTGAACTTCACTGATTTTACAAGACCCTGACCTTTCAGTAGCAATACAGGTATTATTCTTGGACGAAACATTTATCGGATTTTAAATGCTTAGAAAATTCCTCAACAATACCTCGCCAATGTCGTGGCTCTTTTCCGGATGATACTGAACACCGAAGATATTCTCTTTTTGCACTGCAGAGTAAAGCGGTACTCATAGTCCCGTTTCATTCAGAATATCCTCCGGGTGTCATTGCATTTTATATGGTAGGAGTGCACAAAGTAGAATTCTGACTGGTCAGGTATGTTCATTCATCAGGATGACGGGTTCTTGAACTGATAATCTGGTTCCATCCTGTATGAGGGATTTTAGGGTCAGTCAATGTGTCACTATCGAATTTCACCACATCTGCATCGAACCATCCCAGACCCTCAGTATCGCCCTCCTCGCTGTGACGGGCCATAAGTTGCATCCCGAGACATATACCCAGTATCGGTCTCTTCATTACGAGCACCGACTCGTGCAAAGGCTCAGAGAGATTCATATGCTTAAGGTTTTCAACTGCTTTTCTGAAATGACCGACTCCGGGTAAAATAAGCTTGTCGGCTTTTGTTATATCTGAAGGATTATCCGAGATTAATGCATCCGTACCCAATCGTGAAAGTTTCCTCTTAACTGAGCTAAGATTACCCATTCCATAATCAATAATTACAACCACATGTCCTAGTTTAGGTAAGTTCCCTGATGGTATGCACTATTCTAACAAACCTATCACTTGACTTTAACTATTTTATTAATAGTATAAATACAGATGGCAAGTGACTAATCCTCTAAATTAACTTATTTATAATCAATAAATAAATTCACATTTTACATAAAAGCCATTATGCTAAATAATTCAAAATTCCTAAAGTAAACTGTTATCTCAATACTCTTCTTTAATTCTTATTTCTGATTGAACCTATTCAAGAACAAAATTATACACATTTAATATTTTCCTTGCTATACTGGCCCTATCCAAGCCAAGAGTGGAAATTCTTTCACTTCCTTTAGTTCTTCCTATATGCTTTCAAAAGTAAATTGCATTTAGAATATTTCTAGTTAAGTCTTTCACATTAGGACTGGACAGAAAACAACCTTCGGTGTCTCCAATTACCCAAGAAGTATCACCAACATTTGTTGAAATAATAGGACAATTGCTAGCCATTGCTTCTTTTATAAACTGAGGAGAGCCCTCTGATGATGATATAAGAAGTGCGCAATCTGAGGCATTTAAATATAGGTTTACTTCCTCTCGCCCTAAGCCCTTTAATTCAATCAAATTAATGTATAATCCATTTTGCTTTTCAATCAGATCGCATGCTGCTTTAGCCAAGGGATAATTCTTTATTGGGTTATCGAAGTCAGATGAAAAAAGGATATGAACAAAGTTGTTAGACAAATTCAGCAACGTTCTGGATTTATTTTGATTAATTTCTTTAAACAAAGAAGTGTCAACACCACATGGTATAACATAACTATTCCGATGATTCATTAGTTTGAGTTTCATTCCTGTTTCAACAAAAATCGAAGCTTTAGAAAGAAAGTGTGCCAACTTAGACCACTTCAGATTGCCAGGTATATTTATATCAGATCCGTGAAATGTAGTCACAACAGGGATTCGTCTTTGCAAATTGGCTAATAAACCTGAAAACCCATAGTGAGCATGGATTAAATCTGGATTATTAGCATGAATAAACTTAACTAGTTTATTAAAATGCATTAAGTAACCAATATAACCACCTCTTTTGAATTTGAAAAATCTTAAATTCGATCTCCCCAAGTTCTTTTAAAGCTTCAATTTGCTCCTTGATCGTAGGACTTAGTATACCCTTAGTTCCACTACAAACTAAGACAACCGTCATCAATTGTGTGCTTTTTTTTAATAACAATTAATTGCGCAGGTTCTTAACAGCAAGGACTGTTGCTCCGAGTAACAAATGGAGCAATTTTTACATTTGAAAATACAATTGATTCCTGAACATTCAATAACCTGAAGCCTTTCGAAGTAATTATTTCAATGTGCTGCTTCAAATTCCATCGGTTTAGAAAATATGGTCTGCGTCCAAATATTATCTTCCAAATGACCAATGGAATAAAAATGCCCATCCAGCTTTTTAGTCACATCATGTGAATGAAACTCAATATCGTGCAACATAAATCCTTCAACAGCAAGTTGTCTATATAAGGCGGCATATATTCTACCTGGATCTTGTACATGTTCTAATACGGCCCGGGAAAAGACAAAACTTAATTTTGTACCTTCAGTCTCCTCCCACTTTCTAACAATTCTTATGCAACTAGAATTCTGAAAACCATTACTTATATCTGTTTTTATACGACTAGCAATCTTGTCATAATTTTGACCCTCATTTATGAGAGAACCCGGATCGACAATTGCAACCGTTTTTAAGTTTATTTGATTAAAATGCTCTCCTATATGGCGTTGCGATTTAAGAGGCAGGTAATCTCTTCAAGTAGATGAAAGTTTTCATCAATATCAAAATTAGAATCATATTCAAACAGAGAATACTCTTTTGTTCCTGTCATTAGAGCACAAAATGCTATTCCTAATGATCCTCCTGATCCAACTTCACCGATCTTACTAAAATCGATACTTAACTTTTGTTCCTTACAAAACAATAACAGCTTTAACCAAAAAGTATAACAGAACAAAGCATTTGAATTACTATGCTTCGATTTATTCTTTTTTCTCTTTTAGGAAACTTTTAGCCGGGAGAAAAAGTAATTAAACCCTTAATAATAGATATAATATAATATTTATCAATCATGGAGTTGCACTTTTGGACTTCGAATTAAAGTGCGCCTTTTCCCTGTTGCTGTTAGTTCAATACTTTTAACGATTTCTATGAATAATCGAACATCTTTTCCCATTAGTGATTGCCAATAATCCCTTATTTTTCTAAAAGTAAAATCATTAAAGGTTTCATTAACTAGCAGTTTCATAATAATTAAATCATTTTCCTCCTGAATAATCTGTATCTGATCAACTTCTGATATCCATTCAAAATAAGCAACAAAATTCTCTACAATTAAGTACTTCCCAGATGGAGTAACTAAAATATCGCTATCTCTGCCTTTGATCTTGGTAACACAGATATAGGGACGAATCAGCGGTATCCGCCACCGAAAGGGCGCGAATATTGATGGAATTTTCTGCAAGAATGGCGGTGATCTCGGCCAGTCGTCCCGATTTATTCTCCAAGAATACAGCAATTTGTTCTACCAGCATGACTCCCTCCCTCCTAGAAATTTTACGCTTGTCGATAACCCGCTGCGCCTTGCCCTCACTGCGCGCTATGGTCCTCGGCTCAACGAGTTTCACCTTGCAGGTGACCCCGAGCAGATCCTTGATCTCTTTCTGAATATATTGACTCAAATTTTCCAGCACCCGAATCTCATCGGAGAACAGTCCCTCACTGACCTCCACCTGTACCTGCATGGTGTCGAGATTGCCTTCCCGTTCGACGACGATCACATAATGCGGTTCGACGCCTTCAACACCAACAA